>CP119312.1:3042500-3680000 GCA_029202405.1 Candidatus Devosia phytovorans | reverse complement strand
AGCACATCGGCAAGGGCCGGGTTGTCCTCGATGGCGGCATGGATACCGGCCACGCCAGGATCGACCAGGCTGCGCTGGCAGCCTTCGATGCGAACCAGTTCCAGGCTATCGGCGGAAGCGATGGTCGAGGGGCTGGCTTCAAGACCCTGGGCCAGCGCCAGGACACCGACGCTGCAATCGAGCACCGCAATGTCAAAGCTGGCGCCAACCGCAGTGGCCGGCAGGCCGTTGATCGCCCCGACGACCGTGTCGTCCACGCCGGGATTGATGACCGGAACCGTGCCGGTATCATCACCTCCATTGGAGCCATTGCCGCCGGTATTGCCAGTATCGGTGTTGCCGCCGTTATCGCCGCCACCGCCATTGTTGCCGCCGCCGGTGTTACCACCATTATCGGTGCCGCCGTCGTCGTCACCGCCGCCGGTGTTGCCACCACCGTTGTTGCCGCCCGTATTACCACCGCCGGTATCCCCACCGCCCGTGTTTCCACCGCCGGTACCATCGTCGTCGCCACCGTCGCCGGGAATGCTTTCGGTGCCCATGTCGCCGTCATCATCGCCAAGCAGCGCGATATTCACCTCGGCCAGGTCGCCAATGCCGAGATCGGCAATCGTGCCATCGTCACCAAGCAGTCGGATTTGCACCGCCGTCTGCAATTCGGGCGGCAGCAGGTCGAGATTGATCTCGGCCAGTTCCTCGTCCGACAGCAGGTCGATATCAAGATTTGCCAGTTCTTCCACGGTCAGATCGGCCAGGTTGCCATCATCGCCCAGCAGGCGGATTTCGACCGCCGTGCGCAGATCGTCGGGCAGCAGGTCGAGATTGATCTGGGCCAGCTGTTCGTCTGTCAGAAGGTCGATGTCGAGATCGGCTAGTCCACCAGCGCTGAGATCGGCAAGGTCCAGGCCGCTGCCTTCGCCATCATCGCCGAGCAGGCGGATTTCGACTGCCGTGCGCAGATCGTCGGGCAGCAGATCGAGATTGATCTGGGCCAGCTGTTCGTCGGTCAGCAGGTCGATGTCGAGATCGGCCAGTTCGCCAGCGCTGAGATCGGCCAGATCCACGCCCGTGCCCTCACCATCAAGGCTGAGCAGACGCAGTTCCACCGCAGCGCGCAGCTCTTCGGGCAGGAGATCGAGATTGATCGCGGCCAGTTCTTCATCGGAGAGCAGGTCGATATCGAGATTGGCGAGATCACCAACCGTCACATCGGCTAGATCGCCATTGTCGCCCAGAAGGGCCACGCGCACCGTGTCATCAAGCACGATGACTTCCGTTGCACCATTCTCGGCAACCTGAATCGCCAGCACATCGGAGAGGTCGATGCCCTCATTGCCCAAGATCGAGCCCAGCACATTGCTGTTGGTCAGCGCATCGAGCAATTCGCCACGGCCCTCGCCGCCGAGGTCGAGATGGGCCTCGAGATCGAGCAACTCGTCCTGACCGAGCAGGTCGGCCGCGCTGATGATGGAGACGCGACGGTCATCCACGGCCACATCGAGGTCGATATTGGCCAAGTTCGGGCTGTCGATCAGCCCGAGCAGGGCGTCATTACGCGCCCCGGCGCCGAGCCCACCGATCCGCACCCCGCCATTGAGCAGGCTGGTGCCGGAACCGGTCCCGGTGGTGCCGGCATTGGCATTGACGCTGGCGGTAGTCTGTCCGCCAGTGCCGCCGCCCAGGTTGATCACCGTGCCGCCATGCGGGCCCTGCTGGCCGCTGCCCAGATTGACATCGACCAGGCTTCCGCTGCTGTCGTGGTTGGCCGTGCCGATCCCCACATCGACCAGGTTGTCATCCGAGCCGCGATCGCCCGAGCTCAGGCCCGCATTGACGCCAATGCCGCCCTGGCTGCCGCCCACATTTGCACCGGCATCGACATTGAGGCCATCGTCGCCACCGACGCTTACCCCGGCATCGACGCCCAGGCCATCACCCGTGCCGACACCGACGTCGACATTGACGCCATTGTCCCCGCCCAGGCTCAGGCCGAGCCCCAGTCCCTGTGCCTGCGCAAGCTGGGGACCGGAGAGGAGGGCGGCGGTGAGAGCCGCTGCCGAAATATAGCTGTTGGTACGCATTGTTCCACTCCTTGGAATTCAGATGAGGAGCCAACGCTGCGCGTAAATTGCGGTGCCAACACAGAATTGGGCGCAGTTAACGCGCCTTTACGATTCCCATTTCAAGTAAATGCAAGATACGTAAGACTACGTAGCCCGCGTTTTGTTGATAGATCAGCGCAGCCAGCCACTTGGGCGGGGATGCAATTCCATCTGGCCGTCTTTGGTGGCTTCATCGATTGCCGCGATTTCTTCCGCACTCAGTTCGAGATTGTTGAGCACGCCCAGATTATCCTTGAGCTGGTCGAGATTGCGCACGCCGATCAGCGCCGAGGTCATTTCCGGCCGACGCAGCACCCAGCTCAGCGCCAGTTGCACCATGGATTGGCCGCGCGATCTGGCGATCTCGGCCAGTTTGTCGACTGCGGCCAGCACGCGCGGCTCGACATGGCTGGCGCGCAGCGTGCCATTGGGATTGCCGCCCCGGGTGCCTTCGGTCCCGCCGCTATTGTATTTGCCCGAGAGCACGCCCTGCGCCAGCGGCGAAAAGGCGATCATGCCGATGCCCAGCTCGCCACAGGCATCGATCGTGTGGTCATCCTCGATCCAGCGATTGATCATCGAATAGCTCGGCTGGTGGATGGTGGTGGCGACGCCCATCTCCTTGAGGATGCGATGGGCTTCGCGGGTTTCCTTTTCCGGATAGGAGGAAATCCCGACATAGAGCGCCTTGCCGCTGCGCACGGCATGAGCCAGCGCGCCCATGGTTTCCTCGAGCGGCGTCTCGGGGTCATAGCGGTGGGAATAGAAGATATCGACATAGTCGAGCCCCATGCGGGTCAGCGACTGGTCAAGCGAGGCCAGCAGATACTTGCGGCTGCCGAAATCGCCATAGGGACCGGGCCACATCGTATAGCCGGCCTTGGTGGAAATGATCAGCTCGTCGCGATAGGGGCGGAAATCGCGCTTCATCACCTGGCCGAACAGCTCTTCCGACGAACCGGCTGGCGGACCGTAGTTATTGGCGAGGTCGAAATGGGTCACGCCCTGATCGAAGGCATGGCCGAGGATTTCCATGGCCGACGGATAGTCGCGCGTGCCGCCGAAATTCTGCCAGAGCCCGAGGCTGATCACCGGCAGTTTGAGCCCCGACTTGCCCGAGCGGCGATATTGCATGTCGTCATAGCGTGCCGTATCGGCCCGATAGGTCATCTGTCTCTCCCAATGATTTCTCGATTTGGCCCATGGGGCCCAGGGTGGTATGAGCGAGCCGATGAACCAACGGCCACGCGATATGAACGCCAATCTGCCCCAGAGCCATCAACCATACAAGGTGATGGCCATCTATAAATTTGCCGACCTGCCCGATGCCGAGGCGATCCAGCCGCTGCTGGCAAAATTCTGCTGCGCACGCGACATCAAGGGCACGCTGATCCTGGCGCCCGAGGGCATCAATGGCACAGTCGCCGGCACGGTCGAGGCCATCGACGCACTGGCAGATTTTCTGTTTTCGGGCGACCTCTTCGCCGGCCGGCTCGAAGGCGCTGAAGTCAAATATTCGACCGCAACGGACATGCCCTTCCTGCGCATGAAGGTCCGCCTCAAGCCCGAGATCGTCACCCTCCGCGCCCCCGAGGCCAATCCCAGCAAGCTCGTCGGCACCTATGTCGAGGCGGAGCACTGGAACGGGCTGATCGAGCGCAATGATGTGGTGCTGCTCGATACGCGCAACGACTATGAAGTGGGCCTCGGCACCTTCCAGCGTGCCCTGGACCCGGCGACCAAGAGCTTCACCGAGTTCAAGGACTATGTCGCCCAAAACCTCGATCCCGCGCGCGACAGGAAGGTCGCCATGTTCTGCACCGGCGGTATCCGCTGCGAAAAGGCCTCGTCCTACCTGCTGAGCCAGGGTTTTGAAGAGGTCTTCCACCTGCGCGGCGGGATCTTGAAATATCTCGAAGTGGTGCCGCAGGAAGATAGCCGCTTTGCCGGCGAATGTTTCGTCTTCGACGATCGCGTCTCGGTCGGTCACGGGCTGGTTGAAGGCGACGCCACCCTTTGCCGCGCCTGCCGTCATCCGCTGACCGCCGACGACCGCGCGCACCAGGACTATGTCGAAGGCGTCTCCTGCCCGCATTGCGCCGGTGACGTGGCAAAACACCAGGCTGCCGCCGAACGACAAAAGCAGATGGACCTGGCGCGCAAGCAGGGCACTGCCCATATGGGCGACGCGGCGGCCAGCGTGGCAGCCGAACGCAAGGCCGCCAAGAAGGCATTGGCCGAAGCGTCGCGGGAGCGCAACAAGGCCGGTTGACCCGCTTTCCCATCACCCGCGCCAATGCTAGATCTGCGGAGCCGGACTATTCCCTCTCTTCCATAAGTCTTTCCAATGGATCTCGATCAGCTTCGCACCTTTGACCGCATTGTGAGGGAGCAGAGTTTCACCCGGGCCGCGGCGCATCTGCATATCACCCAGGCCACGGCCTCGATGCGCATCCGCGCCCTCGAAACCCTGCTCGGCGTGACGCTGTTCCAGCGCGGCCGCACCGTGACGCTGACCGACCAGGGCATGACCTTCTTGCCCTTTGCCCGCCGCATCATCGGCACGGCGCAGGAGGGACGCGAGGCGCTGCGCCGGGTCGAGCGCGGCCGCATCGCCATCGCCTCGCTGCGCAGCCTGGTCAGCCCGCTGATCACCGAGCCGCTGCTGCGCTTCCAGGAAAAATATCCGGGCGTCGACGTCGTGGTCAACGAGGGCCGCCAGAGCCATATCGCTGCCATGCTGCATGAGCGCGATGTGGAAATGGGAATCCTGTGCTGGCCCAATATCGATCCGCTGGTGGTCGATCTCGTGCCGCTGGTGGTGATGCGCGAACGCGTGCCGCTGGTCGTGGCGCCCGAGGTTGCGTCAAAGCTCTCCGCCCAGCCGAGCATCGAGGAAGTGCTGGCCCTGGTACCCCGCGTCATCTCGCTGCGCTGGTGGCAGGCCGAGCCTGAAACCGCGGCCGCTCTGGTGCGCCTCGCCAAGACCAGCGTCGAATTGCCCACCGGCCCGGCGCGCCGGCTGGCCATCAAGGGCGAGGGCCTGGGATTTTTCGTCCATTCCGCGGTGGCCGAGGACGTCGCGGCCGGCCGGCTGGTGGAAATCGCACCCATGGACTTCGAGCCATTGCATCGCGACACGGCCATGGTCGTGCGTACGACCGCGGCGCTTGAGCGCGACATGCTGGCCCATTTTGCCAGCGAAATTGCGCGCGAATGCGCAAAAGTGGGCGAAATCCTCGATAACCGGCTGGAAGCCCTGGCCGGCGCTGCCTAAGCTCCTCAATGGAGGACTTTCATGGCCGACTATGATTTCGTGATTGCCGGAGGTGGCTCTGCCGCATCCGTTGCAGCCATGCGCCTGGTGCGCGACTTCGGCTTTTCGGTGCTGCTGCTCGAGCGCGGCCCGGCCAAAACCAATCGCGTCATGGCCATGCCTGCCGGCTATATGAAATATCTGGCGCAGGACACGTTCCTCGAAATGCACAAGACCGTGCCGCAGCCCCAGCTCGGCGGCCGTGCGCCCATCGTGCCAGTGGGTCGGGCCCTCGGTGGCGGCAGCGCCGTCAACGCCATGGTCTATATGCGCGGCCAGGCCGAAGATTACGATGGCTGGGCCGCCGGCATGGGCAATAGCACCGACTGGTCCTACGAGGACATGCTGCCCCATTTCACCGGCATTGAAGCCAATGCCCGCTTCAACGACCGCTATCACGGCATCGGTGGCAAGCTGCGCATTTCCGATCCCGGCCACCTCTCCCCGACGACGGAGCATTTCCTCCAGGCGGCGCAGGGGCTCGGTCACGCCTATAACCCGGATTTCAACGGTGTCAGGCAGAATGGCGTCGGCATCATGCAGCACACCTATGGCCAATGGGGCCGCTACAAGGAGCGCTCCGACGCCAAGAAGGCTTTTCTTGATGACCTTTCGGATGACAGGCGCCTGACTATTGTCACCGGCGCCCAGGTCGATCGGATCATTGTCGAAAACGGCAAGGCTATCGGCGTCGCCTATCGCAAGGACGGCACGCGCCATGTCGCCCATGCCGGGCGCGAAGTGCTGGTGGCCGCCGGCACCTATAACAGCGCCAAGCTGATGCTGTTGAGCGGCATCGGCCCGGCCGCGCACCTGCGCGAGCATGGTCTCGACGTCGTTGCCGATATCGCCGGCGTCGGGCAGAATCTGCAGGATCACCACGAAGTCCCGGTCATCGCCACGACCAAGGCCCCATCTGGCTATTTCGGCCAGGACAAGGGGTGGAACATGCTCCGCAACGGGCTGCAATATCTGCTGTTCAACTCGGGCCCGGTGACCACCACGGGCATCGAATCCTGCCTGTTCTTTGATCCCGATGGCGGCGACCGGCCGACCATCCAGCTCTATTGCGCGCCCATCGTCTATCTCGACCGCGACGTCAGCGCCGCCAAACCCACCTGGGGCGTGACCTTCACCTCTTGCCTGCTGCGACCCAAGGCACGCGGCTCGGTCAAGCTCCGCTCGGCCAATCCTGACGATCAGCCCTTGGTCGATTGCAATTTCTTCGGGGAGCCTGACGATTTGCGCCTGACCATGAAGGCGCTCGAAACCGCACGAAAGCTGCTCGACACCGAGCCCTTCAAGTCCCGCATTGCTGACGAGCTGCTGCCCGGTGCTGCGGTGATGAGCGATCCGGCCAAGCTGGAAAGCTACTGTGGCCAGACGGTCAAGACCAACTACCACCCCGTCGGCACGCTGCGCATGGGGCTGGACAGCGATCCCACGGCCGTGGTCGGTCCCGATCTCAAGGTGCGCGGCGTGGATGGGTTGAGGGTGATCGACTGCTCGATCATGCCCCAGATCGTTTCAGGCAACACCAATGCCCCCGCCATGGCCATCGGCAGCAAGGCAGCCAGCTTGATCGGACAAAGCTACCAGTAAGGCGGGCGATAACCCCAAACTCGATGTCATCCCGGCCTTGAGCCGGGACCCATCTGGAGATTTCGGTTCTGCCGCAAGGTGTCAGAACGATCGACCTTGCGGCCGTGGATGGACCTCGGGATGGGCCCCGGCTCAAGGCCGGGGTGACACCGTGGGTGGGGCGCTTTTCGAGCTAGGCATTCCCGATCAAAATTCCTGCCGCAAAGACCAGTGAACCGCCCAGCACAACCTGCATCACGGCGCGCCAGAAGGGCGTTTGCATGTAGCGGTTCTGGATAAAGGCGATGGCCCAGAGTTCGATCAACACCACGACAATGGCAACCGTCGTGGCCAGGGCGAAGTCATGGATCAGATAGGGCAGGGCGTGGCCGAGGCCACCCACGGCGGTCATGATGCCGGCGGCGAGGCCGCGCTTGATGGGGGAGCCACGGCCGGTGAGCTTGCCATCGTCGGAGGCCGCTTCGGTAAAACCCATGGAAATGCCCGCGCCAATGGCGGCGGCAAGGCCGACCAGGAAGGTCTGGTGCGTATCGCCAGTGGCGAAGGCGGCGGCAAACACCGGGGCGAGGGTCGAGACCGAGCCATCCATCAGCCCGGCGAGACCCGGCTGGACATAGGTCAGGACGAACTGGCGATGCGATTCATGGGTCTCGCTGTCGCGGCCCTGGACGCCCAGCACCGAGGCGTCGATCCGGTCGGCGGCGTCGGCATGCCTGCGCTCCTGCATGGCCAGATCGCCGAGCAGTTTCCGAATTCCGGCGTCCGTCACCTGCTTGGCCGCTTCCATATAGAAGCGATAGGCGCCCTCTTCCATTTCCCAGACCTGCTGGCGCACGGTGTCGAGGCTCAGCGTCTTCATCAGCCAGATCGGCTTGCGATGGATGAAACCCTTCACATGTTCGCGGCGGATCGGCACCAGCCGCGTGCCGAAGCGGGCAACGTAAAGGTCGAGCAGGCGCCGACGGTGTTCGTCTTCCTCGGCCGCCATGCCTTCGAACAGCGCCGCCGACCCGGGATAGCCGTCAGAAAGACGCGTCGCAAACTCGGAATAGATGTGGCCGTCCTCCTCTTCCGCGGCGATGGCCAACGACAGGATCTCGCGTTCGGACAGGCTGGCAAAGGCGCGACGGTTGTCGGTGAGGAAGGAGAGCATGGCACACTCAGAATTAGAATGGTTCTAAACAATGCTTAGAACCATTCTAATCTACGTGCAAGTGGCCGGGTGTCAGACCAGCATGCTGCGCTGCGCGCAAACCGCTGCAAACGCGCCGCTGGCCATGGCGAAGGTCACGCTGGCCATGGGGTTCATCAGGTCGCCGGCAGCAAAAATTCCCGCCACCGAAGTCTGCCGCATGTCATCGACCTTGATCGTCGAACCGATGGCATTGTGGTCCATGACAATGTCCAGCGCCTCATGCAGGCTGGACGACGGACGATAGTTGGGATGGGCAAAGAGCACATCGACGGGCGTTTCCGCATCCTCTGTCTGTACGGCGCCGATCTTGCCGCTATCGTGAGCGATGCCGGACACTTTCCCGTCGACAATGCTGAAACCGCGCCGCGCGATGCTGGCGCGTTCGTCAGTGGGAATGTCATGCCCGTTGGCAAAGACGGTGATCTGGTCGGTCCAGTCGGCGAACAGCTGGGTGGCATGCAGGCTATGCGGACCGCCATAAAGCAGGCCCCAATGTTTCCCGGCCACTTCGAAACCGTCGCAATAGGGACAGGAGACGATGGACTTGCCCCAGCACTCGGCAAAGCCGGCAATGTCGGGCATCTGGTCGGTGACGCCATAGGCAAGCAGGATCCGCCGCCCCTTCAGCACCCGGCCATCGTCCAGCGTGACGGAAAAATCATCGGCCGCACCGCTGATCGTCTCGGCGCGCGCATTGATGGTCGTGAGCGTGGGATAGCGCGTCAACTGCTGGCGCGCATCGCCGAGGATGTCAGCCGGCGACTTGTGGTCGTGGCCAAGCACGCCATGCGAATGGCCGGCAAAGCGGTTGCGGTTGAGGCCGGTATCCAGAATGGTGACCTTGCGGCGGGCGCGCACCAGCTGCAATGCGCCGGCGAGACCGGCAAAGCTGCCGCCGATGATGATGACGTCATCCATGTGACTGTTCTCCATGGTGATGGGGATGAAGGGGATTTGGCGTCGCCTGGCGGGCGAGGTCGTCGAGCGAGACGCGCTCGAGCCGGGCCGCCAGCAGCGCCTCAGCATCGGCCAAAAACTCGCCCATGACGGAATTGACGGTACGGACGATGCCGCATTGGATGTCGCCCGGATCGCTTTCCGTGCGGATGAGGAGGCTCTCGCCCATGGCGGCATAGACGTGGCGCAGGGAAATCTCCCTGCCCGGGCGCAACAGGCGCCAGCCGCCGTCATGCCCCTTGGTCGAGGCAACAATGCCGGCCTCGCGCAATTCACCCAGGACGCGCCGCACCACGACCGGATTGGTCATCAGGCAGGTGGCGAGCGTGGCGGAGGTCATGGCCTCGTCCGGCTGCTTGTGCAGATGGACCAGGGCATGGAGCGCGAGCGAGAGGCGGCTGGAGCGTTTCATGTAACTATGATTGTTACATTAAGCCGGTCTGTCAACCCTGATCCGGCTTCGTCCTTTTCCTGACATGGTCGCGTGGCTATTGTCCAAGTCAGGAAAACGGGAGATTCCGCTGATGAAACCATGGCTTGCCGCGATCGCTTTCACCCTGGTCAGCGCCACTGGCGCCCATGCTTTCCAGCCGTCGGTCGATGCTGCCATCGGCAAATACAAGTCCGGCAAGCTGGTGGATTTCCGCGATGTCGGCACGCTGATGCGCGAGGCGGCGAAATGGTGCTACGCATATGAGGACCAGACCTGCGCCTGGACCGACGTCTATTTCGACGTCGATGAGGAGGGCGCGGTCTTCGAGATCAACAATGCCTGGGATGCCGAGCGCAATGTCGGCTTTACCGACATTGCGGTCTTCGAGGGAAACAGGATCTGCCAGAGCGGCTATGACTGGGTGCCGACCGTCTGGGCAGAGCGCCGCGACGATGACAGTGTGATCAGCGGCCGCGACCTGCACGACCTCAAGCAGGAAATCTACGCCAATCGCGTCGTGCCGCTGAACGAGGCCGACGACTGTTTCGACTATCTATACCTCGGCGCCGACACGGACAGCGAGACCATCACCCTACTGCAGCGCCAATATGTCGATGGCGTGCACGAGCCCACTTCCGATGTGGAAGTGAGCCTTTATTTCAACGCGGAAGACGCGGCCAGCCTCAGCCTGCGCTGGTAGCTAGATCCGACCATCCCGAAGCGATGTCGCCAGTGGCTCCGGGCGGGTCACCGGCGTCTTGATCTCGACGGTCCGGCCCTCGCGTGATGCCGTCTCGAACGCTTCCATCACCTCCAGCACATGCAGCGCCAGATCGCCATTGGCGCGGTGCGGGCGATTGTCGAGAATGCCCTGCGCCATGTCGGCCGCGCCCAGCGAGCGATAATTGCCGTCGGCATAGGGCTGGGTCACCGTCACCGGCGTCCAGGCCTCTTCGCGGCCGCGTTTCTTGAACTCAACATCGCCGCCAAACAGATTTGGATCGGGCACGATGAGGCTCGCCTCGGTGCCATAGAGCTCGAGCGGCACATGCCGGTGACCGGCTACGTCAAAGCTCATTGCCACCTGGACAATGGCGCCATTGGCAAAACCCAGCGAACCGGTGACATGGGTATCGACCTTGACCTCCATGATCTGGCCCTGCCTGGGCTCGGACAGCACAGGGCGCTGCAGCCGCAGGCGCGACGCCATGGCTGAAACCCGGTCGACCGGGCCGAGCAGGTTGACCAGATCGGTGATATAATAGGGCCCCATGTCGAGCACCGGCCCGCCGCCAATATCGTAATAAAAGGCCGGATCGGGATGCCAGGCCTCGTGACCCGGCACCTGCATGAAGGCGGTGCCGCCAATGATCGGGCCAAGCGCGCCGCTATCCACCACGGCCCGCGCCTGCTGATGCGCACCGCCAAGGAATGTATCGGGCGCCGAACCGATGCGCAGGCCCGCCGCGTTGGCGGCTTCGAGCAGCACCTTGCCCTCGGCAAAGGAAATGCCCAGCGGCTTTTCCGAATAGACATGCATGCCGGCCGCCAGCGCCTTGAGGCCAACCTCGACATGGGCGCGCGGGATGGTGAGGTTGATGACCAGCGCGATATCCGGGCTCGCCAGCATTTCATCGAGGCTCATGGACTGAAGCCCGAATTCATCCGCCCGCGCCGCAGCCGCCTCCGGCCGCATATCGGCCAGGCCCTTGATGTCGAGCACCGGAAAACCGGGCAGACCGTCCTTGCCGAGAATAGCCTTGAGATAGGCCGACGAAATATTGCCGGTGCCGATCAGGCCGACACCGAGGCGCTTGGACGTCATCGCGTAAAATCCTCCCTGACTTACGTAACTCAGCCTAGCGGGGAGTTTTCGTGAATTCTAGGGGTCAGCCCTCGATCGACGTGATGATATCGAGCAGCAGGCCATTGGGATCCGCGGCGATGAAATGGCGCTGGCCAAAGACTTCGCTGCGCAATGCCTGCACCACCGGCACGCCGTCGACCTGGAAGCGCGCATGTTCGGCATCGACATCGGCCACATAAAAGCTGAGGACCATGCCCTTGGTCAGCACCTGCCCCTGCGTGGGGATAGAGTCATGATCATAGCGGATCAGCGCGATTTCGAAGGGATGATCGGCCGTGGCGCGCAACTGCACATACCAGTCGCTCGAAAAGATCCGCGCCATGCCCAGATGCGTCTCGTAGAAGCGCGCGGTGCTCTCGACATCTTCGACCTGGATCAACGGATAAAGGCTTTCTGTGCGCATTCGACAAACTCCTTGCCATTGTGTGATAGAAGAATACAATCTGCCTGTATGTAAAATGAAGTAACATACAGACAGGATGTATGCAAGTGGATGTCAGGCGGACCCAGACTGAGCGCCGGGAGCAGACGCAGCGGGTTCTCATTGCTGCAGCACGCAAGCTCTTTGCGGAAAAGGGCTTCGCCGCCACCTCCACGCCGGAAATCGTCGCCGCCGCCGGTGTGACCCGTGGCGCGCTCTATCACCACTATGCCGACAAGACCGCGCTGTTCGCCGCCGTGCTCGAAGAGGAACACGCCCTGGTTGCCATGCGCATCAATGCCGCCGCTGGCCAGTACGACGAGCCGGGGCCGATCAAGGCGCTGCTCGCCGGCTGCGACGCTTTTCTCGATGCCATGCAGGACCCCGGCAGGCGCCAGATCATGCTGGTCGATGCGCCTGCCGTGCTGGGCCGAGCCGCGGTGGACGCCATCGACGCTCGCCACGGCAAGGACACGCTGATCTGCGGGCTGCGCGACGCCATGGAAGCGGGCGTCCTGCGCAAGCTGCCGGTCGAGGCGCTGGCCAGCCTGTTCAGCGCCCTGTTCGATCGTGCCGCCCTTGCCGCGCCGGACGAACTGGGCGACTATCGCAAATCCATCAAGGCGCTGATCCGCGGCCTCAAGGCATAGGCTCCAGCGCCTCCACGCGCTCCGACAGGTCCTGCACGGCCGCCATCAGGGCTGCCAGCAGGCCAACGCCCGCCAGCGGTACCCAGCCGGCGCTGTCGAACACATATTGCGTACGGTCGGCGCGACAGAAAACCTGCCAGCCCGGCGCGGGATCGAAAAAGCTCCACGCGCCCGATTGCCAGGCGGCGATCTCGTCCCCATGCCCGGCCCACAGACCCGTCGCGCCCATGGGCACGACATGGGCCTCCCCTTCGAGGGGCAGGCTGGGTGGTGAAACCATGGTACGGCTGGAAACGACCGGCTGCACCAGCGCATCCAGCGCCTGGATGGCCTCGTTGTGGGTGATGTGTTTCTGCGCCTGGCTCGGCATGATGAAGGGCAGGGCGAGGCGGCTGGTCTGATCCATGGCAAATCTCCTTTGCCATGGATTATGCGCCCGCCCCGCAGGGCGGGGAAAACTCCTAAGCCAGAGCCGCCTGCGGCCGGCGCACAGTGGTGATCAGAAAGGTCACGATGAAGGTCGCGCTCATCAGCAGCACAATGGTCGGGGCCGGGGCGCTGTCGATGAAAAAGCTGGCATAAATGCCGACCAGCGAACAGGTTACCGAGACCGTCGCGGCAATCAACATCATCGGCCCGAAGCGCTTGCTCCACAGATAGGCAATGGCACCCGGCGCGACGAGCAGGGCAATGACCAGCACGATGCCCACCGCGGTGAGTGCCGCGACGATGGTGAGGGACAGCAGTGCCAGCAGCCCGTAATGCAGCCAGCGCACCGGCAGGCCGATGGCGCCAGCCTGCTGCGGATCGAAGGTGAAGAGCAGCAGGTCCCGCCATTTGGCGAGCACGATCAGCGTGACGACGATGGCGATGATCCCGGTCTGGATCAGGTCACCCGTCGAGACGCCCAGAATGTCGCCGAAGAGGATATGGTCGAGATGCACGTCGGTCTGGATCGACGTGTAGAGCACGATGCCGAGGCCAAAAAGGCCCGCAAACACCACGCCCATCACCGTATCTTCCTTGATCCGGCTGTTTTCCTTGAGAAAGCCCACCGACAGCGCGCAGCCCATGCCCGCGGCAAAGGCGCCGATGCCAAGGGGAATACCCACGATATAGGCCAGCACCACCCCGGGCAGCACGGCATGGGAAATGGCGTCGCCCATCAGCGACCAGCCCTTGAGCACGAGGAAGCAGGACAGCAGCGCAGTCGGGATCGCCACCATGACGGCGATCAGCATGGCCTGCGTCATGAAGGGAAAGCTGAACGGCCAGAAGGCGTAGACGAAAAACTCGCTCATGACGCCATCTCCGCTTTGGCCTTGCGCCGCGCCGCCAGCATGCCGTGCTTGGGGGCGAAGATGAAGGCGGTGAGAAACACCAGCGTCTGCAGCACCACGATCACCCCACCGGTTGCCCCATCGAGGAAAAAGGAAATATAGGCGCCGAACAGCGACGACAGCGTGCCCACCGCAATGGCGATCAGGATCAGCCGCGGAAACCGGTCGGTGAGGAGATAGGCCGTGGCGCCCGGTGTCACCACCATGGCGATGACCAGAAACGCTCCCACGGTCTGCATAGCCGCAACGGTACAGGCGGCGAGCAGGGTGAAGAACACCACTCGCAGCAGCGGCGGATTGAGCCCGATCGAGCGGGCATGGCTTTCATCGAAGAAGGTGACCATCAGGTCCTTCCAGATGAAAAACATCACGCCCAGCGTCACCACAGCGATGATGACCAGTTGCAGCGTATCCTCCGGCGTCACCGCCAGGATATTGCCCATGATGATGGTCTGGATATTCACCGAGGTCGGGGACAGCGAGATCATGAAGAGCCCGAGGCCAAAGAAGGCGGTAAAGATCAGTCCGATCACCGCATCTTCCTTGAGCTTGGTGCGCTGGGTGAGAAACAGCATGGCCAGCGCCGCGAGCCCGCCGGAAAAGAAGGCGCCGATGGAGAACGGCAGACCCAGCATATAGGCCCCGGCAACGCCCGGAACGATCGAATGGCTCAGCGCATCGCCGATCAGTGACCAGCCTTTCAGCATCAGATAGGCCGAGAGGAACGCACAGACCCCGCCGACAAGGGCGGAAACCCACATGGCATTGATCATGTAGTGATAGTTGAAGGGCAGCAGCAGGTGCTCGATCATTCCTCAACCCTGTCCGACTGCTTGGTGGTCATCTTGCCCTTTTCGCCATACATGACCAGCGGCCGCTCATCGTCGGTCAGCACCGACAGATGCCGCGGATCGTCATCGTCATGGAGGCCCGATCCCGCCAAAACGAAATGGCGAAGCGCCCCGCCAAAGGTCTCTTCCAGCCATTCGCGGGTAAAGATTTCCTCGGTCGGCCCCGATGCCAGCACCGTCCCCTTGACCAGCACCGTGCGGTCGCAGAACTCGGGGACAGAGCCCAAGTTATGCGTGGATACCAGCATGACCTTACCCTCGTCGCGCAGGGCGCGCAGCAGGTCCACAATGGCATCCTCGGTCTTGACGTCGACGCCGGTAAAGGGCTCGTCGAGCAGGATCACCTGACCCTCCTGCGCCAGGGCCCGGGCGAGGAAGACGCGCTTCTTCTGGCCGCCGGAGAGTTCGCCGATCTGGCGATGGCGGAATTCCACCATGTTGACGCGTTCAAGCGCCGAGGTGACCATGTCATGGTCGGTCTTGCTCGGCCGGCGCAGCATGCCCATGTGGCCATACCGCCCCATCATCACCACGTCCTCGACCAGCACCGGAAAATTCCAGTCGACGTCCTCGCTCTGCGGCACATAGGCAACGAGATTGCGCTTCAGCGCCTGCCTTCCCGGCACGCCCAGAATATCCACCGAGCCGTCTGCCAGCGGCACGAAACCCATGATGGCCTTGAACAGCGTCGACTTGCCCGAACCGTTCACCCCCACCAGCGCCGTGATCGAGCCGCGCGGAATGGAAAAGCTGGCATGCTTGATGGCCGTGGTGCCATTGCGGTAGGCGACGGTAATGTCGCTGACCTCGAGGCCCGGCGCCACCATGGCTTGCGTCATGTCATTCATTGGGTAAGGCCTTGGACAATGGTGTTGGAGGTGACCGACAGCAAGTCAAGGTAAGTCGGCACCGGACCATCCTCTTCCGAGAGGCTATCCACATAGAGCACGCCGCCATATTTGATGCCGGTCTCGCGCGCCACCTGTTCGGCCGGGCGGCTGGAAATGGTCGATTCCGAAAAAATCGCCGGCACGGCATTGGCCCGCACTTCATCGATCACATGGCGCACCTGCTGCGGCGTGCCCTGCTGGTCGGCATTGATCGGCCAGAGATAGAGCTCCTTCAGCCCATAATCGCGGGCCAGATAGGAAAACGCCCCCTCCGAACTCGCCAGCCAGCGGCGCTCTTCGGGAATGGCGGCCAGCGCCGCGCGGATCGGCTCGACCGTGGCATTGATCTTAGCCACATAGGTCGCTGCATTGGCGTCATAAGTCGCCGCATTGGCCGGATCGGCAGCGGCAAGCGCCGCGCGGATATTCTCGACATAGATCAGCGCGTCATCTGCCGACATCCAGGCATGCGGATTGGGCTTGCCCTGATACGGCCCCTCGCCAATGCCCATCGGCTCGATGCCATCAGTCACGATACTCGACGGAATATCGCCCAGGTTCGACAGAAACTGCTCGAACCATTGCTCCAGATTGAGCCCGTTCCACAGGATCAGATCCGCATCCTGCGCCGCAATCAGGTCGCCCGGCGTCGGCTGGTAATTGTGAATTTCTGCGCCCGGCTTGGTGATCGACACCACGTCCGCAGCGTCACCGGCGACATTGCGTGCCATGTCGGCAATGATGGTGAAGGTCGTAACCACCTTGAGGCGGTCCTGGGCCATGGCAGGGAGGGTGGTGGCAAGGGCGGAAGTCAGCAACAGGGCGGAAAACAGGCGACGACGCATTACGCACTCCAGGTCAATACGCGACGGAAGCTAATGCAATTGCAAATCATTCGCAAGTTGGTTTGTTGACCCGCCCTGGGAATTTGGCGATAGCGGAGGCGAAAGGCGGCGCATATGCAATCGACCATCTCCCTGGGCCTCTTGGGTCCCCGCGACCGCATCGCTGCCGCACTGAGTGCTGGCGCGCTTCTGTCGACACTCCTGCTCTGGCCTTTTCTTGGCAATGGCGCTGCCTATGTCGGTCTCGCCTTGTCCATCCCCACGATTGCCGTCGGCTGGCACACACCAGACTGGCAAAAGCTGCTGAAGTCTCCCGCGCTCTGGGCGTTATGGGGTGGTTTCGTGCTGCTGGCCGTCGCCTTCCTGCTCCAGCCCGGCTGGCCCAGCATTTCCTCCCTCGTGAGCTTTTCGGTGTTTGCGCTGGCGCCAGTCCTTATGCTCGCCATAGCCCCCCTGTCTCGAAGCGTCACGTTGCAGCAATTCGCACTGGTCTGCATCGTCGGGGCGGGCTTTGCTGCCGCGGTCGGCCTTTATGGCATGTCGCAGGGAGAGATGCGGGTGACGGCACCGAGCCTTAGTCCGATCCATTTTGCTGCTCTGGCAGTGACGCTGGGCTTCATGGGATTGGGCGTGACCCTGATGAGCGCCTCCCCCTGGCGCTGGCTGGCGCTTGCCGGTCCGCTGCTGGGCTTTGTCGCCTCGGTCGCCTCCGGCACCCGAGCAGCCCTGGTCGTTGGTTGCGCACTCGCGCTGCTCTATGGCCTGTTCTGGATGCAGCGCCGCGCCATGCCGCTCTGGCAAAAGCTGCTCACGCCCATCGTCCTGGCGGCATCTGTGCTGTTGATCTTCTATCTGGCAAGCCTAGCCGGTTTCACCCGCCCCTTCGATGCCCTGCGCGCAACCTGGGGCAGCCTTACCGGCGATCTGGGGGGCGACGTCTCGACCGCCTATCGCCTCGAAATGTATAGCGCTGGCTGGCAGGCTTTCGTCCACTCGCCATGGATCGGCCATGGCTGGCGTGATCAGCTGACCGCGTCCATGCCTTTTCTGTCCGAACTGGGTCGGGCAGGCTATGCGGCCGAAGGCTGGGCCTATATCCACAATGATGCCCTGAGCTTTGCCGTCGCCGCAGGCATCATGGGCTTTGCCGCCTATTGCCTGTTCATGGCGGCGCCATTCCTGGCACAGCGCAGCCATGGCGGCGAAGGCAAGTGGAGCCTGCGCGCCTATCTGGCCGGAACCTTCGTCCTCGGACTGTTTGTCGGCGGCGCCACGGACGTCCTGTTCATGGTGGAGATTCCGAAATTCGCCCTGGTTGTTGTGACTGCGGTTCTGCTGTTCCTGCCCGCTGATCCCGGACGAAGCGATGTCTGACCAGCTCCATATTGCCCTCTGTTTTGACGACGGCTTCTGGGCGCCCGCCTATGCGGTGATGCGCTCGATCTGCCTGTCGACGAAACGCCGGCGCGATCTGGTCTTCCATCTGATCCATCTGCCGCTGGCGGCCGAATACAAGAGCGATCTCGATCAGATCGCGTCCGAATACGGCGCCACATTGCGCTACTACCCACTGGCCGAAATCCCCGCCTTCGAGACCTTCGTCACCGGCATGCCGGCCTCCGCGCAATGGCCCAAAATCGTCTATGCCAGGCTGATGCTGGGCAGCCTGCTGCCAGCCAACGTCAGCAAGGTCGTTTATCTCGATTGCGACATGATGGTGCGCAAGCCCATCGAACAGCTCATCGCCATGGAGCTGGGTGGCCATCCCCTGGGCGCGGTGGCAGATTCGCTGTCGCCATGGGTGATGCTGCGCAAGGACATGCGCCAGAATGCCGATATTTTTGATCCGGCCGACGTCAATTTCAATTCCGGCATGCTGGTCATCGACCTCGATCAATGGCGTCAGATGGACTTCGCACGCGAGATCGCAACGTTGGCCCAGACCGGCGTCCTGCCCAGGCTCTACTACGACCAGGGCGTGCTGAACGTGATCTTCCGTGATCGCTGGCAGGCGCTGCCCTGGCGCTGGAATGTCATCGACACCCACTTTGCCCATGAGGCACTCGACCCTGCCATTCTGCATTTCACCGGCAAGACCAAGCCCTGGGCGATCCTGGCGGGCATGCTGCGCAGCACGGCCTATGCGCGCACCTATCGCCACGTCATGACCAATGACCTCTTCTACCGCTTTGCCCGGCATCGCTGGCAGCGCTGGTGGAAGGAAAAGCTCGGCCTGCGCTGACCGCGTGCACCGCCAACAGAGACGTTGAATCCAAGCCATGATGCACATCGCCCTGACCTTCGATAACAGCTTCTGGGCGCCGGCCTATGCCACCATGCGCTCGGTCTGCCTGTTCACTCACCGCCGCGAAGAGCTGGTGTTTCACCTGCTGCACCGCACGCTGAGTGACGAGCATCGCGCCGACCTGGCTAAAATCCAGGACGAATTCCCGGTGCACCTCGAATGGTATGATCTCGACCAGTCGGACATGTTCAGCGACATCGCCGCGCGCATGCCCGAGAACAAGCGGCTGTCCAACATTGTCTACGCCCGGCTGATGATCGACCGGCTGGTGCCCGCAGATGTCACCCGCATCCTCTATCTCGACTGCGACATGCTGGTGCGCGACGACATTGCGTATTTGTTTGAGCTCGATCTGTCAGGCAATGCCATCGCCGCCGTGCGCGACACCATGGGCGCCTTCATCACCAGCGGCCGCAACCTCGCTGCCAACCGCGACCTGTTCAACACCGCCGACTATTACTTCAACGCCGGCATGCTGGTGATCGATGTCGCCAAATGGCGCGACGCCGACATCATCGGCCGCATGGAGGAAGCCAATCGCACCGGGGTGATGCAGCGCATCTATTACGACCAGGATCTGCTCAACCTGATCTTCAAGAACCAGTGGCTGAAGCTCGACTGGCGCTGGAACACCATCGATGCGCGGCGACAGCACGAAAATCTCGATCCGGCCATCCTGCACTATACCGGCGAGCGCAAGCCCTGGGGCCTGTTTGCCGGGATGCTGCAGACCGTCGCCTTCGGCCGGCTCTACCGCCACGTGATGACCAATGACCTGTTCTACCGCTTCGCCCGGCACCGCTGGCAGCGCTGGTGGAAGAAAAAGCTAGGCCTGCGCTGAACGCACAGGCCGAGCACGGGGCCTAATTGTCGTTGACCCGGCGGCGATATTCGCTGGCGAGGTAGATGACGAAAACGGCAAATGCCGCGCCGATCCCCACCTGCAGCCAGTCCATGCCGGCAATCAGGTCCATGGCAAAGGCCACGCCGCTGAAACTGCTTTCCGAGGTCAGCCAGCCCTCGACATAGGGCGTGTCTGGCAGCGAGCCGCGATACTCCATGAATTTCCAGGTGGCCGTATCAAACGGGTGGATACCCCCCAGCGTCACCCATTCCAGCGTCGAAACCAGCGCCGGCAGCAGCAGCGAGATCGGAATGGCCCAGCGCCCCACGGCGGTGGCGATCGCCCCCACCAGCGCCATGGCCGGCAGATACCACAGCAAACCACAGACCAGCGTCACGAGAATGGTCAGCGCCACCTGCCCATATATCCCCACGATATTGCCCAGGGTGGCCACGCTCGCCGTGCCATTGATCAGCATGGTCACATAGGCCACGCCATAGAGCAGCAGCCCGCTGAGCAGCGCGATGCCGAAGATCGTGCCCGGCAGCACGGTGATCCCGGCTACCAGCTTGCTCAGCAACACCTTGAAGTCGCTGACCGGCATGGACTTCCAGAACAGCATGGCATTGTTCCTCTTGTCGGCGGCAAAGCCGTCGGCGCAAAAGAAGAACAGCACGGCCATCATGTAGAGCGACCAGCCCATGCCGAAGAACAGGAAGCCCACCTCATAGACGCGCAGCGGCGCTACGGTGAACAATTGCCCCGAAAAGCGGGCGTCGACCCGCCCCACGGTAAAGGCGAGGATGGTGGCGCCGAACAGCACGGCAACCAGAATCAGCGGCCCGATCAGGAAGGCCCCGCGATGTTCGATCAGCTCGCGATGGACGAGCGCGGCAAAGGCCTTCATCGGGCAGCCTCCGGATTGGCACTGGGTCGCTGCATCAGCGCGACGAAGAGGTCGGATAGCGTCGGTGTCGACAGCCGGCCATAGGGCTCGAGCGTGACGCGATCCACCCCGTCAAAGATCATCACGGTCTGACCGAAGCGGGTCTCCTCATAGACCGGACCATGCCGGCGCGCGGCGTCCTGCAGGTCGGGATCGTTGACGACAAGCTGGGTGAACTTGTCATTCACCGTCTCCATCTGCATGTGGAGGATCATCTCGCCGTCGCGGATGAACATGATGTCGCTCAGCATGAACTCGATCTCGTCCACCTGGTGGGTGGTGATGATCAGCGTCCGCTCCTCGGTCATATAGTCTTCCAGCAGCCGCCGGTAGAAGCGCTTGCGATAGGTTATGTCGAGCCCCAGCATCGGCTCGTCGAGAACCAAGAGCTTGGCATCGATTGCCATGACGACCGCCAGATGCAACTGCGCCACCATGCCCTTGGAGAGATGCTTGACCTTCATCTCCGGCTTGATGTCGGTGCCCTCGAGGAAGCTGCGCGCCTTTTCCGGAGAAAAGTTGGGATGAATATTGGTCAGCAGCGCAAAGAGTTCGCGCACCCGCAAGAACCGCGGCAGGCTGGCGACGTCGGAGATGAAGGCGACATTCTCCATCAGCTTGGCACGCTTGGCGAAGGGGTCTTCGCCCAGAACGCGGATCGTGCCTTCACAGCTCGTGAGGCCCAGCATGGCATTGAGTGTCGTGGTCTTGCCCGCGCCATTGTGGCCGATCAGCCCATAGATGCGGCCGGGCGGAATGTCGAAGTCGAGCCCGTGCAGGATTTCCTTGCGCCCGAATTTCTTGCGCAACCCGCGGGCGGAAACGATCGGTTCGATGGCAGTCGATGATGCAGTCGCGGAAAGCTCAGTCATTGGTCTGCCTCTGGCTGGACGGCGTGGTGAGAAGGCTTCTGACGTCGAGCTCGAGCGCCTTGATCTGGGCGGCGATGCGCGGCCAGTCTTCCTTGAGAAACTTGTCGCGTTCATGGGCGAGCAGCTCGGCCCGCGCTCCGGATTTGACGAACATACCTAGCCCTCTGCGTTTTTCGACGACGCCAACATCGACCAGGGCGTCGAAGGCCTTGGTCACCGTCAGCGGATTGACCGAAAGTTCGGCGGCGATCTGGCGGACCGAGGGCAATGCCTCGCCCTCCTTGACCGATCCGCGCAGGATCATCTCGATAAGCCTTTGCCGGATCTGCACGAAGATCGGCTGGCTGGAGTGGAAATCATCCATGTGTCTCGCTCGTATAGTGTTCTACTAAACTAGCACACTAAAGTATCCCGTCAAGCCCGATTCCGCGAGGGGCTTTCCGTGCAGTCTCCGTGAGGCTAGAACCGCCCCATGGTCCGCTCGTTCCTTTTTTCGCAAGACTCTGCCGATGCCGCCACCACGCGGTTGATCGCGACGGCGGCACAGGTCACCGGCTTCATGAAAGGCGAGCCCGGCGTGGCCAGAAGCGGCTGGTATCAGCCGGGCGCCGACAACACCGCCGTGCTGGCCGGACTGTACGCCGCGCTCGTCGCCACCTATCCCAAGGCTGGCCCGGCCTTCCATGCCGTTCGCCTTTGGACCAACCTGCTCTGGCAGCCGGCCTACCTGGCTGTCATCGCGGCGCATATCCATGGCGCCATGCCCGATCTGGGTGGCCTCAGCCAACAGAGGCGCGGCATCTTTGTGGACGGCTATCGGCTGTTGCCCGGCACGCAGATACTCGGCGATCCCGAAGCCCTGATTGCCAATGCTGGCGCGCAATTGCGCCCCGTGGCCGAGAAAATGCTGGCCGAGGTCAATGTGCTGGCAAAACTCAAGCCCCTGCCGGCCCGCCGCCTGTTTGCCGATCGCATGCTGAGCCTAATGGTCTGGCTCAGCCATCGCCGCCGCGACCTGCCGCTGGAGCAGGTGGAGACCTATACGGCACTCTGGCTGGATGCCCTGGGTCTCACCGGCCAGGGCGCTCTGCAGCGCGTCGAGGGACCACAGGGCCAGCGCCTGCTGATTGTCCGCCGCAAGGGCTGCTGTCTCGACTACCTGATCGATGCCACGACATACTGCAGCACCTGTCCCAAGCAGGACGATACCGTGCGGGTGGCACGGCAGACGGAGAATGCTCTGGCGGAACTGGCTTAGTGCCATGCCCTCGTGTTCCAGGGTCGCTTCGCTCCCGCCTCACCATGAGGGCTGTTGGCGCATCGAATTCTCAGTAACCCTCATGGTGAGGTGCGAGCTTTTGCGAGCCTCGAACCACGAGGGTGTGGCACCAAAGCCCTAGTCGAACGCCTCTTCGGGATAGACCCCCCAGAGCTCGTCCTGATGCATGAAGCCCGAATAGGTCGTGTTGCGCTGGTTGGGCGCCTGGCCGCTGGCCGAAACCTCGCACCAGGTGCCGTCGCATTCCTTGATCGTCACTTTCAAGCCCGGGCCCAGCTGCGCCCGCACGCTCGATTCCGCCGAACGGTTCGACAACAGCGGCGTCTCGGCATTGGCCATGATCGGCGTCACATAGCCGGCGCGTGTTCCGACCAGCAGGTTCTGATGGATCCAGCCTTCGTCGCCATCAATGTCGCGGATTTTGCGCCAGGTATCGAATTCCTGGATGATTTCGACCGGCACGCCCGATTTCACATAGGTCCAGACAATGTCATAGCGCTCGCCCGGACCCACGCGCACATTGATCGGCTCGCTGCGCGTCGTGACGAAGCGCGGCAGCGGCAGTCCGCTCGGATTATTGGCCTGCGCATGCGCTGCCGGCACCAGAAGCAGCGCGACAAGAACGAAAACGGACAGGTGGCGGAAGAACCTGGCGCCAGACGCGACGCAATGACGGGCAATGATGGGCTTCACGGTCTCGTCAAACATGACTTTTCAGGAAAAGGAATTTAACCTATCACTAGCCGATGATCCTTAATGGGCACTGAAGCCTGGCATTTTCCATGCCTTCAGGCGCCGCTGATCCCGGAACGCATGGCCAGCCATAAACCGCAAATTCTCGTGACCCGGCGTCTGCCCGAGAGCATCGAGGCCCGCATGGCCACCCTGTTTGACACCCATGTCAACGAGGGCGACGTGACCCTGACCGGCGACGATATCATCGAGGGTCTCGACGGCAAGCATGTGCTCGTCTGTTCCATCACCGACCGCATCGACGCCGAACTGATTGCCCGCCTGCCCAAGAGCGTGCGGCTCATCGCCCAGTTCGGCAATGGCGTCGACAATATCGATATCGAGGCCGCCTGGGCGGCGGGCCTCACCGTCACCAACACCCCTTCCGTGCTGACCGAAGATACCGCCGACATGGCTATGGCGCTGATGCTCGCCCTGCCGCGGCGGTTGGTCGAAGGCACGCAGATGCTGCTGCGCGATGGCGCCTGGGCTGGCTGGTCGCCCACCTCCATGCTGGGCCATCGCCTGCGCGGCAAGGCACTCGGCATCGTCGGCATGGGCCGTATCGGCACGGCAGTGGCCCAGCGCGCCCGCGCCTTCGGCCTCAACATCCACTATTTCTCGCGCCAGCAGAGGCCCCTGGCCGTTGAGACCCCGCTCGGCGCCACCTATTGGGACAATCTCGACGCCATGCTGGCGGCGGTCGACATCGTCTCGCTGCACACCCCGCACACGCGCGAAACGTTCCATATTCTTTCGGCCGAACGCATTCGTGCCATGAAGCCGGGCAGTTTCGTGGTCAATGTCAGCCGCCCCGAGCTGGTCGATGAAGTGGCGCTGCTCGACGCCATCGAACATGGCCATCTGGCCGGTGCTGCCCTCGACGTCTTCGAGAACCGAAATGGCATCGATGCGCGCCTGCTGGCCCTGGCCGAAGCCAACAAGGTGGTGCTGACGGCGCATATGGCCTCGGCGACATTGGAGGCCCGGGTGGAAATGGGCGAGACCGTCATCGTCAATATCCGCACCTTTATGGACGGCCACCAGCCGCCCCATCGCGTGCTGCCCGAAGGTGTGCATGGCCGCCCACCCCGCGCCACGGACTAGCCGGCTTACCCCTGTATCCCGTTAAGCTCGCCTGAGCGGGCAGATTGACTGCACGGCAGCAAAGGCCTAATTCCGCGCGATGAGCAAAGACAACAAACCAACCGGCCCTAGCCAGCGCATGCTGCGCGTTGGCGAACTGGTGCGCCATGCGCTGGCCGCCATCTTCGCCCGCGGCGATGTCGAGGACGACGCCCTGCGCGGCGCGGTGATCACCGTGCCCGAAGTGCGCATGACGCCCGACCTGAAGCTGGCCAATGCCTATATCATGCCGCTGGGCGGGGCCCATGCCGAGGAAGTCGTGGCGGCGCTTAACCGCCATAACAAGTTCATCCGCGGCCGCGTGGCGCCGCAGATCAATATGAAATACGCGCCCAACCTGCGCTTTTATGTCGATGACACCTTCGAGGAAGCCGGCCGCATCGATGCGCTGCTGCGCTCCGACAAGGTGCAGCGCGACCTCGAAGACGACGACGGCGACGACGCGTGAGTGACAAGCCAAAACGGTTGAAACGCCCCGTCTCCGGCTGGGTCGTGCTCAACAAGCCCTATGAAATGACCTCGACCCAGGCCGTGGGCAAGATCCGCTGGCTGTTCGGCGCCATGAAGGCCGGCCATGCCGGCACGCTCGATCCACTGGCCACCGGCATTCTGCCGATCGCCCTGGGCGAAGCCACCAAGGCCGTGCCCCAGGTACAGGACGGCACCAAGGTCTATCGCTTCTCGATTGTCTGGGGCAGCGCTACCACGACCGACGATACCGAGGGCGAAGTCATCGCCACTTCCGATGTCCGTCCGGACCGGTCTGCGCTCGAAGCTGTCCTGCCGCAGTTCACCGGCGTCATCATGCAGCGTCCCCCGATCTTTTCCGCGCTCAAGGTGGATGGCGAACGCGCCTACGACCTCGCCCGCGCCGGCGAGACCGTGGAACTGCAGCCCCGCGAGATCGAGGTCGACGAAATCGAGCTGATCGAACACGGCACGGAGCGGACTATCCTCGAAGTGGTCTGCGGCAAGGGCACTTATGTGCGCTCGCTGGCCCGCGACATTGCCGAGACCCTTGGCACCCGCGGCCATGTGGGCACCCTGCACCGCGCCGATGTCGGGCCCTTCCACGATGAAGATGCCGTCACCATCGACCAGCTCGAGGCGCTGAGCCTTGAGGAGCGTGATGCCCTGCTCAAGCCGGTTTCCGCCGGCTTTGCCGACCTGCCCGAAATCCGGCTCGACCCGCAGCAGGCCACCGCCGTCCGCCACGGTAACCCGGTGCTGCTGACCGGTGCCGGCGCCCCCGCTTCGGTCGACGAATGCTGGGCCAGCTTCAAGGGCGACTGCCTTGCCACCGGCTGGGTCGAATTCGGCCAGTTCAAGCCCAGGCGGGTGTTCAACTGAAATGAAAAAGGCGGGGAGTGATCCCCGCCTTTTCTCTTCCTAGCGCAGGAAGAAGATGATGATGATAATCAGCCAGATCGGCACGCCGAGAAGCCAAAGTCCGATGCCACGTAGCATGTGATGTTCCTTTCCTGACTGTTAGAAGCGCTTGAAGATACCGGCAAAGACGGTGTTTTCGTCGCGGTGATTGCCGCCCTTCTGGGCCGCCCAGAAGGCGCCGATGGCCGAAACCAGCAGCGAGGCAGCCAGAAGGAAGGCACCGATGATCGTCGTGTTGCGGGCGATCCGGGCAGCTTCGATAGCTGTCTGGCGAGCTTCCTCGACGCTGGTGATGGCCTGGTCGACGCGGGCTTCGGCTTCCGGCTGCGGGATGCCCGTATTGGCGGCAACAACGCTGGCCAGATAGGTGCGGTCTGCATCGGCAACGGCGCCGTCGCCAAGCGCAGCCTGGGCGAAGATCCGGCCCGCCTCGGCACGGGCACCATCGGCATCGACCGGCTGGGTCGTGCGGAACATGGTGTCGATGAAGTAGGCGTTGGGGTCGACGGCATCGGCAGCGCCTTCGGCGACATTCGAAGCGGCGGTGGTTGCGGTCGCCGCCACATTGCCGGCGGTGCTGGCTGCAGCGCCAATGCTACCAACGGCGATTACGGTGCCAAGGATGGCAGCGCCGGCCCAGACCAGCAGGCCATGGGCACCGTCACGCAGGTCGCTCTCGTCCTCGGTCGCATCGAAATAGCGGCGACGCAGACGGCCGGTCAAATAGCCGCCAGCCATGAAGCTGGAGATCTGCACCCAGAGCAGCCAGGTTGCGGCGGCAATGCCGACGAAGATCGGATTGGGACCGTCGCCATAGCCGAATTCAAGGAAGTTCAGCCCGACAGCCGAACCGAAGGTGACCAGCACCAGGCTGATCGCAGAGGCGAGGACAATGCCCGCAATAATGGCGGGCCAATCCACATAGGAGGACTGGTCGCGGTTGGCGGCGGGTGACTCGACGATGGCTACGCCCGCGGGCGCGTCAATGGTCATGGCTATGGCTCCTGTTTTTGTTTGTGGCTCTGGCCGTGAAAATCAGGCGAGACCGATGAACGACAGGATGGCCATGACGATGACGATGAGGCCGACGATATAGATGATGGAGTTCATGGGGATATGCCCTTCTTGGTTGACGCATTCAGTGGCACTTCAACCGTGCGCGGCACGGAATCGTTCCGGAGTTGCATCAACTTTGTGCACGGCGCCGTGAACTCGGCCGGGAACGGCAAAAGGCGGGGCGCCAGCCCCGCCTTTCACAAGAAGTCGTCAAGCATGCTTGACGGTTACAGCCCGTCGGTCACGACGGTCGTATAGGCGCCTTCCGGCTCGGCCTTGATGATCGACTGGTCGAGCAGCGCCTTGACCGTACGGTCATAGGTCGCCATGTCGAGCGCCGGATCGGCAGGGTCGACCAGCTTGGCCACTTCGCCGGTCATGTAGAGCTGGTGCTCCAGTGTCGCGGCGCCAGTTTCGTCCATGTCGACAACGATTTGCGCGGCTTCTTCCGGATTGGCCGCGGCATATTCCCAGCCCTTCATCGAGGCCCGCACGAAGCGGGTGTAGGCATCCACCTTGGCCGGATCGTCGAGGCTGTCTTCCATCACATAGAGACCGTCTTCGAGCAGGTCGTTGCCCAGTTCGGTATAGTTGAAAATCGTCAGGTTATCAGGACCATAGCCAGCATCGAGCGCCTGACCATACTCGTTGTAGGTCATCACCGAGATACAGTCCGCCTGGCCCTGGATCATCGGCTGGATGTCAAAGCTCTGCTGCAGCACGGTGACGCCGCCTTCCGAACCATCGGTGGCAATGCCTTCCTTGTTCATCCAGGCAAAGAACGGATATTCATTGCCGAAGAACCAGACACCCAGGGTATGGCCGGGAAAGTCAGCAACCTCATTGATTTCGGTCTCGGTCGGGCAGATCATCATCAGGCCCGAGCGCTTGAACGGCTGGGCGATATTGACCAGCGGCACGCCGGTATCGCGCGCCGCCAAGCCGGCCGCCATCCAGGTGACGATGATATCGGCGCCACCGCCGGCGATCACCTGTTCCGGAGCAATGTTGGGGCCGCCGGGCAGGATGGTGATGTCGAGATTCTCCTCGTCGTAGAAACCCTTTGATTCAGCAACGAGATAGCCGGCGAACTGCGCCTGCGTGACCCACTTCAGCTGCAGCGTCAATGCGTCCTGCGCAAAGGCGGGAGCGGCCGAAAGCGCCAGAGCGCTGACCAGCAAACCTCCAATAGACTTCTTCATTTTTCGTTCCCTTTTCCCTGTTACGCCCGTCCACCACGGACAGACGGATGCCAGAAGGTGGCGCCCCTTTCGATGAGGGCAATCACCCCGTAGAAGGCAGACCCCGCGATCGCTGCAACGGCGATCTCTGCCCAGACCAGATCGATGGCCAGACGGCCAACGCCTGTAGAAATTCGGAAGCCCATTCCCACAACGGGCGTCCCGAAGAATTCCGCTACGATTGCGCCGATCAAGGCCAGAGTCGAGTTGATCTTGAGGGCGTTGAATATGAAGGGGCCCGCAGCGGGGAGCCGAAGCTTCATAAGGGTTTGCCAATAGGAGGCGGCATAGGTGCGCATCAGGTCGCGCTCGATATTGGATGCGGCATTGAGCCCGGCCACCGTGTTGACCAGCATGGGGAAGAAGGTCATCGCGACGACGACCGCGGCTTTCGATTGCCAGTCAAAGCCGAACCACATGACCATGATCGGCGCGATGCCGATGATGGGCAGGGCCGACATGAAATTGCCGATCGGCAGCAGCCCCGCCTTGAGGAAGGGCGAACGATCGACCAGCACCGCCACAACCAGACCGGCAAGGCACCCCATGACATAGCCGGGCAGCACGGACTTGACGAAGGTCTGGACGAAATCGGCCCAGAGGATGCCGGTCGAATTGGCCAGCTGCGCCCCGATCATCGAGGGCGGCGGCAAGAGCACCGGTGGCACATTGGCGCCGCGCGTCACCACTTCCCAGATGACCAGCAAGGCCACGCCAAAGGTGATCGGGATGATCAGCCCCAGGCCCGCATTGTCCGACAGGCGTGGCGCCAGCACCTTGCTCAGCCGCTCAACGAAGAGCCAGGAGAAGAGCCAAGCCACGATCAGCGCCATCCAGAAAAAGGCCGGCGCCGGCTGAAAGATGCCGATCGAGGTCAGCACGGCCACCGCACCCAGTACGGCAAAGGCACCATCGGCCCAGAGCCCGATGGGGATGAAGAAGCGGATCAGCGACAGGAAGCCGAGGCCGAGAAAGGCCTTCAGCAGCAGCGCCTGTTCGAAGGGCGTGACAAAGCTGAGCGCAAAGCCAGCCGCGGAAAGTCCACCGGCAACGAGGGCAATGAAGAATTGCAGCTGGCTCATGCCGGGCGCACTCCCATCCGGGCGTTGACCGCTTTTTCCGCCGCCCCGACGATAACGACCAGTACCGCCGCCAAAGCCGCCGCGATAAACAGTGCCGCCCAGATCTGGATGGTCTGGCCATTGTAGGAGCCAGTCAGCAGGCGCACGCCCAGCCCGCCACCGGCGGCATTGGAAAGCTCGGCCACCACGGCGCCGATCAACGAAATGGCAATACCGACCTTCATCGAGGCGAAGAGGAAGGGCATGGCGGCCGGCCAGCGCAGCTTCCAGAAACTCTGCCAGGGCGAGGCGTCATAGGTGCGCATCAAATCAAGCTGGATGCCCTCGGGCGAGCGCAGTCCTTTGACCATGCCGACCACGACCGGGAAGAAGCTCAGATACATCGAGATCAGCGCCTTGGGCAAAAGCCCGGTCAGCCCGACGGCGCCGAGACCCACCACCACCATGGGCGCGACGGCCAGGATCGGAATGGTCTGGCTGGCAATGATCCACGGCATCAGCGAACGATCGGACGCGTCATTATGGGTGATGATGACCGCCAGACCCACCCCCAGTGCCGTGCCCAGCACAAAGCCGAGGAGGGTCGAGGAGAGGGTGACCCAGCCATGATAGGCCAGCGACCGGCGCGAGGTGATTTCCAGCGCCATGGTCCCGTTCCAGATCTCGCCCAGCACCTGATGCGGCGCTGGCAGGATCGGCTTGTCCTGTGACCAGGTCTGTAGTGCAAAATCGGTGAAGGGGACGTCCACCAGATCGGCGCGGCCATTGAGCGTATTCTGCCAGGGCGCATTCATCGAAATGGCTGCGCCATACCAGATGGCGACGATGGCAAGCAGGATGGTGATGACAGGCAGGACGCGGTTCACACGTGATCCCCGTCATAGCTATGCCCGGCGCGCAGACCGTCGCGCACGCGTGCCGCGATGGCCAAAAATTCCGGCGTTTCGCGAATGTCGAGCGGACGCTCGCGGGGAAGGTTGCTCTCGATCACATCGGTGACGCGGCCGGGGCGCGGCGACATGACGACGATCTTGGTCGAAAGATAGACCGCCTCGGGAATGGAATGGGTGACAAAGCAGATGGTCTTGCTGGTGCGATCCCAGAGTTTGAGCAATTCGGAATTGAGATGGTCACGCACGATCTCGTCCAGCGCGCCGAAGGGCTCGTCCATCAGCAGCAAGTCGGCATCGAAGGCCAGGGCGCGGGCGATCGAGGCGCGCTGCTGCATGCCGCCGGAGAGCTGCCAGGGATATTTCTTTTCGAAGCCGGAGAGATTGACCAGATCCATGGTGCGCTTGATGCGCTCGGCCTGCTGGCTCTGGCCATAACCCATGATTTCGAGCGGCAGGGCGACATTCTTTTCGATCGTCCGCCAGGGGTAAAGCGCTGGCGCCTGGAAGACATAACCATAGGCCCGGTCCTTGCGGGCGTTTTCCGGTGTCTGGCCATTGATGGTCAGTGTGCCCGAGGTCGGTTGTTCCAGATCGGCGATAGTGCGCAGGAATGTGGTCTTGCCGCAGCCCGAGGGGCCGATGAAGGAAACGAACTCGCCCTTGTTGATGGTGAGATTGACGTCGCTGAGCGCAATGACGTCACCGTCATTGGTCTTGAAGGTCAAGCCCAGGTGACTGGCCGAGATGACCGGGCTGGCGCCCGTCGGCTTGGAAGCAATATGCGGCGACGTCTCGGACAAGCTCTTGTGCCCCTCTCGCTATTTCCATCGGGGACCAGGTGCCCCTTCGTCGCCCGATGGCCAGACTTTTCTATTGCGGGCTCTCTAGCAAGCGCCGTGCCGTTTTCAGGGGTCCTGAAACATCTGTCCGAACACTCCGCTCCCCCGGCAGGTGCCTGTTATTTCATCACTCTGCTACACGCCGGTTGCCGGAATGCCGGCGCGTTCGACCTTGCGCGGTGCAACGATTTCCTTCCACTGGCTCAGCGCCCGGTTGACCGGGTTTTTCGCTTCGCGCGCAATGAACTTCCCATGGCCCGCCTCGGCCTTGATCTCGTTTTCGACGATGGAAACCTTGCCGCGGCTCAACACATAGCGGGGCAGGCCCTTGACCTCGAAACCCTCGAACACATTGTAGTCGATGACCGACTGTTGGCCCTTGGCCGAAATGGTCTTCGTCCGCTCCGGATCCCAGACGATCAGATCCGCATCGGCGCCGACCAGCACCGCGCCTTTTTTCGGATACATGTTGAGGATCTTGGCGATATTGGTCGAGGTCACCGCGACGAATTCATTCATGGTCAGCCGACCGGTGTTGACGCCCGCCGTCCAGAGGACGGGCAGGCGGTCTTCGAGGCCGCCCGTGCCATTGGGGATCTTGGAGAAATTGCCGACGCCATTGCGCTTCTGCTCGGTGGTGAAGGCGCAATGGTCAGTGGCGACGCAGGATAGCGAGCCCGACTGCAACCCGGCCCAGAGCGAGTCCTGATGCTGCTTGTTGCGAAACGGAGGCGACATGACGCGACGGGCGGCATGATCCCAGTCGGCATTGAAATACTCGCTCTCGTCGAGCGTCAGGTGCTGCACGAGCGGTTCGCCATAGACACGCATGCCCTTCTGGCGGGCGCGGCGAATGGCTTCATGGCTCTGCTCGGCCGAGACATGCACGACATAGAGCGGCACGCCGGCCATGTCGGCAATCATGATAGCGCGATTGGTCGCTTCGCCCTCGACTTCTGGCGGACGCGAATAGGCGTGACCCTCGGGGCCATTATTGCCTTCAGCCAGCAGCTTTGCCGTCATGGCGGCGACGATGTCGCCATTCTCGGCATGCACCAGCGGCAGGGCGCCGAGATCGGCGCAGCGCTGGAACGACGAGAACATCTCGTCGTCATTGACCATCAGGCTGCCCTTGTAAGCCATGAAATGCTTGAAGCTGGTAATGCCGCGATCGACCACTTCGGCCATTTCGCGCCAGACCTGTTCGTCCCACCAGGTGATGGCCATGTGGAAACTATAGTCGGCCGAAGCCTTGCCGGTCTTGTTGTCCCACATCTGGAGCGCTTCGAGCAGGCTCTGGCCAGGATTGGGCAGGCAGAAATCGACCACCATGGTGGTGCCGCCGGCCAGACCCGCGCGGGTACCGCTCTCGAAATCATCGGCGGAATAGGTGCCCATGAAGGGCATTTCCAAATGCGTATGCGGATCGATGCCGCCCGGCATGATGTAGCAACCCGTCGCGTCGAGAACCTCGTCGCCGGACAGGTTCTGGCCGATCTCGACGATCACATCGCCCTCGATCTTGACGTCAGCCTTGTAGGTCAGATCGGCCGTGACGACTGTGCCGCCCTTGATCACTTTGCTCATGCTGCATTCCCTTTAGTCTATAGCCGTCTCCACGGCTTATGTCCGTCCGACCCGCACGCACCCCTCAGCGCTTTTTGCAGATCGTTTATGTCTTACTCAAATTGGCCAGCAGAAACCGGCCGCCACGCACTCAGGCGCGGACGTCAAGACTCCATTGGTCGGCGTAGTGGTTCAAGCTTCGGCGAGATTGAGGCGCTTCTCGACTCGATCAAGCCTGTCATCGATGCGATCAACCCGGCGCGAGATGCTGGCATATTGCTGCTCAAGCAGGCCAACTCGTTCCTTGATCTCAAGATGATACTGCGTGTGCAAGGCAAGTGTGCCCTGAATCTGCTTGAGCGTCTCGTATATGAGTTCGTTCGTGACTGCGTCGGGCATGTTCGCGTCCCCAATCGTACAAAATGTACGCCCATCTGCATCACTCGACAATCTCCGCGGTCTCAACCACAGCGTGGAACAATACATCGGCGCCGGCCGCTGCCCAGTCCTTCGAAATCTCTTCGGCTTCGTTGTGGCTGAGGCCATCGACGCAGGGACACATGATCATCGTGGTTGGGGCGAGGCGATTGGTCCAGCAGGCGTCATGGCCGGCGCCCGAGATGATGTCCATGTGACTGTAGCCGAGCTTTTCAGCTGCTGAGCGCACGCGACCGACGAGCACAGGATCGAAGGCCACGGGATCGAAGTGCCCGACCGCTTCCATCGCATAGCCGACGCCAAGCTCGGCGCAGATGGCCTGCGCGCGTTCTTCGATCTGGCTGCGCATGGACGTCAGCTTGCCCAGTTCAGGCGAGCGGATATCGACGGTAAAGACCACCGTGCCCGGCAGCACATTGCGGGAGTTGGGCGAGAACTTCATCTGTCCGACGCCGCCAACGGCGCCCGGCTGGTGCGCCATGGCGATCTCCTGCACCGCCTCGATAATGCGGGCGGTGGCAAGACCGGCATTGACGCGCATCAGCATCGGCGTCGATCCGGTGTGGGCTTCCTTGCCGGTCAGTGTGAATTCGAGCCACCACAGGCCCTGGCCATGCGTCACCACGCCGATCTGCTTGTTCTCGGCTTCAAGGATCGGGCCCTGTTCGATGTGATATTCGAAATAGGCATGCATCTTGCGCGCGCCGACCTCTTCCTCGCCGCGCCAGCCGATGCGGGCCAGCTCCTCGCCATAACTCTTGCCCTCCTGGTCCTTGCGACCATACGCATAGTCTTGGGTGTGAATGCCGGCAAAGACACCCGAGGCCAGCATGGCCGGGGCAAAGCGCGCGCCCTCTTCATTGGCCCAGTTGGTGACGACAATCGGGTGTTTGGTCTTGATGCCGAGATCATTGAGCGAACGCACGACCTCGAGCCCGGCGAGAACGCCCAGCACGCCATCATACTTGCCGCCAGTCGGCTGGGTATCGAGATGGCTGCCGACATAGACCGGCAGCGCATCCGGGTCGGTGCCGGGATGGGTCATGAACATCGTGCCCATCTGGTCGACGCCCATGCTAAGGCCGGCTTCGTCGCACCAGCGCTGGAACAGGCGGCGGCCTTCGCCATCCTCGTCGGTCAGCGTCTGGCGATTGTTGCCCCCGGCAATGCCGGGGCCAATCTTGGCCATGTCCATCAGGCTGTCCCAGAGCCGGTCACCATTGATACGAAGGTTTTCGCCTGGGGCAGACATGGGCATATTTCCTATTTGACGCTCGGGAACGAGAATTCGGCACCACCCTTGATGCCGGCGGGCCAGCGGGTGGTGACGGTCTTGAGGCGGGTATAGAAGTGCACGCCTTCGGGGCCGTAGATGGAGTGATCGCCGAACAGGCTTCGCTTCCAGCCGCCAAAGGAGTGATAGGCGACCGGTACCGGGATCGGCACATTGACGCCCACCATGCCCACCTCGATCTTGTCGGCAAACTCGCGGGCAGCATCGCCGTCGCGGGTGAAGATCGCGGTGCCATTGCCATATTCATGCTCGTTGATGAGCTTGACGGCCTCAGCATAGTCATTGGCGCGCACGACCGAGAGCACGGGGCCGAAAATTTCTTCCTTGTAGATGGTCATTTCGGGCGTGACATTGTCGAACAGCGTGCCGCCGACATAGTAGCCGCCCTCATAGCCCTGCAGCGAGAAGCCGCGGCCATCGACGACCAGCTCGGCGCCCTGCTCGACGCCGGAGTCGATATAGCCAAGGATCTTGTCGCGGTGCATCTTGGTGACGACCGGACCCATTTCGGCGTCCTTGTCGGTTGCCGGGCCGATCTTGAGGCTTTCGACGCGCGGCTTGAGCTTGGCAACAAGCGCATCGGCAGTTTCCTTGCCCACCGGCACGGCCACCGAAATGGCCATGCAACGTTCGCCGGCCGAGCCATAGCCGGCACCCATCAGCGCATCGGCAGCCTGGTCCAGATCGGCATCGGGCAGGATCACCATATGGTTCTTGGCGCCGCCCAGGGCCTGCACGCGTTTTCCCGCCTTGGTGCCGCGCTGGTAGACATATTCGGCAATGGGCGTCGAGCCGACAAAGCTCACCGCCTTGATGTCAGGATGGTCGAGAATACCGTCGACCATTTCCTTGTCGCCGTGAATGACATTGAGAATGCCTTCCGGCAGGCCCGCCTCCATGAAGAGATTCCAGGCCAGCATGGGCGCAGACGGGTCGCGCTCGGAGGGCTTGAGGATGAAGGCATTGCCGCAGGCAATGGCCGCCGGATACATCCACATCGGCACCATGGCCGGGAAGTTGAAGGGCGTGATGCCGGCCACGACGCCGAGCGGCTGGCGATCCGAATAGCTGTCGATCGAGGGGCCGACATTGCGGCTGAACTCGCCCTTGAGCAGCTGCGGAATACCGCAGGCGAAATCCACGCAGTCGATGCCGCGGGCGACTTCGCCCAGGGCATCATCATGCACCTTGCCATGCTCTTTCGATATCTCGCGGGCGAGATCATCGGCATATTGATCGAGCAGCGCCTTGAACTTGAACATGACGCGGGCGCGCTTCATTGGCGGGGTATTGCCCCAGGCAACCTGCGCCTTCTTGGCCGCAGCCACGGCATCGTTCAGCTCGCTCAGCGTCGACAGCGGTAGTTCGGCCGATTGCTCACCAGTGGCCGGATTAAACACGGGCACGCGGCGCGTTGAAGCGGAGACATAGCGCTTGCCGGCAACGGCATTTTCGATCGTGTTCATCAGTCGATACTCCGCAGGACGGCGCGAATGCCATCAATCAGTTCGGCAATCTGCGCCTTGGAGATGATCAGCGGCGGGCTGAGCGCGATAATGTCGCCCGTGGTGCGGATCAGGAACCCGCTCTCATAGGCGGCGAGGAATGCCGAGAAGGCGCGCTTGGTCGGCGAACCGGCAATCGGTTCTAGCTCGATGGCGCCAACCATGCCGATATTGCGGATGTCGATGACATGCGGCTCGCCCTTGAGCGAATGCAGCGCCTCGGCAAAATGCACGCCCATCTCGGTGCCGCGGGTGAGCAGGTCTTCGTCCTTGTAGGTTTCGAGCGTGGCGAGAGCCGCCGCCGAGGCTACCGGATTGCCCGAATAGGTATAGCCGTGAAAGAACTCGATGACATGCTCCGGGCCGCCCATGAAGGCGTCATGGATTTCCGAGGATACCAACACGGCGCCCATCGGTATGATGCCATTGGTCAGGCCTTTGGCGGTGACCATGATATCTGGCGTCACGCCAAAATAGTCGGCGCCGAATGGCGTGCCGAGGCGGCCAAAGCCGGTGATGACCTCGTCAAAAATCAGCAGAATGCCATGCTTCTTGGTGATCTCGCGCAAGCGCTTGAGATAGCCGGCCGGCGGGATCAGTACACCGGTCGAACCGGCTACCGGCTCGACGATGACGGCCGAAATTGTCGAGGCATCATGCAGCGTGACGATGCGTTCCAGCTCGTCGGCCAGTTCGGTGCCATATTCGGGCACGCCCTTGGTGAAGGCGTTCTTGGCAAGGTTATGGGTGTGGGGCATGTGATCGACGCCGCCGAGCAGCGTGCCGAACATCTTGCGGTTGGTGACGATGCCACCCACCGAAATGCCGCCGAAATTGACGCCATGATAGGCGCGTTCGCGGCCGATCAGCCTTGTGCGGGCGCCGTCGCCCTTCACGCGATGATAGGCTAGCGCAACCTTTAGCGCCGTCTCGACCGATTCAGACCCCGAATTGGTGTAGAGCACATGGTTTAGCCCATCGGGGGCGATATCAACCAGGCGGTTGGCCAGCTCGAAGGCTTTCGGATGGCCCATCTGGAAGGCCGGCGCATAGTCGAGCTCGGCCGCTTGCTTCGCGATGGCTTCGACGATTTTCGGTCGTGCGTGACCGGCGTTGACGCACCACAGGCCCGCCGTACCGTCCAGCACCTGGCGGCCATCGGAGGTCGTGTAATGCATGTCCTTGGCCGCGACGAACATGCGCGGGTTTTTCTTGAACTGCCGGTTGGCGGTAAAGGGCATCCAGAACGCACTCAGGTCGTTCGGCGCCACACTATTGGAATTGGTCACGGAAACCCCTCGCTCCCATTGATCGGCTTTGGTCGATTTTGGCTCTTGACGGCGAAGCGCTAAGTCCCGAAATTTTGACCAATTGGAAAAATGTTAGCACTCCCAAACTTTCTAGCAAGGCGAAAATGCCGCCCACAAAGCTGAAAAGTGCCGAAAGCCCCGTTACGCCCAAACGGCAGCACAAGGCTGATGCCAAGGCGGCAGCCCATGCGCCGGCCAAAGTGCGGCCATTGACGCGCATCCAGCGCGAAAAGCAGGACATCATCCTCGAAGCGGCGCTGGAAGTGTTTTCGCTGCACGGCTTTCGCGGCGCGACGATCGACCAGATCGCCGAGGTCGCGGGCATGAGCAAGCCCAACCTGCTTTACTATTTCCCGCGCAAGGAAGAGATCCACCGCCGGCTGATCTCCGAACTTCTGGTAAACTGGCTGGCGCCACTCGAGGAAATGGACGCCAATGGCGATCCTTTCCCGGAGATCCGCTCCTATATTCGCCGCAAGCTGGAAATGGCCCGCGACTTTCCCCGAGAAAGCCGGCTCTTTGCCAATGAAATGCTGCAGGGCGCACCGCGCATTATCGAAATGATCGAGGTCGATCTCAAAAATCTCGTCGATGAAAAGGCCAAGGTCCTGATGGGCTGGATGAGCGAGGGCAAGCTCGCGCGCACCGACCCCTATCACCTGATCTTTTCCATCTGGGCCACCACCCAGCACTATGCCGATTTCGACGTCCAGGTCCGCGCCGTGCTCGGGCCGGGACGCGGTGGCGAGGGACGTTTCGAGGACGCCGCGCGCTATCTCGAACAGCTCTTCCTCTTCGGCCTCACCCCGCGCAAATAGGCAAGGGGCCATTCATTTGACAGTCTGCCCCGGGCAATCCTAGGGTCGCGGATCGGAGGACAATGACATGGCTCAACAGGTACGCGCCCATATCATGCTGTCGCTGGATGGCTATGGCACCGGCACCGACCAGAGCCGGGAACGCCCCTTCGGCACGATCGACCCCAGGCAGTTTGCGAGCTGGATGTTCGAGGACGGCGAGAATAATCGCGATGAGATCGCGGCGGTCACCGACTACGGCGCCTTCGTCATGGGTCGCAACATGTTCGCAGCGCCCGGGTCCGACGTCTGGGAAGAGGCATGGACCGGCTGGTGGGGCCCCAATCCGCCCTATCACGCACCGGTCTTTGTGCTGACGCACCACGAGCATGCGCCACTGGAAATGGAAGGCGGCACGATCTTTCATTTCGTCACCCAAGGGCCGGAAGTGGCGCTTGAGCGCGCTCGGGAAGCAGCGGGCGAGCGCAATGTTTCCATAGCCGGCGGCGTCACCACCTTGCGCCACTATCTCAATGCCGGCGTGGTCGACATGCTGCATCTCAAGCTCGTGCCCCAGCTTGCCGGACAGGGCGAGAGGCTGTGGGATGGCCTGACGGCACAACTCGAACCCGTGGGTGCGCGTGCCACGCGCTTCGTCACCCATCTCGACTACAAAGTCGTCAAGCCTTAGCCGACTTGCCCATACGGCCGAGGTGGGTGGATTTGAAATCGCCCAGTTTCAAGCCATATCCGAGCATACGGTCGAAACCAATATGCGCCGTCCAGATGGCGGCAAGGCCGAAGGCCAATGGACCGGTGACGAGGCCGAGCAGGGCCAGCAGTGCCGGCGCAGCATAGGTATGGCCAAGATTATAGGTCAGCGCGCCAAAGCTCTTCGAGCGCAGATAGCCCAGCATCAGCAGATCCGGCGCCAGAAAGAGCAGCGCGAACACCCCCCAGGACTGGCCAAGCCAGATATAGGCGGCGATGCCCAGGCCCAAAGCGGCGACGCCTTCAAGCCTTTGCAGCAGGATCGGGTCGGACAGGCGAGATGATGTGCTCATGGCGAAACCTCATGGAGTGGATTGCACTCAACATGGGGTGATGCAGCCATGATGGGAACTCGCCGAAATCCGGTGCTGGATATTCAGATTTGAATAGGTCTACGGATCAAGCTCCGGATAATGCCGGAACAGGTCATCCTCATTATTGGACAGGCGTCGATCGCTCTTGAGATAAGCGGCGATATTGGGCCGGCTCCGCACAAGGTCATGCAGGGCACGCAGCTTGGGATAATCATTGCCGATCCGCGCCATCAGTTTGGGGAAGGCATAGTCGATGCTGCTAATCACCTGGAACAGTGACAGGTCGGCATAACTGAGCCTGGCACCCACCAGATGTGTGGCGCCTTCAGGATTGCGCTCGAGGATGGTTTCGAACCAGCCGAGGAATTTGGGGACGCGCTGCTCGCGGAACTCTTTCGCCCGCCGTACTGCCTCGGGCTTTTGTTCTTCGTAATAGGCGCCGGCGCCGAGAGGATGGTGCGCGTCATGTCCCTCGACGACGAAGTCGGCGATGGTCAGTTGGATTTGCTGCGTCCAGAGCCTGAGCCGCGCATCCTTTGGCGCCAGATCAAGCCTATCTCCAAGATAGAACAGAATTGTCGAAACCTGGCCGACGACGGTCTCGCCATGCCTGAGGAAGGGTGGCGCGAAACCGGGTGTCTCCAATTTTTCACCTAGCGCTTCGATCACGACGTCGCCCTGTTCACGGGCGACGTCCTCATAGGCGACGCTCGCCTCTTCCAGTGCCAATCGAATGAATTCGCCCCGGCCCTGAATGCCGGTCCAGTAGTAAAGTTCATAAGCCATCAGGTCGGAACCAGCGCCGGCGGTTAAGGTTCCGCGGCGCGCTTTCGCATTTTGCACAAGGATATTGGCCGCATTCCCGCCACATTTGACCCAAGGAGGACGTGGAATTGGTGGAGTTATCCACGGCGCCAGAGCCAAAATGCCGGATTTTGGCACTTGAGCCGGAACCGTGACCTCATGGCCACACCGCGCAAGATGAATCCAAGGGCTTGACGAGTCCGACGTCGATTCCGGCCAGATTCGTCGCGATAGTGGATTCATTTCCTCCAGTTTGGTGCACCCATTCAGCAAGCAGGCAGAAATGCAGCCGCGAATCCTGCAACTATCCACCAGACCCGGGCTCTTGGGGGCCACCTGAGGCAAATCGGGCACATTGTGGCCCGTCGCAGCCGTTAATCAAACGCTCATCGTAAATGACGTGAGACTCCGAGTTTGATTAAGAAAGCCGTATCCGCCGCCATTGTTGCTGCAGCCCTTCTGTCCTTCTCTACTGCAGCCTATGCCCAATGTGGCGGCGCTTCCTGGTATGGCCCTGGCTTCAATGGCAAGCGGGCTGCATCGGGAGAAATCTTCAACGAAAACGCCATGACGGCGGCGCATCGTTCCCTTCCCTTTGGCACCAAGGTCACTGTGACCGACCAGAATACCGGCAACCATGTCGAGGTGACCATCAATGACCGTGGCCCCTTCCACGGCAAGCGCATCATCGATCTGAGCAAGGCAGCAGCCAACGCCCTCGGCTTCCGCAATCGTGGCGTGACCTCGGTCTGCCTGGCCCAGAGCTGAACACTATAACGGCGCCGACTTGCTGCCGTTTCAGGCCGCCCTTCGGGGCGGCCTCTTCATTGCTTGAGATAATTGCTGCCGTTGATGACCAGCAATTCATCCGAGCCGATGTCGGGCGCGAAGAGGCTCAGCATCTGTTCGCTGCCATCGTCGCCGCTTAGCACCAGCGTATAGCCATCGACACGATAGGTGCCTGACTCCAGCGGCCGGTCGCTGCCCGTGGCAAAGCTGGTGGTGCCAGTACCGCCATCCACGCTGCCGCTGGCGCCGGAAAAGCCGGTCTGCTCGAAACGGCCGTCCGGCGTCATTGTCAGCAGCCGCTCGACGGCCACGCTGTTGGAGCTGAAGGCCATGCTCCCGGTCTGCGCCCAGAAGTAGCGCCATTGGCCATCAAATGTCGTGCCGGCATCGAAGGCTGGCAGTCTTGCGTGGAAATTGTCGTCGATCGACAAGCCGCCATCCTGGTCATCAAGGCTCGACACCTCGACCTCGAATGTCCCGAAGTCGTCGATCACGCTGCGCATTTCGAGCTGCTTGGCGCCGCCCCAGAAACCGCCGCCCGTGACCTTGTAGGTGCCGCAGTCGCGCGGGTGGTCGGCGCAATGAGCCGCCATATCCATATTGGCCGGAATGGTATCGCTGAACAGGCCCGACGTGTCGAAGACCGTGATCTCGCTGTCGGCGGTAAAATCCATGCCGCCGAACGGGTTGAGCGTCAGCCCGGTGCGCAGATAGGTATAGACGCCTTCAAGTCCGCCATCGCCATCCTTTGGTGCCACGGCAAAGAGCTCGTCACTCTCGTTGAGGCGCATGGTGCGCGCCATGGTGGCAAACTCGGCGTCGATCTCGTCCTCGCGATCGCCGTCCATATTCATCGACACCATCTGCAGATAGGCCTGCTTGGTCGGGCTTCCCACGGCAATCGTGGTGAGGCCGGCACTGATGTCCTGGATGCGCCCGCAGCAGCGATATTCCATCAGCACTTCATAGCCATTGCTGGTCACGCCGGCGCTATCGGTGGTCGTGTCCTCTTCGGCCATGTCCGGAAAGGCATTCACCACCTGCGCCATGCCCTGCGCCAGCGTGCCCTCCACGCCGCGCGGCGCGATCAGCTGAATGATCACCGCGCCTTGCTCATACTCGTCGGTTTCGGGAAATTCCTGAGAGATCAGCATCGAGCCGGCTTCACCGCGCTGAACCTCCCAGTCGGACGGCACATCCACCACCACGCCATTCAGATTTTCTTCCCTGGCGAGACTGGAACTGGCTGACAGCGCCAGGATCAAAAGGCCAATTCCGAACCGCAAGTCCATAATCCACCTCGAAATTTCTCAAATGAGGCAGACGCTAGGCAGCACTTGCAACAAAAATGTGACCGCAAATCTCAGGCCTCAACGCAGTCGAGGCGGAAGCGAACGGCATCCTTGTGCCGGTAGGATTTCGGTGCCGTCGGCTCGATCGCATCTTCCTTGCTGCGGACGAAGCGCGCAATGTCCGCACGGCTGGTGCCGAGGTCGGCCAGCAGGTGGTCGTCCATCGCATTGAGTTTGCGGGTGGCAAGGTCGCGCTGCCACCATGCTGAAAGAGTCTTCCGGATTGCCTTGAACATTTCGATCTCCTGTTCAGCAAGGCTCCGCCATCGCCGGAAAGGCAAATTTCCGGATTGCATATTTGGTGGTTCTTGCTGTGCTGTGCCGCAGCGCCAGACGCTGCTGGCCCAATACTTGCTATTTCTGCTGAGCTTTCTCTATAGTCGGGATTGCAAGGACCTTTGCAGAAATGAAAAATGGACTTCAGCTGGGACGATCTGCGGCTCTTTCTCGATGTGGCGCGGCTGGGCGGACTGAGCGCCGCCACCGAGACCACGAAACTCAGTGCGGCAACGCTGGGCCGCCGCGTCGCCGCGCTTGAGCGGCAGGTCGGCGAACCGCTGTTTCACCGTAGCCAGACCGGATATCGCCTGACCCAGGCAGGCGAAGACCTGCTGACCCGTGCCGAGGATGTCGAAGCGGCCATGTTGTCGCTGCGCCGCTGGAAGGAAGGCGCGAGCGGTGGCCGCATCGTGCGCCTCTCAGCGGGCCCCTGGACCTCGGCTTTTCTCTCCGGCCAGATCGGCGACATCTGGACCGTGGCCGACAGATTTACCCTCGAACTGGTCACGGCCAACCAGAAGGTCGACATCGGCCGGCGCAATGCCGATCTGGGCATCCGCAACCAGCGGCCGACCGAGCAATGGCTGGCCGGGCGGCTCATCGGCAAGGTGGCCTATGGCCTCTATTCGGGTCGTGAACTGATCAACGGCGTCGAAGCCGGCTATTTCGTCGGCGTGGTTGGGGAGGGGAGCCAGACCCATTCGGCGCGCTGGATCCAGGCCCGCCATGGCGACCGCATCGCCATTCGCGGCAATGATGCGATGAGCGTCCGCGAACTGGTGGCCCATGGCGCGGGCCTGTCCGTCTTTCCCTGTTTCGTCGGCGACAGCGATCCGCGCCTGATCCGCATTGCCCCGGTGATCAAGGAGCTCGAGACCGATCAATGGCTGGTCAGCCATCACGAGGAGCGTCACGAACCCGCGGTGCGTGCGGTTGGGGATCGCATCGCCGCGCTGATGAAACGCCATGCCGCGCTCTTCCGAGGCGAGCGGCCGTTGCATGGCGACTAGCACTCTATCGCGCCAAAAATGCAACGTTGCAAGAATAGAACGAAAACGTTTGCACGCGCCCTAGGCGATGATCTGATTCTCGCATAGCTTCGCCGGCACAAAATCTTGCGAGTAGTTTCAGCCATGACGTTTGGCCTCCACCTGCCGCCCCAGATGAAGGTCTTCGGGGCGTTCTTCGTATATTCCTTTTGCATGGGCAGTCTCTTCCCGCGCCTGCCTGCCATTCAGGAGGCGATGGGTGTCGGCGAGGGTGCTCTGGGGCTGGCGCTGATTGGCTCGGCCGCCGGCACGCTGATTTCACTGACTTTTGCGGGTCGCTTCATCGAAGCCATCGGCTATCGGCGCGTCTTGCTCACCGCCATTCCCTTGCTCTCGGTTCTCTACGCCACTGCCGCATGGGCGCAGGGTCCGCTTGCCTTCTTCCTGCTGCTGGTGCCGGTGGGCCTCACCATCGGCTGCATCGAGATCATCATCAATATTGAGGCCGATCGCGTCGAACATGCCATTGGCCGGCGCATCATGAGCCGCGCTCATGCCTTCTGGAGCCTTGGCTTTTTCGCTGCCGGCATGGTCGGCTCGTTCATCGCCCAGACCGGATTGCCACCGCAGTATCACCTGATGATCATGACCCCGGTCATTCTCGTCGCCACTCTTGTCATCCTCGGTCGCTTCCAGCCAGCTGCGCATCGCACAGGTTCGAGCAGTGATGAAACGCCCCACTTCGCCCGGCCAACCCCTACCATCATGATGCTGGTGAGCGTCTGCATCGCCGCCATGCTCATGGAGGGCGCCGGCATCGACTGGTCGGCCATCTATATGCGCAATATTTTCGAGGCGACGCCCTTCTGGGCCGGTATCGCCGTGGCGACCGTCGCCGGTTCGCAGGCGCTTGCCCGCTTCTTTGCCGATGGTTTCGTCGATCGCTACAGCCCGGTCCTCGTGGCTCGCGTGCTGATTGCCGTCATGGGCATTGGCGTTCTGCTGGTCTTCTTCGCGCCCTCGATCGGGTTCGCCTGGGTGGCCTATCTTGGCTTTGCACTGATCGGCATCGGCTCCTCGGCCCTCTTCCCCCTGGCCATGTCGGCGGCAGCCCAGCAGACCGACCGCCCGGCCGCCATCAATGTCGCCGCACTGGCGCAATTCTCCTTCACCGCCTTCCTGCTCGGCCCGCCGCTGCTGGGCTATATCGGTGAGCATTTCGGCCTGCACTGGATTTTCGGTGTCGGCATTCCACTGGTTCTGCTCGGCCTTGCGACCACCCAGGTCCTGGCGCCGCGTCCGGTCACCAAGGTTGTCACCCCATGACCATTGCGCCGCAACACCGTCTCTATGCCTGCTTTTTCCTCTTCGCGCTGACCACCGGCGCCCTGATGGCGCGCCTGCCTGACATTCAGGCCCACCTTCAGGTCGACAAGGGCCAGCTCGGCCTCACCATGATCGGCATGTCGATCGGCTCGCTGATCTCGCTGACATTTGGCGCGTCCATCATCGAGCGTATTGGCGTCCGCACCACGGCCTTCTTCACCGTGCTCGGCCCGGCACTGTTCTTTGCCACCATTCCCTGGTTGGGCTTTGCGCCCTTCGTCTTCGGCGTGCTCTTTTTGACCGGGCTGCTGTCCGGCGCGCTCGAAATTAATCTCAATGTCGAAATCGATCGCCTCGAAATGCATACAGGCGGTCGGTATATGAACCGCGCTCATGGCTTCTGGAGCGTCGGCTTCTTCGTCACCGCCCTGTTCGGCGCCGGCATCCGCCAGTCGGGCCTCTCGGTCGAGGCCCATCTGGGCCTTGTTGCCGTCATTGTGGTGGTGATCGGTGGCTTCATGATTTCCGGCATCCGGCCAGCACCAAAACCAGCGCGCATGCAAGGCGAGACCGGTCACCAGATCGCCTTCCCCAATTGGGGCCTCTTGCCGCTTTGCCTCATCGGCTTTGCCGCCTTCCTCGTCGAAGGCGCCGGCATCGATTGGTCGGCCATCTATATGGACGAGATCTTTTCGACCGAGCCTTTCGTCAGCGGCATGGGCCTGACGCTCTTTGCCTTCTTCATGGCTTTGATGCGCCTGACCGCCGATCCTGTCGTCGCCCGCTTTGGCCCGCGCCATGTTTCCATGGTGCTGCTGAGCCTTGCCAGCGTCGGCGTGTTGATGGTGGGCTGGGCGCCGGAGGGCATGCCGGGCGTGGCGCTACTCGGCTTTGCCTTGATGGGCATTGGCTGTTCGGCAGTTTACCCTCTGGCCGTATCCGCGGCCGCCCAGCGCACCGACCGGCCCGCTGCGGTCAATGTCGCGGCGCTCGGTCAGGTGAGTTTCGTGGTCTTCTTCATGGCCCCGCCGCTGCTCGGCTTCGTCGCTGAACATCTGGGCATCCGCAATTCCTATCTGATCTGCCTGCCGCTACTGCTGGCTGGGCTCTGGGCATCGAGCTTTGCCCTGGGCACGCGCAAGGTGGACGACCCACACGGCCTGCCCCCCGAACCGGTCCCGCCGCATGGCTGACAGTCAGCGGACTGAACTGCGCCCGATCGTCGATCTCCGCCAATCAGCTACCGCCCTGCGCGTCCAGCGCGGGGTCATGCGGCTGTTGCGCGAGACCTATGACATGGCCTGCTATGCCGAAGTGACCCTGCGCTCCGGCCGCCGCGCTGATGTGCTGGGTGTCGGTCCCAAGGGCGAAATCTGGATCGTCGAGATCAAGTCGAGCCTGATCGATTTCCAGGTCGACCGGAAGTGGCACGAATATCGCGAATTTTCCGACCGCTTCTTCTTTGCCAAGCCACCCGAACTTGAAGCGGAAATTTTTCCCGAGAGCGAGGGCCTGATCGTCGCCGATGCGCATGATGGCGCCATCCTGCGCGACAGCCCCGATACGCCAATGGCGCCAGCCCGTCGCAAGGCGCTGATGCTCAAGCTGGCGCGGCTTGGTGCTGATCGCATTCACGTGCTCATGGACCCCGGCCCCAAGTGAGCCTAAGACGAATTGCCGTTCGTTCCGCCCGGCCAGACTATCCTTTGTGAGTTTCATGCCCATCGTCCGCTGGCGCATTATTGCGCTGTTCTTCGTCCATGCGCTGACCGTCGGCGCCATCCACACCCGCATCCCGGACATCCAGCTGCAGATCGGCCTCTCCGAGGCGCAACTGGGCCTGGTGCTGATTGGCCAGCCTTTGGGCGGGCTCAGCATGTTCCTGTTTTCCAGCCGCATCATCGAGCGCATCGGGCCGCGCAAGGTGATCCTGGTCATGCTACCCTTCTCGGCCATTTCCGCCGCGCTGGTGACGGTGCTGCTCAACCCCTTCGCCATGTTCGCCCTGCTGGCCATCAATGGACTGGGGTTCTCGCTGACCAATATCGCCATCAATGTCGAAGCCGATCGCATCGAGGCGGCATCGGGTCAGCGCATCATGAACACGTGCCACGGCGTCTGGAGCGTGGGTTTTCTCACCACTTCGCTGCTGGGCGCGGCGCTGCGCGGGCTCGACATAGCGCCGGCCTGGCACCTGTGGACGCTGGTGCCCATTTTAGGTCTGTTGCTCTGGACCGTCGTCGTGCCCATGCCAGCGACCCCGCCCCGACCGCATGCCGGCGAGAACGGCAAGAAACTGGCCTGGCCGACCCTGGCGACGCTCGGTCTGGTCGCTTTCGGCATGGGCGCCGGGCTGACCGAGGGTTCAGCGCGGGCCTGGTCGATCATCTTCCTGCGCGACAATTTCGAAGTGGCCGCCTGGATCGAGTCGCTGGCGCTGCCGGCGCTGCTGGTCACCATGGCGTTGGGGCGGCTGGTTGCGGACCGCTGGATCGATCGTTTCGGTCCGGTCATGGTGGCGCGGGTATTGGCCAGTGTCGCCATTGCCGGAATGCTGCTTGTGGTCTTTTCGCCCAACGCCCTCGCGGCTCTCGCCGGCTTTGGCCTGCTGGGTCTAGGCATCTGCGTGCTTTATCCGCTGATGCTCTCGGCGGCGGCACGGCTGGGCGATCGGCCGGCGAGCCAGAATGTGGCCGCGACGACGCTGATCTTTCAATTCGTCAATCTCGGCGCGCCGGTCTTGATCGGCGCGGTGGCGCAGGGCTTCGGCATTCGTATGGCCTTTGCCCTGCTTATCCCCCTGCTGCTGCTCACTTTCGTGATGGCCTCAAAGCTCAGCAGACCGTCGCCACCCGCTCCTTGATCACCTTAAGCACTTCGTCGCCGGGACGCTTCCACCAATTGTCCTGGGAAAAGATTTCCACTTCCTGTGGGCCGAAAAAGCCGGCGTCTTCAATCATTTGCCGAATGGCCGGCAGGTCGATGACGCCATCGCCCATCATGCCGCGATCGAGCAGCATATCCCTGGTCGGGACCAGCCAGTCGCAGATGTGATGGGCGAAGATGCGCTTCATTCTTCCAGCGCGGGCAATGGCTTGCGCGAGATTGGGGTCCCACCAGACATGGTAGACGTCCACGGCGACGCCGACCGTTTCACCAAGTGCCTCGCAGATATCGAGGGCCTGGTCGATCGTGTTTACGCAGGCGCGGTCGGCGGCATACATGGGGTGCAATGGCTCGATGGCGATCTTGACGCCGCAGGCCCTGGCATGGGGCAGCATGGCGGCAATGCCGTCGCTGACCATCTGCCGTGCACCGGGCAAGTCCTTGGAACTGCCCGGTAATCCGCCGACAACCAGCACCAGGCAATCGGCATTGAGCGCGGCCGCCTCGTCAATGGCGCGGAGGTTGTCGTCGATCTGAGCCTGCCGGCCTTCGGCAGTTTCGGCGGGAAACATGCCGCCGCGGCAGAGGCCGGTGACCTGCAGCTTGTTGTCCCGGACGATGCGGGCGGCTTCGTCCAATCCGACCGCAGCGACCTGGTCGCGCCAAGGAGAAATTGCCGTAATGCCAGCCTTTAAGCAGCCGTCGACAGCTTCCTTGAAGCCCCAGACCTGGCGCGTGGTGGCAAGATTCAGCGATATAGCACGTTGGCTCATTTGGTTAGCACACTGTTAACATCGAGAACCGCCTTCATGCGCGAAATGGCGAGCTGAGGGTCACTTAGGACTCGCGCCTTGTCAGCGAGGCGGAACAGCTCGCTCAGATGCTGAACCGAACGGGTCGACTGCTGCCCTCCGATCATCTGGAAGTGGTCCTGCAGCCCGTTGAGATAGGCGAGGAAGACCACGCCGGTCTTGTAGAAGCGGGTGGGCGCGGCAAAGATATGCCGGCTCAGCGGCACGGTCGGTTCGAGCAGATCGAAGAACTCGTTATTGTTGCCCTTGCCCAGTGCGGCGAGACCTGCCGAGGCGGCCGGGGCGATGGCGTCGAAAATGCCGAGCAGGGCATGCGAAAAGCCCTCCTCGTCGCCGGCGATCAGTTCGGCATAGTTGAAGTCGTCACCGGTATACATTTTGACCGAAGGCGGCAGCCGCCGGCGCATGGCGATTTCCTTTTCCGCCGAGAGCAGGGAAATCTTGATGCCGTCGACCTTTTCAGAATGGGCGGCGATGACGTCGAGACAGACATCCATCGCCTTGTCGTGGTCGTCATTGCCCCAATAACCGGCCAGCGCCGGATCGAACATTTCGCCCAGCCAGTGCATCACCACCGGCTGTCTGACCTGGCTGAGAATGCGCCCATAGACCTTGGCGTAATCTTCCGGTGATTTGGCGGCAAAGGCGAGGGCGCGCGAAGCCATGAGGATGACACGGCCGCCCTGGCTCTCGACGAAGCCGACCTGTTCTTCATAGGCACGGATGATGTCGTCAATGGTGACATCCGGCCCGGGCGTCAGATGGTCGGTGCCGGCGCCATAGGCGATCAGCGCATCGTCGCGCGTGCGGGCCTCGGCCTGGGCACGGCGGATCAATTCCTGCGCCTCGGCCCAACCCAGGCCCATGCCGCGCTGGGCCGTATCCATCGCCTCGGCGACGCCGAGACCGAGATCCCATAGCCGATGACGGAATTTGAGCGTGGTGGCCCAGTCGATGGCCGGCGTCAGCCAGGGATCATTGCTCGCAAGCGGGTCGGCCACCACATGGGCGGCCGCATAGGCGATGCGGTTGAAGTCGGATGCCTTGTGCTTGACGAAGGGAATGGGCTCCCCGGTCAGGGTGTAGGGCGTGATGGAGCGGTCGGGATTGGGCAGGTTGATGCTGGCCATGGCCTAGAACTCCAGCTTTGGCACATCCAGCCATCGGCGCTCGGCCCAACTCTTGAGGCCAAGCTCGGCCAGTTGCACGCCCTTGGCGCCGGCTTCGAGACCGTATTCCCAGGGTGCATCTTCGGCGACGTGCTTGAGGAACATTTCCCACTGGGCCTTGAAGCCGTTCTGCGCAGGCCAGTTGTCCGGCACTTCTTCCCAGTCGTTGAAGAAGTTCATGGTCTGCGGCTGGTCGGGGTTCCAAACCGGCTTGGGCGTATTGACCCGATGCTGCGTCCAGCATTTGTGCAGGCCCGCTACGGCCGAGCCCTTGGTGCCATCGACATGGAAGGTCACAAGATCGTCGCGCCGTACGCGGGTGGTCCAGCTCGAGTTGATCTGGGCGATCACGCCGCCTTCGAGCTCGAAGGTCGCATAGGCCGCGTCATCGGTATCGGCCTTGTAGCGATTGCCCTTCTCGTCGACGCGCTCGGGGATATGCGTGGCGCCGAGGCAGGACACCGCCTGCACTTCGCCAAAGAGATTGTCGAGCACATAGCGCCAGTGGCACAGCATATCGAGGATGATGCCGCCGCCGTCGGCCTTGCGATAATTCCAGCTCGGACGCTGCGCCGGCTGCCAGTCGCCTTCGAACACCCAATAGCCGAACTCGCCACGCACCGAGAGGATGTCGCCGAAGAAGCCAGAGTCGCGCAGCATTTTGAGCTTGAGCAGACCGGGCAAAAACAGCTTGTCCTGCACCACGCCATGCTTGAGGCCCGAAGCGCGGGCGGTCTTGGCGAGGTTGAGCGCGATCTCCAGCGAATCCGAGGTCGGCTTTTCGCAATAGACATGCTTGCCGGCGGCCAGCGCCTTTTCCAGCAGTGAAGCGCGCATCAGCGTCGTGCCGGCGTCGAAGAACACCGTGTCTTCCGGATTGGCCAGCGCGGCATCGAGGTCCGTGCCCCAGCGCTTGATGTCGTGCTTTTTGGCGAGGCGTTCGATCTTGTCGCCGTCGCGGCCGACGATGATCGGGTCCACGACGAGCCGGTCGCCATTGCTGAGCGTCACGCCACCCTGGTCGCGAATGGCCAGGATCGAGCGCACCAGGTGCTGGTTATAGCCCATGCGCCCCGTGACGCCGTGCATGATCAGTCCAAGCCGTCTGTCCGCCATCGCGATATCCTCCCATCCGCATTAAGCGTGTAACTGTTTAGTTACTTAGCTAGCGTGGGCCGGGCAGGGCGTCAAGAGGAGAGTGCGCCCCTAGAGGCCGATAACCATCTTGAGGCCAAGCAGGCCGAGGAAGATCAGGATCATCCGGTCAAACGCCTTGCGGCTGAGCTTGCCGCTGATCCATTGGCCGAGCGGCATGAAGAGCAGGATCGGCACGAGCGCCAGAAGGCCTTCGACCAGCCATTCCGGCTCCATCACGTCGGCCACCGCCAGGGATGGCAATTGCACCACGGCAAAGGTCAGGAACATGGCCGAGACGGCGAACAGGTGATGATCCCTGGCAAAGCCCATGGCGTGGATGAAGGTCACCCCGATCGGCGCCGAAATGCCGGTGGCGCCCTGCAGCACGCCAGCGCCCGCGCCGGCCAAGGGCCCGAAGCGCTGCGCCGTCTCCGGCCCGACGATCAGATGCGGCTTGGCCAGTTTCAGCGCCACATAGGCGAGGAGAATAAGCCCCAGCGTCAGGACAAGCAGGCGCTCGGGCAGGCTGGTCAGCGCCCAGGTGCCGATGACGATACCCACGCTGCCAGCAACCAGAAAGCGGGGCAGGAAGCCCATGCCCCTTTCGCGGATCACGCTGCGGAAGCGCCAGACCTGCCAGAAATTGGTCGCGATCAACGGTACGGTCATCAGCCCGACGGCATGCTGAATGCCCAAAATGGAAGTCAGCACAGGCAGCGCAATCAACGGCAATCCCATGCCCGTGGCACCTTTGACCACGGCGCCCGCAGCCAGCGCCAGGCCCATGATCAGCCAGCGCGTCAGATCGATATCCATCAGTCCTCCCCAAGGCACGCCATAGTGCAATGCGTGCCGATCGGCCCAAGGGTTACACAGCAAAGTCGAGGATCGGAAAGGATATTTTCGCCCGTGCCGTCGGATAAAGTAATCACCACATGGTTACTTCATGCTTGACTCGACTGTTTTTGCACCGCAGTCTTTGCCTCGCGCCCAGAGTCAAAACAACCGATCCGGCGCCACAGAGGGAGGATGGACGATGCAGACATTGCGACTCGTCCTGGCCACGGGAACGTCGTTCCTGGTGCTCGGGACTACCATGACTTTCGCCCAGGATTCAGCCGCCGCGACCGAGTGGAAACCGGACCGCCCGATCAATTTGATTGTGCCATGGGGCGCCGGCGGCTCGACCGACCAGGTCACCCGCGTTACCGCGCCAATTCTGGGCGAAGCGCTCGGCGTCGATGTGGTTGTGGTCAACCAGCCCGGCGCATCAGGCGCCATCGGCACGCAGGAAGTGCTCAATTCCGTCAAGGATGGCTATACCTGGACCGCCAATGCCATTGCCAACAACGCCACCTATTCGGTGACGGGCCTGCTGCCCGATACCGATATCGACGACTGGCACATCTATCTCTCCGTCGCCAATGTGCCGGTGGTCTCCGTGCCCGCCGGCAGCGAGTTCGAGGATTTCGGCCAGCTGCTGGAAGCCTTCAAGACGCGCGGCAATGAAGTGACGGTTGCGACAGCCGGCATTACCTCTTCGGGCGGCACCGCCATCGCCGCGCTCTCTGATTCCGCCGATGGCTTTGACTACAATATGATTACCTATGATGGCGGTGGTCCGGCTGCTATCGCGACCGCTTCCGGTGAGGCCATGGTCACCACCCAGCTCGCGGTGGAACAGACCGAGCTGATCCGCGGTGGTCGTCTGAAGGCCCTGGCCGTGCTCTCCGATCAGCCGCTGGTGCTCGAAGGGGCAGAGCCCATTCCGCCGATCACCGACTGGATCCCGGACATGGAACTGGCACCCGATTATTTCGGCATTTTCGTGCCGGTCGGCGTGCCCGATGAAGTCGTCGCCACGCTCGACAAGATCTGGGGCGAGAAGGTGATGTCCTCGGACGCCATCAAGACCTATGCCGAAACCTTCGGCGCCGTCTTTGCGCCCTCCTATGGCGCCGATGCCCGCGCCGCTGCCATGCCGGTGGTGATCCTTGAAGCCTGTTCCTCGGTCGCCCGCGGCGAGGCGGTCAATGATCCCGCGACAATCGGCATCGACTGCGAAACGCGCACCGAAGTGGGCGCGCAATAAGCCGGCGAGGGTGGGGCGCGTCCTCACCCTCTTTTCTTTTGCTGCCCCGGCAGCCCAGACCCGAGGCCATCATGAGCATGCCGGATACGAGCGAAGAGGCCGTCCGGGCCCGTGCCGATCTCATCACCGCCTGCCTGCTCGTCGCCCTGGGCGTTGCCGTGGTCTATTTCTCCTGGACCATGGACCGGCTCGAAGTGCGCCGCATCAATCCGGCCACCATTCCCGGTCTGGTGCCACTGTTTCTGGGCATTGCCCTGACCATCTGCGGTTCCCTGCTGGTCCTGCGCTCGTGGAAGCTGAGCGCGCCGGGCAGTGGCGCCCTTTTGCTACAATTGCTGTTTTCCTGGACGTCGCTGCGTGTGCTGGTCGTGCTCGGCCTGGCGCTGGTCTTCACGCTCGGCCTGATGGGTCGCATGCCCTTCTGGCTGGCCGCCGGGCTCTTCATCTTCGCCTTCATCGTGCTGTTCGAGACGGTGATGGCCGATACGCCAAAGCCCATCGTGCCAGCCCTGCTCTGGGCGCTCGGCATTGCGGCCGTTGGCGGTGGCGGCACCTACTATGTCTTCGAACGCATCTTCCTCGTTCGCCTGCCCTAGGAGAAAACCATGTTTGACGGTCTTGTTCTCCTTGGCGCTGGCGTGGCGCATTTCCTGACGCCGGGCAGCCTGTTCAATGTGGTCTGGGCGACGCTGCTCGGTCTGGTCATCGGCATCCTGCCCGGCCTCACCGCCACCATGGGCGTCGCGCTATTGGTGACGCTGACCTATAAAATGCAGGCCGACCAGGCGATCCTGACGCTGATGTGCGTCTATCTCGGCGCCATCTATGGCGGCAGCCGTACCGCTATCCTGCTCAATATTCCCGGCACGCCCGCCAATGCCGCGGCGACGCTCGATGGTCACCCCCTGGCGCTGCAGGGCAAGGCGGGTCTCGCCATGGGTCTCGCCACCACGTCCTCCACACTGGGCACTTTGGTGGGCATTTTCTTTCTCGCCATCATCGCGCCAATCCTCTCCGAAGCGGCGCTCAAATTCGGCTCCTATGAATTCTTCTGGCTGGCGCTGTTTGGCGTGGTGATCTCGGGCCAGATGACCGGCAGCGATACGCCGCTCAAGGGCTATATCGCCGGCATCCTGGGCCTGCTCGTTGCCATGGTGGGCATGGAGACGCTGCATGCCCACCAGCGCTTCACCTTCGGCATTCCAGCACTGGGCGGCGGTGTCGATATCATTCCCGCCATGGTCGGCGCCTTTGGCCTTGCCGAAATCCTCTCCTCGATGAAGCGCACGGCCGTGGCCAATATCGTGCCGGTCAATGACCGCGTCGTGCCGACGCTGCGCGAGATTTTCCAATATTGGAAGACCATCATCCGCTCCGGCATCATCGGCACTTTCGTCGGTATCATTCCTGGCGTCGGCGAAGATGTCGGCTCCTGGAGCTCCTATGCTGCCGCCAAGAAAGCCAGCAAGCATCCCGAAGAATTCGGCAAGGGCAGCCAGGAAGGCCTGATCGCCGCCGAAACCGGCGACAATGCCGTGGTCTCCGCCGCCATGATTCCGACGCTGACCCTGGCCTTGCCCGGCTCGGCCGCTGCAGCCGTGCTGATCGCCGCCATGCTGATCCATGGCATTCGCCCCGGGCCCATGCTGATGGTCGAAAACCCGATCTTCCTCTACCAGGTCGTCGCCATGCTGCTGCTGGCAACGCTGGCCAACCTGATCTTTGGCCTGTCGCTGACCAAGGTCTTCATCAAGGTGCTCTCGGTACCGCGCGAGCGCCTGATGGCGGTCATCTATGTGCTTTGCGTTGTTGGCTCTTTCGCCATCACCCAACGCCTGTTCGACGTCTATGTCATGCTGTTTTTCGGCATCGTCGGCTTCCTGCTGCGCGAGATGAAATTCCCCATGGCGCCGCTGGTGCTGGGCATCGTGCTCGGCGACCTGCTCGATCTCAACCTGCGACGCGGGTTGATGTTGACCAATGGCGATCCGACCCCCTTCTTTACCCGGCCGATCTCGGCTGTTATCTGCCTGATCATCGTCGCGACGATTTTGATGTCCATTCCCTCGGTATCCAAGCGTGTCAGACCCCTCTTCAGCCGCGGACGCGGCACCGCCGACGCGCAAGGCTGACGCCCCCAAGCGCCAGCGCAATGCGGAAAAGACCAAGGCGGCCATCCTCGTGGCGGCGCGGGCCGAATTTGCCGCGCGTGGCTTCGAGGGCGCGCGGGTGGACGCCATTGCGACGCTGGCCGGCGCCAACAAGCGGCTGCTCTACCACTATTTCGGCAACAAGGAGGACCTCTACCGGGCTGTCCTGCTCGATGCCTATCAGGAAATCCGCCGCGGCGAGCGCGCGCTGTCGCTCGATCAATATGGTCCTGTCGATGCCATGGACCGGCTGGTGCGTTTCACCTTCCGCCACTTCCTCGCCAATCCCTGGTTTCCGCGCCTGCTCAATACGGAAAACATCGAGAATGCGCGTTTCCTGAAGTCGCTCTCGGATATTCCGGCGCTGCATTCCCCGCTGGTCGGACAGATCCGCACCATTGTCGAGCGCGGCGCCGATGCCGGCATTTTCCGCCGCGATGTCGATCCGGTGCAGCTCTATATTTCCATCGCGGCGCTGGGCTTTTTCTACGTCTCCAACATGGCGACCCTGTCGGTCATCTTTGATCGCGATCTGAGCGGCATCGACATGGTGCAGGAGCGCGAGGCCCAGGCGGTGCAGATGGTGGTGGACTACCTCAAGACGCGAAACTGAGGCTTACGCAAGCGGAGGCAGGACTGCAGCCGCTGCCTCTCCAATTCGTCTGACCAGATCAACGATCCGCTCCTCGTGCCGGCTCTCGGCGAGCAGGTAAATCCCCATCCGGCTCTCGCGCGGCATTTCGGCCTGTTCCACCGCAACCAGCCCCTGGTGCGCAAAGCTCTCTTCCATGACCTGGCTGTGCCGCAACACCGCGTCGCAGCTCTGCACATAGTCAACGCAGGCCTCCAGCGCATTGGAGGCAAAGGCATAGCTGGTGCGATCGAACACCGTTTCTGCCCGCGTATGGCGACGGCTGGCGTCGAAATAGCGCTGGTGCCGGCTTTCCGGTGGCGTCGTTGTCGCCTGCGGATAGGCCTCGATCTCGCTGACCCGACGAGGGCGGCCCAACAGGGGATGGCCTTGACGCACGAAAAACCCGTGCCGCACCTGTGTCAGTGGCAGGAACTCGACCCCGACATGCGGGCTCAGCCCCTCGAATTCATGCGCCAGGAACAGCGAAATATCCCCGGCGATCAACTGGTCCATGCAGCGCAACTGGTTGCCAAGGCTCACATGCACCGGCGCATTGGGAAACTGGCGCTGATAGTCCACCACCATGTCCTTGAGAAACAGCGTCCACCACGAATAGCCCGAGCCCATGGAAATGCCGCGTTCGCTGCGCTCGCGCTGATCGGCAATGGCGCCCAGCATATTGTGATGCAGGCGCCGCATCAGCCGTGCATTCTCGTAAAGCGTCTCGCCATAGGTGGTGAGCGTCACCCCACGAGACGAGCGCTGCAGCAGCTTGACGCCGATCTGCTCCTCGAGTTTGCGCATGTTGAAGGTGAGCGTCGGCTGGGTGACCAGAAGGGCCGCAGACGCTCCTGTAATCGAGCCCGCATCGGCCACGGCCAGAAATTGGTTGAGCAACTTGTCCATGCTTTGACCATAGATTTTATCTATGGCTAGAGCCAGCATTTCGTATTTTTCATTTGGTGCGGACTGGGTAATGCTGTTGGCAACGGGAGAGAATGACGGGCGGAATCTGCTTGCCATCAAACTTCCATACAAGTGCATTGCCTCCGCCAAAGGCCGCGTGCTAGTCGTAACCATCCGGTTCTGGCAATGCTGGAAGACGGAGCTTCGGGAAGGAACGTATCGCCGGATTGACAAGTCAAACAATCCGCATGGTTTGTAACCAGTTGGTGATTTAGCGGCGGGGAGGCTGCGTTTCACGAGGCAAGGGCCAGGGCCCGCCACAACATTTTTGATGGGAGGAATATCAGAATGACTATCCGTATCGATCGCCGCCAGTTCCTGATGGGCTCGACCGCTCTTGTGGCTGCCGGTGTCGCCGGTTTCACGCCGGCCTTTGCTCAAGGCACCTCGCTCCGCCAGTTCTTCTGGGGCGGCCAGGCCCGTGCTGACCGCACCTATGGCGTCAACGAACTCTTCGCCACCGCCAATGGCGCCCAGGTGGATTCCAGCTTCCTTGGCTGGGCCGATTACTGGCCCAAGCTGGCGACCGAAACCGCCGGCGGCAATGCCCCCGACGTCATCCAGATGGACTATCGCTATATCGTCGAATACGCCAAGCGCAACGCCATCGCCCCGCTCGACGACTATGTCGGCGCCGGCCTCAAGCTCGACGGCTTCGATGAAGACCAGCTCGAGGGCGGCAAGGTCGACGGCAAGCTCTATGGCATCAGCCTTGGCGCCAATTCCGTGGCCCAGGTGGTCAATCTGACTGCCTTCGAGGAAGCCGGCATCGAGCCGCCCAATCGCGACACGACAATGGACGACTTGCGTGCCATGGGTGAAGCCTTCAAGACCGCCAATATCCGCGGTGGCATGAAGGCGATTGCCGACGGTTCAGGCTCCGAGCCCATGCTCGACAACTGGCTGCGTCAGAAGGGCCTGGCGCTCTATACCGCCGAAGGCCAGCTTGGCTTTACCGCTGCCGAAATGACTGAATGGTTTGCCCTCTGGGCCGAATTCCGCGAGGCCGGCATCTGTGTCAGTGCCGAGGATCAGGCCCTCGATACCGGCGGCCCGCTCGAAGTGACCATGGTGGTGCTGGGCAAGGCGGCGATGATGCCGTCCAACTCCAACCAGCTGGTCGCCTTCCAGACCCTGATGCAGGACAAGCTGACCATCACCTCCTATCCGCGCATCGCGGCCGGCGTCGGTGGCGGTCACTATCGCAAGCCCTCTATGTTCTTCTCAATCGGCGGTTCGTCGGCCAACAAGGAACTGGCCGCCGAATATCTCAGCTTCTTCGTCAATGATCTCGAAGCGGCAAAAGTGCTGGGCGTCGAGCGCGGCATTCCTTGCTTTGAAGCCGTGCGCGCCTCGATCGCGCCCGAGCTCAGCGAGCAGGACCAGATCGCGCTCGACTATGTGTCCAACCTAGGTGACTTGCTCGGCCCCATTCCGCCTCCGCCACCAGCAGCGGCCGGTGAAATCGACATCTCCCTGCTCCGTATGCTGAGCCAGGAAGTCGCTTTCGGCGCCCGCTCGCCAGAGGACGCCGGCCAGTACTTCGTCACCGAAGCCACGGCCATTCTGCAACGCTCCGCCTAACGGAGACGAGACTATGGCCACGCAGGTCGATACCAAAGCTTCGCCCGGAGCCGCCCGCGTGGCCTCTCCATCCTACTGGTCCGGGGTGTGGCAGAACCACGCCCCCGGCTACCTGTTTCTTCTGCCCTGGTTCATCGGCTTCTTCGGCCTGACCATCGGGCCGATCCTGACGTCCTTCTACCTCAGCTTCACCCATTTCGACCTGCTCACCGCACCGCGCTGGGCCGGCATGGACAACTATGTCCGCATGTTCACCAATGACCCGAAATTCTCGGCGTCCATGCGGGTCACCTTCTTCTTCGTCATCTTCTCGGTGCCGCTCAAGCTGGCCTTCGCGCTGGGTGTGGCCCTGTTGCTCAATCGCGGCATGAAGGGCCTGACGATCTATCGCGCCATGTTCTATCTGCCCAGCCTGCTCGGCGCATCGGTGGCCATCGCCATCCTCTGGCGCCAGATCTTTGCCGGCAACGGCCTGGTCAATCAGCTGCTCGCCAATTTCGGCATTGTCGGACCGAGCTGGATTTCCAATCCCAACTATTCGCTCTGGACGCTGATCATTCTTGCCATCTGGCAGTTCGGTTCGCCGATGATCATCTTCCTCGCCGGTCTCAGGCAGATTCCGCAGGACATGTATGAGGCGGCAAGCCTCGATGGTGCCAGCAAATGGCGCCAGTTCTGGAAGATCACGCTGCCCATGCTGACGCCGGTGGTCTTCTTTAACGCCATCATCCAGACCATCGAGGCCTTCAAGAGCTTTACCCCGAGCTTCATCATCTCGGGCGGCACGGGCGGTCCGATCAATTCGACCCTGTTCTATACGCTCTACCTCTACAACGAGGCCTTCGGCTTCTTCCGCATGGGCTATGCTTCGGCGCTGGCCTGGGTACTGCTGGCGATCGTCGCCGCCTTCACCGCCTTCTCCTTCCTGACCAGCAAGTATTGGGTGCATTATGACGACTGATGTCGAGCGCCTGACCGTCGTCACGGCCACCTCACCCTCCAGACGCAAGCTGATGTCGGTACTGGCCCATGCCGCGCTGATCATCGCCTCCATCGTGATGCTCTATCCCCTGCTCTGGCTGCTGGCAGCCAGCTTCCGGCCGGAGAACGAGATCTTCACCTCGGGCGCCTCCATCATGCCGTCGATCAACTGGAGTTTCGATTCCTATATTCGCGGCTGGAACGGGTTGCGGGGCGGCTTTGGCCAGCTGTTCATCAACTCCTTCATCATCTCGATCCTCAGCGTCTGCGGCAATGTGCTGGCCTGTTCGCTGACCGCCTATGCCTTCGCGCGCCTCGAATTTGCCGGTCGCAACTTCTGGTTCGCCATGATGCTGATGACGCTGATGCTGCCCTCGCAGGTCACGCTGATTCCGCAATATGTGCTCTTCCTCAACATCGGCTGGGTGAACACTTTCCTGCCGCTGGTGGTGCCGAAATTCCTCGCCGCCGACGCCTTCTTCATCTTCCTAATGGTGCAGTTCTTCCGCGGCCTGCCCAAGGAGCTCGACGAAGCGGCGCGCATGGACGGTGCTGGCCCCTGGCGCATCTACTGGAAGATCATCATGCCGCTCTCCATGCCCGTGCTGGCCACGGCGGCGATCTTCACCTTCATCTGGACTTGGGACGACTTCTTTGGCCCGCTGATCTACCTCAGCGATCTGCGCCAATACACGGTCATGCTCGGCCTGCGCACCTTCACCGATAATACCGGCATGTCCGATTTCGGCGGCATGTTTGCCATGAGCGTGCTCAGCATTGTGCCGATCTTCCTGTTCTTCCTCTTCTTCCAGCGACTGCTCATCGAGGGCATCGCCACGACTGGTATGAAACGCTAGACCCATGAGTGACATCAAGTTTGCCGCCATCGGCATCAATCATGCCCATATCTATGGCCAGGTCGATTGCCTGCTCGAGGCCGGTGCCCAGTTCACCGCCTTCCACGCCGTCGAAGACGATCTCGCCGAGGCTTTCGGCGCAAAATATCCGCAGGCCAAGCGCGTCAATGATCCGCGTGCCATCCTGGAAGACCCTGCCATTGGCGTGGTGCTGACCTCGGCCATTCCGGCCGATCGTGCGGCGATCTCCATTGCCGCCATGCAGCATGGCAAGGACGTGCTGACCGACAAGCCCGGCATGACGACCTTTGACCAGCTCGCCGAACTGCGGAAAGTGCAGCAGGAGACTGGCCGCATCTATTCGGTGCTCTATTCGGAACATTTCGAAGTGCGCGCCACCGTCGAAGCCGGCAATCTCATCGCCCAGGGCGCCATCGGCAAGGTCATCAATACGGTGGGTCTCGGCCCCCATTCGCTGCGCCTCAACAACCGGCCGGACTGGTTTTTCACCCGGCAGCGCTATGGCGGCATCCTCTGCGATATCGCCAGCCACCAGTTCGAACAGTTCCTGTTCTTCTCCAATGCGCTCGATGCCGAGGTGACTTCGGCCACCGTGGCCAATCGCAACCATCCCGACCGCCCCGGCCTGCAGGATGTCGGCGACGTGCATCTCAAGACCGCCGACACCTCGGGCTACATCCGCGTTGACTGGTTCACGCCCGAGGGCCTGCCGACCTGGGGCGACGGTCGCCTCACCATCCTGGGCACCGAGGGCTATATCGAGCTGCGCAAATATATCGACATTGCCGGCAAGCCCGGCACCGATCACCTCTTCATCGTCAACAAGGAAGGTCCGCGCCACGTCGACTGTTCCAAGGTCGATCGGCCTTTCGGTCGGCAGTTCCTCGACGATGTGCGCAATCGCACCGAGACGGCCATGCCGCAGGAACGCGCCTTCAACGCCATGAAGCTGGCGCTGACCGCACAACAGCTGGCCGAACGCGGCACGGAGTGGGCCCAATGAGCGAAAAGATCTTCAACGTCGCCGTGATCGGCGTCGGCATCGGCCGCAGCCACATCGTGGAAGGCTATGTGCCCAATGCCGGCAAGTTCAACGTGCTGGCGCTCTGCGACCTCAATGTCGACCGCATGACCCCGATCGCCGATGAGTTCGGCGTCGAGCGCCGCGTCACGAGCTTTGACGATGTGCTGGCCATGGACGATATCGACATCATCGACATCTGCACCCCGCCCATGCTGCATTTCCCCATGGTCATGGCCGCGCTCAAGGCCGGCAAGCACGTCATCTGCGAAAAGCCGCTGGTCGGCTCGCTCGCCCAGGTCGATGAAGTGCTGGCGCAGGAAAAGATCAGCAAGGGCAAGCTGATGCCGGTGTTTCAATATCGCTTCGGCGACGGCATCGCCCAGGCCAAGGCCATTATCGACGCCGGCATTGCCGGAAAGCCCTTCGTCGGCACCGTTGAAACCATGTGGGAGCGCGGGCCCGACTATTATGCCGTGCCCTGGCGCGGCAAATGGGCCAGCGAGCTGGGCGGCGTGCTGATGACCCATGCCATCCACCAGCATGACCTCTTCACCTATCTGATGGGCGACGTGAAACGCCTGTTCGGCCGCGTCGCCACCAGGGTCAATGCGATCGAAGTGGAAGACTGCGTCACCGCCAGCCTCGAAATGCAGAATGGCGCTTTGGGCAGTTTCACCGCCACGCTTGGCTCAGCCGGCAACATGACGCGTCTGCGCTTTGCCTTCGAGAATGTCACCTTCGAAAGCGATCATGCCGCCTATAATCCGGGCGACAAGCCCTGGACCATCGAGCCGCGCAATGCCGAGACGGCCGAAAAGATCGCCGAGCTACTCAAGGACTGGCAGCACGTGCCCTCGCGCTTCCAGACGCAGATGGCCCGCTTTTACGATGCGCTGATCGGGGTCGCACCGCTCCCGGTCACCAGCATGGATTCCCGCCGGGCGCTCGAAATCGTTACGGCTTTCTACCATTCCTCGACCAGCCATGAGGATGTGGCCTTGCCCATCCCCACGCAGCACCCCTGCTATCAGAGCTGGGTTCCGGTCCAGTTCCGCGCAGCTTAGGAGAGATCAATGTCCACCAGCATCCAGCTGCGAAAGCTCGTCAAGGCCTATGGCGAAGTGCAGGTCATCCACGGCGTCGATCTTGATATCGATCCGGGTGAGTTCACTGTCTTTGTCGGCCCCTCGGGCTGCGGCAAGTCCACGCTCCTCCGCATGATCGCCGGCCTCGAACCCATTTCGGGCGGCGACCTGCTGATCGACGGCCAGCGCATGAACGAGGTCCCGGCAGCCAGGCGCGGCATTGCCATGGTCTTCCAGTCCTATGCGCTTTACCCGCATATGTCGGTCTATCAGAACCTGGCCTTCGGCCTCGAAACAGCGAAAGTGCCCAAGGACGAGATCAAGGTCCGCGTGCAGCGTGCCGCCGAGATCCTCCAGATCGTGCCGCTGCTGCAGCGCAAGCCCAAGCAGCTCTCGGGCGGCCAGCGCCAGCGCGTCGCCATCGGCCGCGCCATCGTGCGCGAACCGAAAATTTTCCTCTTCGACGAGCCCCTGTCCAACCTCGACGCCGAATTGCGCGTGCAGATGCGCGTCGAGATCGCCAAGCTGCACAATGACCTCGGCAACACCATGATCTATGTGACCCATGATCAGGTGGAAGCCATGACCATGGCCGACAAGATCGTCGTCCTGCGCCTGGGCGTCATCGAACAGGCCGGCGCCCCGCTCGATCTCTACAACAATCCGAAAAACCTTTTCGTCGCCGGCTTCATCGGCTCGCCCAAGATGAACTTTTTGACCGCAACAGCCGATGGCAGCGTCGTCAAGGTCGCCGGCAATGCCCTGACCGTACCGCGCGCCGCGACCGGCACCACGACCTTGGGCATCCGCCCGGAACACATCACCCTGACGCAGGGCGACGGCATCAAGCTGGCCGACCTGCGCGTCGATCTCGTCGAAAATCTCGGCGGCCAGACCGTGGTCTATGCCACGACATCCGACGGTCAGCCGCTCAACATCGTGCTGGAAGGCCAGCGCAGCGTCGACCTCGGCTCGAATGTCACGGCCTATGTCGATCCCGCGCGGCTGCATCTGTTCGATGGGGAAGGCAATGCGATCTAGCGGCTAATCCTTGATGTCATCCTCGACGTCGGTCTCGGGCCGGTCGCCGCCGTCGGCCTGTTCTTCGTGCCACTGGCCCTTGCTGTCCTGATACTGGATGGCCTCGTCCTGTCCGCCCACCTGCTGGCGCCGTGCCGCCTGCTCGGCGGCCTGGTGCGCCGCCTGATGCGTCGGGAAGGTTTCGGAAAACACGTCGCCAACCTTATAGGCGAAACCGCCATCGTGTTCGACGACATCCTAAGTCACATGGGCCATAAATATTCTCCTTGAGCCTGTAGAACACCCTCCGGACCCAGAGGTTGCGGCCGGGGCGGTGCCACCATACATGGGGAGCACCAGCACCGGGGGCCAGCGTGGCGGATCAGGATCAGGGCGTGCGTATTGCCCTCAAGCTCGACATTGTCGTCATCGGCGCGGGGCAGGCGGGTCTGTCCTCGGCCTATCATCTGAAACAATTTGGCCTCACGCCTGGCCGCGACTTTCTCGTGCTCGACAAGGCGCCCCAGCCGGGCGGCGCCTGGCAATATCGCTGGCCGTCGCTGACCCTCACCACCGTCAATCGCGTGCATGACCTGCCGGGCATGAGCTTTGCCGATCATGCCGGCGGCGACGACAGCGTGCGCGCCTCGGTCGCCGTGCCGCATTATTTCGGCGAGTACGAGAAGCATTTCAGCCTCGAGGTTTTGCGACCCACCACGGTCAGCGTCGTCTGTCCGCGTGGCGAGCGCCTGCGGGTCGAAAGCGACCGCGGCGTCTTTTCCGCCCGCGGCATCATCAACGCCACGGGCACCTGGGAAAAGCCCTATATACCCGACTATTCAGGCCATGACCTCTTCACGGGCAAACATCTTCACACCCGCGATTTCACCAGGGCCGAGGATTTCGCCGGCCAGCATGTGCTGGTGGTCGGGGGCGGTATTTCGGCGCTGCAACTGCTTGACCAGATCTCGCAGGTGACGCGCACCACCTGGGTCACCCGCACCCCGCCGCGCTTTCGCGACGGCCCCTTCGATCAGGAGGCGGGTCGCGCCGCCGTCAAGCTGGTGGAAGATCGAGTTCGCGCCGGCTTGCCGCCGAATGCCGTGGTGTCCGTCACCGGCCTGCCGGTCACCCCGGCCATAGAGGCGATGCGCCGGCGCGGTGTTCTGAAGCGGCAGGACATGTTCAGCCAAATCACCCCGACCGGCGTGCGCTGGGCAGATGGGCGCACCCTCGATGTCGATGTCATCCTCTGGTGCACCGGCTTCCGCTCGGCGCTCGACCATCTGGCGCCGCTCATGCTGCGCGAGGAGTCGGGCGGCATCACCATGACCGGCCGGCTGGCAACGCAGGTTGCTCGTGATCCACGCGTTCATCTCGTCGGCTATGGCCCCTCGGCCTCGACCATTGGCGCCAACCGCGCCGGCAGCGCTGCCGTGCGGGAATTGACGGATTTCCTGGGCCTGCTGCCGCGCTGACGATCCGCCCCGCAAAAGTCCAGCGGCATTTGTGAGTAGTTGATATTCCACTGCGGAATTTAATGGTCGACTTCCGGCGAGGAACGGCGTCGCCCTAGCGTGGCCAGATGTCTGGCGCCTTGGGAATATCCGAAATGCTCAAATTAGCGAAAGTCCTGGTACTGGCCGCCGCGGCGACGCACCTAGCCGTGGCCCCGCTCGCCTATTCCACTTCTGCCTATGCGCTGGCCGGCGACGTCAGTCTGCCCAGCCCCTATGTCTCGCGCGCGCTCGATGCCGTGCTGCTGCCCATTGACGACGTCGTACGCGACACTTTCGTGCTCGACCCGGCCGATGAGGGCGTGCTGGTCCTCGCCGTCGAGCCCGGTGGCGTGGCGGACAGTCTCGGCCTCGAACCGGGCGACGTGATTGCCGCAGTGCATGGCCACAAGATAGTGGACCCGATCGAACTCGACGAGATTGTCTACTACTGGATCCTCCAGGGCGATTTCGATTTCCTCTTCGACGTCTATCGCGCCGGCGTGCTGAGCACCGCCTCCTGGGTCATCACGCTTGAGCTCTATGAAGCGGCCATCGACATGGCCAGCGTCGCCAGCTGGACCGCCTGGTCGGTGGAAACCAGCTTCTCCTACGAAGAATTTTACGCCGAATATTCCGAGGAGCTGACCGAGACCTATGAAAGCTCGGAGACCATTATCGAGGAAACCGTGTCGAGCGAGGAGTTTACCAGCGAAGAGGAATTCTCCGAAGAAGACAGCGATGGCGACGGCATCATGGATTCCGAAGACGGCGACGATGATGGCGATGGCGTGGACGATGCCGACGACAGCGACGACGACGGCATGGATGATGCCGACGATGATTCCGGCGATGACGGTGATGACGGCGGGGATGATGGCGATGATGGCGGCGAAGAAGAGTAGCTGCCGCTTTTTCTGAAGCTCCATAGTCTGGCCATGGGGCGGGTGCTAGCCTGCCCCATATCTTTTCCGGAGCTGCAAGAACAATGAAGACCTACCAGCTGCCCCATTCCGCCCGCCAGGTGTCGAGCGTCATTCTCGGCCTGATGCGCATCCCCAAGATGAGCGACGCCGAAATCCAGACGCTCTACGGCGCGGCGCGCGATGCCGGCATCAATGCCTTCGACCATGCCGATATCTATGGCGGCGAGCGCCATCTCTGCGAAAAGCGCTTCGGCGAGGCGGTGACGCTCACCAGTGCGGAACGCGAGGCCATTTTCATCCAGTCCAAGGTCGGCATCCGCAAGGGCTATTTCGATTTCTCGAAAGAGCACATTCTGGCAACCGTCGATGAATCCCTGGCCGCGCTCAAGACCGGCTATCTCGACCTGCTGCTGCTGCATCGGCCCGATACACTCGTCGAGCCCGAAGAGGTGGCCGAGGCCTTCGAACAGCTCGCAGCGGCCGGCAAGGTGCGCCATTTCGGCGTCTCCAACCACACGCCTGGCCAGATCGAACTCCTCAAGACCGCGGTGAAACAGCCCCTGGTCGCCAACCAGGTCCAGCTCTCGATCACCCATGCGCCGCTCTTCGCCCAAGGCGTGGCGGCCAATATGGCCGGGCTCGACCAGTCGGTGTCGCGCGACAACGGCCTGCTTGATTATTCCCGCCTCAACGGCATGATGCTGCAGGCCTGGTCACCCTTCCAGCACGGCTTTTTCAAGGGCGTGTTCCTCGGCGACCGCGAAAACTTCGCCGAGCTCAACGACGTCATCGACGAACTGGCCGCCAAGTATGGGATCACGCCCACCGGCATCGCCGTCGCCTGGATCACCCGCCACCCGGCCAATATCCAGGTCGTGCTGGGCACCACCAATCCCACACGCGTAAAAGATTCGGCCGCCGGCTCGGATGTGCAGCTGACGCGCGAGGGGTGGTATCGGCTGTTCAGGGCGGCGGGACATACATTGCCCTGACAGGTTGCTGGTCGGCTGCCCCGGTGGCCGGCCATGCCTGCTACAAAAAGAAATTATGCCCAGAAACGACGAAAGGCCGAACCCGCAGGTTCGGCCTTTTGATCGTATCTTCCTTGCGGAGGGAAGATTGGAGCGGGCGATGGGATTCGAACCCACGACCCTAACCTTGGCAAGGTTATGCTCTACCCCTGAGCTACACCCGCGCTCCGTTTGTTGCCGTCCACTCTTGTTGTCCGGCGACGAGGCGCTATATGCCCAATACGTTCCTCGATTGCAACCCACATTTTGACGAACACGTCATCTTCGTGCCGCCTTGTGGATAGAGGGGCTTGTCACACCATGGTTTGCGGGCGCAGAAAGGTCCGCAAATAAGAGAGTTTCCTTGTTTCTGAAGGGCCCAGATTCGCTCATGTCCACTCCGTTCAATGGCGTTGCCGCTGCTCCCCAGTCCACCCCACCCGTCGGGGCGCTGATCAAGGATTCGACCGACCAGGCGTTCAAGGCCGATGTGATCGACGCCTCGCTCGATACCCCGGTCCTCGTCGATTTCTGGGCGCCCTGGTGCGGTCCCTGCCGCCAGCTGACCCCGGCGCTGGAAAAGGTCGTCAATGAAAAGGCCGGCGCGATTCGGCTCATCAAGATCAATATAGACGAGAATCCGCAGATCGCCGGCCAGCTTGGCATTCAGTCGATTCCGGCCGTCTTCGCCTTTTCCGGCGGCCGTCCCGTGGACGGCTTCATGGGTGCTATGCCCGAGGGCGAAGTGCGTCGTTTTGCCGACAAGGTGATTGCAGCCGGCCCGATACCGCAGCCGGAAGAAGGCTCGATGGAAGCCCAGATCACCGAGGCCGTGGCGGCCGCCGAAGAGGCACTGGCCGCTGGTGATCTGCCACGTGCCGCGCAGATCTTCGGCATGGTCCTGCAGCATCAGCCCGATCACGCCGTATCACTGCTGGGCCTCGCGCGCATCTATATGGCGGCCGGTGAGGCCGAGCAGGCCAAGGCGACGCTCGACCTGCTGCCCGAGGAAGAGCGCAAGGGCGATGTCTATACTTCGCTGGTCAATTCGATTCGCCTGCTCGGCGAAGCGGCCGACCTCAGCGAATCCGCAGCGCTCGAATCAGCCGTCGCCGCCAATCCCGACGACCATCAGGCCCGCTATGACCTGGCGCTGGCCTATAATGCCGAGAACAAGCGCGTCGAGGCGGCCGAGGCGCTGGTCGCCATCTTCAAGCGCGACCGCACCTGGAACGAGGATGGCGCGCGCAAGAAGCTGCTCGAATTCTTCGACGCCTGGGGTCCGCGCGATCCGGCCACCAACAAGGGCCGCCGCCTGCTGTCCGCCGCTCTCTTCTCCTAAGTCCCGAAGGCCAAAAGCATGCCGAAGCGCCCCGCCAGCCCGGCTGACCTGCCGAAGTCCGTTCCGATCTTTCCGCTGACCGGGGCGCTGCTATTGCCCTTTTCGCATCGCCCGCTCAATGTCTTCGAGCCGCGCTATGTAGAAATGGTCGACGCGGCGCTGCGGGGCGATCGGTTGATCGGGCTGATCCAGCCCGAGGATACCAGCGAGGAAAGCCCCAAGGGCCGTTCTCCGCTGCAGTCGGTAGGGTGTCTTGGTCGGCTGACGCATTTCGAGGAAAGCGGCGAGGGCCGCTATTTCATCATCCTCGAAGGCGTGACGCGCTTCCGCCTGGCCCATGAACTGACGGTGATGACGCCCTATCGCCAGGGCGTCATTGCCGCCGACGACTATGCGCAGGATTTCACCCGCGATTTCGGCGAGGAGGCCGTCGATCGCGAGCGCTTCGTCAGGATGATGCGCGACTACGCCGAATTTGCCAGCATCGAGCTCAACTGGGACGAGATCGAGCGCACGGGCACGGCGGACCTGGTCAATTTCTGCTGCATGGTCGGGCCCTATGGTCCCGCCGACAAGCAATTACTGCTTGAGGCCCAGACGCTGGAGCAGCGCGCCGAAACGCTGATCGCCATGACCGAATATGAAATCGCCCGTGGCGCCGGCAATGCCTCGCCGCTGAACTGACCATGAGCCAGGTGCCCGCCGTCAGCCCCCGTCATGTCTTCGACGTCCGGACGCTCGAAATGCTGGTCTGTCCGCTGACCAAGACGCGGCTGACGCTGAGCGAGGACAAGAGCGAACTGATTTCTGTCGCCGCTCGCCTGGCCTTCCCCATCGTCAAGGGCGTGCCCCTGCTCAGCCTCGACGAAGCGCGCAATGTCGATCCCGAATCGCTGAAGAAACTGCCCGAACTGAAGGGTTAGAGCGGCAGCCCGCTCAAAAGCTTTGGTCCGTTTCCGCCAATGCCAGACGCCGTGCGGATCAGCGCCGCCTTGACCGGCCCGGCCCGATCGACCAGCCCGAGACCGAAATCGCGGATGGCACGGACTGGCGCCATATCATTGGAAAACAGGCGATTGAGCGTATCGGTGGTTGCGGCCATGCGCGTGGTGTCGAGCCGGCGCCAGGCCTGGTAGCGCTCCAGAACCTCCTCGCTGCCGTGATCGAGCCCGAGCCTGATCGCCTCGACAACCACTTCGGCCAGCGCCGCGACATCCTTGAGCCCCAGGTTGAGCCCCTGGCCAGAAATGGGATGAATGACATGGGCCGCATCGCCCACCAGCGCCAGGCGCGGCGCCACGAAGTCGCGGGCGATCTGCAGGCGCAGTGGAAAGCCCTGAAGCTTCTCTTCCAGGGTCACGGCACCCAGGGTTGAGCCCATCACCGCCTCGATCTTGGCAGCAAGGGTGGCATCGTCCATGGCCAGATATCGCGCGGCATTCTCGCTCGTTTCGGTCCACACCAGCGAGGACCGATTACCGGGCAAGGGGAGGCTGGCAAAGGGACCGGCGGGGCGGAAATGCTCGTAGGCCACGCCATCATGCGGCAATTCATGGGCAATGGTCGTAACTAGCCCGGTCTGCTTGTAGTCGTGCCCGGCCGTCGTGATTCCGGCCATGCCACGCAGTGCCGACATGCCGCCGTCAGCGGCAACCACCAGCGGCGCCACCAAGACGCGTCCATCGCCCAGCGTGAGACGTCCGTGCGCACCGTCGGCCTCAAAACCGGTAAAGGTTGCCGGCGCAATGACCTCTACCTTGCCGCTGACCGCATCGAGCAGCGCCTGCGCGCTCACGCTATTGGGCACCATATGGGCAAAGGCTTCGCCAGGGGCCACGTCGCCGTCAAAGCTGAGAAACAGTGGCCGCGCAATGTCGCCGTGACCGGAATCGGTAATCCGCATCGCCGTCATCGGCTGGCTGGCCGCGGCCATTGCCGACCATACCCCCAGCGCCTCGAACACGCGCCTCACGCCCGCAGCAATCGCAGAAGCTCGGGCGTCGCGCGGCACCGATAGCGGCCGCCGGTCGACCAGCGCCACCCTGATGCCGCGTGCGGACTGCACCAGCGCCAGGGCCAGCGTCAGGCCAACATGTCCGCCGCCGACCACCACCACATCATAGGCTTCGCTTTTGTCGTTCATGCCAGTTCTCCTTGTGCCCATTTGCATGTTCCGACCATCGCGATGCAAGCGGACCGAGTGCCACATGTCTGCCGCAATCTTGCTCAAATCGCCCGCGCGCTGCGCACAAAATAGGCAAAGCCAGCGACCAGCGATCGCCCACAAAAATGGCACTCGTCCAAGTCTCTGGCGGAAAAGGGTTTTTTCTTTGGCGCCGAGTTGGCACGGCTCTTGAGTCTATCTGGGCATTCCAGACCAGCGCCAAGACGCAAAGGGGCTTTCATGAAACTGGTGATTGCAATTATCAAGCCATCACGCCTCGAAGAGGTTCGCCAGGCTCTCAACTCGCTCGATGTTCACGGCATGACCGTGACCGAAGTGAAGGGCTACGGCCGCCAGAAGGGGCATTCCGAAATTTACCGCGGCACGGAATATGCCGTGCATTTCCTGCCCAAGCTGAAGGTCGAAATCGCCGTCGATGACGCGCTGGCCGATGCCGTCTCCACCGCCATCCGCGACAGCGCCCAGACCGGTCGCATCGGCGATGGCAAGATCTTCGTGCTCGATCTGCTCGCCGTCACCCGTATCCGTACCGGTGAAACCGGCGCGGCTGCCCTCTAAGCGTCATCGGGAGAAACAACAGATGATAAAGACGTCAAAAATCCTGGGAACGGCAGCCCTCGCCTCCCTCATGCTGGCGCTGCCAGCCTTCGCCCAGGACGCCGCTGCGCCTGTGGTCGAAGAAGCCGCCGCCATTGTCGACAAGGGCGACGTGGCCTGGATGCTCGTGTCCACCATGGTCGTCATCGTCATGACCATTCCGGGCCTGGCCCTGTTCTACGGCGGCCTCGTGCGCGCCAAGAACATCCTCTCGGTGCTGACCCAGGTCTTCCTCGGCTTCGCCATGATCTCGATCCTCTGGGTCGCCTATGGCTACTCGCTGGCCTTCGCCGGCCCGACCGAAGGCGGTCTCTCCGCATTCGTCGGCGACTTCTCCAAATTCTTCCTCAATGGCGTCACGCTCGATAGCCGCGCTGCAACCTTCTCGGCTGGTTTCGAACTGCCCGAGCTGGTTTTCGTGACCTTCCAGCTGACCTTTGCCTGCATCACCTCCACCCTCATCGTCGGCGGTATTGCCGAGCGCATGAAGCTGGGCGCGCTGCTGGCCTTCCTCGCTATCTGGTTCACCTTCTCCTACATTCCGATGGCCCACATGGTCTGGTCGGGCCCGGGCCTGCTGTTCGGCATGGGCGCCTATGACTTCGCCGGCGGTACCGTGGTTCACATCAATTCCGGTGTGGCCGCTCTCGTCGCCGCCATGGTGCTTGGCCCGCGTCTCGGCTACCTAAAGGAGCCGATTGCGCCCCACAACCTGGTCTGGACCTATGCCGGTACCGGCCTGCTGTGGTTCGGCTGGTTCGGCTTCAATGCCGGCTCCAATCTCGAAGCCAATGCCCTGACCGCCGTTGCCCTGATCAACACAGTCCTGGCCCCCGCCGCTGCGGCCCTGGCCTGGGTCATCGGTGAAAAGATCACCCGTGGTCATGCTTCGGCTCTCGGTGCCGTCTCGGGTGCCGTCGCCGGTCTCGTCGCCATCACCCCGGCCGCTGGTTTTGCCGGTGTCGGTGGCGCCATTGTCCTCGGTGCCATCGCCGGTTTCGTCTGCCTCTGGGCCGTCGTCAACCTCAAGCCCCTGCTCAAGTATGACGACTCGCTCGACGTGTTCGGCATCCACGGCGTCGGCGGCATCGTCGGTGCTCTCGGCACCGCCATCGTCGCTGCGCCTGGCCTCGGCGGTTACCCGCTGGGTGATGCAGCCGCTTACTCGATCGGTGGCCAGTTCATGATCCAGCTGACCGGCGTTGTCATCGCCATCGTCTGGTCGGGTGTGGTCGCGCTGATCGCCATGTTCATCGTCAAGGCCCTGTTCGGCGGCGCCCGCGTCCCCGAATCGAGCGAAAGCGATGGCCTGGATCTCTCGACCCACGGCGAACGCGCTTACAACTAATGCCTTCGGCTTCGGCGGGTCCGCCCGCCGAAGCCAATAGATCGTGGCGTGCGGTTCGTGTTTCCTCTTGGCCCGCCACAGAGGCTTCCCACTCGCAAAACGGCACGGGCCGCACCCCACGATCTATTTCCCACGACTGAGGTTCCCGCGGTCTCGCTCCTCCCTCGCGACGCAAGCGGCAGACTGGCCCGCCCCTCCGGCGGGCCTTTTCTTTTGAGGGGGAGACAGTTCATCGGTCAATCCGCCCATGGTTAGCCTCGGGTTAACCAGACCGATCTAGCATGAAGCCAATGTGGGCCCGGTTTGCGCCGGGCAAGTATTGAGTTCGCCCATGCCCAGTTCTCCCTCGCCCGTACTCGACGAAATCCGCTCTGTGCCGCAGCGCGCATCGCGCGCCAGCTCGGCCAAGGCCATGCCCCCGCCGCCCCCGGCGCTGGCCATTCGCATTCCGGCGCGTCTGGCAGGCTTCATCCTGCTCGGCTTCGTGGCGATCGCCTTGGCATCCATGGCCTCTTGGTCGGTGGATGATCCGAGCTTTTCCTATGCGACGGCCAAGGCGCCGGCCAATTGGTTGGGCTTCCCGGGCTCGGCTCTCTCCGACATCCTGTTCCAGACGCTTGGTCTGTCGGCACTGGCTCTCCTCGTACCGCCCGCCCTCTGGGGCTGGACGCTGGCGCGCCGCCGCATGCCAATCCACTTGGGCATGCGTTTCCTGAGCTGGATCGTCGCCACCGCCCTCGTGGCCGGCGTGCTGTCCTTTGTTGCCATGCCCGTTACCTGGCCGCTGCCCACGGGCCTGGGTGGCCTCGTCGGCAATGGCTTTACCGCGCTGGCTACCCTTGTCACGGGCGACAAGCCGCAGGCCGTCACCGCCGTGCTCTTTGCCATCATCATTTCCGTGCCGGCCCTGGCCACCTTCTGGATCGCCATGGGTCTCGGCCAATCCGTGCCCACCGGTCCGCGCAAGAAGTCTGCCGCTGCTGCAGCGGGCCGCAAGGGCGTCCCCGCCGTCGAGGAAGAGGACGAACCCGAGACCAATCCCGTGCTCGATGTCGCGCTCGGCGCCATGGTGCACATGGGCTATTCGCTGCGCACCGCCTTCCGCCGCGCCCGCGCCAGCCATGCCGAACGCCGCGCTGCCGAAGAAGCCAGCTGGCGCGACGAGGATGTCGAACCCAGCATGGATGGCCGCGAACCCATGGTCGATCGCCGCGAGCCGTCTGTGGCCCCGACGACCCGCCGCATTCATGCTCCCGTCGAGCCGGCCTTCCAGGCCGAGCCGAGCTTTGCCGAGCCCGACGATCGCGAGGAGCCGTCCATCTCGCCCCGCATCAACGCGCGCCCGAGCTATGACGACACCGAACTCGACTATCCCGACGAGGTCGAGGACGACGCCGTGCCCTTCGTGCCGGATCTGCCAGCGACCCAGCCTGTGGTCAATCACCAGCAGCGCGGCGATTCCCGCTTCCATCCGGTCGATCCGGCCAAGCCGCGTGTCACGGCGCCCGCCCCGCGTCCAGTTCAGGGCCAGCGCATGATGCGCGAAGCCCAGTCGAGCTTCCTCGACGAGCCCGGCGGCTTCGAACTGCCGCCGCTGAGCCTGCTCTCCGAGCCCAGGCACAATGGCCCTTCGCCCGAGCACGCGCCCGAGCGGCTCGAGGCCATGGCTCGCAAGCTCGAGGAAGTGCTGCAGGACTTCGGCGTCAAGGGCGACATCATCAACGTCCGCCCCGGTCCTGTGGTCACCCTGTTCGAGCTCGAGCCGGCTCCCGGCATCAAGTCGAGCCGCGTGATTTCGCTGGCCGACGACATTGCCCGCTCGATGTCAGCCCATTCCGCCCGCGTCGCCGTGGTGCCTGGCCGCAATGCCATCGGCATCGAACTGCCCAACCAGAACCGCGAAACCGTCTATTTCCGCGAAATGCTGGCGTCGTCCGATTTCGAGAAGATGAAGGGCAAGCTCCCCATCTGCCTCGGCAAGACGATCGGTGGCGAACCCGTCATCGCCGACCTCGCCCGCATGCCCCACCTGCTCATCGCCGGTACCACCGGCTCGGGCAAATCCGTGGGTATCAACACCTTCATCCTCAGCCTGCTCTATCAGATGACGCCCGAGCAGTGCCGCATGATCATGATCGATCCCAAGATGCTCGAACTGAGCATCTATGACGGCATTCCTCATCTGCTGACCCCGGTCGTCACCGATCCGCACAAGGCAGTGGTGGCGCTCAAATGGGCCGTGCGCGAGATGGAAGATCGCTATCGCAAGATGAGCAAGATCGGCGTCCGCAATATCGATGGCTTCAATCAGCGCGTCACCGAATCCAAGGCCAAGGGCGAGGTCATCACCCGCACGGTCCAGACCGGCTTCGACCGCGAAACCGGCGAGGCGATCTTTGAGAGCGAGCAGTTCGACCTCGAGCCGTTGCCCTATATCGTCGTCATCGTCGACGAGATGGCCGACCTGATGATGGTGGCCGGCAAGGACATCGAAGGCGCCATCCAGCGCCTTGCCCAGATGGCCCGCGCCGCCGGCATTCACATCATCACGGCCACTCAGCGTCCGTCGGTCGACGTCATCACCGGTACGATCAAGGCCAACTTCCCCACCCGCATCTCCTTCATGGTGACGTCCAAGATCGACTCGCGCACCATTCTGGGCGAGCAGGGCGCAGAACAGCTGCTGGGCAATGGTGACATGCTCTACATGGCGTCCGGCGGCCGCACCAAGCGCCTGCACGGCCCCTTCGTGGCCGACGGTGAAGTCGAGGCGGTGGTCAACCATCTCAAGAGCCAGGGCGCACCCGATTATCTGGATTCGGTTACGGCCGAAGACGACGAGGGCGGCGAATACGGTGGCGATTCCGGTGGCAGCGCCGGCGGCGACGGCTATGCCGGCTCGGGCGACGAGCTCTACGACAAGGCCGTCCATATCGTTCTGAGCGACAAGAAGGCCTCCACCTCCTATGTCCAGCGCCGTCTGGGGATCGGCTACAACAAGGCCGCCACCCTGATTGAGCGCATGGAGAACGAAGGCGTCATCTCCCCGGCTAACCACGCTGGCAAGCGCGAAATCCTCGTCGGCAACAACGCCGACGGCTATTAAGCCCAAAGACTGTCCCAACCTCTCAAAGCCCCGGTCCCGTGCCGGGGCTTTTCATTTTGGCCAGCGCGCCACACGCGATAACGTGATGAAAGCCTGCTCTGTGGCATGCCCTCAGACCATTGCGGAACCACCTGTCGCCGCAATTGCTTTCTAGGCTAGCCTGCACATCGACTTACCTACCGGGACGACTTTCATGATTCGACGCGACGCCCTGCTGCTCGGCTTTTCTGCCGCTTTTGCCATAAGCCTTCCGGCCCTGGCGCAAAGCCGGACCCTGACGCCCGAGGAGCAGCAGCTGGTCGGTGAAATCGATGCGCATAATTCGGCCATCCGCACCATGGTCGGCCGGTTCCTGCAGATCGACACCAGCGGTGGTCGCACCGAGGGGACCTTTTTCCTCGAGCGCCCTGACAAGGTGGCTTTCCGCTACAACCCGCCAAGCCGCGAGGAAATCGTCTCGATCGGCCGCGGCTTCTACGTGCTCAACCGGCGCGACGAGACCTATTACGCCTATCCGCAGGATTCGATCCCGCTGCGCCAGTTCCTCGGCGACAAGGTGCAGCTGCTAAGTGCCAAGGTGGTCGACATCGTCATGTCGGATGGCTTCATGTCCGTCACCATCATCGACGAGACCGTGGCCGGCACGGTCCAGGTGTCGCTGGTCTTTGATACCGACACCAAGGAACTGGCTCAGTGGAGCTTGGTCGAGCCGAGCGGCGCCGAGCTGACCTTCTCGCTTTATGACGTCGAAAAGGACGTGCAGATCCCGCGCGCCTTCTTCTCCATCCCGGCCACCTTCAAGCCGCTGGAACAGTAGCCAAAAGAAAATCCCCGCTTTTGCGGGGATTTTTGTATCTAGCGGCCGAAAGCGTAGATCGCGACCAGCCCCGCCAGCCCCACGGCAATGCGCCACCAGGCAAAGGGCGCAAAGCCATACTTGCTGACGAAATTCAGCAGGTAGCGCACGACCACCGCGCCGGCGACGAATGCCGCTGCAAAACCGATCGCGACATTGAGCGCGATGGAGCCATCGATCAGGTCACGGCTCTTGTAGAGATCATAGCCAAAGGCGCCGACCATGATCGGCAGGGCGATGAAGAAGGTGAATTCGGCCGCCGCGCGCTTGCTGGCACCAAACAGCATGCCGCCCACCACGGTCGAACCCGAGCGCGACACGCCCGGGATCAGCGAGATCATCTGGAAAAGGCCCACCACCAGCGCGATATGCCAGGGAAACTGGTAGATATCGTCATACTTCGGCTTGAGCGGCAGGCGATCGACAATCAGCAGGATCACGCCGCCGATCAGCAGGCTCCAGCAGATCAGCGCTGCGGATTCCCACAGATCCCCCTGGATGAAATCGCGCAATAACACGCCAGCAATGACCGCCGGAAAACACGCCAGGATCACCGACAGCGCGAACTGCCAGGCATAGGCCTTCCCGGTCAGCGCATCGCGGATCAGCATGCCCAGCTTGGCGAAATAGACCGTCACCACAGCCAGGATTGCCCCCAGCTGGATCAGCACGATGAAGGTTGCCGGCTGCGTCAATCCAAAGAAATGACCGGCCAGCAGCAGATGCCCGGTAGAGCTGACTGGAAGGAATTCAGTAAGGCCCTCGAGAATTCCCAGGATGAGTGGCACAAAAATACCTTGATCGGCGTTCATTTGATCCCCTAATTCAGTCCATCGGGTCGTGCGACCGGCAAGCTCTAGCGTTGTTCGCCACCAGCGCCAAGCAGCGCCTCCGCTGCCGCGGCCCTAAAAAGAGACGAGCGTCACCCATGCCGAGCCTGATCCATCATCCTCTCGACCCGTCCTCGCGGCTTATTCGGCTGATGTGCGCCGAATATGGCGTTCCGCTCGATATGGAAGAAATCAAACCTTGGTTGCGTGACGCGCATTTGTTGGAGATCAACCCGGCTGCCACCCTGCCCATCTTCCTGGGCGAAAGTGACCAGCCCGTGGTTGGCATCCTCGCCAATATCCACACGGTGGAAGACCTCTATACCCCCACCGTCGTCGAGGGGCTGATCCCCGCCGAGCCCGGCCAGCGCGCTGAAATGTGGCGCCTGGTCGAATGGGTCATCTTCAAGCTTGCCGACGAAGTCACCCGCTATGTGCTCGAGGAAAAGATCGTCAAGCGCGACCAGCGTGGCGCCACCCCCGACCCGGCCGTGCTGCGGATCGCCAAGGCCAACCTCAACGAGCACATGCTCTATTTTAACTGGATCTTCGCCAACCGCGCCTGGCTGGCCGGCGACACGCTGACCCTGGCTGATTTTGCCCTGGCAGCGCATCTCTCGACGCTCGATTATCTGGGCGACATCGACTGGGGCAAGGCCGGCGAAACCCGCGACTGGTACTCCCGCATCAAATCCCGCCCCGCCTTCCGCACCTTGCTCAACGACCGCGTCGTCGCCATCTCGCCCCACCCGGGCTATGCCAATCTCGATTTCTGATCCCCACAAGCTCGTTGCCGAGCTCAAGGCCCGGGCGCTGGCGCTGGGCTTTGAGAGCTTTGGCATTGCGCCCGCCGATGCGCGGCCGGACCTGCCAGCCAAGCTCGCGGCCGCGTTGGCTCAAGGCTGGCATGGCGACATGGACTGGATGGCAGAGACCGCCGAGCGCCGCGCCAGTCCCAATGGCATGTGGCCCGAGGCGAAGTCGGTCATCCTTCTCGGCATCAACTACGGCCCCGAAACCGACCCCATGGCCATTCTCGGCGAGCGCTCGCTGGGCACGATCTCGGTCTATGCCCGCAATCGCGACTATCACGAGATCATCAAGGGCAAGCTCAAGGAACTCGCCGGTCTGCTGGCGCGGCGCTCGGGCGAGGAGGTCAAGGTCTTCGTCGATACCGCGCCGCTGATGGAAAAGCCATTGGCCGAGGCGGCGGGCCTCGGCTGGCAGGGAAAGCATTCGGTGCTGGTCAGCCGTGACTTCGGCTCCTGGCTGTTTCTGGGCGCCATTCTGACCTCGGCTGACCTGCCCGGGGATAAGCCGCATGAAGAAAGCTGCGGCTCCTGCACCAGATGCCTCGATGTCTGCCCGACCAACGCCTTTCCGGCGCCATTCCGGCTCGATGCGCGGCGCTGCCTTGCTTACCTCACGGTCGAGCATAAAGGCCCGATACCATTGGAATTTCGCGTGCCCATGGGCAATCGCATCTACGGTTGCGACGACTGTCTCGCCGTCTGCCCCTGGAACAAGTTCGCCTCGGTCAGCCGGGAGGCGAAGCTCCGCTCGCGCCCCGAGTTCGAGCGGCCGCAACTGGCCGATCTGGTGCAACTGGATGACGAAGCCTTTCGGGCGCTGTTCTCCGGCTCGCCCATCAAGCGCATCGGCCACGCCCGCTTCCTGCGCAACGTGCTGATCGCCATTGGCAATTCGGAAAACACCGACTTCTTGCCCATGGTCGAGGCGCGGCTGACCGCCGATGACCCGCTGGTGCGTGGGGCCGCCATCTGGGCGCTGCGGCGATTGGCGCCGGAGCGGGCAGATGCGCTCAGCCTTGCCTATTTGCCCCGGGAAAGCGATAGCTCGGTGCGCAGCGAATGGACGGGGAGCCTGCAGTGAACGCCTTCTTTTTCGGCCTCGGCTATTCATCCAAAGAGGCCTCGATCCGCATGCGCACATCGGGCGAATACGCGAGCATTGGGGGCACCGTCCGCACCGCCGAAAAGGCTCAGGCGCTAGCGGCCAAGGGTCTGAGCACCCACGTCTTCGACGGCACCACGCCCGGCAAAACCCTGGGCGAGGACCTGCGACAGGCCAGTCACGGCATTCTCTCCATTGCCCCGGGCGAGGCGGGCGATCCGGCGCTGCTGCATCACCGCGCCGATCTCGACGCCGCGGAGAACCTGCAATGGCTCTGCTATTATTCCACAGTTGGCGTCTATGGGGATTTCCAGGGCGCCTGGATCGACGAAAGCGCGCCCCTTGTGCCGCGCAATGATCGCTCCGACCGTCGCGTCCTGGCCGAACAGGCCTGGCGCGACTATGCCGCTGACCGCGGCGTCCCGCTCTGCATCCTGCGCCTTGCCGGCATCTATGGCCCCGGCCGTTCGACCTTCGACAAGCTGCGCGACGGCACGGCGCGCCGCGTCATCAAGCCGGGCCAGGTGTTCAACCGCATCCACGTGGAAGACATTGGCCGTATCACCGCCCTGGCCGCCGAAGCGCGCCTTAGTGGCACCTTCAACCTCGCCGATGACGAACCCGCCCCGCCGCAGGATCTCGTGACCTACGCCGCTGGCCTCATGGGCATGGCCCCGCCGGCTGAAGTGCCCTTCGAGCAGGCTGAGTTCACGCCAATGCAAAAAAGCTTCTACCGGGACAACAAACGCGTCTCCAACGCCGCCATCAAGCAGGCGCTGGGGATCGAGCTGCTGCATCCCAACTACCGCCAAAGCCTCGACGCCATCTGGGAGAGCGAGAAATGACCAATCTGCATCCGGCCAAGTCCGCGCCCCAGCCGATCGTGCTCGACGGCCGTTTTGTCCGGCTCGAGCCGCTGGCGCAAAAGCATGCCGCCGACATTTTCGAGATTTCCTCCATGCCCGGCGGCGCCGAGCGCTACCGCTGGCTGTTCTCGACCGCGCCGGAAAGCCTGGCCGAAGTGGAACAGCGCATCACCGATGCCGTCTGGGGCGAGAACCGCTATGTCGCGGTGGTCGATCAATCGACCGGCAAGGCTGTTGGCCAGCAGGGCTGGATGCGCATCCGCCCCGAACACGGCTCCATCGAAATCGGTGGCGTCTACTGGGGCCTGCCCATGGCCCGCACGCCCCTGGCTACCGAAGCCCTCTATCTCTTCGCCCGCCACGCCTTCGACGACCTCGGCTATCGGCGCTTCGAGTGGAAGTGCAACAATCTCAACGCGCCATCAAAAGCCGCCGCCACCCGCTTCGGCTTCACCTATGAGGGCCTGTTCCGCCAGGACATGATCCTCAAAGGCGAAAGCCGGGATACGGCCTGGTTCTCGATGATCGATGGCGACTGGCCAGCCTTACGTGCTGAGTATGAGCGGTGGCTGGCCCCGGAGAACTTTGACGCGCAGGGCCAGCAGAAAACCAGGCTGACGACGCGCTAGACCAGCCCCAGCACCGCTTCCCGCAGCCGCACGAGATCCTCGTCCCGGCTCAGCCGGTGGTCCCCGTCAGGGATCAGCGTCAGCGTTACCGGATCGTGCAATATATGCGTCACGAGTTTGATCGCATGGCTTGGCGGCACGTCCGGGTCCTTGCCGCCCTGCAGGATATGCAGCGGACAGCCGGTTTCGATGACACCGCCAAACAGCAGATGCTGCTGGCCGTCCTCGATCAGCGCGCGGGTGATGCGATAGGGCGTCTCCGAATATTCGCTCGGCTGGTCGATATGACCGACATTCTGCAGCGCCTCATGCTCCTCCGGTGTGAAGCTGGGCAGCATGAGTTCATGCGTCATGTCCGGCGCCGGCGCGATCAGCACCAAGCCATGGGCCGGTGTGCCGGCGGCGAGCAGTCGACGCGCCAGGAGAAGCGCAATCCAGCCGCCCATGGATGAGCCCACGATGATCTGCGGCCCCTCGGTCAGGGTATAGACGGCCGCGGCCTCGTCCAGCCAGCGGCTGATCGTGCCCTGATCAAAGCTGCCGCCCGAAACCCCGTGGCCAGAATAGTCGAAGCGCGTCACGGCAAAACCCTGCTCGGCTCCAAGGGCATCGAGCGCCAGGGCCTTCGAGCCAACCATGTCCGATCGATAGCCGCCCAGCCAGAACAGGCCCGGCCCCTTGCCCCCGCGCTGTTCCACCGCAATGTCGCGGCTTTGGTCGTCCGTACCAACCATGATGCGGAAGGGCTTGCTCTGTGTTATGGTCATGTTATCGGTCCTGGCGCGGCAACGAGTCGTTAGCCACGGCAACCACAAAGTTGATCGCGGCGTTTCAATGGCGCAACAGGCCTGAAATTCTGCCTGTTTGCCTGTTGACTTCTCACTCCGCTAACACGATTTTATGGCCGATTTCACCACTTGGCTAAATTACACAAGGATCCTGTGCCATTCGTCGTCCAATGAGACCAGTCGCGCCCCAGAAAGATGGGCCGCTCTCGAACGAAGATATCACCAGCCCCGATGTCCAGCTCATCGATGCTGAAGGTGAGAACCGCGGTATCGTCCGCACCCGCGAGGCTCTCACAGAAGCCCAGGAGCAGGGGCTTGACCTCGTCCTGATCTCTCCCAACGCCCAGCCGCCGGTCGCCAAGATGCTCGACCTCGGCCGCTTCAAATACGCCGCGCAGAAAAAAGCTGCTGAGGCGCGCAAGAAGCAGAAGGTGATCGAGGTCAAGGAAGTCCAGCTGCGTCCCAATATCGACACGCATGACTACGAGACCAAGATGAAGGCCGTGCAGCGCTTCCTCGACGAGGGGGACCGCGTCAAGGTGACGATGCGTTTCCGTGGTCGCGAAATGGCCCACCAGGAATTGGGCATGCAGCTGCTGATCAAGGTCAAGGAACAGACCGAAACCATCGCCAAGGTCGAGAGCCAGCCACGCTCCGAAGGCCGCCAGATGGTCATGGTCCTCGCGCCGAAGTAAGCTTCGACGCGCTAGATGATGAAACTAAAATGGGCAGGTCCGCCAGACCTGCCCGTTTTGTTTTTGCGGAGCGCAACAAGCCGCTCGACTGGTTGCGACCCCATCTCGGTCACTGGCGCCTCCCTCTCCTGGTGCCCGAAGCAGAGACGACATCTGCGCCCGCGTTTGATACCTTCGGCGCTCCTCACACGATACAGGTCAGACATGTCACGCATCATCATCATCGGCGGCAGTGGCCATGTTGGAAGTTATCTAGTTCCGCGCCTCGTCGAACTCGGTCATGAGGTCGTGAATGTCAGCCGTGGCAGCACCAAGCCATATCGTTCGCACCACGCCTGGGATGTCATCGAGAACGTCTCAATCGACCGCGCCACGGAAGAGAAGGACGGCACGTTCGGTGCGCGGATCGCCGAACTGAATGGCGATATTGTCGTGGACATGATCGCCTTCGACCTCGCCAGCACCAAGCAGGTCGTCGAGGCGATCCGCGGCAAGGTCGAGCACTACATCTTCTGCAGCACGATCTGGGTCTACGGCGGCCTCACGACCGTGCCCTCGCCCGAGACCGATCCGGTGAGCCCGATCGACAGCTACGGACGCGGCAAGGCCGAGAGCGAAAAATGGTTGATGCAGCAGGCTCGCGTCCATGGCTTCCCGGCTGCCGCATTCCGGCCCGGCCATATCGTCGGTGAGGGCTGGAACCCGATTACGCCGCAGGGGAATGCCAACCCTGAAACCTTCTCGCTCATCGCTCGCGGCGGCGAGTTGGTGTTACCGAACTCCGGTTTGGAAATGGTGCACCACGTCCACGCCGACGATGTGGCGCAATGGATCATCTGCGCGATCCAGAACCGGGCTGCCTCGATCGGCGAGGTGTTTAACACCGTGTCCGATCGGGCTGTGACGCTCAAGGGCTATGCCGAAGCGGTCTATCGCTGGTTCGGCAAAGAGCCCAATCTAGCGTTCAAACCGCTTGAGGAATGGCTTATGGACCTGCCCGAGGACGCCCGGGAGAACACCCGTGGGCACGTCATCCGCAGCAGTTGCCACTCGATCGAGAAGAGCCGGCAGCGGCTTGGCTACCACCCGCGCTACACAAGTCTTGAGGCCATCCATGAATCGCTGCAGGCGTTGATCGCTGCCGGCAAGATCGAGGTGCCGACAAGCTGATCACTCCGTCAGTACCGGAATGCCGCCAGTCCCCTCCACCCCTATTCCGTCAGTGCAGTCGCCACATCCTTCGCATAGGGAATGGCCGGCTGCGCGCCCGGTTTGAGGCAGGCAAGGCTGGCCGCAACGGCCGCCCGCTTCATCGCCGCTTCGAGGTCAAGCCCGGCATCGAGGCCGGCGGCCAGATAGCCGCAGAATGTATCGCCGGCACCGACCGTATCCACTGGCGTCACCTTGAGCGCCGGCACGGTGATCAGCTTGCCATCGGCCGTCGCCGCCCGCGCACCATCGCCGCCCAGCGTCACGATGACGGTCTGGCTGTTCGCCTTCGCCCAGTCCGCCATGGCCGCATCAAGCTCGTCGAGGCCGCGCCCACTCAAAAGCGCAAATTCGGTTTCATTGGCGATGACAATGCTGGCCTTTTTGACAACCGCGGCAGTGCTGTCGAGGAAGGGCGCGGTATTGAGGATGGAGACCAGGCCCTTCTCCCGCGCGATGTCGAGGGCGCGTTCGGTGGCCGCCTGCGGCACTTCCTGCTGCAGCATCAGCACGCCGCCGGTGACCTTGGCCAGCGCCTGCTCGGCATCGGCCGCCGTCACTTTTCCATTGGCGCCGGGCAGGATGGCGATGACATTTTCGCCTTCGGCATCGACAAAAATCATGGCAATGCCAGTCGGGGCATCGACCGTCTTGAGCCCGGACAGGTCGACGCCGTCCTTTTTCAGCAGATCCAGCGCCAGATCGGCAAAGGCATCCTGCCCCACGGCAGACACATGCCGCACCTCCGCGCCGGCACGCCGCGCGGCCAGCGCCTGGTTGGCCCCCTTGCCACCGGCCGCCATGGAAAAAGTCCCACCGGCCACGGTTTCGCCCGGCTTGGGCAGGCGGGAGACGGTGCCGACCTGATCGAGATTGGTCGAGCCGAAAACGGTGATCATGGCAGCATCTTCTCCATCGTGTTCCAGTTGCGCATGGTGACGCTGAGCTTTTTGTCGAGCGGCTTCATCACCTCGTCCACCCCTTCGGTATAGCGGCCATTGGGCTGGCGATAGCCGGCGATATAGATTTCCCGTGGATCCACGCGCAAGATTTCCGTGTGCCCAGGCTTGCTGTCGAGCGTCAGATCCCGGGGCAGGGCGTCACCGAACAACGCGACATGCCGCGTCACATCGGCCTTGGGGTCGAGAGCGGCAAAGGGATGCTTGTCCAGCATGTCCCGCATGGATTTCTCGTCGCGCAGGATCACGCCGACAGCAAAGCCGAACTGTTTCTCGATCGCCGCTTCCATCCTGTTCTTGATGGCCTCGGCCGTGCCTGTCGCTTCGAACCGCACATTGCCACTGGCCAGCACGGTCTTCACCGCGGCAAAGTCGGCAGCTTCGAGGCAGGTCTTGAGCGCGGCCATCTTGACCTGGCGATTGCCCAGATTGATGCCGCGCAGGAAGGCGAACCACAGCGCCATCAGACTGTCCCCTTGCCCTGCGGATAGATCGTCTCGCCCTTTTCCAGCATGGCGACAAAGCCGGCGATCTTCTTTTCGCGCGCCGCCGCCGTCTTGAGATTGATGGTGCGAAAGGTCAGCGCGAAGCGGTTCTGGCTGGAGAGGGTCTCATACTTGGCCAGGGCCTTGGGACTGGCCTTGATCGCACTCAGCAGGTCCTCTGGCGGAGCCATCCTGATTGTATAGGCCGCGTCCCAGCGTCCGTCCGCCTTGGCCGCTTCGACATGGGTGAGACCATGCTCGGTCATCTCTCCCTCGTCGACCAGCCGCGCCACATTGTTCCGGTTGATCTGGCTCCAGACGCTCTTCTTTTTGCGGCGGGTATAGCGCTGGACGAAGCTCTCATCGTCGTAAGACTTCTTGATCGCGTCGATCCAGCCCCAGCACAGCACCACGTCGATCGCTTCGATCGGCGTGATCGTCGGCTTGCCGCTGGCTTTCTTGAAGATGCGGATCCAGATCTCATCGGCCGTGTCGTGGTTCTTGCTCAGCCAGGCATAGAAATCGCCCTTGCTGGCAAATTCCGTCACCTTGGCAGGATCGACCACGACCGGGGCCATGTCAGCTCTCCGCGACGCCGGCTCTGGCAAGGATCTCGGCCAGCTTGGGGTCGAGCAGGTCGGAAGCGGGCAACTGAATGCCGAAAGCCGTGGTCAGCACTTCGCGCAGTTCCGCCACGCTGTTGATGTCGCGCGTTTCCGTGCCCTCGCCGATGGTCAGGATATTGAGCCTGTTGTTCAACAGCTTGATCCGCTTGCCGGCGGGCGACAGCGCCACCCGCAGTTCCGTCGTGAAAGGGGAAGTCGGGTCGCTGGAGACATAGGCGTTGGCTGCGTCATAATCGGCAGCGGTCTTTTCCGTGGTCTCGAAGGCGTGCAGCGGCGTCCATGTCTCGTCGATCTGGATTTCGAGTTGCCACAATGGATCGCCGCCGGTCAGGCGATAGGTGCCATGCGGCGTTTGCTGCTCGCTGTCGGCTCGCAACCGCAGCGGCGCGGTCGGCGTATTGCCGCCAAAGCCGGCATCGGCCAGATATTGCGCCCCGCCGATTTCGACCAGCAGCAGCATATGCGTTTTGCGCTCGGTCTCGGGCAGCACCCGTGCCGCCAGGAGCTTCACCGGAAAATCCAGCTCGCGCAGAACCGCCGCCAGCAGCAGGTTATGCTCGAAGCAATAGCCGCCACGCTTTTCGGCCAGCAGCTTCTTTTCGATTGCCTTGAGATCGAGTTCGACCGGCACGCCCAGGAGCGGCGAGAGATTTTCGAAGGGGATTGCTGCGGGATGCAGTCCCAGGATCGTTTCGAGTGTCGCCAAGGTCGGGGCGATCGATCCGGCAAAGCCGATTCGCTCGAAATAGGCGTTCAGATTGACCTTCTGGCTCATTGGCCACCCTTGAGGCTGTTATCATTGCCTCGAATATGGGGGATAGCATCGGCGCTGTCACCCGGCCGGGAAGGCGATTTAGCCGCCCGCAGGGGCTGGACAAGTCGCACCATCACCCAAAGACAAGGCCGGCTTGCTGGAGCAAACCGGCCGGACACGCCTGGATGGAATTGCCTAGCCCTGCGCCTTGCGCACGCGGATGACCACGTCGACATGGCTGACCTTCATCCCCTTGGGGGCGTCGGGCAGCGTCAGGAATTCGACCGAAGAGGCCGGGATGTCGATCATCCGCTGCTCGTCTTCCACGTAGAAGTGGTGATGGTCTGACGTGTCGGTATCGAAATAGGAGCGCGAGGCATCGACGGCCACCTCGCGCAGCAGGCCCGCTTCGTGGAACTGGTGCAGCGTGTTGTAAATGGTCGCGAGGGAGACCCCCACCTTGGCCTCTGTGGCCTCGCCATGCAGCTGCTCGGCGCTCACATGCCGATGCGGCCCGCCGAACAGCAGTTCGGCCAGCGCAACGCGCTGACGGGTCGGCCGGAGGCCGGCCATGCGCAGCACGGCAGTAAGGCAGGGCGTGCGCGATGGCATGGCACGGGTGGTCTGGTTGCGTTCGGTCATTGGGTCCTAATAGACGAAAGGGCCGGAAAATGCTCACTCGCTTATAACTAGGGCAGAAATTTCGCACAAGTCGCCCTGCATCCAATGGGCATAATGGGGCCGGGGGCTGACTTGACCCTTATTCCCTGCGCCTATACGAGACGAAAGCTTGAGGGTTAACTGGGGATATGGGCATGGCCGAACGGCAGAGCAGTTTTGGATACGAGGAATTGCTGGCGCATGGCCGTGGCGAACTGCCTGGCCAGATGGATGCGCGCCTGCCGGCACCGCCCATGCTGATGTTCGATCGCATCACCAATATTTCCGAGACTGGCGGCGCCTATGGCAAAGGCGAAGTGCGCGCCGAACTCGATGTGAATCCAGACCTCTGGTTCTTCCAGTGCCACTTTATCGGCGACCCGGTCATGCCCGGCTGCCTGGGCCTCGATGCCGTCTGGCAGATGACCGGCTTTTTCCTTGGCTGGATCGGCCAGCCCGGCCGCGGTCGCGCCTTGGGTGGCGAGATCAAGTTCACCGGCCAGGTCACCAATGACGTCAAGCTTGTCGAATATGGCATCGACATCAAGCGCGTCATGCGCTCGCGTTTGACGCTCGGCATTGCCGATGGCTGGGTCAAGGCTGACGGCAAGTTGATCTACGAAGCCAAGGATTTGCGCGTTGGATTGTTTACCGATGCGCAGCTACATGAACAGAAATCTGCCTGACGGCCTTAAGTTCGGCCTATCTTGCTCCTAAATGAAGCGTCGAACCAATTGGCGCACACAGAAAAAGACTAGAACGAGGACACGATGAGACGAGTTGTCGTCACCGGCATGGGTATCATTTCCTCGATCGGCAATACGCTCGATGAGGTGACCGCGAGCCTGCGTGCCGCCAAACCCGGTATCATTGCCGCGCCGGACTATGCCGAGCTGGGATTCCGCAGCCAGGTGAAGGGCGATCCGATTCTCGATCCTTTCGAGGCGCTGGATCGCCGCGTCACCCGCTTCATGGGCAAGGGCGCGGCCTGGAACTATCTGGCCATGCAGCAGGCCATTGCCGATGCAGGCCTCGAAGACAGCGACATTTCCAATCCCATGACCGGCATCGTCATGGGCTCGGGCGGCGCCTCGACCCGCACCATCGTCGAAGCCGCGGACATCGTGCGCAAGAATACCTCGCCCAAGCGCATCGGCCCGCTGGCCGTGCCCAAGGCCATGGGCTCGACGGCATCGGCCACTCTTGCCACCTCCTTTGGCATCAAGGGCATCAACTATTCCATCACTGCCGCCTGCGCGACCTCCAAGCATTGCATCGGCAATGCCATGGAACAGATCATGCTGGGCAAGCAGGACGTGGTCTTTGCCGGCGGTCACGAGGATCTCGACTGGACCCTCTCGGACCTCTTCGACGCCATGGGCGCCATGAGCTCCAACTATAATGCGACGCCCGAAAAGGCTTCGCGCGCCTATGATGCCAATCGCGATGGCTTCGTCATTTCCGGCGGCGCCGGCGTGCTGGTGCTCGAGGAATATGAACACGCCAAGGCGCGTGGCGCCAAGATATGGGCCGAGCTGATCGGCTATGGCGCGACCTCCGACGGCCTCGACATGGTTGCACCCTCGGGCGAAGGTGCCGAGCGCTGCATGCGCATGGCGCTCCGCAACGTCAGCCAGAAGGTCGACTATATCAACCCGCATGCCACCTCGACCCCGGTGGGCGACCTCAAGGAAATCGAGGCCATTCGTGCCCTTTTCGGCAATGAGGACAAGTGCCCGCCGATCTCGGCGACCAAGTCGCTGACCGGCCACAGCCAGGGCGCCACCGGCGTGCACGAATCGATCTATTCGATCCTGATGATGAAGCATCGCTTCATCGCCGAAAGCGCCAATATCGATGTCCTCGATCCCGCCTTCGAGGACATGCCCATCCTGCGCCAGCGCCGCGATGATGTGGACCTGGGCGTGGTCCTGTCCAATTCCTTCGGCTTCGGCGGCACCAACGCTGCCCTGGTGTTCAAGCACCCGGATGCCTGAGGCTTAATACGAAAACTCCGAAAACCGCGCGCCCTTGCCGTCATAGGTGAGGACGCGGCCCACCAGCGGTTCGCCGATCCCGGTGATTAGCTTGATCGCCTCCATGGCCATCAGCGTACCGATCACCCCGGTCAGCGGCCCGAGGATTCCCGTCGCCTCGCAGCTCGGCAGGTCGCTGTCGTCGGCCTCAGCCGGATAAAGCTCGCCAAAACGCGGCCCGCCCGGCGCAAACACCGTCACCTGCCCATCGAACATCGACACCGCTCCCGAAACCAGCGGTTTCCCAAGCGTTTCACAAGCGGCCGCCACCACGCGCCGGGTGAGCAGATTATCTGTCCCGTCCATCACCAGGTCATAGCCCGCGACGAGGCTTTCGGCATTCTCCGCCGTCACCTCTTCCGCATGCACGACAATCGCGACATGCGGATTGAGCGCATGCGCAAACTGCGCCGCGCTCTCGGCCTTGCCCTGCCCGATCTGATTGTGAATGACCTGCCGCTGCAGATTGCTCAGCGAAACCGTGTCATGATCGACCACGCCGAGCGTCCCAACCCCAGCGCCAGCCAGATAGGCCACCACCGGGCTGCCCAGGCCCCCTGCGCCCACCACCAGAACCTTGGCCCGCTTCAGCGCCTGCTGCCCAGCGCCGCCCATGCCCTTGAGGGTCAGGTGGCGCGCATAGCGTCCAGTCTCTTCGGGCGAGAGTGGATTACTGGCCAAGCGGCACCGCGATGAAGCGCCGGTCCGGCCCCTCGAAGCCGCCCGGATAGACCGAGATCAGCGCCACGGCATCCGTCGGCTCCTGCGCCATAAACGGAATGGCCACGCCGTGGATGCGATAGGCTGAAGGGCAACCGCGCGAGCGGGGCAGGGGGGGCCCATCCTGCTGCCAGAAAAGCGACACATCGCCAGCCGTGAGTTCGATCGAAAAGCCAAGCGGCTCGAAGTCGAACCAGTCCCCGCAGGGCTCGGTGGTTTCTGCCGGGAAGGTCGATAGCGTCAATTCATAGGCGCCGTTCACGTCACCCGGCAAATAGCCAGGAATGCCGAATGTGAGGTTCTGCCCATCATTGCCCGGCACGCCATCCGCATTGACGGCAATCAGCTCGGCCGGCGTCGTGATGGCAAATTCCTCGATCTTGCCCGACGCTGCAGCCAGCGCCTCGGCGCGGACATCGGGCAGGGCGCCGGCCTCGCCCTCGGCCAGCTTGCGGATCGGCGTACCCTTGACCCAGGCGTCGCTTTGCAGGTCGATCATATAGATCGTCGAATATGCCGAGCCAGACCCGTCCTGGATGCCGAATTCCTCGAAGGCAAAATAGCGGCTGTCCGGCGAATAGCCGATCAGGTCCAGGCCCGCCCTGTCGCCAGCCCAGGCTGGGCCGGTCAGCAAGCAGAGGGCAAAAAGACTAGCGACCTGTCGATCCATGTCCGCCCTCGCCCCGTGCCGTCTCGTCCAGCGTCTCGACCGGCACCAGCACAACGGCGCTTACCGGCGCCACCACCATCTGCGCTATGCGCTCGCCCCGCCGCACGGGGAAGCTCTCCTTGCCATGGTTGATCAGCAGTACCATGATCTCGCCGCGATAATCGGCGTCCACCGTCCCGGGGCTGTTGAGCACGGTCATGCCGTGCTTGGCAGCAAGGCCCGAGCGCGGCCGCACCTGCGCCTCAAATCCTTCGGGCAGGGCGATCGCCATGCCGGTCGGGATCTTGGCATAATCGCCCGGCGCAATCTCCAGCACCTCGCCATCGGCCAAAGCCGCCATCAGGTCGAGCCCGGCCGCGCCGGCCGTCTGTTGCCGGGGCAGGGGCAGGCCCTCGCCATGCGGAAGCCAGCGGAGATTGATCGAAACAGGCACTGAAACAGTCATGGGGCACGCACCACAGCATAAAATTCGGCAGGCATTTCAGACTTGCCGGTCAACAGATCGAGAATGAGAATGCTCTGGCTGGCGGACTTTTCATCCCTGGCCAGTTTCATATTTGTCTCGGTGACTGCGTCGCCCGAGAATGTGATGGTGATCTTGCGGTCCTTGAACATCGCCAGCACGATGTCTTCGGATTCCGTGGTCAGATCCATCTGCGGCGTCACCGCCTGCAGCACTTGTGCGGTGGAGATGGCGATCCGCACTGTCCCATCCTCCTCGGGCGTGAAGCTCACCTGCTCGTCCAGCTGTTCCAGGTGAATATCGGCAAATTCCCCCTCGCTGCTGTCCATGCAGGTCGCGCCACCATCGACGCGCTCCAGCATGCGCCCGCCATGGGTGCAGAAGCTGTCGGCCACGAAATAATAGGGTTCTGGCTCGGGCGGCACCACGATGGTCGACGCGTCCTTGCCGTCCGCCTCGGTATCGACAATGGCCTTTTCGGCATCCTCTACGGCTTTCATGCCGGCCAGCCAGGTATCCCCGCCGATCGTATCGACGACATTCATTGTCACATAGGAATCGCTGCGCATCACCTGGGTCAGCGTGGCGCTGGCCGTGGTGTTGCTGGTCAGGTCAACGTCGAGACTGGCGTCGATACAGCCGCTAAGGCTCAGGGCCAGCAACAGGCCGGCGACGGATTTGGCGATTCTGCTCATGCACTGTCCCAATGGCTGGCCCGGACGTTACGACAGCGCGAGCAGGCGCACCAGCGCCACCGCCATGGTGACCCCAGCCAGGCCCATCAGCCCCAGGATCGCCCAGCGCATTACCGTATCGCGTGGCCTTGCCTTGTTGGCGTGGTAGTCCGCCAGCGCCAGTTCGGCCTGCGCAGCAATCACCGGCAGCCGACCCGCCGCCTCGGCAATGGTCTTGAAGTGGTCCTTGATGTCCTCGAAACGCCCCAGTGGGCCCTCTTCCTTGCGCAGCCAGTCGCCAACGACGGGCTCTGCCACGGTCCAGATATCGAGATCGGGGTCGAGCGCTCGCGCCACGCCCTCCACCAGCACCATGGACTTCTGTAGCAGCACCAGCTCGGGCCGCGTCTGCATCGAGAACAGGTCCGTGATGGTGAACAGCTGGCCCAACACCTTGGCCATGGAAATATCGCTGGCCGTGCGGCCGTGCAGCGGCTCGCCGATGGAGCGGATGGCAAGGGCAAAGTCGTCAACCGACTGGTCCTTGGGCACATAGCCGATATCGAAATGCCGTTCGGCCACCAGGCGATAATTGCGCGTGATGAAGCCATAGAGGATGTCGGCGAGGAAGCGCCGTTCCTTGCGGTTGATACGGCCCATAATGCCGAAATCGACCGCGATCACATCGCCCGTGCGCGGATCGGCAAACAGGTTTCCCGGATGCATGTCGGCATGAAAGAAGCCGTCGCGAATGGCATGCTTCAAAAAGCCTTGCAGCACCTTGCTCGCCAGGACCTTGCGATCCACCCCGGCAGCATCGAGCGCCGCATGGTCGCGGATCGGAATGCCGTCCACCCAGGTCGTGGTGAGCACATTCTGCGCCACATGGTCCCAGCTGACCTCGGGAATGACAAAGCCCTCGTCATCCTTGATATTCTCGGCCATTTCCGAAATGGCGGCGGCTTCGAGCCGCAAATCCAGCTCCAGCCGCGCCGAACGGTCAAGCGTTTCCACCACATCCATCGGCCGCAGCCGCCGTGTCGAACGCACGAAGCCCTCGGCCAGCCGTGCGGCGGCATAAAAGCTTTCGATATCGGCCATGAAGCGTCCCTCGACGCCCGGGCGCAGCACCTTGACGGCGACCACCTTGTTCGGTCCGCCAGCGGGCTTGAGTTTTGCCTTGTGCACCTGCGCGATCGAGGCGGCAGCCACCGGGGCCGACAGTTCGGTCAGTTCCGCCGCCTTGTCGCCCAGCGCCAAAGTCAGGATGTCCGGCACCAGCGATGGATCAAACGGCTCCATCTTGTCCTGCAGTCCCGCCAGGTCATTGGCGATCTTGGGGCCGACCACATCAGGTCGCGTCGCCAATGTCTGGCCGAATTTGACATAAGTCGGGCCGAGCCGGTTGAGCGCCTTGTTCAGCCGCTCGACATGGCCCGTCTTGCGCACGCTGGGGCGTTCAACGAGGCGGCCGAGCCAGATGCCGAACTTGAGCGGCGCCAGCGCCGGTGGCAGTTCCGACACGATCGACAGCGCACCCTCGCGCGCCAGCACGAAACCGGCCCGGAACAGGCGATAATAGGCACTCAAAATCATCGGCTAGATCTTCCACCCGGAAAACAGCGTGGCGATATTGCCCGTAAAGCTCTGGTGTTTCACGCGCTTGAAGCCAGCCTGGGCGATCATGCCGTCAAAGGCCTGCGGTGCCGGGAACTTGCGGATCGATTCGATGAAATACTGATAGGGCTGGCTGTCGCCGGTCACCACCTTCCCCATGGGCGGGATCAGCCGGTCCGAATAGAGCTTGTAGAAAGCGTCGAACCCCGGCACGTCGACCTGGGAAAATTCCAGCACCAGCAGCCGCCCGCCACGTTTCAGCACGCGATGGGCCTCATTCAGCGCCTTTTGCACGCGCGGCACGTTGCGGATGCCAAAGGCAATCGTATAGGCGTCAAAGCTATTGTCCTCGAAGGGCAGCTCTTCGGCATTGGCCTCGACGAATTTTGCCTGCGCCGGATAGCGCCAGCTCTTGGCCCGCTCCGCGCCCACGCGCAGCATGTCCGTATTGATGTCGCTGACGACAACTTGCGCATAGCCGACCGAGGCATTGATGATGCGCTCGCCGATATCGCCGGTGCCGCCCGCCATGTCGAGCACGCGCCAGGGTCGGGTACCTGTCTTGGGCGGCGCCAGTTCATTGACCATGGCGTCTTTCCAGAGGCGGTGAACCCCGGCGCTCATCAGGTCGTTCATCAGGTCATAGCGGTCGGCGACATTGTGGAACACGGCATTGACCATGCCCTGCTTGTCATCCATCGCCACAGTCTGCTCGCCGAAATGAGTGGTTTCTTGCGCGTTGGTCATGGCTATCGCCTATAGGTTTTTCTTGGCGCGCACCATATTCAACCCAATCCGGCTTTGCCATGGCACAAAGACGCACAGGTAAAAGAGAAGCCAATGCCCGAACTACCAGAGGTCGAAACCGTCCGCCGCGGGCTTGAGCCCTGGATAGTCGGCGCGCGTATCGACAAAGTCACGCTCAACCGCGAAAACCTGCGCTTTCCCTTCCCCACAGGCCTGGCCAAGTCCATCGAAGGCGCCACCATCACCGCGGTCGGCCGTCGGGCCAAATATCTCCTCATCCAGCTCGACAATGGCAAGACCGTGCTCAGCCATCTCGGCATGACCGGCTCCTGGCGCTTTGCCGAGCACGGCATCGACAAGCCGCCGCGCTATTACGAGCCAGGCACCGAGCCCAAGCACGACCATATGGTCTGGGACATTGCCCATCCCACCCACGGCAAGAGCCACCTGATTTATGCCGACCCGCGCCGCTTCGGCTTCATCGATCTCTTCGATGACCCCGAGCAGAGCCCCTATCTGCAGGGCCTCGGCCCCGAGCCTTTGGGCAATGATTTCAACGCCGATGAAATGGCCGACAAGTTCAAGGGAAAGAAGTCGCCTATCAAGGCTGCCCTCCTCGACCAGCGCGTCGTCGCCGGCCTGGGCAATATCTATGTTGCCGAGGCCCTGCACCGCAGCCACATCCTGCCCACCGTCCATGCCCAGACTCTGGTGACGGCGAGGGGCAAGCCCAAGGTCGCGCTGGAAGATCTCGCCCATGCCGTCCGCCAGGTTCTGGTGGAGGCCATCGAGGTCGGCGGCTCGACGCTGCGCGACTTCCGCAATGCCGAAGGCGGCTCGGGCTATTTCCAGCATCGCTTTGCTGTTTATGACCGTGAAGGCGAGCCTTGCCCCACGCCTTTATGTAGCGGTACCATCGCGCGGATCGTCCAGTCGGGCCGTTCCACCTTCTTCTGCCCCGTGTGCCAGAAGAAGCCCTGACCTGCGCTGGATTGAATCCAGTTGACGCTTGGCGCCCCATCCCCTATAGACCGCCCAACTTGGCGGCAGTCGATGTGCCGCCGATTTCATTTTATCCCCGGACGCCTGCGACTCTCGAGCGCTTGTTGGCCGGTTGGACGCAAAGAGGACCGTTATGGCCAATACGCCTTCAGCCAAAAAGGCTACCCGCAAGATCGAAGCCCGCACCGCGGTCAACAAGTCGCGCCGTTCGCGCGTCCGTACCTTCATCCGCAAGGTTGAAGAAGCCATCACCGCCGGTGACCACAAGGTCGCCATGGAAGCGCTCAACGCAGCTGCTCCCGAGATCAACCGCGCGTCGACCAAGGGCATCATCCATGCCAACCTGGCCGCCCGCAAGATCTCGCGCCTCAACAGCCGCGTGAAGGCTCTCAGCGCCTGAAGCCGATAGCCGCGGCGCCCATTGACTGGCAGCCGACGGTAGATGAAATTGGGTCCCGCAAGGGGCCCATTTTCTTTGTCGGTATACTGGCAAGCTTTTCCGGTTTGACAGTTTTATGTCGCCGGTGTGACGCCAGCGACCCCCTGTCGCAGTTCCGCGTGCGTTTTGTACTTTCCTAGCTATGCCAGTGAGTTAGAGAAGGTTTTACGCTCCCGCTGAGGTGCCATGCACCAGGCGGGTCGTTAAAAGGCGACTGTCACGGAAATAATATTTTTACCCTTCGATGACGGTCCGTGACGGGATTCTGCCTTGAGTCACAGGCCCTTGCTCGCAAGGTTTTTCGGAGGGCTGCGGAAGCCAAAAACACAACCTTAGAGTCAAGCCCTCATTTTGCAGATTCCACGGTTGCGGCACCAAAATCCACCCTCTAAAGTAATCTGGTCAGCGGCGGAAAGAACACCAAAATAGAGTGTTCCACCCAAGTTGGCAGGGTCATTTCAGGGCGTTAGTTTTGGCACCTTGGCAGCAATGCCAAGTGGTTCGTTCCGGTGAAGGTTGTGTTGGTAGCATGTTTGGCTTCCGGTTCGATCGAGGCCGGCAAAGTTTAGTTCAAAACCTTCGGTCGATCTGACCGGGTCCACGACAGAACTAGTTTTGGCGCTGGCGGGCCATCCCGCCAGGCAGAGCAATATTGTCCGCGCTCAGTGGGCAAGGTGGCGGAGCTTTGGCCTGCATCCGAAAGGATAGCGGCCACGGCATGAAGATAAATCCGGGTCGCTGTGCGGGCGTCCGGCATTGTGAAAATTGGGGCACTATAGATGATGCGACAGGCGACCGCCGGTGGAGACAGTTGGGCTCAGGCCACTACCTCCTCCACCCTTTCGACCAAACAGAGCGAAAACCCTGTCATGAGCACTCCCGATAGTTCCGAAGGCCAGCGCGATATGTGGAACCGTGTGCGCGCTCGGCTCAAGGCCGGTGTGGGCGATGATGTCTTCGCCTCCTGGTTCGCCCGCCTCGAGCTCGAGGAAATGGTCGATGACGTGGTGCATCTCTCGGCCCCCACGCGCTTCCTCTGCTCCTGGGTCCAGTCCAATTATGCCGAGCGCATCCTCGAGGCCTTCCGCCTCGATGCCGAGCATGTGAGCCGCATCCAGGTAACCCTGCGGGTCAATGGCCAGGCCCGTCCGCGCCTTGCCCCCGTGGCTGCCGAGCCGGCTGCCCAGTCCGATAGCACCGCTCCTGCGACCCAGGCCGCTGCCGCACCCGCCCCGGTGCAGCTCAGCCAGCCGCGCCTCGTGCGTGACAATTCGGCCAGCAAGGGCGATGCCCTGGCCGGCAGCGCCATCGATCCGCGCATGACCTTTGATACATTCGTGGCCGGCGAAGCCAATGAAATGGCCCTGGGCGTTGCCCGCCAGATCGCCAATGCCGCCGCCAACAACACCGTGACCTTCAATCCGGTCTACATTCATTCCACCGTGGGCCTGGGCAAGAGCCATCTGCTCAATGCCATTGCCCATGCCGTGCAGTCGGCCGATGCCAGCAAGAACATCGTCTACCTGACCGCCGACCACTTCATGTACCATTTCATCACCGCCGTGCAGCGCCAGTCCGCGCTCGGCTTCAAGGAATGGCTGCGCCGTGTCGATCTGCTGCTGATCGATGACATGCAGTTCCTGCAGGGCAAGTCGGCCACCGAATTCGGCCATACCCTTGGTACTCTCCTCACCGGCGCCAAGCAGGTCGTTGTGGCCGGCGATGCCCCGCCGCGCGATCTTGAAATGATCGATGAGCGCATTCGCTCGCGCCTCTCGGGTGGTCTTGTGGTCCCGATCTCGGGCTTTGACCTCGATCTGCGCAAGTCCATCGTGCAGCGCCGCGCCGATCAGGCAACCGCCCGCTTCGGCATGCATTTCCCGGCGCCCGTCATTGACTATGTCGCGCGTGCCGTCATCAGCCATGGCCGCGACCTCGATGGCGCCGTCAACCGCCTCGTTGCTGCCAACCAGCTGACCGGCGAACTGATCACCGTCCCGCTGGCCGAAAAGACCCTGGGCGACCTGATCCGGGCCCGCGAAGCCCGTCGCGTCCGCATCGAAGACATCCTCAAGATCGTCTCGCGCCACTACAAGGTGCCGCGCAACGAACTGCTCTCGGCCCGCCGCTCGCGCGACGTCGTCCGTCCGCGCCAGATCGCCATGTTCCTGGCCAAGGCGCTGACCTCCCGTTCGCTCCCCGAAATCGGCCGCCGCTTTGGTGGCAGGGACCACACCACCGTCCTGCACAGCGTCCGCAAGGTCGAGCAGATGATCAAGGACGACCTCGAACTGGCGCAGGAAATCGAACTGCTCAAGAGAATGCTTGAAGAGTAGAAGTCGGCGCAACGCGCAAGATCGCTCCTGTGGAGCGATTTTAGACTTCTACGCCCGGAGCGTTATGCGCGCAGGGCAGCAATCCCAGAGGCTCCTTCCTTCGCAGGCAAGGGCCTCTGTCATTTTCCTGCCATCACCATGCCCGAGCTTGCCATCATGATCCGGCACCTCCCCATTCTGCTCTTCCTCGCCTGCCTCTCCGGGCCGGCCCACTCCCAAGCTCCGGTCCCGACTCCTGCGCCACCACCACCCGTGGTTGATCAGGACGGCATTCGCAACCACCTCCGACAGGCCCTGACGGCCTGCTGGAGCGTTCCGCCCAGCTACGAGGGGCGCAATGTCGCCATCACCATCAACTTCAAGGGCGACGGCACGCTGACCGAAGAGCCCGACATCGAATTGGACGGCAAGTCCGTCAAAAAGAACGCGGTTCTCGTCCAGAGCATCACCAGGGCGCTCGATCGCTGCACCCCTTTCGAAGGTCTGCGCGACTTCGGACTGATGGCGCATCAGCACTTCGCCATCCAGATCATCTTTTCCAGTTAAGCAAGCCGGCGTGAAATCGGGGATTTCCGCGCCCTGCGGCGACCCAACCCTTGCTAATCTGTTATGAAATTGTAAATGTCCAACCCCGGTCTGCCGGGGTCTTGCTGCCATGGGCGCAGCGCGTAGGCATAGTTCGTTCGCGCCTTCAAACGGAAAAGTGGCAACCACTTTTCCTGAAGGCGCTTCAGGGAAGTATTCGCATGAAAGTCACGCTCGAACGCAATCATCTGCTCAAGTCGCTGAGCCATGTGCACCGGGTCGTGGAACGGCGCAATACCTATCCCATTCTGGCCAACGTCCTGTTCAAGGCCAGTGACGACAAGGTCGAACTGCGCGCCACCGATCTCGACATCGAGGTCACTGAAAGCGTGCCGGCCATGGTCTCGACCCCCGGCACCACGACGGTTCCGGCGCATACGCTCTATGAAATCGTCCGCAAGCTGGCCGATGGCGCCGAAGTGCGCCTCGAAACCGATGGCGGCGAGAACATGGTTCTCACCTCCGGCCGCTCGCGCTTCAACCTCGCCTGTATCAATCCCGACAGCTTCCCCGATCTCAAGTCCGGCGCTTTCGGCCATGAATTCACCATGCCGGCCCAGAGCTTCCGCGAGCTGATCGAGCGCACCCAGTTCGCCATCTCCAATGAAGAGACGCGCTACTACCTCAATGGCATTTATTTCCACACGGTCGATGTGTCCAACATCGGCACCGTGCTGCGCGCCGTCGCGACTGACGGTCACCGCATGGCCCGCGCCGAGATCGAGGCGCCCGAAGGCGCTGCCGGCATGCCGGGCATCATCGTGCCGAAAAAGACCGTCGGCGAAGTCCAGAAGCTCCTTGATGGCGCTGAAGGCGATGCGAAAATCGAAGTTTCCGACACCAAGATCCGCTTCACCGTCGGCTCGGTCGTTCTGCTGTCCAAGCTGATCGAGGGCACCTTCCCCGACTACGATCGCGTCACGCCCAAGAACAACGACAAGCAGATGAATGTGGACCGGGCGAGTTTTGCCACGGCCGTCGATCGCGTCTCCACCATTGCCTCCGATCGCGGTGGCAAGGCCGTCAAGCTCCAGGCCAAGGATGGCCTGCTCGAACTCTCGGTCACCAATCCCGATCATGGCACGGCCAGCGAAGAGCTGGCGGTCGAGTTCGACACCGACGGTTTCGAGATCGGCTTCAATGCCCGCTACCTGCTCGACATCATCAGCCAGATCCGCAGCGAAAGCGCCGTCTTCATGTTCAACGACGCCGGCTCGCCCACGCTGGTCCGCGACGAAGGCGAAACCCGCGCGCTGTATGTGCTGATGCCGATGCGCGTGTAAGGCAGGGACATCACGATCCGTCATCTCTCCCGCCTGCGCCTCACCGCCTTCCGCAATTACGCGGCGGCGGCGCTGGATCTCGATCCCCGCCACGTTGTCCTGACCGGCCCCAATGGTGCCGGCAAGACCAACCTGCTCGAAGCTGTCTCCGTGCTCTCGCCCGGCCGAGGCCTGCGCGGCGCCAGCTTTGACACGCTGCAAAGCCAGGGTTCCGACCAGCCCTGGGCTGTCGCGGCCACAGTCGAGACCGACGATGGTCCCGCCGATATCGGCACCGGCGCCTCGCCCGATGGTGGGCGTCGTGTGCGCATCAATGGCGCCAACGCCCGCTCCATCGAGGCCATGAGCGATTATCTGCGCGTGCTCTGGCTGACCCCGGCCATGGATGGTCTGTTCTCCGGCCCCTCCGGCGACCGCAGGCGCTTTCTTGACCGGCTGGTGACCACGCTCATTCCTTCCCATTCCGCCTCGGTCAGCGACTACGAAAAGGCCATGCGCCAGCGCAACCGCCTGCTTGAGGACAATGGCGACACATCCTGGCTCTCGGCTATCGAGGCACAGATGGCCGAACTCGGCGCCTCCATTCATCTGGCCCGCACCGATAGCCTCCATCACCTCCAGGCGTTGATCGAGCAGAGCCTCGACGACGAGAGCTTCCCCGCAGCCCATCTGGCGCTGACGCCGCTCTTCGATCAGGGCGCCGAGCCCGCGTCATCGGCAGCGCTGGAATCGGCCCTCAGCGCCCTCTGGCGGGCCTCCCGCGGGGTTGATCGCGCGGCCGGACGCACCATATCTGGTCCACATAGAGTGGATCTCGAAGTCACCTATGCGCAGAAGGCCATGCCGGCCTCCCTCGGCTCGACGGGGGAGCAGAAAGCTCTTCTGATCGGGCTCATTCTCGCCCATGCGCGACTGGTCAAGCTGCGGACGTCGATCACGCCCTTCCTGCTGCTCGACGAAATCGCCGCCCATCTCGATCCCGATCGTCGCCGGGCCTTGTTTTCGGCGCTCGACGGGCTTGGCACTCAATGCTTTCTCACCGGCACCGACAAGGTTTTGTTCGAAGCTCTGGGTGATCGGGCGCAGATGATCATCGTCAGGGACGGGCGCCTGGCCAGAGACTGAAAATCGTGGCTACGAAAAGGGGTGGCCAATCCCCTGCCAAAAGCCTTCAAAAGCCCATTTTGCTTGGGGATATACCCCCATTCCGATAGAACAAACTTCACCAGAAAACGACTGATTCGGACCCCATGACCGATAGCGAAAAGCCCGTTCCCGAAACTACTGCTGCCAGTGAATACGGCGCCGACAGCATCAAGGTGCTCAAGGGCCTCGATGCGGTGCGCAAGCGTCCCGGCATGTATATCGGCGATACGGATGACGGCTCGGGCCTGCATCACATGGTCTATGAAGTCGTCGACAACGCCATCGACGAGGCCCTGGCCGGCCACGCCGATCTGGTTACGGTAACGCTCAATGCCGATGGCTCGGTGACGGTCATCGACAATGGTCGCGGCATCCCCACCGGCATTCACGCCGAGGAGGGCGTTTCGGCAGCCGAGGTCATCATGACCCAGCTCCACGCTGGCGGTAAGTTCGACCAGAATTCCTACAAGGTTTCTGGCGGTCTGCACGGTGTGGGCGTGTCCGTGGTGAACGCCCTGTCAGTCTGGCTGCGCCTGCGCATCAACCGCGATGGCGAAATCCACGAGATGGAATTCGCCCATGGCGATGCCGTCGCTCCGCTGAAGCAAGTTGGCACCTATGTCGAGGACAAGCAGCCCGCCACTTACGACGGGCGCTCCGGCACGGCTGTGACCTTCCTGCCCTCGACCGAAACCTTCACCATGGTCGAGTTCGATTTCAAGACGCTCGAACACCGCCTGCGCGAACTGGCCTTCCTCAATTCCGGCGTGCGCATCCTGCTGAGCGACCTGCGCCATCCCGAGCCGCTGACCACCGAACTCTTCTACGAGGGCGGGCTCGAGGCCTTCGTGCAATATCTCGACAAGTCCAAGACTTCGGTCGTGCCGGCGCCCATCACCATGATCAGCGAGAAGGACGGCATCACCGTCGAAGTCGCGCTGCAGTGGAACGACAGCTACCACGAGAACGTGCTCTGCTTCACCAACAACATCCCCCAGCGCGACGGCGGCACGCACTTGGCCGGCCTGCGCGGCGCGCTGACGCGCCAGGTTGTCGGCTATGCGGAAAGCTCGGGCATTTCCAAAAAGGAAAAGGTCACGCTGACCGGCGACGACACCCGCGAAGGCCTGACCTGCGTGCTCTCGGTCAAGGTGCCGGACCCCAAATTCTCCTCCCAGACCAAGGACAAGCTGGTCTCCTCCGAAGTGCGCCCGGTTGTCGAGAACATCGTCAACGAAAAGCTCGGCCAGTGGTTTGAGGAACATCCCGCTGAAGCCAAGGTCATCGTCGGCAAGGTGGCTGAAGCTGCTGCGGCCCGCGAGGCTGCCCGCAAGGCCCGCGAGCTCACCCGCCGCAAGGGCGCGCTCGAAATCTCCTCGCTTCCCGGCAAGCTCGCCGATTGCCAGGAACGCGATCCGGCAAAGTCGGAAATCTTCATCGTGGAAGGTGACTCCGCCGGTGGTTCCGCCAAGCAGGGCCGCGACCGCTCCAATCAGGCCGTGCTGCCCCTGCGCGGCAAGATCCTCAATGTGGAGCGCGCGCGCTTTGATCGCATGATCTCCTCCGACCAGGTCGGCACGCTGATCACGGCGCTCGGCACCGGCATCGGCCGCGAGGAGTTCAACGCCGACAAGCTGCGCTACCACAAGATCATCATCATGACCGACGCCGACGTGGACGGCGCCCATATCCGCACGCTTCTGCTGACCTTCTTCTACCGTCAGACGCCCGAGCTTCTGGAACGCGGTCATGTCTACATCGCCCAGCCGCCGCTCTACAAAGCCACCCGTGGCCGTTCCGAGCAGTATCTCAAGGACGAAGACGCACTCAACGACTACCTGATCGCCGCCGGGCTCGAAGACGCCGTCTTCACCACCCGCGATGGCCACCAGCATGCCGGCCCCGATCTCCATGCCATCGTGCAGCAGTCGCGCAGCATTGTCGCTGCCATCGACAATCTCAACACGCGCTACAATCGCAACCTCGTGGAGCAGGCGGCCATCGTCGGTGGTCTTGATCCCGATGGCTTCAACGATGCCGCCAAAATGGGCGAGGTGCTCAAGCGCGTCGGCAATCGCCTCGATCGCATTTCCGACGAATGGGAACAGGGCTGGGCCGGCGAAATCACCGATGCAGACGAGCTGGCCTTCTCGCGTACCGTGCGCGGCGTTGCCGAGCGTCACCTGCTCGACAAGCCCCTGCTGGCCAGCGCCGATGCCCGCAAGCTGCGCCAGCTCGCCGAACGCCTCGACGAAATCTACGGCGGTGTCCCGACCCTTACCCGCAAGGGCGAGACGATTCCCATCTATGGCCCGGCGACCCTCTTCAAGGCCGTGACCGACTCCGGCCGCAAGGGCGTCGCCCTCCAGCGCTACAAGGGTCTTGGCGAAATGAACGCTTCCCAGCTTTGGGAAACCACCCTCGACCCCAACGCCCGCACCTTGCTCAAGGTCGAGATCAATCAGACCGACGAAGCCGATCAGATCTTCACCGCCCTGATGGGTGACCTCGTCGAACCCCGCCGCGACTTCATCCAGGACAACGCCCTCAGCGTGAGCAATCTGGACGTCTGAGAGCCGGCAGCAAAGCTGCAAAATCGCGCCGGTGGCGCGATTTTAGGCGAGCAGGCCACGAGACCTATGGTCGAGTGGCCCGGATGTCCCACACGGTCGATCCCCACGTGCCTCAGGACTCTGAGCTGCCCGCCGGCGGCCGCTCATAGTCGAAGTCGTCTTCATGGCTGAGCGAGGGCGTATTCACCGAACTGGTGATGCGATGCACCCATATGGCGTCACCGATCACGTCATAGTCGAAATACCAGCCATCAACGATGATGCGCCGCGCACCCTGGATCGGGATCCTGGAGTCTGTAAAGCCGGCGCCCGGACGATCATGCAGCAGGGTCAGGCCCCGTCGGATCACGTTCCTGAAACTGGCAATGCCCGAATTGGTCTTGCCACGCAAGGCGTCAGCCGACAGTCTGACGCGCATCACGCCGCCTTGCCGCTCCTGATGATTTCGTCGAGTTCGGCCAGCAACTCATCGGCTTCGCGCCCGCCGCCTGCGGCAGCTTCCTCTCGCCCACGCAGCACCGACAGGCAGATGCCGCCTTCGGCCTCTTTTGCCAGATAGTATTTCAGGGCCCGCACGATCACCCAGCTTCGGGTCCTGTCTGACCCCTCGGCAATCGCCTCCACATCCTCGAGAATACCGAGCGGCAGGCGCAGCGTGATCGGGTCCGAGACCTCTGGCATGACAAAGCTCCATTTGTAATACATGTAATACAGCAAGGGTCCGGCAGCGAGCGAGCCGCTAATTCTGCTTAGCCACCTCCACCATCGCCCCCGCGATCACCCCTACATCCTGCTTCAGCAACTCATGCCCGCGCCCCTCCAGCAGGACCAGGCGACTATCCTTCACCACCTCGGCAGTCTTTCGCCCGGCCGCCACAGCGATGATCGGATCCTCCGTGCCATGCACCACCAGCACCGGCTGGCTGATGGCAGCGACATCGAGCCCGTCCACATTGCCCCCCACCATCGAATGGTTGAACGCACTCTGGATAGTGCTCGCCCGGCTGATCTCCGTCTCCACCCGGCGCCGGGCCTCACCCTCCTGGAATCCCGGCTTGGACCCTGCGCTCAGCCGCGCCGCGCCCAGCAGAAAATCGCCGACCGCATCCCGGTCGCTCCAGTCCAGCGTTTTCATCGCGCCAAAATGCGCCATGAAGTCATCGGAAATCCCCTCACCCTGATAGTCTTGCCCCAGCGGCTCGCTGGCGATCAGCGTCAGCGACAGCACGCGCTCCGGCTGCCGCAACGCCAGGATCTGCGCCACATATCCGCCCAGCGACATCCCCGCCAGATGTGCCTGCTCCACCTCATAGGCATCAAGGATCGCCAAAAGATCCCCCGTCAGCGCATCGAGGTCATAGTTGACCTCCCCCGGCGCACCTGTCGTCGATTGCCCGGTGTCGCGATGATCGAAGCGGATGGCCCGATAACCCGCATCGGCCAGCGCCTGCATCAACCCATCCGGCCACCACACCATCGATGCCGTCGCGCCCATGGCGAGAAGGAACGTGCCCTTCTCCGGCTCTCCCCAGGCCTCGGTGAACAGACTAACGCCCGGCGCCACCTCGACCATTTTCGCTACCGGCTGATCCGTCATCGCAAATCTCCTCCGCAATCCACAAAGCCCAACGCACCCCACCCGACAGGGTTCACCCTGGCCACATCGTTCACGCCGCCGAACAATGCGTTCCTGCTATCTGGCTTTTTCGCAGGTCACCGGCCACATAGGTAAGCCTTGTCCGGTTTGGACTGCAAATTCAGGTGCATCATGAAGAAGATCGGTTTCCTTTCCTTTGGCCATTGGAGCCCTTCGCCCCAGTCCGGCACACGCTCGGCCGGCGATGCCCTGCTGCAATCCATCGATCTTGCCGTGGCGGCCGAGGAACTGGGGGCCGATGGCGCCTATTTCCGCGTGCATCACTTCGCCCGCCAGCTCGCCTCGCCCTTCCCGCTACTGGCCGCTGCCGGCGCCAAGACCAAAAAGATCGAGCTGGGCACCGCAGTCATCGACATGCGCTATGAAAACCCGCTCTATATGGCTGAAGACGCCGGCTCTGCCGATCTGATCGCCGGTGGCCGCCTGCAGCTCGGCATTTCGCGCGGTTCGCCCGAGCAGGTCATCGACGGCTATCGCTACTTCGGCTACGCCCCCGGCGAGGGCAAGACTGATGCCGACATGGCCCGCGAGCAGACCGAGGTCTTTTTGGAAGTCCTCAAGGGCAATGGCTTTGCCGAGCCCAATCCGCGTCCCATGTTCCCCAACCCGCCGGGCAAGCTGCGTCTGGAGCCCCACTCAGAAGGCCTGCGCAACCGCATCTGGTGGGGCGCCGCCAGCGACGCCACGGCCATCTGGGCGGCAAAGCTCGGCATGCATCTGCAGTCCTCGACGCTCAAGTTCGATGAATCCGGCGAGCCGCTGCATGTCCAGCAGGCCAAGCAGCTGCGTCTCTACAAGGAAGCCTTCAAGGAAGCCGGCCACGCCCACGAACCGCGCACCTCGGTCAGCCGCTCGATCTTCGCCCTCGTCAACGATACGGACCGCATGTATTTCGGCACCGGCCGCTCCGAGGAAGACCAGTTCGGCTATATCGAGCCCGAAAAGCGCGCCGTCTTCGGTCGTGGCTATACCGGCGAGCCCGACAAGTTGATCGAGGCGCTGAAGAAGGACGAGGCCATCGCCGAAGCCGATACCCTGCTGCTCACCGTGCCCAACCAGCTCGGCGTCGAATACAACGCCCATGTCATCGAAAGCATTTTGAAGCATGTCGCCCCGGCCCTGGGCTGGCGCTAGGGCAGGGCGTATCGCCCGCCCGCGCAACCGCTTGCCTGCCAATAGGCGCTGACCGGCGTGAAACTCCCCTTTGCCGCCATTTCCACCTTGGCGGCAAAGGCCATGGCCTGGCACTCATCGGTGCCCGCCACCACATGCACCATCTCGTGCAATATGGTCAGCTCGCGCAGCGCATCGGCATCAGGCGTGAAGAACTGTGGGCAGGTCACCAGCCGCACCGTGCCATTCTCTGGCGGCACCCGCACGAAGGCGGCAAACCGCCCGCATGACCCGCTCGCTTCGGCGCGTCGCTCCAGCGCCACGTCGACTGTGCCGCCCCAATAGGACGAACGGAACTGCTGCAGCGTCAGCGCATCGCGATAGGCCGCGACATCGACGCCAAATTCGGTCTGGCCGAGCTTTGGCAGCGCCGCCTCGAATGTGTCCGTCGCCGCGCCCAGCGCCCGCTCCAGCGTAGCCGCATCATTGGCCTGGACCGGCACAGCCACACAGCAAAGCACGGCGATAAAAGCCATCAATTTCAGTCGCATGCTCTCTCCGGCTTACCCTGCCACCATGATCGGCATCGACTGTGTCGAAACAATTGCGTCGCCGCGATTGATGAACCCTTCATGCGTCGCGCGGCGCAAACAGGATGATCCCGGCTGCCGCCAGCGCCATGGCGCCGCCGATCACATCCCATCGATCCGGCATCCGCCCCTCGGCCAGCCAGCCCCAGAGCAGAGACGCCACGATATAAACGCCGCCATAGGCGGCAAAAGCCCGCCCCGCATGATCCGCAGGCGCCAGCGTCAGCAGCCAGGCAAAAGCCACCAGCGACGCGACTCCCGGCACCAGCCAGAATATGGACTGCCCCTGCCGCAACCAGGCCCAGAAGGCAAAGCACCCGGCGATCTCTGCCAGCGCAGCCGCGGCGTAGAGCAGACCTGTACTGGCAAGAACTGGCATTGGCGCTCCAAATGGTTTTTCTGCCACCTACCATGGCGGCATGGGCTGTGACACCCCCGCAACAGCTGGATCAAACCTCTAAAACCCCACATAAACCGGCCACAATTGACTTGGAAAAGGGTCTGGTGATCGCGCGGATAGCGCTCGTGCTGGATAAGCCGCGCCCGTGAGACGATCAGGTTCAGCCTTAACCTTTCGACAACCTTATATTCCCCGACGCGGGCGAACAGGGTAGAAGCGGGCAAAAGGCACCAGTTTTCTAAGGTCTGCTTGATGGATTTTCGCATTTCCGCCGATGATCGCGTAGGCAATCAGCCAGCCAGGGGCACCAAGCCCAAGGCCCAGCCGCGCGCCAAGGCCGGACAGCGTGTAGAGCCGTCCCTTTCGGGATCGTCGATGGGCAATTCCATGGGCTTTTCCGTTGCCGATGAGCGTCCAACGCCCACCAAGGGCAATGGTGGCGGTGGCAAACCACCCAGGCCGCCACGTCGTGGCAAGGCCGAAAAGCCGAAGAAGCGCCGTTCCCGTTCGGGCGGTTTCCTCATGGGCCTGCTCTGGTGGGGCTTTGTTGCCTGCCTCTGGGGCGGCATCGCGGTCATCGGCGTCATCGTCTATTACGGCGCGCAATTGCCCTCGTCCAACACCTGGGCCATTCCTGATCGTCCGCCCAATATCCGCATCCTTGCGGCTGACGGGAGCCTCATCTCCAATCGCGGTGCCACCGGCGGCGAAGCCGTCACCTTCCGCGAACTGCCCTATTACGTGCCCGCGGCCATTATCGCCTCGGAAGACCGACGCTTCATGAGCCACTTCGGCGTCGATCCCATCGGCCTCGTTTCCGTGGCCATCGAGTCGGTCCAGGCGCGTGGCGTGACGCGTGGCGCCTCCACCATCACCCAGCAGGTCGCGAAAAACCTCTTCCTTACCCCCGACCAGACCCTGGGCCGCAAGGTGCAGGAAGCTATCCTCGCTGTCTGGCTGGAACAGAACTATACCAAGGAAGAAATTCTCGAACTCTATATGAACCGCGTCTATTTCGGCGCCGGTGCAACAGGTATCGAGGCCGCCGCGCAGACCTATTTCGGCGTCTCGGCACGCAATCTTTCGCTGGGTCAGGCCGCCATGCTGGCCGGCATTCTGCCTGCGCCTTCCGCCTATAATCCGAAATCCAATCCTGAGCGTGCCATCGAGCGCCAGCGCCTGTCGCTGGCCGCCATGGCCCGCGACGGCTTCATTACCCAGGAAGAGGCCGATGCCGCCCGCATCGACCCCGACCAGACCGTGCGCACCCGCGTCGCCGGCTCGGAATCCTATGTGGCCGACTGGGTTGAATCGCTGATGACCGCCTATATCGGCGACATCAAGTCCGACGTCGTGGTCCAGACCACGATCGACTACAAGATGCAAAAGGACGCCGAATTCATCGTCAAGGAGAAGGTCGCCTCCGAAGGCCCCAACCGCGGCTTCAGCCAGGGCGCCCTCGTCGCCATGGATGTCGATGGCACGGTCCGTGCCATGGTCGGCGGCGTCGACTACCAGGCCAGCCAGTATAACCGCGCCGTCACGGCCAAGCGCCAGCCCGGCTCGACCTTCAAGCCCTTCGTCTATATGGCCGCCATGGAAAAGGGCTATACGCCCGATACCCTGGCCGAGGATGCCCAGTTCGAATACAACGGCTGGAGCCCGCGCAATGCCTCGGGCAAATATGCCGGCACCGTGACCTTGCGTCAGGGCCTCGCCTATTCGCTCAACACCATTGCCGCGCGTCTCGCCATCGATGTCACCCCCGCGGCCGTTATCGATGTGGCCACCCGCATGGGCATTTCCTCGGCGCTGACCGCCGTGCCTTCCATCGCGCTCGGCACCCAGGAAGTGAACCTTCTGGAACTGACCTCGGCCTATGCCCCCTTCGCCAATGGCGGCATGGGCGTCATCCCCAATGTCATCACGTCCATTCAGGCCAAGGATGGCACCATGCTCTACCAGTCCTCCGACGCCGGCCCCGGCCGTGTCGTCGAGCCCAAGGTCCTGGCCGAGATGAACGATATGCTCGAAACCGCCGTGGAAGTGGGCACCGGCAAGGGCGCCAATCTCGGCGGCTGGGAATTCGGTGGCAAGACCGGTACCTCCCAGAACGCCCGCGACGCCCTGTTCGTCGGCTATACCTCGGCCATGGTCACCGGTGTCTGGCTCGGCAACGACAATGACACCAAGACCACCCTTTCGGGCGGCAACGTCCCGGCCGCCATCTGGTCCGAATTCATGACCAAGGCGCATGAGGGCAAGCAGATCGCCGCCATTCCGGGCGGCTCCTATGCCGGCCAGCTGGTCGCCAATCAGGTCGTCGACCCGGCCACTGGCCAGCTCGTCACGCAATATCTCGATGCCGATAGCGGCCAGCCGGTCCAGACCTCCACCGATCCGGCCACCGGTCAGCTGATGCGCTACGATCCGGCCACCGGCCAATACACACCCGCCAGCGCCGTCAGTGCCAATCCGATCATCGATACCGGCCAGAACGCCAATGCTGGCCAGCAGATCGATCCGGCGACGGGCATGCCCATCACCGGCCAGCAGATCGACCCCAATACCGGCATGCCGGTCAACAATGGCGCGACCGGCGGCTATCTCGTCGATGCCAATGGCAATCAGATCGATCCGGCCACCGGCCAGGTCGTGGGTCAGGTCGTCGGCGGCAATCAGGTGGTTCAGCCGCAGGAACAGGGCCAGGCCATCGATCCGGTCACCGGCTATCCGCTGCAGCCGCAGAACAATGGCGTCGGCCAGGCCCCGCTCGACCCGGCCACCGGCCTGCCCATGACCCTGGTCACCGACCCGGCCACCGGCCAGCAGGTCTGGGTCCCCAGCGCCCCGGCCCAACAGAACCAGCAATATATGCAGCCGCAACAGATCCAGCCGCCCAGCGACCTGGGCCAGCCCGTTCCGATCCAGAACGAGCGCTCACAGCGCACCCTGATGGATTTGATCTTCGGGGATCAGCAGAACTAGGAATGTAGTGGTAGGCAGATATTGTCTCCCACCCACGGTGTCACCCCGGCCTTGAGCCGGGGCCCATCCTGAGATCGTTTCAACGGCCGCAAGGTGGTCTGAATGATAGGCCTTGCGGCAGCGGTGGCATCTCGAGATGGATCCCGGCTCAAGGCCGGGATGACACCGAGGATCTGAAGCGTCCAAGAAAACAAAAAGGCCGCTCCTTCGAGCGGCCTTTTTTCTTAGATCACCAGGATCGGTGCGCCGGGTGTCACCCGGTCATAGAGATCCATCACGTCCTGGAACAGCAGCCGCACGCAGCCGCTCGAGACCGCCTTGCCGATTGTGGAAGGGTCCATCGTGCCATGCACGCGATAGATCGTGTCGCGATTGCCCTGGTGGATATAGAGCGCGCGGGCGCCCAGCGCATTGAGCAGGCCGGGCGGCTGGCCGTGGCGATACATTTCCAACTCGGGCTGGCGATCGACCATTTCGCCCGGCGGCGTCCACACCGGCCACTTGCGCTTGTAGGCAATATGGCCTTCCCCGCTCCATTCGAACCCGGCGCGGCCGAGGCCCACGCCATAGCGCATGGCCCGCCCGTTCGGCATGGTCCAGTAGAGGAAGTAGTTCCCGGTATCGACCACGACGCGCCCTTCCGGCTGGCCGGTGGTATTCTCCACCTCCTGCCGCCAATAGAGCGGATCGACCATGGAAATGTCGGCGGCCGGCACAGGATATTCTTCCTCCGGCCGCGCGGCATACATCATCGCCACATCAGGTGGCACGGCATGACGCACCGGGCCGGTCGGTACGGTTTGGGTAGGGGTCGTCGTGGCGCAACCGGCGAGGGCCAGGGCGCTCACGCTGGCAAGACCAGCCAGCATGGTACGGCGCGACAGGGTCGCGCGAGCAAGAGTAGACATGAAAACATCCTTGGCCCAGCGGGCCGCAAGCAGGGTGACGAGAGGATTACAAGAAGTCGTCAAGCATGCTTGGGCGGGCGCAGCACTCTGATGCTGGACCATACCGGCGCCGCATCGTCGACGCTCATGATCACGCCAGCCGCCGGTGGACAGACCGCCAATTGGTCCACGCTCACCGGAATCCCGTGATGCGCGCCACAGGGCATGGAAATGCCCGAGCCCAGGTCGATGTCGCCCCGCTGGACCTCCACAACCACTGGAATTGACTGGTTATTCTGGTCCACCAGGTTCAGCACCACGATGGGTGTACTGACATAGCGATGCGCATGCGCCACCGACGGCCCCGCCACGGCGGCGAAGGCAAAGATCATGACGATAAGGGTGATCAGGCGGCGCATGACACAGGTCATACGCCAGCCATTGCGGCAAGATATAGGCAAATCATTGTGTTGTGGCTGAGGCTTAGGCCATCAACTGCCGACCGTGTGCTTTTAGCCACGCCCGACCCTTCTCCATGTCCGGCAGGGTCTTCTTCACCTGCGCCCAGAAAGCGGCCGAATGATTCATCTCGACAAGATGGGCAACCTCATGGGCGGCCACATAATCCAGCACGAAAGGCGGGGCGAGGATCAGCCGCCAGTTGTAATTGATATTGCCTGTCGACGAGCACGAACCCCAGCGGCTCTTCTGCTCGCGCATGCGGATCGCCTTGATCGAAACGCCAAGCCGCTCAGCATGATAGGCGCTCTGGATCTCAAGATCGGCCAGCGCCTCGTCCTTGAGCCAATCCGTCAGTCGCCGCGCCTGATGCGCCGCATCTCCCGGCACCAGCAGCACCTTTTCGCCATCCAGCTCGGCCACTTCCACCCGCCCGCGAACGCGGCCAGTGGCAATGATCCGATGGTCGACGCCTCGCAGCGGCACCAGCGTACCCTCGGCAAAACTGGTCGCTTCCGGCACCCGTTTTATGCGCGCTGCCAGCCAGTTATGGTGACGATGCAGAAACGCTTCCGCCTCGGCCCACTTGCCATGCGGCGGCAGCGTCAGCACCGGCCCGCTGCTCGGCAGCGACAGGCGGTAGCTCTTGGAACGCGCATTGACCTTGACCGCAATGGCGACCGCCACGCCGTCGATTTCCATCGTCGTGCTGGCAGGGATTTTCGGCTTGGCGCGGAAAAACAGGTTCATTGGGCCCCGGATTTGAGTCGAAACATCATACCATGACGCCCAACAAAAAAGACGCCCCTTGCGGGGCGCCAGTTCGGTCGTTGGGATGGACCGACTTCAGGAGGACTTGGACGGTAGGGCTTAGGTATTGTTGCCCCAGCCGTCATTGTTGGATTCGCTCGGCTTGACGTCGCCATAGCCCTGGCGGCTGCCGCGGCGCTCGTTCATGAAGCGATCGAATTCTTCGCGATCCTTGGCCTTGTTGAGGTTGGTCATATATTCGTGGAAGGCGTCGATTTCGGCGTCGAGCCGCGCGCGCTCTTCGTCGAGGCGCTTGAGCTGTTCGGCGCGATAGTCGTCAAAGGCTGCATTGCCGCTCGAGTTCATGCCATGGCTCCTCTGGTTGTTCCAGTTGCGATAGTGGCCCTTGTTGGAGCTGCACCAGCTCTTGCCCTTGTTCCAATAGGCCTGCGCCTTTTCCGGCGAGCCGCCGAATTTCTCGCCCCACAGGATGTAGCCGAGAACAAGCAGGCCCAGCGGCCAGAAGGCGATGAAGCCCAGAACCATGAGGGCGATGGTCAGCGGGGACCATTGAGGTTTGATGATTGCTGTGGTCATTTCGATTTCACTTTCCCAGTCACGATGATCAATACGTGGCCCGCCCTGGGGTAGGATCAATGCTGTGCCTATGGTTTTTTGATCTTGAAATGCAGTTTTTGCCTCACTATGGCGGAGCGCCTATTTGCCCCGGAAGGGCCCTTACATGACCATGACACAGGCCGATGGCCTGCCCTTGCCCTCCACCTGGCGGCCGTTGCGCCTGCAGACACTGGTTCTCTTGCGCTGGCTCGCCGTCAGCGGCCAGGCCATCGGCGTGCTCTTTGTCGCTTTCGGCCTCGGCTTTCCCGTGCCGCTGGTGCAGTGCTTTGCGCTGATCGGCCTCTCGGCCGGTGTCAATCTCTGGCTGGTCTTCCACCTCGGTGACAGCCACCAACCCACCTCACGCGCCGCCGCCAGCCAGATCGTCTTCGACCTGCTGCAACTGGCGGGCCTATTGGCGCTGACCGGCGGGCTGCACAATCCCTTCTCGCTGCTGCTGCTGGCCCCAGTCTCCGTCTCGGCCTCCACCCTGCCGCAGCGCGTCACCATTGCCTTGGCGGCGCTGGCCGTGGTGCTCGCCTCGATCCTTTCGGTCTGGCACCTGCCTTTACCCTGGGAGCCGACCGAGCGCATCGTCTTCAACCGCATCTATGTCATCGGCATCTGGGTCTCGATCATCTGCGGCGTGGTTTTCATTTCCGCCTATACGATGCGTGTCGCCCACGACGCCCGCCAGATTGCCGACGCCCTGGCCGCCACCGAACTCGCACTGTCCCGCATGGAGCGCCTGTCCGCCCTTGACGGCCTCGCCGCTGCTGCCGCCCATGAACTGGGCACGCCGCTATCCACCATTGCCTTGGCCGCCAAGGAAATGCGCGCCGACGCCGAGCCCGGCAGCGACCTCGCAGACGACGTGGAACTGATCATCGCCCAGGCCGCGCGCTGCCGCGCCATTCTTGCCAAGCTGCGCAATCTGGGCAGCGAGGGCGACGATCCCTTTGCTGCCGTGCCGCTCACCGACCTGTTGGCCGAAGTCGCCCGTCCGCACGAGGGGCGCGGCAAGGCCATCCTGTTCTATTACGAAAAATCCTCCGGCCCGCCGCCGGTCTTCCCGCGCGGCGTTGGCCTGCTCTATGGTCTGGGCAATCTGATCGAAAACGCCAGTGATTTCGCCCGTACCACCGTGCGCATCGAAGCCGCCTGGGATCATGATGCCGTCTCGGTTTCCATCACCGACGACGGCCCCGGCTTTGCCCTCGAATTGATCGCGCGCCTGGGTGAGCCCTATCTGACCAGCCGTCCCCGCGATCCGCATGGCCCCGACGCCAACAAGCCCGGAGGCCTGGGCCTGGGCGTCTTCATCGCCAAGACACTGCTGGAACGCACCGGCGGCCGCCTCGCTTTCGAAAACATCGCCCCCGATGGTCATGCCCGCGCCCGCATCGTCTGGCCGCGCAAGGCCATCGAGGCAGAAAATCCAGCGGTCTGAATTACCTGGTTTTTCGGGATAAGCCCTAGGGAAAATACGGTAGCCGAAAGGGCTGCGATCTTTTGACCTTTCCGCGGCAAAGCCTTATGGAAAGGCCATGAGCACGATCGAAGACCTCCTGGCCACTGACCCCAGCCTGCTGCTCGTCGATGACGACGCAGCTTTTCTTCAGCGCCTCGAGCGCGCCATGGCGCGTCGTGGTTTTGATGTCCGCATAGCCGGCTCCGTTGCCGAAGGTCTTGCGGCCGTTGCAGAAAAACCCCCGGCCTATGCCGTGGTGGATCTCCGCCTCGAAGATGGAAATGGCCTGGAAGTCGTGTCGGCGCTGCACACCAAGCGCCCCGATGCCCGCGCCGTCGTGCTGACCGGCTATGGCAATATCGCCACCGCGGTTACGGCGGTAAAGCTTGGCGCCACCGATTATCTCAGCAAGCCGGCCGATGCCGATGACGTGATCAACGCCCTTCTCGCCACCGGCGAGGAAAAGCCCGAGCCACCGGAAAACCCGATGTCGGCCGATCGCGTTCGCTGGGAGCATATCCAGCGGGTATATGAGCTTTGCGACCGCAACGTTTCCGAAACGGCCCGCCGCCTCAATATGCATCGGCGCACGCTGCAGCGAATTCTCGCCAAGCGCGCGCCGAGGTAGTTCGGCTAGATTCTCTTAAACGCGGTTATAGGTCAGCGTCTGGCAGAGGATGGCAGCGCGGCAGCCCTGGATGTCGATCGTGTCCGGACCGGTCATGGTCACGGTCGCCTCGGCACTGATGCCACCGGCTTCCAGCGCACCCTTCCACTCATTTTCGGCAACCTGCTCGGCCTGCATCACCTGCTTGCCGACGAAGGCCAGGTTTTCCTCGGTGGCGGATTCACCTTCAAGATTGGTCAGCACGCCGCACAGCGCCGTACCGTCACCGCACAGCGAGAACTGGAAAGACGTGCCGTAGCTGTCAACGAAGGTGCCGTTTGGTTCACCCGTCGCAGCAAAGGCCGGAATGACGGCTGCGGCACAGAAGGCGCCGATGGCAATGATCTTATTCATACGCATGGTTTGTCTCCACGCGACAACACCCGCCCCAGGCAGTCGCTTGTCTGTTGATTGATGTAGCGGAAACGCCTCAAGTCCCTGCTGGTTGCGTTTCCGTCGCCAATCGTGATTAGCGCGAGAATGTGGCAGCAATTTCGATATGGGTCGACTGCGTGAACTGGTCCACGGCCACCAGGTCGCTCATCGAATAGCCGCCTGAAATCAGGATCTTGGCATCCCGCGCAAAGGTGCGCGCGTCACAGGCCACCATGATCACTTTTTTCACCTTCGACTTGGCCAGTTCGCGCACCTGCGCCTCGGCACCCGCCCGTGGCGGATCAAGCACAACCGCTTCATAGGGCAATTCGAACTGGGTCAGCGGATCGCGGAACAGGTCGCGCGCCTTGGCCGTCACCTCGCGAATACCCTTGGTAAAGCGGCGCGCCTTGTCCAGCGCCGCAATGCCGGCCTTGTCACTGTCAAAGGCAAAGACCGGCCGCTGCTCGGCCAGCCTCAGGGCAAAAGGCCCCACGCCACAGAACAGGTCCGCCACGCTCTTGGCCTTGCCCACGGCATTGACCACGTAATCGGCCAGCACGGCTTCGGCCTCACCCGTCGCCTGCAGGAAGCTGCCCATCGGGATTTCCACCCGCGCCTTGCCCATTTCGACAATCGGCGGCTGCGCCTGCAGCACCATTTCGCCATTCATCGACAGTCGCGCCAGCTTGAACCGGCCGACCAGTGGCGACACGCGATCATGCCGCGCCTGCTTCTTTTCCGTGCGGATCACCACATCCAGCCCGCTTAGCGTTGCGGTGAGGCTCACATCCGACTCGCCGACTGCCTGCATCACTGCCCGGGCAATGTCTGGCGCCCTGGCCAGGGCCGGCGAGAGAATCGGGCAGGCGTCGAGGTCATGCACCTCATGGCTCCGCAGCCGCATATAGCCCGCGCCTTCCTTGCGCGCATGCAGCGTCGCCCGCCGCCGGCCCTGACCGGCAGCATCGATGAAGCGGCCAACCTTGGCCTCGATCCCGGCAAACTGCAGCGGCGTCTCGATCAGCCCGATCTTGAACGCCTCGTAGCTCGCCCGGTCCATATGCTGCAGCTGACAGCCACCACAGGCGCCGAAATGCTTGCAGAAGGCCTCCACCCGGTTGTCGGCGGGTGTGATGACGCCCAGCAGCGTGCCGCGCTCGCCATCGGCCTCGATCTCCACCGTCTCGCCCGGCAGGGTCAGCGGCACGAAGATTTTCTGGCCGTCGATTTCAGTGACACCCTCGCCCTTGTGGCCGAGAGTGGAAATGGTGGTGGTGATCATGGTCGTCCGGGGCTTGCTGAAGCCTCCCCTAGCGCGTTTCCGCGCAAAGGTCACGCCAGAGCGTTTTCAGCAAAAGCGGCGATCACTTTTGCGGTTCGAAATCGCGACCAACAAAAGCTCTATCGGCTCGCCCATTCCAGAAGGCTCGCCAGTCCCACGAAGGGCACGCCAGCATGTTCGCTGAGCCCCGAGGCGCAGGTGCTGACCGTCGAAACACCCAAGGTGCAGCCCGCCGGAATGTCCTGTCTGGCGAACCGCGTCGCATGGGCATTGAGTTCGGGAAAGAACATGCCCTTGTCGCCGGCATAGCCGCAGCAGGTCACCGATTTCAGCACCGCAACCTGATCAGCACAGGCCGCCGCCAGCCTTTCCGTCATCGCCTGCTCACCCAACCTCTGCGCTGAGCAATTGTGATGCACCGCCACCGAACCGAGCTTTTGCGTGATCGTCAGCCTGGGCAGCACATGGCTGAGCAGGAACTGGCTCGAATCCACCACTGGCGCGTCGCCGGGAAATTCCTTGAGGTGCTTGGCGCAGGTCGAGGCATCGGTGACCACGCTCAACCGCCCGGCATCAGACTGCATGGACAGTTCTCGCCTGAGCGCGCCACCGACTTCGGCTGCCTGACCGGGAAAACCCTTGGACTGGAACGGCTGGCCGCAACACTGCCCGTTGAGATGCTCGGGAATGACCACATCATAGCCCGCCCGCTCCAGCAGCCTGACCATGGCATCGGGCGTCGACAGCAGATCATGCTCGGTTTTTGGGGCCCCAAACATCCGGCTGGGGCAGGCCGGGAAATAGACCACTTCCGGCCGTCCCGTCTGCGCGATCGGCACCGGGAAACCGCTGCTGCGCGGGTCCTGCCGATTGTCCCTTGCCTTGGGCGCACCCGGCCCATGCCGCAATGCCCGCGATACCCGTGGCACGCGCTCGCCCGTCAGCCGCCGCGCCGTATCGGTAAGAACCTCGACGGCTCCCGCCGGAACCACCTTGCGTGCCGCATCGGCCAGTCCCACGCCGCCCCGCATCAGATTTTCCACGGTACCGCGATGGTCTGCCGCGAAGCCCGCCACAGATCGCGCCGTGGACCCACGCCGCTGCGCCCGCTGGCCCATGATCATCGTGCCGGTCTCGATCCCCACCGGACAGCGGATCGAGCAGAGGTTGCAGGCCGCACAGGTGTCGAGACCAGGATATTGGAAATCGGCATCGAGCCGCTCGAGCAGCGCGGGGTCCTCGCCCGAGGCGCGCAGGCGTTCCCGCTCGCGCGTCACGGCAATACGCTGTCGTGGCGACAGCGTCATCTGGTGGCTGGGGCAGGCCGGTTCGCAAAAGCCGCATTCGATGCAGAGGTCGACCAGCTCGTCGGCCGGCGGCATGACCTTGAGGTTCTTGATATGCACCTTGTCATCGGCATTGAGCAGCACGCCCGGATTGAGCAGGCCCTCGGGGTCGAAGAGGTCTTTAATGCGCCGCATCAGCCCATAGGCCTTGGCGCCCCATTCCGCCTCGACAAAGGGCGCGATGGCCCGGCCTGTGCCATGCTCGGCCTTGAGCGAGCCGCCATATTGCACCGACACCAGGTCGCTCAGTGCCTTGGAGAACAGGTCGAACCGCTCCGCGGAACCCGGTAGGGCGAAATCATCGCTCATCTGGAAGTGCAGGTTTCCCGCCAGCGCGTGTCCAAAGATGATGGCGTCCTCATAGCCGTGATTGTCGAGCAGGGCCCGCATGTCGAGCACGAATTCGGCCAGTCGCTCGATCGGCGCCGCCACGTCCTCGGTCATCATCGCCGTGCCCTTGGGCCGCGCTGCCCCGCCCGAGGCAAAGAACCCCTTGCGGATATCCCACAGCGCGTGGCTGCGCGCCTCGTCGGTGGAAAAGTCCACATGCGTCGCGCCGTGCCGCTTCAGCAGCTCTTCGGTCTTGGCTACTTCCAAATCCAGCACTGCCATGTCAGGTGCCGTCACGTCGATCAGCACGGCTGGTGATGTTTCGGTCAGCCAGGGCAGCAGGGGCGCCATCGGCGCCAGATGCTCCACCGTCTCCAGCGCCCGCCGCTCGATATATTCGGCAGCGGTGATCCCGGTCGTCACCTGCAACCCGCCATTGGCCATTTCGATGATTGCCCGGCCGGCAGTCGACGGATCGGGGAAGGGCACGAGTGCCGTCGCCTTGAACGGGTGTTCGGGCACCGTGTTGTAGGTAACTTCTGAAACGAAGCCGAGCGTCCCCTCTGAGCCCACCATCAGGTGGATCAGGATGTCGAGCGGGTCGTGGTAGTCGACCAGCGCATTGAGCGAATAGCCGACCGTATTCTTGATCCGGTATTTCCTGCGGATCAGTGCCACCAGCTCACCGTCAGCCATTACCTCATGATGCAGCTGATGCAGGCCGTCGAGCACCGCCGCGTGGCTCAGCCGGAAGGCATCGCGGCTCGCGGCATCACCGCTATCGAGCATGGTGCCGTCAGTCAGCACAATGCGGAGGCGCGCCATGGTGTGATAGGTGTTCTGCGCCACCCCGCAGCACATGCCCGATGAATTGTTGTTGACCACGCCGCCGATCTTGCAGGTGGCCTGGCTCGCCGGATCCGGTCCGATCTTCCTGTCGTGCTTTTTCAGCGCCGCATTGGCCTGCGCTACGATCACCGCAGGGCCCAGCGTGATCTGCTCGGCGCCAGGATGGATGTCGAGCTTGCGCCAGCCATCGCCCAGCACCGCCAGTACGCCGTCAGTGACAGCCTGACCGGACAGTGATGTTCCGGCCGCCCGAAACGTGATCGGCAGACCCTCGGCTCGCGCGGCACTCATCACCGCACGAACCTCGTCCTCGCTGTTGATGAAGACGACTACCGCCGGGATCAACCGGTAGGAACTGGCGTCGCCGCTCCAGGCATAGGTCATCAGCGGATCGGTATGGACCCGGCCCCTGACCTTGCCCTTGAGGCGCGCCGCCACGCGCTCCCCGGCCGCCTGCCGATCAGGCCTCGGATTGTGGGTGGAATGGGGGATGGTGTCTGGAGCTTGCTGCATGATCCAGACACTAACATGTTAGTAAGCAGGTCGGAAGGCCGCACGCCATTGCCATTCCGCATTGTGGAATGCGCGAGCTGCCTTCCGGCCATTCAGATGTCGATCAGATATCGACGTCGTCGTCGCCCAGCGCCTCGATTTCGGCGGCAGCGCGCTTGAGGATGTCAGCCGCATGGCGCTGCTGCTCTTCCGTCCCGCGGCGGGCCTTCTTGATCGCTGCCTTGAGGTCACGCCGGGCATCATTGAGCTCCGGAACCACGTCCTTGAGGTCGCGGTCGGCATCCGCACCTGGGCCCCAGCCGGGGCCATGTCCGCGATGCGGTGGGCGATTGCCGAAGTCAGGGCCCTCCTCGCGATTGAACGGCCAGTCTGCCTTGGCGAATTCGCGGAAGCGGTTCATCTGCTCGCCGGCCTTGGCCAGAAAATTCAGCGTCGACTCGATCGCCTCGCGATTGTCGGCGAGATGACTGCGGCCCTCGTCGGTAATCGTATAGAGCTTCTTGTTGCCATCAGCCTGTGATGTCACATAGCCGGCCTCTTCAAGGAAGGTCAGGGCCGGATAGACGATGCCGGGGCTCGGCGTATAGAAGCCGCCCGATTTTTCCTCGATCGCCTTGATCAGGTCATAGCCATGCCGGGGCTGCTGCTCGATCAGGTAGAGCGCCACAAGGCGCAGGTCGCCCGAGGCCAGCATGCGGCCGATGCGGAAATTGCCGCCCATATTGCCCCAGCCTTCGCCGCTTTCGATGCCCTGGGCAAAACGCCCCCAGCCCCGTCGCGCCATGGCCTCCATGCGCCGCCAATTGGGTTCGCCTTCTCTCCAGTTATTTCCCATGATGGGTCTCCGATATATCTTACGTTGCACTGAGACAGAAGATCGGCGCCCAGGTCGGGATTTTCAAGATATATCTTACGATTGTTTTTGCTGAGATGCGCAACGCGGGAAAGCCGCTTGCGCAGCCCATCCGCCGGGCGCATGATCCCCAAAGGTCCATTCCATCCTGAGGAGGAGATGATGACCGAACCAAAAACCACGATCAAAACGCCGCCAAAAGCGGCAAAGCCCGCACGATCCAAAGGACCGGTCGGCCTTCTGCTCTATGGCGCGCTGACCATTCTGGGTGGTCTCGCGCTGGTGCTGGTCGCTGAATAGCCGAAGCATTTCCAGGAAAAGTGGCTACCGGTTTTCGGTCCGGAAACGCGCCTGAAAACTAGAGGATCGGCGCCGGGGCGTTGTCGCGGTCATACTGACCATATTTGCGGAAGCGATACATATAGGTCGGCAGAATCGTATCCATGCTGGTCGGCGTGATGCCGAGACCGGCAAAGGTCCGCTTGTCCTTGATCGCGGCCTCGCTCACCACATTGTCCTTCCCCAGCAATTCCACCTGGTCCGCAGTGATCAGCGGCCGGAACGGCAGGAAGGAGAAGGGCAGGGCGATCAGCTTGGCAATGCCCGCCGGCAGCGGCAGCACCGGGCGCTTGCGCGCCGCTTCGCGCTGTACCCGAGCCAGCAGGTCCTTGTGCGTTTCGACCTGCGGTCCGCCCAATTCATAGATCTTGCCAGCCTTGGCCTTGCCATCGGCCGCCAGCGCAAAAGCTTCCGCCACGTCGCCGACATAGGCCGGCTGGAAACGCGAAGCGCCCCCGATCAGCGGCAGCACAGGGAAGAACCGCGCCAGCGTACCGAGGAGATTGAAGAAGCCATCGCCCATGCCGAAAAGGATCGACGGGCGCATGATCACCGCCTGCGGGAACGCCTCGAGCACCGCCGCCTCGCCATCGAACTTGCTCTTGGCGTATTCGCTGACCTCGGCGGCGCTATCGACGCCCAGCGCCGACATATGCACCAGCGTGGCCACGCCTGCGGCCTTGGCGGCGCTAGCGACATTGCGCGCGCCATCGACATGCACGGCCTCGAAGCTCTGCATGCCGCTCGAATAGCCGACGCCGACCAGGTTGATCACGATATCGGCGCCGCGCACCGCATGCTGCACCGAAGCAAGATTGCGCACATTGGCCTGAATCGGCTGTACCTGCCCGACGCTGCCGAACATCTTGACCGGACCGGCCAGGTTTGGGCGGCGCGTCGCCACGCGGATGCGATAGCCCCGCTTGGCCAGCGCCTCGACGACCTGGGTTCCCACAAATCCCGCGCCACCGAAAATGGTGACGATCTTGGGCTGGTTGCGGTCCATCTTGGGCTCCGGAAATATTGGGTCTCAACGCCCCGCTTCTATCCCATGCCCGCCGCGCCTGTCCATGCCCGCCAGCCGGAATCGGCTTGACTCTTGGTCACAAGTGTTCTTGTTTCGTTCCAGTAATTTGCAACGGAGTTCACGAAAATGTCCGAGAGCAGGACCTACCACGGCCAGTGTCATTGCGGCGCCGTGCAATATGACGTCACCACCGCGCTTGATGGCATGGGCACCTGCAATTGCTCACGCTGCCGCCGTCTCGGCTGGGTGCTGCAATCCGCTCCGGCCAGCGATTTCACCCTGCTGAGCGGGGAGGATCACTTGACCACCTACCGCTTCAACACCGAAAACATCGAGCATCTCTTCTGCAAGACCTGCGGCATCGAGTCCTTCGCCCGCGGCTCTGACGGCAAGGGCAATGCCATGGTGATGATCAACGTCAACTGTCTCGAGCCGCCCGTATCGGTCGACCACGCCGCGATCAAGCACTGGGACGGCGCCAACTGGTAGGCCCCTGTTGGGAAAGTCACAAAGCCGCAACAAAGCGCATTGACATCAAGTCCGCCCGCCCCTAGTTACACCACCGCGCCCAGATGGCGGAATTGGTAGACGCGCACGGTTCAGGTCCGTGTACCGCAAGGTGTGGAGGTTCGAGTCCTCTTCTGGGCACCAGTTTCAAAACCCCGGTCCGACGAAAGTCGGGCCGGGGTTTTCTTATGGGGGCTCGCCTTCCCATTGCCCCGATGCTGTGCCATCAGGATGCAATATAGATTTCAGCGAGTGACTTATGGCCATCCGATTGCACCGCGGCGACCTGCCCGACCTTTCCCGTTACGGCCGTGAAGTGGCGATCGACACCGAGACCATGGGCCTGGATCCCCATCGTGACCGGCTCTGCGTCGTCCAGCTTTCACCCGGCGATGGGAGCGCCGATGTCGTGCAGATCCCCCAGGACGCGACCGATGCCCCCAATCTGGTCAAGCTGCTGTCCGATCCCGACGTCACCAAGATCTTCCACTACGCGCGCTTTGACGTGGCCGCACTCAGGAACCGCTTCGGCGTCGTCACCGGCCCGGTCTACTGCACCAAGATCGCGTCCAAGCTCGTCCGCACCTATACCGATCGCCACGGTCTCAAGGACCTGGCGCGCGAACTGCTCAATGTCGACCTTTCCAAGCAGCAGCAGAGCTCCGACTGGGGCGCCGAAAAGCTCAGCGACGCCCAGCTCGACTATGCCGCCTCGGACGTGCTCTATCTGCATGACCTGAAGCGCCATCTCGACCGCATGCTGCGCCGCGAAAACCGGCTGGAGCTGGCGCAATCCTGCTTCGATTTCCTCAAGACCCGCTGCGAGCTTGATCTCCTGGGCTGGCAGGAAACCGATATTTTCGCCCATAGCTGAGCGGTTCGGAGCGGCCATGAACCTGCATGCTGACGCGGCGCAGCGCCTGGCCATCTACAAGGGCCTGATGGTCCGCAACCGTCTGATCTCAATCCTGCGCATCGGCGTGCCGGCGCTTGGCGTCATCGCCTTGCTGGCCCTGCTCGGCCAGATCTATATCTCGAGCCTCGCCAGCCGCTTCGGCATTGGCCGCATCGAGGTGACCCGCGAAAACGTCACGGTCGATTCGCCCCAATATACCGGCACGCTGGACGACGGCACGGCCTATACTGTCTCGGCCACCGAGGCCCAGGCCCCCACCAATGCCACCAACCGCATTGCCCTGAGCCGCGCGACGCTTGAAACGCGCCGCCCCAATGGCGACACCAGCAATGTCGAAGCCGAAGACGCCATTCTCGATACCGCGCTGCAGATTGTTGAAATTCGTGACGAGGCGCAGATTTCCGATTCCGCCGGAACCACCGGCACCATTGTCAATTCTATCTTCGACTATGCGGCCCAGTTCCTGCGCGGCGAAGGCCCGGTTGCCATCAACCATGCCGATGGCACCACGATCATCGCCGAAGGCATCACCTATGATGCCGAAAACCTGGTCTGGACTTTCACCCGCGCCACGGTCACCTTGCCCGATACGCCCGGCGCTGCCACCGCCGGCACAGACGCAACCGAGATGCAGACCCCATGATCAAGCGCTTTCTGCTCGCCCTGGCCTTCGCTGCCACGCTGCATCCCGCCTTCGCGCAACAGCCGGTCGATATCACCGCCGATCTCTTCACGGTCGATGAAAACACCCAGGAAGCGGTCTTTACCGGCAATGTCGAAGTCGTCCATCCAACGGTCGATGTCTGGGCCGACAAGGTCGTGGCCACCTATGGCGATGGCGGCACCAGCGATATCAAGACCTTCGTTGCCACCGGCTCGGTGCGGCTGAAAACCACCGACCAGGATGCAACCGGCGACCGCGCCGTCTTCACCCCCGCCGACCAGTTGCTGCGCCTCACGGGCAATGTGCATGTGACCAATTCTGGCGGCACGGTCGCGGCCGGCGAGCTGGTGGTGAACCTTGCCACCAATGTCTCGACCTTCACCTCCACCGGCAGCTCCGGCCGCGTCACGGGAACCTTCACCACCCAATGACCCAGAGCGCCGACAAGCCCCGCATCGACCAGACCGGCTGGCTGGTCGCCCATAGCCTGGCCAAGAGCTTTGGCAAGCGTAGCGTCGTGCGCGACGTGTCCATTGCCGTGCGGCGCGGCGAGGCCGTTGGCCTGCTCGGCCCCAATGGCGCCGGCAAGACCACTGTCTTCACCATGATCATGGGCCTGCTCAAGCCCGACGCCGGTTTAATCAGCCTCGATGGCCGCGACATCACCCGCCTGCCCCTGTTTCAGCGCGGCCAGCTGGGCATCGGCTACCTGCCGCAGGAACCCTCGATTTTCCGCGGGCTCACCGTCACCGGCAATATCATGGCCGTGCTCGAAAACCACGTGAAGGGCAGGGCCGAGCGCAAGGCGCGGCTGGAATCCCTGCTCGAGGAATTCTCCATCCAGCATATCGCCAAGTCCAATGCCCTCTCGCTCTCCGGTGGTGAACGTCGCCGCGTCGAGATCGCTCGCGCCTTGGCCGCCGATCCGGTCTTCATGCTGCTCGACGAGCCCTTTGCCGGCGTCGATCCCATCGCCGTCAGCGAGGTCAAGGGCCTCGTCCACCAGCTGACTCGCCGCGGCATCGGCGTGCTGATCACCGACCACGCCGTGCGCGAAACCCTGGGGCTGGTCGATCGCGCCTATGTCATCCACGGCGGCAAGGTGATGATTCAGGGTCGCCCCGAAACCATCAGCGCCGACCCCGACGCCCGCCGCGTCTATCTCGGCGAAAGCTTCTCCCTGTAGTTGGCACAATACTTGCCTCTAAACTTGCCCCCTGCACAAAAATAGGTCATGGTCCGCCCGGGAAGAGGCCGGGATTGGACCGGTATGCGCTAGGGTAAGCTGTTAATGGCACTTTCGCCGCGTCTTGAATTTCGCCAGGCCCAAAGCCTGACGCTGACGCCGCAATTGATGCAGTCGATTCGTCTGCTGCAGCTGAGCCACCTTGAGCTCAATGATTTCGTCGATGCCGAATTGCTGCGCAATCCGCTGCTCGAGCGCGAGGATGGCGCCGAGCCCGGCGATGTCGAACCACCCGAGCCACCCGAGCGCAGCCAGGAAATCAGCGCCTACGAGGATACCGTCGAGCGCGGCGAACGCATCCAGGATGCCGACGCCATCGCCGATGGCTATGATACTGCCGTCGAAAACGTCTTCCCCGACCAGGCCCAGCAGGATCAGCTCAATCCGCAGAGCCGGCTCGACCGCAATGGCAGCAGCGAGAGCGGCGAAGCGCCCGACATCGACCAGTTCGTCGCCAGCAAGCCCCTGCTCAGCGATCACCTGGAAAATCAGGCCAACATGATTCTGCGCACGGCCGCGGATCGCCTCATCGCCCGCCACCTGATCGATGGGCTCAACGAGGCCGGCTATCTCAGCACCGATCTCGACACCATTGCCGACCAGCTCGGCGCTGAATTGCCGGATGTGGAAGCCGTGCTTGAAGCGCTGCAGGGCTGCGATCCCATCGGTGTTTTCGCGCGCTCGGTGCCCGAGTGCCTAGCCATCCAGCTGCGCGACCGCGACCGCCTCGATCCCATGATGATGGCGCTGCTCGACAATCTGTCCATGCTGGCCGAGCACAATATGGTCGGCCTGATGCGCGCCATTGGCTGCGACCGCGAAGACCTGACCGATATGCTGGCCGAACTGCGCCGGCTCGATCCCAAGCCCGGCCTGGCCTTTGATTCCGGTCCGGTCGAGGCGGTGGTACCCGATGTCTTCGTGCGCCGCGGTCCCGATGGCGCCTGGCAGATCGAGCTCAATTCCGAAACCTTGCCCCGCGTTCTGGTCAACCGCGTCTATTACGCGACGGTCACAAAAAAGGCCCGCAATCCTGGCGAAAAGAGCTTCCTCAGCGATTGCCTGGCCACGGCCAACTGGCTGACCAAGAGCCTTGACCAGCGCGCCCAGACCATTCTCAAGGTCGCCGCCGAAATCACCCGCCAGCAGGACGGCTTTCTGACCCATGGCATCGCCCATCTGCGGCCGATGACGCTCAAGATGGTCGCCGAAACCATCGACATGCATGAATCCACCGTCAGCCGCGTCACCTCCAACAAATACATGGCGACGCCGCGCGGCCTCTACGAGATGAAATACTTTTTCACCACCGCCATTTCATCCAGCGATGGCGGCGGCGATCACTCGGCCGAAGCGGTGCGCCACCGCATCCGCCAGCTCATCGATGCCGAAGCGCTGAGTGATATTCTGAGCGATGACACCATCGCCGAGGTGCTCAAGAAAGAGCAGGGTATCGACGTCGCCCGCCGCACCGTCGCCAAATACCGCGAAGGCATGAACATCCCGAGTTCAGTGATCCGCCGGCGGCAAAAGAAGAACCTTCAACAAGTCGGCTAGTGCCACGCCTCTAACCACGAGGGCGTGCCCCAATCCTCGCGCAAATCACCCTGTCGCCCTTAACCGCTCGCGAAGGCTAAGGCCATTGTGTGGCCAAGTCCAAGCGATAAACGAACCGCCTGCGACACTTGAGCATTGTGTACCGGACGCGCACGGGTCTAGCATCGGGCCTGACACATCCCCACATGGCATGTGTCAGACGCGATCCCGAAAATCCGGGAACCGGCTTTTCGAGATCCTGGCGTCAAGCAACGACAAAAGGAAAGAGGAAGCCATGACTTTACGCGTTTCGGGAAAGAACATGGACGTTGGCGATGCCTTGCGCGGCAAGGCGGAGGATCACTTCGCTGCCGTGGTCGGTAAATATTTCGACGGCGGTTATGACGGACATCTCACTCTCACCCCCGATGGCATCGGCTTTCGCGCCGATTGCGTAGTTCACCTCGATTCTGGCGCCATGCTGCAAGCCAGCGCCCAGGGCGGCGACGCCACCAGCGCCTATGAGGTCATGGCGCTCAATATCGAAAAGCGCCTTCGCCGCTATAATCGCAAGCTCAAGCAGCGCCCGCGCGGCCTCAACGGCGCGTCAGATGGTCTCACCGCCTCCTATACCGTTTTCGGAGCCGATGGAGAGCTTGAGGAACTCGACGAAGACTATGCACCGCCGGTGATTGCCGAGACCACCAAGAACCTGCGCCAACTCTCCGTGGAAGAGGCCGTGATGGAGCTGGACCTGACCGGTGGACAGGTTGTGATGTTCCGTCATGCTGGACATGGCGGGCTGAATGTGGTTTACCGCCGCTCCGACGGCAATATTGGCTGGATTGATCCAGCTCTCGGGGCCAATTGATCCTGCCCCGGCGCCACAGTAAGCAAAGTTGATCCAGGGCAGATTGTATGGAATTGGCCGATATCCTGGCTGAGCGCGCCGTGCTTTGTTGCACGGGCGTAAAGACGAAACGCCAGTTGTTTGAAGCGCTTTCAACCCGCGCCGCGGAAATCAGTGGCCACGATGCCGCCGATATTCTGGGGGCCATCACCAGCCGTGAAGAGCTTGGCTCGACCGGCCTCGGTAATGGCATTGCCATTCCCCATGGCAAGATCGCCGGATTGAAAGATGTCGTGGCGCTCTTCGCCCGGCTCGACAACCCCATCGAATTCGATGCGGTTGACGATCAGCCGGTCGATCTGGTGGTCATGCTGCTCGCGCCTGCCGGCGCCGGTGCCGATCACCTCAAGGCGCTCTCCAAGGTGGCGCGCCTCCTCCGCACCGAAGCGGTGGTGGACGAGCTGCGCCAGACCTCCGATCCGGCTGGCCTCCGCGCCATCCTGACGGCCCCGACGGAAGCCAATTACGCAGCCTGAACTCGGCTCAAGAATTATGAAAGCCCCGGACCAAGGTCCGGGGCTCTTGTTTTTCGTCGGATACCCCCACCTAACCTCCCCCTGACAGGGGGAGGGATCCGGCCGGTGGGTGAGGCTGGATATTGCCACAAACTGGATCTGTCCCTCCGGAAGTCAGGTTGGGGTGCACTCTTCGCAAAAAGGAAAAGGCCCTCCGCGAACGGAGGGCCCTTTGAAATTTCTCTTTGCTGCCTAGTGCAGGGTCGCCAGACCCAGATTCTTGTCGCCCAGCCAGTCCAGCACGCCATCTTCGGTGTCGGTGACGAGCAGCGGCGTGCCATCGGCAGACATCACCAGCTGGTAATCGCCCTCGGCTTCGAACTCGGCGTCATGAATCATGGTGGACAAAATGGCCCCACTGACCGGGCGCACATAGGCCACGGCGTCCCCGCCCAGCGCTGCGAACTGTGCGCGCGTCAACATCTTGAGCGGGTGATTCAGTGCTTCGGCCGTCAGGTTTTCGTTGCGTTTCTCATACATCTCGTCGGCCCTTTCCTCAAACTGAGCGAATATCGATACGTCGGGCGATCTTGGGCGTCTGCGGACGCTCTACAGCAACAACGAGCATACCATGCCCTAAAGTTGCATCTTTCACGATCATCCCCTCCGCAAGGAGGAAACTGCGCTGGAATTGTCGCGCCGCGATTCCGCGATGCAAGAACTCCTTGCCGGCTTCATCCTTTTGCTTGCCGCGGACCACGATCGTGTTGTCCTCGGCCAGCACGTCCAGCTCATTCACGCTAAAGCCGGCGACGGCAATAGAGATCAGGAACCGTTCCGTGCCTTCGGCATCGGTGGTGCGCTCGATATTGTAGGGCGGGTAGCCGTCGGCGGACTTGGCCAGCCGGTCGACTCGCTCCTCGAAACTGTCGAAGCCGAGGAGAAATGGGGCGGAAAACACCGAAATACGCGACATCCACGCCGTCCTTGATTATCAAGCAACGTATTGACGCGGACCCGATAGAGAGTGGCATCGCGCGTCTGGGGAGACATATGGGACCAGATGCCGTCCCATTCAAGAGCGGGAAGAGGCCTTGGACCAGACCGTCGCCATCATCACCCCGGCCTATCGCGCCGAGGACACGATCGTCACCACGGTGCAGAGTGTCCTCGCCCAGACCCACGCCGACTGGCAGCTCTGGCTCGTGGCCGACGATGGCGCCGACTATGCCGCCATGCTTGCCGCAGCAGGCCTTGCCGACCCGCGCATCCGCTACCGGTCCAGTGGCGGCATCGGCCGCGGCGCCTCCAATGCCCGCAATGTCGCGCTCGACGAAATCACCGCGCCCTATTGCGCCATCCTCGATGCCGATGACCGCCTGAAACCGCGAAAGCTTGAGCTGGCACTCAAAGGCCTTGAGCAGCACGCCATCGTCACTACGGCGCTCGATGTCATGAGCGATGACTTCACCCACCTGCGCTTCGTCGGCCAGGGTCCCGATCGCGTCCTCACCCCCGGTATGCATAAATTCGTCAGCCTCTCGATGGACTCCATGGTGCTCTGGGATCGCCGCCGCACCGATGGCCGCTACGATCCCACCATGAGCAACATGACCGATCTGGAGCTCTTGCTGCAGCTCTATCGCACCGTGCCCCTCTCGTTCCACCTCGGCACGCCGCTGCATGACTACGTCAAGCGTTCGAACTCGATGAGCAATGGCAGCAATATCGCCGCCGGCATGATCGCCTCCAAGCGCGAGATCCTGCGCCGTCTTGAGGCCGGCCACTATGGCCTCGGCCAGCAGGACGTTGACGGCCTCGCCGCCTTCCTCACCATCTCGCTCGATGCCGAGGCCCGCTACGCAGCGGCCCTCGCCGCCAATCCAGGCCTGCTCTTCGAAGATCACCTCGAGCCCATGCTCGTTGCCAAAAATGGTTTCACATCAAGAAGCTAGTCATTCTGCGGTCCTCCGCCTTCTATGAAGTTCGCATGACGAACCTATTGACCTTGGCTTAACCTCCCGCCGGTACCCGGCTGGCAGGGAGGAGACGTCACACCAAGGGCTCGCATAATGAACCTGTCGCGTCTCAGCATTGCTGGTCGTATCTATTTCGCCTTTGGCAGCCTGATCGCGCTTATGGCGCTGATCGTGGCGATCGCCCTGGGCAGCGTCCACCTGGGCGCGACAAACCTCGATCAATTCCGCGCTGCCACCGACGAGGCTGGCGCTGCCTCGCTGCACGCCAGTATTCTTTCCGATGCGCGCCTCGCCGTGGCCACCTACCAGCGCCAGCCCGACCCCGCGACCGCCGAAGCAGCCCTGTCGCTGGTCGACGCCGTGCCCGGCGAAGGCACCGCGCAATATCGCGCCGCCATCCAGACCATGATCGCCCTCGATGGTGACGTGCAAACCCTGCGCGGCGCCATGGAACAGGCCGGCCTCAACGCCACCAATACGCTGGCCGCGCTGATCCAGCAGGCCAGCCAGTCATCCGGCCTCAATGCCAAGGCCGCCGCCATATCCGGCCTCGCCATGCAGAACCTGCTGCAGATGCGCATCGCCGTCACCGACATGCTGGCCACCCCTGACGACGCGGCTCACGCTGCCGCCAGCACGCTTGCCGATGCCAGCCGCACCACGCTCGGCGAGCTCCGCGCCACCTTCTTCAAGACCGCCGATCTAGCCGCCGTTGATACCGTCCTTGCCGAACTCGATACCTTCGCTGCAACGGTCGATCAGGTCTTCGCCCGCCTCGTTGAGCGCCAGAGCCTCGGCACCGACGTTGCCCAGATCGACGCCGCCCTCGCCGCCAGCTTCGGCAATGACGCCGACGAGGCCGCCGCCCGTCAGGCCGAACTCGACCAGGCTGCTGCTGCCCAGAGCACCCAACTCAGCCTGTCAGCCCTCGTCGCCGGCGGCATTGCCCTGATTGTCGGTATTGCGCTGGCCTTCGTCACCGCCCGCTGGCTGTCCCGCGCCATCCGCTCGGTCGCCCAATCCATGCAGGCCATGGCCAAGGGTGATTTTGACGCCAATCTCGCCGTCGCCGATCGCCTCGGCGAACTGGCCAGCATCGCCACGGCCCTCGAAGTTTTCGGCGCCAACGGCCGCCAGCTCCGCGACGACAGCACCCGCCGCGACGACGACATGCGTGAGGCCGCTACGATCGCTGCCCGTCGCGAAGCCCTGCAGCACGACCTCGAAGCCGTCGTCACTGCTGCCACCCGAGGCGATTTCAGCCAGCGGCTCAACCGCAACTATGGCATGCCCGAGCTCGATAGCCTCGCCGATCACGTCAATGCCCTGCTTGAAACCGTCGCTCGCGGCCTCCAGGATGCCGGCATGGTGCTCGAAGCCCTCGCCAGCGCCGACCTCAATCGCCGCATGCTGGGCACTTACCAGGGCGCATTCAGCCGACTTCAGGCCGATACCAATGCCCTGGCCGAAGGTCTGGCGCACACCATGACCCGTCTCGCCACCTCCTCGGGCATGCTGCGCCGCGCCACCGATGACATTCTGCACGGCGCCAACGATCTCTCGACCCGTACCAGCCGTCAGATCGCTGCCATCGACACCACCAGCAATGCCATCGAGACCCTCTCCGGCGACATCACCCGCAATGCTGCCCTGGCCGATCAGGTCGCCACCAGCGCCCACAAATCCGCCGAGCTGGCCCGCACCGGCGGCGAAGTGATGGACCGCATGACCCAGGCCATGACCGGCATCGCCGATGCCTCCGCCCGCATCGCCACCGTCACCCGCCTGATCGAGGACATCGCCTTCCAGACCAATCTGCTCGCTCTCAATGCCTCGGTCGAAGCGGCGCGGGCCGGCGAGGCTGGCAAGGGCTTTGCCGTGGTCGCGGTGGAAGTGCGCCGCCTCGCCCAGTCCACCGCCCAGGCGTCGGCCGATATCAAGAGCCTCGTTGCTGAAGCCGCCACCGCCGTTCAGGGCGGCTCCCGCCTTGCCGAAGACGCCGCCCGCACCCTTGCCGCCATCAGCCAGGCCGTCGATGCCGACAGCACCCGCATGCAGGCCATCGCCACCTCCAGCCAGGCGCAGTCCCGCGCCGTTGCCGTGGTCTTTGATGCAATGAAACAAATGGATGAAGTGGCCCAGGACAATGCGGCGCTGGTGGAAGAGACCAATGCCGCCATCGAGCAGAGCCAGGCCCAGGCCAGCGAACTCGACACCATCGTCGGCGTCTATTCCAGTGAGCAGCGGCCCGAGGCCTATCGCGCCCGCGCCAGCTGAAATGCAAAACGGCCGACCCCCTGGGGCCGGCCGTTTGGGAAAACCCTTTTGTGCGATCAGATCGCGAACAGGGTCAGGCCATTTTCGTCGCCGCTGGCGCCAACGATGTTCTCAACGCTGAAGCCCTGGGCTTCGATGCTCTGCACGAGGAAGCGGTTGCCGTTGATCAGCGCCTGGATCGAGGCGACGTCATTGTCATACTTGAGCAGACGAGCTTCGGTGTCATTGACGGTCAGCACGGAGGCGCTGAGGGCACTGCCGATTGCGCTGCCCGAGCTCGGCTCGCTGTTGAGCGTAGCGGCATTGGCTGCGGAAACGCCGGTAAACAGCACGGCGGCAACGGCAAAGGTCTTGACGATATTCATAACGAATTCCTTGAACTAACTCTGGCTCGCTCACTTGCGAACCCGATTGGCATATGGGCCTCAAACCGCTCTCGCACCAGAGCGATCTGCCGATTTTCTGAACACACTAGTTTGAATGTTCACTAAGCGGCAACAAAGTGTGCACCGAACGCCTGTTGATCCGTTGAGCCTGCGTCGCCACGCGCAAACGAAAACGGCCGGCCCCATGGGGCCAGCCGCTTGCTAGGCTTTGACGCAGATTAGAGGGCGAACAGCGTCAGGTCGTTCTCACCACCGGTCGCACCAACGATCTGGTCGACGGTAAAGCCCTGGCGTTCGAGGGTCTGGACCAGCGCCTGGTTATTCTCGACGCGGGCACGGATCGAGTGCACGTCGGTGTCATAGCCGAGCAGCTTGGCTTCAGTCTCGTTGACGGTCAGCACGCTTGCGCTGCGGGCCGAGCTGATGTCGCCATAAGAGTTCAGCGTGGTGTTGAGCGTGCTGGCATTGGCAGCCGAAACACCGGCAACAAGAGTGGCGGCAATGGCGAAGGTCTTGACGAATTTCATAACGAATTCCTTTGGTTAACGCTTGCTCGGTTCGTTTCGAGCTCGGTAGGAATTACGCATTCGCCCGATAAAAGGTTTCAAAGATTATTTCGCTGTCGTGAACACCGCCTCGTGATCGATCGACATTAGTGATCACCCGAAGAATCCACTTGCATATTGCAAGTGGTGCATTTTTCCTATATCCTTCACCCGAGGAGAGATTAAATGCTCAAGCGCGACGGCGTCATCTGGCACACCGCGATCAGCCTCGACGGCTTTGCCGCCGATCGCAACGACAGCCTCGGCTTCATGATGGGTCCAACCGACGGGCCGCCGCCCGACAATCCCATCGTCGACGAGGTCATGGCCAATATTGGCTGCACCTTGGGCGGTCGCCGCGGCTATGATCTCTCGCTGACCTGGGATGAGGTACCCAAGGCCTATGGCCTCGATGACATCCCCGAATATGTCGTCACCCGCCGGCCCTTTCCTGATGACGCACGCTATATGTTTGCCGACGGCAATGACCTGCCCGGCGCCGTGGCAAAGGCCAAAACCACGGCCAATGGCCGGATGGTCGTCATTCTGGGACCCACACTAGGTTCGGCCCTGCTGCGGGCTGGCCTCGTCGATCAGATCGTGGTTCAAGTGGCGCCGGTGGTCATCGGCGCCGGCGTCAGGCTTTTCGCCGATACCGGCGAGCCGCCGGTCCAGCTCGAGCTGATCCATTCCAGCCAGTCGGGGCAGAGCGTCAATCTGGTCTATCAACCGCGCCGGAAATAGCGTGCCGGGCCTTGCCAGTCCCCCGGATTCCCCCTATAGAGCCGACTTCTCCGGATCGCCCGGCCAAAAGGCATGCCGTGGCGGTCTCTGAATGCGATGGGCCAAATCCATCCGAACTACTCTGAAGGACCCGCAAAATGCCAAAGATGAAGACGAAGTCTGGCGCCAAAAAGCGTTTCAGCTTCACCGCGACCGGTCGCGTTAAGGCAGGCGTCGCTGGCAAGCGTCACCGCCTGATCAACCACAACGCAAAGTACATCCGCACCAACCGCGGCACCAAGATCCTGTCCAAGGGCGACGAGGGTCTGGTGAAGTGGTACATGCCGTACAACCGCTAACGCTGAAGGGAAGCTGACACATGTCACGCGTTAAAAGAGGCGTTACCAATCACGCCCGTCACAAGAAGGTTCTCAAGGCTGCGGAGGGCTATTATGGCCGCCGCAAGTCGACGATCCGTATCGCCAAGCAGGCCGTCGAAAAGGCCGGCCAGTACGCCTACCGCGATCGCCGCGTCAAGAAGCGCAACTTCCGCGCTCTCTGGATCCAGCGCATCAACGCTGCCGTGCGCGATTACGGCCTGACCTATGGTCGATTTATCGACGGCCTCAGCAAGGCTGAGGTTGCCGTTGACCGCAAGGTGCTGAGCGATCTCGCGATCACCCAGCCCGAAGCGTTCGGCGTGCTGGTCGCCAAGGCCAAGGCTGCTCTCGCTTACCTCGAAGGCGTCGAAAAGACGACCCACGAGCGCGTCACCGCCTAACTCTCCCCAGCTCTGCTGAGGTCAAATCAACGCCTTGCGCTGGTCCTTCGGGGCTAGCGCGGGGCGTTTTCTTTTGATCTAACCGCCGCACTTGTCCGAGTTGAGAAATACCATGTCCCTCGAAAGCCAGATCGACACCCTCCGCGCCGAGCTTTCGGCTGCGATTGCCGCCACCAGTGACGAGACCGCGCTCGATGCCGTACGCGTTTCGGCCCTGGGCAAGAAGGGCAGCGTCTCCGCGCTCCTCGCCTCGCTCGGCACCATGGCGCCCGAAGAGCGCAAGAGCGCCGGTCCCGCCATCAATGGGCTCAAGCAGGAGATCGCCGGCTTGATCGAGCAGAGGAGCGCGACCCTCAAGTCCGCCGCCCTCGATGCTCGCCTCAGGGCCGAAACCGTCGACATCACCCTGCCTCTGCAGTCCGCACCGACGGCAAAGGGCCGCATTCACCCGATCAGCCAGACCATCGACGAAATCACCGCCATCTTCTCGGACATGGGCTTCTCCATCGCCGAAGGTCCCGATATCGAGACCGACTATTTCAATTTCACCGCGCTGAACTTCCCCGAGGGTCACCCGGCGCGTGAAATGCACGACACCTTCTTCATGAAACCCGGTGCCGATGGGGTGAAAAAGGTGCTGCGCACCCACACCTCGCCCGTACAGATGCGCGTCATGCAAAAGAGCAACGAGAAGCCGGCGGCAAGCTACATCACTCCCGCCATGGATCCCCCCATCCGCGTGGTCATGCCCGGTCGCACCTATCGCAATGACAGCGACCAGACCCACACACCCATGTTCCATCAGGTGGAAGGTCTCGTCATCGACAAGTCCAGCCATATCGGTCAGTTGCGCTGGGTGCTCGAGGAATTCCTCAAGGCCTATTTCGAAGTCCCCAATGTCACCCTGCGCTTCCGCCCGAGCTTTTTCCCCTTCACCGAGCCGTCCATGGAAGTCGACGTGCAATGCGATCGCTCCGGGTCAGAGGTGAAGATCGGCGAGGGCAATGACTGGCTCGAAATCCTCGGCTGCGGCATGGTGCATCCGAACGTGATCCGCAATGCCGGCCTCGATCCCGACGTCTACCAAGGCTTTGCCTGGGGCATGGGCATCGACCGCATCGCCATGCTGAAATATGGCATGCCGGACCTCCGCGCCTTCTTCGACGCCGACCAGCGCTGGCTCGACCACTACGGCTTCCGTCCGCTGGACCTGCCGACGTTGTTTGGAGGCCTCAGCTCTTGATTTGATCGTGGCCACAATTAAATAAGTGTGGTAGTGAATGGAACTGGAGTGGGACGAAGACAAGCGGCAGGACGCGCTCGTCAATCGAGGGCTCGATTTTGCCGATTTTGTCTATGTTGATCGAGACAGTCTTCGCACCTGGCCCGACCTGCGAAGAGATTATGAGGAAGCCCGTTTTATTTCCTACGGCTATCTCGATGACCGCCTGCACACCTTCTGTTGGACGCCACGCGGTAACAGAATTCGCATCATCTCCATGAGGAAAGCCAATGAGCGCGAATGCAAGAGATATGACGAGGGTAAGGATCCCCGGCACGCTTGACGGGCGACGTCCAGGCGAGTCTTTGGACGACTTCGAAAAGCGCGTGGGCGATGATATCCCTGAGGCTACGGCTGAAGATTTTGCTCGAGCACGACCAATTACGGACTTTCCCGAACTGCTGGAGGCGCTCGACAACGGTCGGGCGCGCGGCCAGCGCGGCCCCCAGAAATCCGAAGTCAAGGACCGTATCGGCCTGCGTCTCGACCATCACATTGTCGAACATTTCCGCGCCACCGGTCCTGGCTGGCAGAGCCGTATCAACGACGTCCTCGATGACTACGTGAAAAAGAACTCGTGACCACCCTTCCGCCCCACTATCAAAGCGCCATCCAGTTCAGTTTCGGTGACTCGCCGGAACTGGCTGATGAGCTTTTGGGTCTTGTCCTCTCCGGCAAGAAGACCGCCACCTGTGGCGCATTGCGTGACTATGGTCCGGGCAAGGAGCCGTTGCCCCAGGTCGGGCGGCGCGATCTGGTGCGCAATGGCGCGGGCGAGCCGGCCTGCGTCATCGAAACCCAGAGCATCGAGATCCGGCATTTCGACGACATCGATCCCGCCTTCACCGATCGGGAAGGCGAGGGCGATTACGCCGCCTGGCGTGAAGGCCACGAAAGCTACTTCGCCCGCAATGGCGGCTTCTCTCCCGATATGGACGTTGTCTGCGAGACCTTCCGGCTGGTCGAAATCCTGCCCGCCGGCCGCGCCATCTATAATCTCGTCGCCTCGCCCATCTTCATCGTCACCGATATCGAGGCCGACGGGCCGACGCCCCTGCATAATTCCATGCTGAGCTTTGCCTCGGTGGCGATTGAAGCCGATGGCACGCCGCATGGCACGTTCGAGGCCCAGCTCCTGCAGCGCCCCGATCGCACCACTAACGAGACCACCATGGCTTGGTGGCAGACGCAGCCAGAAGCCTGGGCCGCGGCCACAACCAATGCCGAAGAGCCTTCGGTAGTCATGCCGCGCTTTGCCGATTGGGTGGATAGCCTGCCCGGCCCAAAGGTTTTCGTCGCCGCGCCGATGATTTTCGACGGATTGTGGATGGACCACTATCTCGATGAATTTGCCGGCACCCGCGCCCTGTCAGGTCCCTTCAAGACCCGCCAGATTTTCCGCGGCGGTGGCATCTGCCTCTACACCATGGCCGGCACTTTGCGTGGTGCGCCCTATCTCGACTGGGGCATGAGCAAGCTGCCGGCCGAATTCTATGGCCATGTCGCCCACACGCACAAAGCCATCGATGACGCGCAGGGCTTTGCCAATGTGCTCGTCGAACTGTTCAAGATTTCCCGCCAGTTACCGCCGATCACCGGCACCAAGTCAGACTTCCGTTAAAGGCCGAAAATATGAAGTTCACCCTCGAATGGCTCAAGGATCACCTCGACACGACCGCTTCGGTCGATGAGATATCCACGGCCCTCACCACGGTTGGCCTTGAAGTGGAAGGCGTCGAAAACCAGGGCGCGGCCCTCTCGGCTTTCGTCACCGCCCATGTCGTTTCCGCCGAACAGCATCCCAATGCCGACAAGCTCCGCGTCTGCAAGGTCGATGCCGGCACCGGCGAACTGATCGACGTCGTCTGCGGCGCGCCCAATGCCCGCACCGGCCTCAAGACCGTCTTTGCCTTCCCCGGCACCTATATTCCGGGCAAGGACATGACCATCGGCAAGGGCAATATCCGTGGCCAGGTGTCCAACGGCATGCTCTGCTCCGCCGCCGAGCTGGAATTGAGCAACGACCATGACGGCATCATCGAGCTTCCCGAAAATGCCCCCATCGGCGTGAAATATGTCGATTTCGCCGGTATCGACGGCGTGGTCTTCGATATTTCCATCACCCCAAATCGCGGCGATGCCACCGGCGTCTATGGCGTGGCGCGCGATCTCGCCGCCTTCGGCCTCGGCACGCTCAAGACCACGGACATGTCCCCGGTCGCCTCCAAGGGCGTGAGCCCCATCGCCGCCCTGCCGCATCAGTTCGACGCTGACGAACCCAAGGCCATCCGCAAATTCGCTGGTCGCTATTTGAAGAACATCAAGAACGGCCCGTCCCCCGAGTGGCTGCAGGCGCGCCTGCGTGCCGTGGGCCTGCGCCCCATCAACACCGTGGTCGATATCACCAATCTCGTCTCGCTCGGCTGGGGCCGTCCGTTGCACGCCTATGATGCCGACACGCTCGTGGGCCAGCCCGTCCTGCGCAATGCGCGCAACGAGGCTTTCGACGCGCTGGATAACAAGGTCTACACCCTCGACGACACCATGACCGTCATTGCCGATGACAAGGGTCCCCTCTGCCTCGGCGGCGTCATGGGCGGCATCCGCTCGGGCGTCACCGAAGCGACCACCAACGTCTTCATGGAATGCGCCTCCTGGGATCCGGACCTGATCGCCCGCACCGGCCGCAAGACCGGCATCGTCTCGGACGCCCGCTATCGCCTTGAACGCGGCGTCGACCCCGCCTTGACCGAACCCGGCCTCGAACTGGCCACCCGCCTCGTCCTCGATCTCTGCGGTGGCGAGCCGCGGGAGCCGGTGATCTCCGGCGACGACGTCTTCCTCGATACCGTGGTCACCTTCCCGCTCAACGAAACCCGCCGCCTCACCGGCCTCGAAGTCGCGCCCGCCGACGTGGTCGCCATCCTCGACCGCCTCGGCTTTGCGAGCGACGCCAAGGGCGATGAGCTCACCGTCAAGGTGCCGTCCTGGCGCCCCGACGTCACGCAAAAGGCCGACCTCGTCGAAGAGGTCATGCGCATGGTCGGCGTCGACAACGTCCCGCTCGAACCCCTGCCGCGCCTCACTCATGTCGCCCAGCGCATGCTGACCACCATCCAGAACCGCCGCCGCATCGCCCGCCGTTCGCTGGCCGCCCGTGGTCTCGACGAAGCCGTCACCTGGAGCTTCATCAGCCACGACGAAGCCACCCGCTTCGGCGGCGGTTCCGAAGGCCTGCAGCTGGCCAATGCCATTGCCTCCGACATGACCGACATGCGCCCCTCGCTCCTGCCGGGTCTCCTGTCGGCCGCGCGCCGCAATGCCAATCGTGGCACCTCCGACCTCGCGCTCTTCGAAGTCGGCCAGGTCTTCCTCTCGGAAAACCCCGATGGCCAGCACACCTATGCCACCGGCATTCGCACCGGCACGGCAAAACTCGATGGTTCGGGCCGCCACTGGTCCGGCAAGCCCGAAGCCGTCGGCGTTTTTGATGCCAAGGCCGATCTTGCCGCCGTGCTCGATGCACTCGGCTACGACATCGACAAGGTGCAGATCCTTGCCGAGCCCGCCCCCTGGAGCCATCCCGGCCGCGGCGGTGTCGTCCGCCAAGGTCCCAAGACTCTCGCCTGGTTCGGCGAACTGCATCCCGCCTGGGCCGCAGAACTCGACATCGACTTCCCCGTCACAGCCTTCGAGCTCGACCTCGATGCCCTGCCCGAACCGCGCAGGAAGGCGACCAAAACCAAGCCGGCACTCGACCTCTCGGCCCTGATGCCGCTCAGTCGCGACTTCGCCTTTATCGTCGATAAGGCGGTCACCGCCGGCGCCATCCTCAAGGCGGCAAAGGGGGCCGACAAGGCGCTGATCAAGGACGTCACCGTCTTTGACGTCTTCGAGGGCAGCCATGTCGGCGAGGGCAAGAAGTCGGTCGCCATCGAAGTCATCATACAACCCGCCGACAGGACGCTGACCGATGAAGACATCGACAAGGTCTCGGCCAGCATTATCGCTGCTGTCACCAAGCAATCTGGCGGCATGCTGCGGACGTAATTGCGTCACAAAGCCATTTCCAAACCCGACTTCTTCGGTCTAGTCTCCCGGCAAATTCTTGCTCGGGAGACTGCCGCCTCATGACCGCCATCAAGCTTTTCGCCGCTGCTGCGGCGCTCACCGCCCTTGTCCTGCCCGTCGCCGCCCGGGACGCATTGCCCGATCTGGCCGGTCGCGAAATCGTCGCCGTCACCGAAAATGCCTATGTCCCGCTCAACTTTGCCGATCCGGCCACCGGCGAAGGCATCGGTTTTGAGTATGACCTCTTCAACGAGATCGCCAAGCGCCTTAACACCACGGTCAAATGGGAGCTGACCTCCTGGGACGTGATGATCCAGGCCGTGCGCGATGGCCAGTTCGACGTCGGCATGGATGGCATCACCATCAATGACGAACGCAAGGAACAGGTCGATTTCTCCGACAGCTATCTGACCTCCGAACAGCTGATGCTGGTTCGCGCCGACGAAGACCGCTTCACCGACGCCGCCACTTTTGCGGCTGACACCAATAACCTGGTCGGCGCCCAGGCCGGCACCACCAATTTCTATGTCGCCGTCTACAATGTGCTCGATGGCGACGAAGCCAATCCGCGCATCAAGCTCTTCGACACCTTCGGCGCCTCGGTCCAGGCACTGCAGTCGGGCGACGTCGATACCGTCCTGATGGATCAGACCTCGGCCAATGGCTATATCGGCGCCAATCCCGGCGCCTTCAAAGTCATCGGCACCCCGCTCGGCTCGGAAGACTTCGGCTTCATCCTCACCCCCGGCTCCGACCTGACCGCCCCCATCAACGCCGCCCTTGCCCAGATCAAGTCCGACGGCACCATGGACACGCTGCAGCAGAAGTGGTTCTACGAGTATAACTCGGCCCAATAACGGACATCCCGGTATCGCGGCCCTGTCGCGATCCCGCCTTTCATGACCTACATCCCCCGCAAACCCTCCATCCTCTCCCAGACCCCGTGGTGGCTGCTCGCCATCGCGCTGCTCTTCGTGCTCGGCCTCTGGGGCATTACCGCCAATGGCACCTATGCCCAGATTTTCCGCGCCCTGTCCGGCGGCGTCATCACCACCGTCTGGGTGACCCTGGTCGCCTTTGCCGCGGCAACGCTCATCGGCCTGCTGGTCGCCCTGGCCCGCACCTCCGGCAACCGCGTTTTCCGCGAGATCGCCACCTTCTACGTGGAAATCATCCGCGGCATTCCGGTTCTGGTCTTTCTGTTCTACGTCGCCTTCGTCGGTGCTCCCGGCCTCGTCAGTGCCGTCAACTGGCTGCTGCAGCCCCTCGATGCCACCATCACCATCCGCCAGTTCGATTTCGTCTGGCGCGCCATCCTCGCGCTCACTGTCTGCTATTCCGCCTTCATCGCCGAAATCTTCCGCGCTGGCATCGAAGCCGTCGACAAGGGCCAGATCGAGGCGGCGCGCGCCCTCGGCTTTTCCCGCTGGAAGTGCTTCCGCCTCATCGTCCTGCCCCAGGCCCTGCGCACCATCCTGCCGCCGCTCGCCAATGACTTCGTCTCGATGATCAAGGATTCAGCGCTGGTCTCGGCCCTCGGCGTCCAGGACATCACCCAGCTTGGCAAGGTCTATTCCTCCGGCACATTCCTCTTCTTTGAAACCTATAATGTCGTGGCCTTCCTCTATCTCACCATGACCATTTCACTGTCCCTGCTGGTCCGCTTGCTCGAAAAGAAGCTGCGCGAAAACACCCACTGACACTCTTGTGGTCGCCGCGCCGCGGGGCCATGTGTGATGGGAACAAACCCCGCCGGAGCGACGCCGATGAAACGCCTTGCCGCCCTTGCTACTGCTGCCCTGATTGCCGTCACGCTCGCCGCCTGCGGCGATAGCCGCGAAGTGGGCAATGTTGGGGTCGACTGGACCGGCAATGATATCTCCATTGACGCGGTGGCGGATCCCGAGGTGGCTGGCGTGACCTGCCATCTGGCCTATTTCAACCGCTCCTTCATCGATCGCATCAGCCAGGGCAACTGGTTCGAGGACCCCTCATATTCCGCGCTCGATTGCTCGGTCACCGGCCCGATCACCATCGGCGATATTTCCCTGCGCGGCGGTGGCGAGGAAATCTTCAAGGAAGGGCGTTCGCTGATCTGGAAGTCGCTGCGTGTCTCCCGGGTCTATGACCAGGCCAACAATTCGCTGATCTACCTGGCGCATGCCCGCGAAATCCAGCAGGGCTCGGGCAAGATGAGCCTCTCGGTCATTCCGCTCAACACCGAGCAGGTCACCTGGACCAACGGCGTGCCGACTGCGCGCTAGCCTGGCGGCATTTCGATCCGGGCGGGAGCCTTGGAACGCCATGGCGCATTAACCCGCCAGAATATAAAAGCATTCCGCTCCCTGCCGCTTCATAGCGTGCCCAGGAGTACGATATTCTGTCTCAAAGCATAGACGGGCTTTGGCCCGCGAGGAAAAGGCTAAAGAATGTCCATTTTGATTGGCGACACCGCCCCCGATTTCACCGTCGATTCCACCGAAGGCCCGATCCACTTCCACGATTACATCGATGGCTTCTGGGCGGTGCTCTTCAGCCATCCCAAGAATTTCACGCCCGTCTGCACCACTGAGCTGGGCTATACGGCCAAGCTCAAGCCCGAATTCGACAAGCGTGGCGTCAAGGTACTTGGGCTGTCGGTCGACAAGCTCGAAGACCACGGCGGCTGGGCCAAGGACATCGAGGAAACCCAGGGTACCGCTCTGAACTTCCCGCTGCTCGCCGACACCAAGGGCGAAGTCGCCAAGCTCTACGACATGATCCATCCCAATGCCGACAACACGCTGACCGTGCGCTCGGTCTTCGTCGTCGGCCCGGACAAGAAGGTAAAGCTCAAGATCGAGTACCCGGCTTCCACCGGCCGCAATTTCGATGAAGTGCTGCGCGTCATCGACTCGCTGCAGCTGACGGCAAAATATTCGGTCGCCACCCCGGTCAACTGGAAGGACGGCGAGGACGTCATCATCGCCTCGTCGGTTTCCGCCGATGCGGCCAAGGAAAAGTTCCCGGGCGGCTGGAAGGAACCCAAGCCCTACCTGCGCATTGTCCCTCAGCCCCGCGGGTAACGTCCCGCATCTCGTTTTCTCCCTGACAAACTGGACGGTGGTTGCGGCCACCGTCCTTTTTATTTCTGGGAATGCCGTCCGGGCCCACCGCACACTCGGTGTCACCCCGGCCTTGAGCCGGGGCCCATCCTGAGATCCGTGGCTTGCCGCAAGGTGGCCATGTTCAGCACGAAGACCTAGCGGACGTGATGACATATCGAGATGGGTCCCGGCTCAAGGCCGGGATGACATCGTGAATGTGGAGGACTCTCTACCCCGCCGCAAAACTCGAGCTCTGGTCTTGCGGTCTGATCATCCCCACCATCCGCCAGGCCGCGGCAGCCGCCAGCGCCGCCGTCACCGCGCCCAGCAGATAGACCGGCACCACGGCCAGCTTCACGTCTGCGACCCCCGTGGCACTCGCCATGCCTGCCGCATTGGCCGCCACCCCCGCCAGCGCCGCCCCGATGGCATTGCCGGCCGATTGCGTCGTCGGCATCAGCGCCGAAGTCCGGTCGCGCTCCGTATCGCTCGCCGCTTCCATCATGGTGAGGTTGAGATACCCATTGCAGGTGCCAAAGCCCGAACCGATGATCAACTGGCCCACAATCACCACTACCACCTGATCGAGTTCCAGCCCGGCCAGCACCAGCAGCAGGCCCAGCCCGATCATCGCCGGTCCCAGCCGGATCAGGATCTTGCGCGTCTCCTTGCTGCGCACATTGGCCACGGTAATGGCCGACATGCTCCAGGCTACGGCCAGCACCGCTGCCAGCGCCCCCGCTGCCGTTGGCCCGTAGCCCCACATTTCCTGCACCACCAGCACGAGATAGACGGCCGAGCCCGCTCCCGCGACATTGATCAGCAGTACCATCCATAGCCCTGTGCCGACCACCGAAACCGGCCGGAAGGCATCGGGTGGCATCAGCCGGTCCCGCGCCCGTCCATCCATCCACACGGCGCCCACCAGCAGCACGGCAGCGGCCACCAGCAGCGCCGTCGCCGACAGCGGCGCCACTACGCCCGCCAGCGCCACCAGCATGATGGCCACGCCGATCACCAGTAGCCGCAAGCCGGGAAAGCTTACCACCCGTTGATCGCCCGGCGAGTGTGCCGGCACCTTGATCATCACCATGATCGCAAACACCGCTACGAACGGCACATTGACAAGGAAGGCCGCTCGCCACGACACCAGCTCGGTCAGTAGCCCAGCCGCCGCCGGCCCGCCAAAGGCCGCGATCGCCCAGATCATCGCCTGCAGGCCAAACACCTTCGGCACCAGCCGCGATGGAAAGAGCTCCGGGATCAGCGCAAAGCAGATGGCCGAAACCACGCCTTCGCCAAGCCCCTGCAGCGCCCGGCCCACCAGCACCTGCTCCATCGACGAGGCCGAGGCGGCAATCACCGTACCCAGCAGGAACACGCCTGCCGAAACCAGCAGTGCCGTCCGCGCGCCCAGCCGCTGCTTGAACAGCGCCGCGCCCGACCCACCCACGATGGCAAACACCAGGAACAGCGTCAGCGCCCAGGAAATCAGCGCCACGCCACCCATTTCCTGCACCGCCGTCGGCAGCGAAATCGAGGCAAGAAACGCGTTGAATGCCAGAAGCGCGACACCAAGGCACAGGATAAGCGTCACCGTCGCATAGCGTGGCGTAAAGATCTCGGCCCACCGGCCCTCAACGGCATCGCTCATCACAGCACCTGCGAATTAAACAAGAAACATCTTGGTATATTGACTGAAAAAGAAACGCAATGCACATTTCTTGTGCAAGCGGATCCAGATCCATAGGGGTGGGATCAAAGCGCGCCAAGCGGAAATGACGAGGGCCCAAGGCCCCCCCATACCCCATCTTAACTCGTCCCGATCCATCGTGCGGCCAGTTCACCGCAGGACCTCATCGTGACCACCGACACGCGCCGCCCCGACCTTCGTCTCGTCCTTGCGGTCTTTGCCATTGCGGTGGTCATCCTGATGGTGCGCGCCACTTTCGGCCGCGCCGGCGAGCCCTTCTTCGCCGATACCGATGACGCCATGCGCATGGTCATGGTGCGCGACTTCATCCACGGCCAGAACTGGTATGACCTGACCGCCCATCGCCTCAACACGCCATGGGGCGCCGAGCTACATTGGTCGCGCCTCGTCGACCTGCCCATTGGCCTGCTGGTCATGCTCTTCACGCCCGTCCTGGGTGCCGATACCGCCATGGTGGCTGCCGGCGCCATCTGGCCCATGGCCCTGCTCGGACTGCTGCTCTGGCTATCGGCGCTACTGGCCAATCGTCTCGTCGGCCCCGAGGGCGTGCTGCCCGCCCTGATCCTGCCGGTACTGAGCCCGGCGGTCACCGCCGAATTCACCCCCGGCCGCGTCGACCATCACAATGTCATCATCCTGCTCACGGTTGCCATGGTCTGGGCCGCTGTCGAAGCCATGCGCCGCCCGCGCTTTGCCATGTTCTGCGGCCTCTTTGCCGCAACGGCGCTCGCCATCGCCACCGAATCCCTGCCACCGATCGGCGCCGCTATCGCGGTCATGGGCCTGGTCTGGGTCTTTGATCCTGCGCGCGCCCGCACTATGCGCCTCTTCGGCCTGAGCTTTGCCGCGGCCTCCTTGATCCACCTCGCCATCTTCCGCCCGCCCAGCCGCTGGCTGGAAGCCGCCTGCGACGTCATCTCGCCCTTCTATGTCGGTATTGCCTTGGTCGTGGGGCTCGTCTTCACGCTGGCTAGCTTCCTGCCCCTGCGCGCCGCCTGGCAGCGCTTCGCAGCGCTCGCCGTCCTCGGCCTCGCCGGTGTCGCAGCGATCGTGCTGATCTATCCGCAATGCCTCGGCGGCCCCTATGCCGCACTCGATCCCTGGCTGCAGCAGAACTGGATTGCCGGCATCATCGAGGCGCGGCCGCTCTTCGTCACCATCCACGATCTTCCGGCCTATACCGTGGCCGTCGCCTTGCCGGCGCTGCTGGCCGTGGTGGTCATCCTCGTCCGCCTCTGGCGCGTGCCGCAGCAGCGCGACGAATGGGCGGTGCTGCTGGTTTTCCTGCTGGCCACAGCCCTCATCATGCTGATCCAGATCCGCGGCGCGCGCCTCGCCATCATGCCAGCCATGCCCGCAGCTGCCTGGCTCATCGTCGCCGCCCGCCAGCGCTACCTCGCCAAACAACGCCTGCCGCAGATTTTTGGACTGCTCGGCAGCTGGCTGGTCTTTTCCGGCGTCGTGCTGTCGCTGATCGTGACGCTTGTGGTCAACACCTGGCCCGGTCGTGCTCAGGAGGTGGCAGAAGTGCGCGCCAGCAAGGAGGCCTGCCTGCTCCCATCGGCCTTCGCCGATCTCGCCGCCCTGCCGCCCGAGCGCGTCATGACGCCGATCGACCTGGGCGCCCATATGCTGCTTTATACGCCGCACGAGGTTGTTTCCGCCCCCTATCACCGCAACCAGCGCGGCGTCCGCGACACCTTCCGCTTCTTCAACGACCCCATCGCCACGGCGCGCGAGATTCTTGACGAACGCGGCATCGGCCTCGTCGTCCTCTGCCCCGGCATGCCCGAAGTCGCCGGCCTCGAAGACCGCGCCCCCGACAGCTTCGCCAATCTCTATGCCGCCGGAAATCTCCCCGCCTGGCTCGATGACGTCAGCCTGCCCGACAGCCCGCTGGTCGTGCTGGCGGTCCTGCCTGACTAAAGCCCGAGCTCGGTCCTCACCTTGCGGCTGAGTTTGCCGGCAATGATGCGATGCGCTTCGGTGATATAAGCCTCGATCTCGTCTGCCCTGAGCGGGCTCCCGACCGAAATCGCCACCCATTTCGCCCGCGCGAAATAGGGCGCCGGGCGAATGCCGTCCAGCTCGGTCAGCAACTCATAAGCCATGTCGGAGACTTTTAGCCACACCTCGCCAGGGTCGCGGTCGAGCAGGCAGAAAATCTTGCCACCCACCTTGGCGACCGAATCATCGCGCCATTGTCGGACCAGAGTCGCGGCCGGAAGGCCGAGCACGAAGGCCTCGAAACCCTCGCGTCGCATGATGGCGGGATAGGTGACACTCAATGTTAACAGTCCGCTAACGAAAAGGGCCGGTCCGCTGTCGCGGATCGACCCTGAAGTGACTCGATTTTGGCCTATTCGGCAGCGACGCCAACCCCGATCGGGCAGCTCACGCCAGTCCCCTGCAGCCCGCAGTAACCGCGCGGATTTTTCGCCAGATACTGCTGGTGATAGGTCTCGGCATAGAAAAATTCTTGCGCCTCAGCCACTTCCGTCGTGATTGCCCCCAGGCCCTGCTTGCTCAGCGCCGCCTGATAGGCGTCCCGGCTCTGCTCCACCACAGCGGCCTGTTCCGGCGTCGTGGTATAGATGGCCGAGCGATACTGCGTCCCGACATCATTGCCCTGCCGCATGCCCTCGGTCGGATTATGCTCTTCCCAGAACACTTTAAGCAGCTTGTCGAGGCTGATCTGCTTGGGGTCATAGACCACTTTGACCGCCTCGGTATGGCCCGTCTGACCCGAGCAGACTTCCTCGTAACTCGGGTTCGGCGTCGAGCCACCCTGATAGCCCACGGCGGTGACGATCACCCCCGGCAACTGCCAGAACAGCCGCTCCGCACCCCAAAAACATCCCAGCCCCAGATAGATAGTCTCGGCGTCGTCGGGGTAGGGGCCCTTCAGCGATTGCCCGTTGACGAAATGCTCCGGCGCTACGGACATCACCACGCTCCGCCCCGGCAGGGCCTCGGCAGCGCTGGGAATTGTGGTCGGCTTGGACTTGAAAAACATGTCGCATCATCCTTTCACTGCATCATTTTGTCTTGCGGGCGTCGGGCCGCTTCAGATCTGGTCGGCGCGCAGAAACTGCTCGCGCCGTCGCGTCCGCCCCATGAGGGCCAGCACCACACCCGGCACGCCAGCGACAGCAAAGGCCGGCGTGTCCAGCACCGCCTCGAGCGCTGCGCCAAGCAGATCGGCAAAGAACCGCTCCGCGAAAAACCCCTGCAGCGCGATCAGGCTGCCCTGATGCACACTTGTCCACAGGTCGGCCAGGCTGGTGAATACCAAACCATTGGCGCCGAGCGATTTCGTGCCGTCGATAACCAATAGCACCACCGCCAGGCCGATCAGCCAGGTGCCCGCAATTCTCAGGATCAGCCGCATGTCTCTCCCCGTGCTCCCGGGGATAAGTCGAGTTTGGCCCGCCTCGTTCCACCCCGTGCGCAGGTTCAATTGTGCCACGCGGCAACCCTGGCTCACAAGGTGGTAACCCTCCGGGATAAAAACAATCGTCATCCCGGTGTCGTGATCACTTGCACATGGAGCGCCGATGCGTATATTGCGCCTCGCTCGCGCCGGCTTAACAGCTGGCCTGTCCGGGATTTCCACCCCGGAGCCAAGGCGATGCGGAGAGGTGGCCGAGTGGTCGAAGGCGCACGCCTGGAAAGTGTGTAGGCGGGGAACCGTCTCAAGGGTTCGAATCCCTTTCTCTCCGCCATTTCCCGCGGAAACCGCCGGAAATTGGGAAAAACCCAGCAAATCTGGACTTGTCGGCACCCCTTTGGTACAGAGGAGTGGTACAAAAAGTGGTCCTGAAAATGAGCAGACCGAGCGCTCACCCGTCGACCGGCATCTACATGTTCCGCAAGGGCGTGCCCGAGCGTCTCAGACCGCTCGTAGGCAAGCGCGAGGTCAAGATCTCGCTCGGCACCCGCGACGCCGAGGAGGCCAAGGTCCGCCATGCGGAGGTCGCCCTGCAGGTCGACCGGGAGTGGCGCGATCTGCTGTCGCGCCCTAAGGCGCCGACCCCGACCGGCGGCCCGATCGACCTTCCCAAGGCGACCCTGACCGCCTTCGCCGGCGAGATCTACCGCGATTTCCTCAAGGCGCACGAGAGCGATCCGGGAGAGGAGTACGCCTGGACGGTGAAACTGCGCGGGATCCAGATCTGCCTCGAGCCGCACGAACGCGAGCCCGGATACGAGCGGCAGGCCTGGGGCACGGCGTTGACCAGCAGACCCCGCTGGATCGCGCGGCGCGAGATCGGCCCCTTGGTGCGGCCGTATCTCGAAAAGCGGGGCGTGGAGTTGACCGAGAGGTCTCTCGCCGCGCTGTGCCTGCTCGCCGCGGCCGGCCTCGCCCAGGCCTACCGGACGCTGATCCGGCGCGCGCGGGGCGACTACGGCCCCGACCCGCAGGCGGACCGCTTCCCCGCGGTCGGCTCGACCGAGACGTGGCGGACGCTCTACGAGGTCTATCTCGCCGAAAAGAAGCCGAGCGCTTCCTCGGTCAAGCGCCAGAAGGCCGTGTTGGCGGCGCTGTTCGCTTTCCTCGGCCACGATATCCCGGGCCTGGTGACCGACACGGACGCGGTGCGCTGGAAGGAGAAGCGCATCAAGGAAGTGGCGCTCCAGACGGTGCGCTATGCGGACCTGGCGCATCCGCGCGCCTTTTTCAAATGGGCCAGGAAGAACCGCAAGATCGCGACCGACCCCTTTGAGGACGTGCAGGTGGCGCTGCACGGCGACGCCCGTTTCGACAAGCAGGGCAAACGCAAGATCCCGCGCGAGGACAAGGGTTTTACTCAAGCCGAGGCCGAGGCGATCCTGCGCGCCACGCTCGCTCCGACGCCGGAGCGGATGACGGCGTACGGCGCCGCGGCCCGGCGCTGGGTGCCGTGGCTGTGCGCCTACACCGGCGCGCGGGTCAACGAGATCACTCAGCTGCGGCCCGACGACGTTCTGCAGCGCAAGCATTCCAAGAACGACACCCTGATCTGGATGCTCCGGATCACGCCCGAGGCCGGTACCACCAAGAACCACGGCCAGCGCGAGGTCGCGGTCCATCCCCATCTGCTCGAACAGGGGTTCGTCGACTGGGCCCGCAGGCAGAAGGGCGAGCGCCTGTTCTACGACACCGGGCGCCGGCGCGGCGGCGCCGCGGCGAACCCGCAGTCCGTCAAGGTCGGCCAGCGCATCGCCGAATGGGTGCGGAGCGAGGCGGTCGGCGTCACCGACGAGAGCGTGGCGCCCAACCACGGCTGGCGGCACCGGGTTCGCAGCCAGTTCATGGAATCGGACGTCAAGGAGCAGGTCGTCAACCGCATCGACGGCCACGCGGCCGAAAACGTCGGCCAGAAATACGGCACGTTGTGGCCCGAGGTCTGCCTGGCGGCGATCGCCAAGATTCCGACCTACGACGTCGGCGCGCCGACAGGAAAGGACGCTTGACCTCGGCCTGTCCGGTGCGACGGGAGCGGACCTGTTTCCGAAACGGGCGTTTGACTGCCCGTCGGGCAGGGCCCACTCTGATCCGACGGATTTGGATGGGACCGTGGAAGATGCATGTAAACGAGAATTTTGACGACGCGAAGGGCGAGGCCCGGCAGTCCTTCCGGGACTTCCTGGCAGGTGTCCACGGCATTAAAGACTGCGTAACCGAGATCGGCGGGCTCGGCTTCGAGGTTTCCCGCGAAGAGATTTCACGGGCGCGGTACGAAGGCCGGGCTGCGGTCGTGCATTTCGAGGCGAGACCGGTCTCTCTACCTTACTGAGCAACAAAGTCGGAGTGTGTTCCGTGAGTGAACTCCGGAAGTGCGGCACCCTTGAGGGGGACCGCGATCCGTTAGGCGCGCATGACATTGCGGCTTGCTGTCCGCTCCGTTGGCTCGCTCGGCGGTCGGAGCCCGGCCGGCTTCGTCGTCCCCGGCCGCCGGTATATCGTCCTGTCCTGCCCGTACGACCGACCGGGCGAGGGAAGAAGGGTTTCCGCCACCGCCGTGACAAGCTAGTCAGGTCCTTCGGCAACGATGACAGGGAGCTACCGTGTTCGACGAGATTTGGTCTACGGCCGTAAACGAGTTTTCGGACGTGCCCGACATTCCGACCTTGACCCGCATCAGCATGCGTCTCGCGCTGGCGGCGATCCTCGGCGGCATCCTAGGGTACGAGAGGGAACGCAAGGGGCGTAGCGCCGGCGTACGTACGCATATGCTGGTGGCTGTGGGCGCCGCGCTTTTCGTCCTCGGTCCTTCACAGAGCGGCATGGCCATCGGCGACATGTCGCGGGTGCTGCAAGGCATCGTACAAGGCATCGGCTTCCTCGGCGCGGGAGCGATAATCGTCCGCTCGGCCAAAAACCAGGTGGAAGGGCTGACGACGGCAGCCAACATCTGGGCCACGGCGGGCATCGGCGTCATGGCGGGACTGGGTCTGGAGGCCACCGCCGTACTTTCGTCGTTCATTATCCTGATCATCCTCGCGGTCGTGCCCCACCTGCTTCCGTCCAAGCCGGAGCAGCGAGATCCGGATCGGTGACCGCGGTGCGTCGTCCCGAGCTGCGTCCAAGTTCCGCTTCCGGTTATGGAGGTGTAGCGATCCCGGAGGCGTATCGGCCGCTCGAGAGCGCCACCGTGACAACATGGCGTCGACAAACTCGACTATGCTCCTCAAGGAGTAAGGTTTGGCGCCGCAAGCCGAACCTACGGGCAACTCTCGCCGATATGGCGGGGTATCGTTTGACGCCGTGACCGCGAAAATGGAACTTCGGAATATAGCCAGCGCCGGGGGCCGACATGACGTCCGACATCTACGATAGCAACTCGAGTACCGGAACCGGATCGAAGGCGACCTTCCGGACAGGTTTTCTTTCCGCCTTCTTCGGTACGGACGACAATGGCGATAGACGTCTCGCACATCGTGGGAGACGCGAGAATGTCTTCGGCCACGGAACCGATCTATACCATTATACCTCACTGTCCGGACTGAAGGGTATTGTCGAAGAAAACGGGTTCTGGGCGTCCGACAACCGCTTTCTGAACGACACCGAGGAAAACCTGGAAGGCCTGCGCCTGGCACGCGACACACTTGGCCACGCATCGCGTCGCTCGAGAATTTCGGGATTTGCGTCGATCTTGGAGGGCGTCCTCGAAAAACTGTCGAGCCCGCAGGAGTTCGGAAATTTCGTCGCTTGCTTTTCCACCTCGCGGGACGACCTCGGTCAGTGGCGTGGGTACGCGGCCGGAGGACTGTGCCTGGTACTGGCAAAGCCCGGCGACGGCGAGGTGCCGGTTTTTTTCGGTCCGGAGCAGATGCCTTACAAAGCCATATACGATGGTCGGCAAAAGCGAGTGCTTCTGTTGTCGATCATCCGACGCTTTGAACTACAGTACGGCCTGGACGTCGTCGCGATGGGCGATCGAATGCCGAGAGCGCACGACGGTCACTATGTGGACTATCTTTCCGAGGCGATCGCGGCGGGCATTTTGGGGTTCAAGCACGAGGCGTTCAAGCAAGAAGCCGAAGTCAGGATCGTGCTCTCGCATCGTCAGGCCGACTTGTACGATGGGGGATTGCGATTTCGTATCGGGCCGACGGGAATCATCCCTTATCTGCGGACCGGCGACCACAACGGCTCGAAAAAGCACGGAGGACGGCTGCCGCTGAAAGAGGTTGTCGTAGGTCCGTCCCCCCGGCAGACTTTGACAGCGCACAGCGTCGAAACCTTCTTAAGATACAAAGGGTATTCCGCCACCAAGGTCACATTGTCCGGCGTTCCGTACCGCGCGCCTTAGCGATCATTGCGGCAGGAGGAGACGGCCGATCCGCGACGCCGTTGGGCCATTGTGGATATCGAAGACACACCCAAGCGACTTCCGTGAGACCTCAGCGGGAACCGGACCTGATAGCCGCCATCGACATGTTCCGCCGCAATGGCGTCGATGGTCTGCTCATCTATCCGGTAGACCACACCAATTTGGATCATTTCCGTCGACTCCGATCCCATAACTTCCCGATCGTCATGCTGGTATGCGCGACACGGGCCTCGATGCCGTCGGCGTGGACGAATTCCAGGCGTCATACGATGCCACTACCCATCTCATCGCGCTGGGACATACCAAGATCGGCGCGCTTGAACCGCTGGGGGACAAACCGTTGAAAATCGAGGGATTCAAGCATGCTCATCGGATGCACGGGCTTCCGCTTGACGACAACCAGATTTGTGAACCCATCGGCTTCAGTATGGCCGCTGGCTATGAGGCCACGGAGCGGCTGAACCAGCGAAACCTTGGTTTGAAGGCTCTCTTTGCAACCGGTGACATGTACGCCCTTGGCGCGATGCGTTGGGCCAAGGTCAATGGCGTGGATGTGCCGGAGCAACTCTCTATCGTCGGTTATGACAATATCGAATTCGGGGAGTCAGCGGAGCTCACGGCGTTCTGAAACCTTGGCCACAATGTGTGTCGGTGTCGGGCAGGGCATTGCCGTAGCCCTCGAACGCGCGTGAGCCAGCAGTCCGGCGTGAGCGGCACGCCGCTGCTCACGCCGGACTTAGACGTTGCGCCAAAGCTACGGCGATCGCGGCAAAGACCGGCAGAATGGAGAAGCCCAAGCTACCCAACATCGCGAAGCCGATAGCGGCCACCGCAAATCAGGCGGCAAAGGCAAACTGACTCTGTGCGTACGTTCCAAGTTTTGCGGCGAGGAGGTTCGGGTAATGCGGCTCGCCTCCAGAGCGCCAAGGCATGCCTCGTCCGTAAACATAGGTGCTTTCAATCCAAGGGCACTTTGGGCGTCGCCGTCGGCGGCGTGGTGATTGCGGCAACATGGGTTTGGCCGCCGTATCCTACGCGGCCGCTGCGGTCACCCTACGTGGGTTAGGTCCTGGCTTTGGCCGAACAGGTGCGCCGTGCGGATGGGATCGCTTTCGTCACGCCGGGGTACAACTATTCGGTGCCCGGCGTTCTCAAAAATGCACTCGACTGGATATCGCGCGTTCAGCCGGCGCCGTTCGCGGGGAAACCGGTCCTGATCCAGACCGCATCCATCGGTTCGCTCGGCGGGGCGAGAGCGCAATACCACCTCCGCCAGATCCTTGTGTTCCTGGACGCCTATTCCATGAACAAACCGGAAGTCATGATCGGCGACGCGGCTTCGAAGGTGAGGGAGGACTGCTGTCCGACGAACCTACCCGCGAGTTCGTGAAATCGCAGTTGGTCGCGTTTCACGCCTTCATCGACAGGGTCGCCCGATAGCGCGAGGGTGACGTCAAATCAGTGGAGCGGTGACAGGTTGAATCTTCCCGACCCGCGGTATGCTCGACCAACCGGATGCAAGCATGGGCCGTATGGGCGTTACGTCGTGCAATGCGGATCGGAAGCCATATTATCGAACTGATCGAGCGAGAATCGCCCTAGTGTTCGCGTGATCACGTGAGATCATCGCGCGATAGCGTCATATACTTACCTGAGGATTTAAGATGCTCGATTTCGGCTCGCTGGGCGGGGGCAAGGGCCCCGGTAACGCCAACACCGAACCCCGCAAAATCTTTCCCACCTTGATCCGCCACCCGCGTTTCAAGTTCTTGTCGTACAACCAGGGCGAGGTGCTCGATAGCTGGCACATCAAGCGCACCAGGTCCGACAACACCATCAAGATGAACACCGGTTCCGGCAAGATGCTCGTCGGTCTCGTCGCGCTCCAGAGTTCGCTCAACGAAGGCGTGGGGCCTGCACTGTATCTGGCTCCCGACAACTATCTCGTCGGTCAAGTGCTTGAAGAGGCCAAGGCGCTCGGCATTTCGGCGACCGACGACCCGCGTAGCGCGGACTATCTGGCGGGCCGCTCTATCGCGGTGGCCAATATCGATAGGCTTGTCAACGGACGGTCCATCTTCGGCGTCGGATCCGACGGTGTCCAGATACCTGTCGGAACGGTGGTCATCGACGACGCGCATGCATGCCTGAGTTCGGTAGCCAGCCAGTTCACCATCCGGCTCGCGGCCGATCATCCTGCCTATGACAAACTTCTCGACCTATTCGAAGACTCTCTTCGGCAGCAATCGCTTGTCGGCTACGTCGAGGTCAAGAACGAAGATCCTAACTCCCTTTTGCCGGTTCCGTTCTGGGCATGGCAAGATAAGCAGGACCAGGTATTGGCCCTTTTGCACCCGCACCGCGACGGCGACCAGCTGCGGTTCTCATGGCCGCTGCTGAAAGAGGTGATGTCGCAGTGCCAATGCGTGTTCGGCGCAGGCGGCGTCGAGATCGCTCCGAAGTGCCTGCCGATCGACGTGATCCCGAGCTTCGTCAAGGCCAAGCGTCGCATCTACATGACTGCGACACTAGCGGACGACGGCATGCTGATCGAGCAGTTCGACGCGGATCCGGTCGCCGTTGCCGACCCGATCAAGCCAAAGGGCGCCGGTGAAATCGGCGACCGCATGATCATCGTGCCGCACGAGGTCAACGATGCGATTACCGACGACGACGTCAAGTCGCTCGCGGCCGACGTGGCCCAAACGCGCAACGTCGTCGTCATCGTTCCGTCCGAACGGCGATCGAAGTATTGGGCCGACGTCGCCTCCCAAACTCTCATGAAGTCAAACATCAGCGCCGGCGTGGCCGGGTTGAAGGCGGGCCATGTAGGGTTGACGGTGTTGGTGAACCGTTACGACGGTGTCGACCTTCCCGACGACGCATGCCGCCTGTTGATCATCGACGGTCTTCCGGAGGTGCACGGTCTTATCGAGCGGCACGAAGCGGCCATCCTAGAGGATACCCAGTCCCAACTCCGCCGCCAGATGCAGAGGATAGAACAGGGGATGGGCAGAGGCGTACGGTCGGGCGAGGATCGATGCGCCGTGCTCCTGCTCGGCGCTCGCTTGACCCAGAGGATCAACCAGCCCGATTCCCGCGGGCTCCTGACGCCGGCGACGTTGACGCAGATGGACATGGGTCGCGAAGTCACCCGGCAAATCAAAGGTAAGACCATTTCCGATCTTCGGCCGATCCTCGACCTGTGCATGGAGCGGAATACCGAAGACGGGATGAACTGGTGGCGTGCCGGTCGCGAGCGTCTGGCGAATACCCCAGAGGGCGCGGCAAGCCACGTCGATCCGTCCACCGAGCCGGTCCGCAAGGCATTCAACGCCGTACGCGACGCGCGGCATTCGGTGGCGGTCGGCCTGTTACAGGACGCTGTCAACCTGGAAAGCGAAAAAGCGACCAAGGGTTACCTCAAGCAGCAACTTGCCGAAGTTATCCATCGGACAGATCCGGTCGCTGCGCAGCAGACCCTGCTGTCCGCTTCCACGCTTAACCGCAGGGTTGTGAAGCCGATCGCCGGAATCGGCTTCGTGAAGCTGGATTCGCCCGCCGTAAGCCAGGCTAAGGCCGCGGTGGAGTACATGGCGGGACGTTTTCTGGACACGAACCAGTTCGTCTACTACGTCAACGCGCTTTGCGACGACCTGCAGTGGGACAAGGAGAGAACCGACCAGTTCGAGGGAGCGATGCGCGATCTCGGTTCGTTGCTCGGGTTCGGTTCGCAGCGGCCCGACCGCGAATTCAGATCCGGCGGACCCGACAATCTATGGGCTCTGGGCGGATTGAACTTCCTGGTCATCGAATGCAAGAGCGGCGTGGACAATGACGGCCGCTCGATCTCCAAGGACCATGCCAACCAGCTTTCGGGAGCCATGAACTGGTTCGGCAGCTCATACGACGCCAGCTGCAAGGCAACTCCGGTACTGGTGCACCCGTCGCACCGTTGCGTGCGGGAGGCTTCGCCGCATGCGGACATGCGCGTCGTCGACAAGGTCGGGTTGGTCAAACTGCGAAGCAACCTTAAGGCCTACGCGACTGCGTTGGCAGCCGGTCCGCTCAACGACGAGGCTAAGGTGCGTCAGCAACTCACCCATTTCGGGCTGGCCGCGGAAACCTTCGTTCCCACTTTCACCGCCACGTTCAAGTCCGACTCCTGATCGATCGGGCACGCCGTCGATCGGCGTGCCCGTGCCCACAGTCGCAACAAAGTCTGGATGTCGCCGCCCGCGCGCCGACAGTGGCCTGCAATCGCAGGGTATATTTCGTTGGCGGACCAGGATTTACCTCCACTGCCGCACATCGTGTCGCTTCGGCTGCCGTTACGCTTGGAAGCGGATACCGACGACGAGCGGCCCTCTCCAGACCAAGTTGCACGCATGCATCGACTTGTCCGGCATCAAGACGTAGAAATCGCTCGGCAACACCTGTCCGGCGCGCAATACGATACGCGCCCCGCGGCGTGACAGATCCACCAAATCGACTTCCAAGCGCGTCAGGCCGTCGTCGGATACGATGGTGGCCTTTTTGACGACCCTGATGCGTGTGACGGACCTGCGATCTTGCATGTCCCGAAGTTAAACGACGGAGTTTTACGGACATTGCGAAACATCCGTAAAAACATCGGAACTTCAGCTGGATCCGTCCGGGCAAACCGCTACACACATTCACCTCGAGGACTTCGACGCTTCCAGACTTGTCGTGCCCGAAGAGCTGCTGTGGACCTATCCTGACCGCTTTCCGTTAGGCGGCTGCTGGGCTTCGTCGATATCGCGCCTGCCCGTGAACCGCGAGCCCTCGATTAAGCAATCCGGAGAGGCAACGCCGTTATCGTGTTTGGTTCAGGGCCGTCCTGTAGGACGTATTACGGGGATATCGGCGGAACCTTGCGGGCCGCCGACCGCTGTCCGGGTTCAAGGAGACCAAAGATGACGCAACCCGAATCCGAAACCCCCAAGACCCGTGACCTGAAAGATGTCGTGCCTGGCAGCGATGCGGATGAAACCCCGGCATACAAGGACGATGAGAAGCCACGGGAGCGGAAGCCCGAAACCGACGACAGCGCCGAAGTTGTGGACGGAGAGCAGCTCGACGACAACATCGACGACCTGGGGAACAAGAGCGGGGGAGGGAGCTTGGACCAGCCCACTTGACGCTCTGAAGCGGTGATCGGGCGTAATGTTGCGACGCTGTCGCAGACGCCTCACTACGCCGTCGTCGCCAATGATGCGTGGTTCGGCCGCTGGAGACAGCACCGGCCCTAAGGCAGACACGCTGTACCAGCCGACTACCGTCGCTCGTTGACGTAACTTGGCGTTGGATGCCGGGGCTAGCAGTCTTTGCCTACGATCATGTCTCGAAACAGGTCCGGACACCGGCCCTGTTCGGGCACACTTAAGATGTGCCGGAACGGCCGTCACCGACGATCCGGTGCAGCATGTCGTGTAATCGAAGGCGGATCGCCCCGTCTCCCGGCCGACAAAGGGCGTGGGCGAAATCGCTAGAAATATGTCGCTGCGGGACCTTGTTTTCCCTAAAGCCGGCGCCCAGCTAATGTCGACGCACTCGTTGCACTCCGCATGCCGGCTTGCCCCGCATGACGAAAAACCGGTTCTTTATCGGCGATGCCGAAGAAGTGCGTGTCCCCCAAATCCTCCCAATTCCACGGTCGGGAACCGTGCCGGAAGGCTATTGGCCGCGCTTCGCATCGCCTCGCACCGACGAGGACTTCGACGCATGAAGGATATCACCCCCCGTATTACCCCGTCGTCGGCGGACGCTTGGCACGCCAATTTTGGCGCGGCGCTCGCTCGTTGGGCTAGCCGGCAGTCCGAGATGACGACCCGGCATTTGGTATCCCAAAAAAGAAAGGGGCCGAAAGTAGTCGACAACCCAAAACGAATCGGTATGATGGGCTTTGTCGAGGCAAGAAAGGTGAGCTGATGACGACTACGGTTACGAAAAGACGCTTCGGCGATCCCAAACAATCCAGCCGCTTCGTTCCCCGAGGCAATCTGGGTCGATTGCCTGACCGGGCTTGGGGGAACGCGAAGATTCCACCTGTGCGATGCGCATCCGACCGAATGGCGGCCGAGCAGGCATGGCAACTGATTTCCTCCGGCGGCAAGAAGGCGGTGGCAAGACATGAAGTCTGATCAGACGGAAATCAGAGAGGACGCCCCGGCATCCTGCAGGGAGGATCAGACGGCGTTGGAGCTGTGGCGCTCTGCGTTCGTCGATGCGCGACGGCTTGCGCGTCGGACCCTCGATCTGCGTTCGGCTCGATACCGACATCGCCGGACCGGCGCCGTCCCGTAGGCGCCGGTCCGCTCCCCATAAAGCACGCATAGGCGCTCCCGCCCATGCCCATCTCAAGTCCACGTGGACAAGGGTGCTGTCAAACCGCTCGCACCCGTCGATAGCTGCCGTCCATACGGCGAAAGGAATTGGAATGCACGGTCCGAAGAACAACTGGCCGATCCCGCCTCGTGCCCCCCGACCGGTTTTCTCGGCTCAGCGCCGGGCCCTGGTCTCGTCGGCCGCGCCGCTCGAGCGTGTCGACCTTAACCGGTCGGCTCGGGCGACCGAGGTAGAGTACGTCTATCCCTCCGGCTCCATGGCGGAGCCGGAAGCCCGGGCAATTGCACGCAGGCTCGGCTATCGGCCGCCGCATTGGCAGAAGCCTCCCGGTCGCCCGTTGCGGACAAGGGCCCGCGGCTAGCCCGGGTCCACCCACCGATCCGATCGCATGGGCGGTGCGCCGCCCATGATCTTCAACCGTCCCTCGAGGGCACGGGTAGCGGAGCTATGCCTGCACCCGACGACAGTTGCCGTCTTTACGGCGAAAGGATTTCGCATGAAAAATCAGAAGCAGCACTGGCTCAACGACCCAAGGCTTGCGCGGCACGCCGCTTCCAGCAAGACCTCCAAGCTGGCCTACACCGCTGCCGTGGTGCCGCGCGGCAGTACAGAGGCGGACTCGGTCGGCAAGAACTTCGTTTATGTCCGCCATTCCACGGCCGAGCAGGCCAAAGGCTATACTGTCGCGCGTCAGCTCGACCCGACCATGAACTTTTGCGCTACGCAGGGTATCGACGTGGACCGGGTCTTCATCGATGCCGGTGTCTCCGGCGCCATCTCTGATCGTCCCGCTCTCGACGATTTGAAGGCGGAATGCGCACGCCACCCCAACAGCACCGTCTACACGCTGGACACGAGCCGCTGGGCACGCGACCACGAAGCGGTGGCCCAACTCGCTGTCGAGATGCGCGAGGTCAAGGCCCGGCTCGTCTATGTAGACATCGGCGATGTGGATGCGGACACCGCGGCGCAGTCCCAGCTCGACAGCGTGAAAGAGTATCACAAGCTCCAAAAAACGATGCGCGACGGCAGACAACTGGCGGTGCTCGACGGCAAATGGATGGGCCGGGTACCGTTCGGCTATGTCAAGATCGAGGGCAGGATCTATCCGGACGGCGAAAAGTCCCAGTGGATCGCCAAGATGTACGAGTGGCGTGTTCTCGAGCAGAGCTATAGCCAGATCGCGCGGACACTCAATCTCGAGAAGGTCCCGACGCCGTGCAAGGGCAAACTCGAAGGTAAGGTCCACAAGTGGACTGCCGAGATGGTTTACCTGGTCCTGCGGCGTGAGATTCATCGCGGCCTCACCGTTTGTCACATTCCCATTTTCGATTGGGAAAAGCTTCCGGGCGTCACGGGGAAAAACCTGCGCACGAGGCTCGAGGTCAAGACCGAATGGGCCAGGATCGTATCCGACGAAGTCTTCGAGAGCGTCTGGGGTAAGCGGGGCGTCGGATACTCGAAGAGGAAAAGCTATCCCTACGTTCCCTCGGGCAAGGTCTGTTGCCGCGATTGTAACTTGTCCCTGCGCGTTCAGACATCGCATGGCGCTATCCACATGAAATGTCCGCATGTCGATCCCGCGCACGTCTGCCGTGAGGTCCGCTTCTCCGAGCCCAAGATCGAGACGCTGGTCTGGCGGACCATCGCCGATGCCGTGGGAGCCGAAGCCAGGACCGCGTACAGCGACAACTTCAGGCGCCAGCGCGAGCTCGAATTCGAGGCCATCAAATCTCGGCGCGACGAGCTTGCCGAGCAGATTCTGGAACTGAACCGGGCAGAAGAGACGACGTTGTCGGCCGCGTTCGGCGACGTCGAGCTTCTCGCCATGCTCAAGCCGAGACTGCTGGCCTCGCGACAGCTCGCGGCGGATAAGCAGGACGAACTCGACGGGCTGCCGCACGTCGGCGATCTGGAGACGTTCCTCGACGGCTGGGACGTGCCTTTCGTAACGGCTCTGGAGATGGCCTCGGGGACGGTTCCGTTCCGGCCCGTTGACGAGGCCAGCCGTCAGGTGCTCGAGCTTGTCCGCGACGCGATCGACAAGATCGAGTTGGTCGAGGTGGAAGACGGACGGTTCGACGTGTTTATCACCCCGTCGGCGATGCTCTGGCGTGGGACGGAGCCGGCGGCGCCGCGTATTTTCCGCTCCGAGATCGTCACGGAAGCGCTGGGACGGAAGGACATTCTCGACCGTGAGATCAAGCGTATGTTGGCCCACAGCAAGTTCGACTTTACGCCGGACGATATCGCTCCGCTCGATCCTCACGGCATCTACCGCAAGCAGTTCAAGGACGACGGCACCGTGGCGAGATGGATGGCGGTCGCGGTCGTGCTGGGGGAGAAAACCTACACGATCCTCCGACACATGAACCTGAGCGAGCATCAGCAGGACAAGGCGCGCGCGTTCTGGAAGACGCACGCCGGCAGGGAAATGTACCGACTGCTCGCGGTCAAGTTCGGCGTGACCATGGACGAGGAGCGGACCCGGCCCAAGCACAATGCCACCAAGTCGCAGCGCGTCAAACTGGTCGAGAGCCGGCACGACATCCTGCGCTATGGTCCCGCCGATCCCGAATCCGGCGAGATCGAGGTGTCGGACGCGGACTGGGACCGGTTGGTGGAGGCCGGACTGGCCAAGGATTCCTCCAGGCTGTTCTGCAGCGGCCACGTCGGCGACAGGCGGCATATTAACGGTCTGCTTTGGCTGATCCGGACCGGTTCGCGCTGGAACGAGATGCCTTCGGAGTACGGTCAGTATCCCCGCATCGCCACTTTGATGCGTGCCCTCGACAACAAGGGTGTCACCGGTCGCCTGACGCACGCTCTGCTCGGTGCCCGGGGCATCGAACCGATCGCGGACGTCGGGACGGTTCCGCGGTTTTCCGATCGCGCGCTCATGCGAAGCGGCAAGCCGAAACGCGTCGCCATGCCGTATGACCCCAGCGTTATCTGGAGGGGGCGGAAAGGCGACCACGCCCGCAGGGTCGCGCAGGCCGCAGCGTTGAAAACCGGTACGGGAGAGAAGTGATGTTGGATAGCGTGATCGAGGACGCTTTCGAGGAACTGGCCGCATCGGGCGCCATCCCCTCCGTCCGCCAGGTGCGGGCGAAGATCGGTTCGGGCTCCATGACCCAGATCAGCAACGTCGTGGCGAGGCTGAGGTCGGACTTCGTGCTGCGGAACTCTCCGCGGCACGAAGTGCCCGACGCCATGAGGGAGCAGTGCGAACGGCTGACGTCCAAGATGTGGTCGTTTCTCAAGGCCGAGGCCGATGCGCAGGTGGAAGAGGCGAAAAAGTCGTCCGAACTTCGTGTCGAGGAGATGGGTGCCGCGTTGGCGGAGGCCTACGCCGACGCGGACGTGATGCAGAAGCGGATCGACGAGCTCGAATCCGCGCGCGCCGAACTCGCCACACGCCTTTCCGCCGAAATCGCGGCGGGGAACGCGGTCAAGCTTGACCTTGCCGTCAGCCGTCAGCGTTTCTCGGATCTTTCGGACCAGGCGAAGATACTGCAGGGTCTGGCGGATAGTCTCGCCCGGAAAAAGCCAGACGCGACTTCCGAGGGTGCGCTGGTATTCGGTCGGGACGGCCCCTTGCGGACGACGACGGTCGAGGCGGTCGGAAAGCTTTTGCGCGACCATATCGCCGAACACGGCGAGATCGTTCGGGAGCACATCGCGCAGACGGTGGAGGGTCTAGCCGATGCGCCTCGCAAGCGATTGGAGACCGCCGTGGAGAAGCTGATCGAGGCCGGAACGCTGGTCCACGACGAAAGCGGCGGGACACTCGCCTTGCCGGCGCAACAGGAGGTGGCGCCGGATGCCGTCGACGATCAGATTTAGCTCTTGCATTTCCGGTCACGGTATTTGGACCGTGGCCGGAAACAGCGGATGGTTTGGCCCCCCTGGCCGTGAACAGGTGCAGGCAAGGTGTGCCGTACCGTAAAATAGCCCTAGGAGATCGTATGACTAGTTCGGCGTGAGACTGGGCGGCTTCACGAACAACTCGGCCAGCGGGCCGTCCAGGTCGGCATCCTCACGCCGGTCCAGCAGACGGCAGGATTTTCGATCTGGGGGAACCGCGATAACCTCGTACGTGCTGAAGATGGACCGGCCGTCACGCTCCTGCGCGTGCACCATGAGTGAATCGATCTGCCGGTTGTAGGTGCCGTCTTCGCGCAAACCGTCGAAAAGATAGTGGACGACTGGCTCCTGGCTCGACAACGGCGTCCACGGATGAGCCCAATCTTCAGTCTACCCTGCGGCTTCCAGCGATCTGAACCGTTTCGCGATCGAAGCCCCTATGCCTACGATATCGTTATGTCCGCAGCCGGTCAGATCCGGCTGCACGAAGCGAAGCAAATCGGCGGCGTCATCGGGTCGCCCATAGGCGGGAAACGTGGTCAATCGCCAGTACGCCGCCGCGACACCGCTGCCGAAAGCGGCGACGGGCTTTCCGAGGCCAGCCAGCGCCCTCGCGGTTGATCGGACCATCGCCATGTCTGCATAGTATCCGGTCCAGTAAGACTCCCCGTGAAACGCGAGGGGTTTCCTTTCGACCTGCTTGATCCAGACGATCTCGGCACGGACGGACAATCGATCGATCAGATGCTCGGCGGCATCGCTTTCGTGCCTATCGAAAAAGACTGGGGACTGGAACAGGTGAGTCAGACCGGGCAGCCAGTCCTCCACGACGACCAGCTTGTCGTAAACGAAAACAGCCTTTCCGGGTGCGCTCGTCGGGCGCCACAGCATGTCGTCTATGACGAGACAGCTGTCCAAACCCTTTTGGACCTGCTCTCGCCGGACGTCATCGTTGTCCAGCACGATGTCGGAGTGGCCCCGCCAATACTGCCGACTTGGCGCCTTTCGCCATGGGTCCTCGCGAGCGCGGCATGTTCTGACGATATATCCAGGGTGGTCGAACCATTCCGTCGCTTCTTCGGGATCGTCCAGTTGCGTTGGGTCGGAACAGATCTCGTCGGCCGTCGCCCGTTCCATATCGACTAACGGAGCCGGATCAGGATGGGCGAGGATCGCGGGTCGATAAAGAACGCCTTCGTACGCGCGCAACTGAAAGTGTCTTTGAAAGACATCGCAGGAGGCGACGACGGGGGCGTATTCTGAACCGACGGAACGCACCTCGAACGGCGAAGCGAGCATACCGAACGAGAACTCCAGACGTCCACCCGGTTTCCTCCTCGACATCTCGTACAGATATGGAAGAGAGAGTTTACGAGTCGCCGTCATCCACGAGCCTCAGACGGCGGACGAGCCCGCCAAGATAGAACTCTCCCCCGGTCCTCTTCCTTATCGGATCTTTCGGAGTTGTGTCGCCCGGTCCCTGCCGAATACTGGCGCTGCCGTCGTTCTCGTCGACGTAGAGCAGCTTCCCGCCGACCTCGGTGGCGTTGACGATGTACATGGTCCCGTCGGACGTCGGCGGCAGATAGACGTAGCGGTTGTCGCCGGTTCCCCGTTTGCTGTCGCGCAACATCTCCGCAGGCAGCTGCAGCCTGTCTTCGGACACAAGAACGACACCGTTTTTGAAGACTAAGATCGGAAGACCGGGGGCGGTCGACCGAAGCCAGTACCAACCCAAGGTGGCCTTGTCTTCCGGCAGGGCGTCCGAATTTCGCAGGTTTACCCATGATGTCGTGTTCTCGTCGAGTACCGGCAATTGTCCGGATACGAGATACTCCGGTCTGCCGCCCAGACTGAGCGCGTATCCGATCAACCTGTCGAGCGGAATGGTCGAATAGCCGCTTTCATGATTAGAATAGGTGGTATTAGGCCACCCGAACTTGTCGCAAGCCTCAAGCATTGTGCCGAAGCCGGCCGCGAAACGCATCTCTCTCAGACGCAGTGCGGCCTCTCCCTGATCCACTCCGTGGGCAGCAGCGACGATGACCGCGTGCAGTCTGTCGGCAAGCCGGTCGAGTTCGTTATCGATTTCGCCGGTCGCGAGATAACGAGGTGTAACACCGAAAGTGTTCGCGGCGCGATGCAGCACGTTCTCGGTGAGCCTGGTCCCTTCGGAGGAGCGGTACGCCGGGAGGGAAACGCCGACGGCAGCCGCGGCGTCCTTGCTGACAACATACCCTGCCGCCAGCCGCGCCGCCCTCAATCTTAAAGAGGCCTGCGCCATCCTGTCCTCGCTGTTGAGCAGTCGCAGGATTACCGATGTTCGCTTCGATTTGGAAGCGCGCTCCGCCTTTCTCATGCCGACACCGGCGAAAAGTTGGACTGAAGTACCCCCTTTGGCGACCACTTGCGAAGCGCCTTAAACGTAGGTTTGGCACTCCCAAGGCCCGAAGCTGCGCAATATCTGGATTGAAATTGCCTTTGTGCGTCATAGGCTTGCGCTGAACACGCCTCATGATGACCGATGGGGGTGGAGCTATGTAGATCCACCCCCATCGGTATACGTAAGAAAAGTCCAACTTTTTCAACGCAAGCCACTGAAATCTATGGCGAGATTTCTAGGCTGTCATATCGACATTTCGACCGGCCACGTTCCAGGTTCCACACGGCAATCTCGCCAAACAGGAGAACTTCTGAACAGGCAGTGGTTAGCTCCGCCCGGCGACATCAACCGAGGTCCTCGGTCCAGGGTGGCGACATTAACAGGTTATCACGCTCGCTGCGGCCAAGAGCGGCCTCGAGTAAGCCCAACCTCTGCTGCTACATAGCTGGACCGAATATCTCCGCTGGATTCGCTGCGCACCAGGGCCTTCATCTCGCCTGTAGGTGGATCCATTGGGATCAGACGGAAGCAAGGACCACCATGTTGCTCTTGCTCGCATGTGGCATATATTTAGGAACGTCCGCTGCACACGTGGCAAGCCACTGCGCTGTCTGATCGAGCATGAGTTCACGTAAGATGGAACTTGTGATGAGAAATGCTTGCATGGCTGCTAAAATGTGTAATACTTCGCTAGGGCGATTCCACGCAGATTTTTCGCGTCGAGAAAGAATTCGCTTCAGCACACATCAGTAGTGTTTTGCGTAACGTTATCGTAGCCATAACGTTACAGCTGTTATCGCCCCCTCATGCACTCGTAGCGCTTCAAGTGTTACAGGTCTCGCAATTATTTAATTGCGGGTTGCTCGGACACGGTGCCTTGTGGCTGTATCGGCGTCTCTTTCCGCCAGTGTGTAGGCTTCAATCTGGACGCAATCAGCGTGTCATCTTGATCGCACAAGCATTTTTAATAGCGATCGCTTGGCGATTTTCTGTGGGTCTCCCCATTGGCGACACCATCGATCCGGTTGAAACGACCATGGGTTTCACTTCTTGGGAGCACCATCGGTGGATGCATATTCTTTCCTTGAATATTCACATCGCTTCGCCATCGGCGACGTCATGCCATCCCACATCGCCGAAACTTTTAGAAGCTTGCACGATCAACAGGTTGCCAGTCGTTCAAGATGATACCTTAGATAGAATGGCCGGCCGTATCCCGAACTTCCCGGCGTTAATTCCCTGCTTGTTACTTTCTTCGAGGCGCCCTTCTAATGATCAAGCCCGAACTGACGCCGAGTTACGATATTTCCTTGAGGAACATTTTTGCCGCCGGAGGGCGATCGTTTCTCCGAATGATAGCAATGGTCGGCGACGAAAAACTGGACACGGACGTTTCGAAAATAACGAAGAGGAACGTGGACATGCTCAGAGAGAGCGGGGAGGAGATACTGCATTTGGAGTACCAGCGATCCCACGATGCGAGAATGTCTTTACGAATGCTCGACTATGGTGGCGCCATCCTGTCCGCTCTGACATCGCAAGATGCGAAGTACAACCGTTTTTCCCTCCGACAAGCACTTATCCATGTCGGGAGGTCCGCGCACCAAGCCAAGGGCAAGGGCGAAGAGCCGTTCGGCGAACTTATTACCTTCAGTCGCGGTAGTGTCCGAGTGCGGTATAGGTCGATCGGTACGCTGGATCTTCCGTTGGATGCTGCCGAGAACTGGGACGCGGGCGATGCGGCCCTTTCGATCATCTGTCGCAACGGTGATCGAGACGACATCATCTCCAAGGCGCTGCGATTAATCTACGACCATCCGAATGCACCCGAACTTCTGGGATGCTACCTTCGATTGGGAATGGCGGTGGAAGGAGCATATGGGAAAATCATACTCAGGAGCACGGCAATGGGCGCAGAAATCGACTTGGAACAGATCCCTCAATTCCGCGACATGATGGACTCGAGGATCGAGAAGGCGGTCCGTGCAAAGTCAGAGCAGATTTTCTGGGAAACGGCCAAAGACCTCTTCCCCTACGACGAGATCGACGACGATTTGAAAGCGGCGGTGGCCGGCCTCACAACTCCGCTCATTGATGCAGCAAGACGCTCTCTGCGAGATCACGCCACTTTACGCGAAGCTGTTCTGGGGCCATCGACACAAGAGATTGGGTCTCCATAGGCATCCGTCGTTACCGCTGCAGCCATCTACCGCCAGCCCGGAATAGCACTGCTAAATCATCAGATGTTTGTCGGTATCGGCCTTGTTCTCCGCAGCGAAAGCAGACGGTTCAGCCAATACATCGGGTCTTTCGCATACATCGATATTCCCCCGGTTAGGCTATGCAACCTCAACTGGGCGCCGCTTGCCCTATGGACCGCCTGACGATGCCGGTGGATAACGAGGGTATTCGACCAGGAGATCGCGACATGTGGATCTATGTTCCGGTAAAGGCGGACGACCCGGACGGTGAAGCGCCGGAAGCTTGGGTCGGAAAGATCGAAAATTCAGGCCTTCCCAAGGGCGCTTGGAAATTCGAGGCGGTCCGTCATTCCGAATTTGCCGGCGTGTACAACGGCGATCCTTTCACAGACGCGTCCACCGTGGTCGGCTTGCTCGACCACCAGCGCCAATGCACGTTGGTCCGACCGTTCCTTGCGCGAACCGATCCGGGATCGATCGGCTCCGGCCTATATGCCAGGACGATCGTCTCGGGCGAGTTCCAAGCTTTAGTGACAGGCCTGCAGTTTCCTGATTCCACGGACGGGGTCATCGATCGCCTCTCGTTCGACTCGCCGTCCTTCGCAGCTTGGTACGGGACTGCCGCATTCAAGAAAGATTACGACCTCGAGGTGAGAAAGCCCTCGATGGAGATCCTCGATACGCTCCGGGAGAGCGTGTCGCTGTCGACCGGCGAGACCGTGGAGGTGGCATTGGGCGCGGAGGTCAGTTCCCGCGGGTCGTCGGCGTCTGTCCGGACGGCAAGCTCGTTCCTCATGAAGTTCGGGACGCCCGCGAACCTGGACCATGTCATCGAGGTGGCGGGCGAACTGGAAGTCCTGTTCGGTTTTCTGATCGGTTTCCGCAGGAAACCGCCGACATTCCAGATATCAGTCGCCGACAATACGGCGACCATCGACCTGGCAGGGTGGAATTGGACCGCGCAGGAGCTGCCCGACCACTTCAGGCCGCTTCACGTCCGTGGCCTAGGCGGCGGCAATCTGAAAGCTGTCCTAAGTCGCTTTATGAGCGACCGGTTAAGTCTCGTCACGAGGGTCCATGCGGTCGAGTTCAGCCGCTTCTTTTCCAATAACTTGAACGACAGGTTTTCCATGGTCATGCCTGTTCTGGAGGAATACCTGCTTAACCGATACAAGACGGGCGACGAACAATCGTATCTGGACCTGAGACAAGAGTTCTTCGACTGGATCGAAGCCTCGCCAAACAAGAACCTTGCGGAGTTCTCCAGAAAACACGTCAAAGTCGTCGAGCAAAAAGCTCCGGGGTTGGCGACGTTGATCGAGCGGGCCATAGACGATGTCAACCGATCGAATTTCGCATTTCCGAGGCTTTTGGCGAAGCGCATCCAGAACCGACGAGGAAAGGTGTTCCACTCCGCTCCGTCGATGACGGCGGATGAGGCGCGCAAGTTCTATGCCGAGGTCCGGGCCGCTACCGGTCTCCTCCTCCTACTGACACTGAAGGACCTGGGCATCGACATCGCGACCCTGTCGGACAGATACTTCGCGTTATGGGATCTGCAGGGCTTCTTTCGCCCACAGGATTCCGCAGAGACGGCCGAGCCCAGTGCAGTCGAGCAGGAGTAGCGAGGCGGTCGCCGAAATTACTGAAGTGTCTGGCCGAAATCGACAGCTGCCTGTGTTGGACACCTCGGGAGCAGGGGGCGAGATCAGCAACGCCCGTGCATTTACGACGGGACACCCTTCGCGCAGGGGCGCTGCAACGGCAAAGCGGACATGCGCTACGGCGCAAACACTGTCTTGTGCTGAGAGAATTGTGGCTGCAAGTCAGATCGGCCTCTGTCTACTGGTCAAACATTGCTCCGTTCGAGCAGATCAACTTTCCATGTAAACAAGCAAAAGCCCAGATCTCTGGGCTTTTGCTAAGAAGAGCCGCCCGATTTCAAGCAGCGCAATATATACATCCACGACCTGCATATCGACACATCCGGCTCCAAACCCGGAATTTCCACTAGCCCCGCGGACAAAGCCCCACCCCTACTTCCCTTTTTTGCTACGGGAGCGGCGCTCCGGCGCCTCGGCTTCGTCCAGTAATTTCTGCGCAAAGCTGGACAGGTCAATTCCGAACGGAACCATCTGCGGCGCCAGCGCGTCCCTCGTGGAGATCTCGTTGGCGATGCCCTCCAGCTGCGACATCACCTCGGCGAACCCGGCATAGGACCCGTCCAGCTCCCAGCCCCTCGCGCGAACGGTGTTGTGAACCACGAGGAGGATTCCATACCGGTTGTCCTTGTCCCGTAGATAACGGCCCTGCAGTTGCACGGTCAGGGCCTCCTCGAGTTCGGTGATCGACCAGCTACTGGCAACCTTGATCTCGATCGGCGATTTCGCGCCCGGGTCCCTCAGGGAGCCGAGGCGTATGTCGGGCTCTTTCTCCTCGGCGACATGCGGTTCGCGTTCCAGCGAATAGCTCTGCCCCTGAAGAGACGCCAGCCGGTCGGCAAACCAGTTTTGCACATCGACCTCGTTCGGCAGGCGGGCCACGGTCATGCCCTGGTTGAAATCCCCGTGTTCGAGCTGGTGGGCGATGTCCGCGAGACGCGCCAGCCCGACGCGTTGGAGGTCCTCGGAAGTCGCGGGTACCAGCTCCTGGCTCTTCTCGAAGGTAAGAACGTCCACGGACCGGAGTGCAGGTCGTTCGGAGTCCGCAGCCGCGCGACCGAAGGCCGCCTCCTTCAACCTGCGTTCCCAGACCGGAAAGTCGGGTATCCGAAGAAAGCGTTGGATAGCAGCATATGTGGCATGCCCAGGCGTGTTGACCAAGGCGTTGAACAGCGCGCCACGGGCATTCTCGGCGTGATCCCGATCGTCAGGCGTGTAGGTCTCGAAGTTCGGCCGGTCATTGTCTTCGAGCGGATGTACGTGCTCGAAGGCCAGCAGTACGAGCTGCTCGAGGCTGGCCGTAGAGACGGTTGTCGCCGGGCGTGTATCAAGTCGCAGATCGGAACTGAACGAGCGGGGGAGCACCGCCTGCACGAGCCGGATCTGGTCCCGCTTCGGCATCGCCTCTAGGGCCTGCATCAGGATGTCGGTGGCGACTGCACCGTCGTGAGAGTATAGCAGCCTGAAATAGGCGCCTCGCTTATGCCGGTTCTTTTCCGACAATGCCCGCGCCGTCGCCAAGGGGACAGATGCGACCCGCGAGGTGCGATCCGCCGCTACGAGGTGGACTGCTTTCTCCAAGGCGTCGCCGGAGGTTTCCGGATGCTCCTCGATCCACTCGAGCATCTTCGGTGCCAGCAATTCCACCACCTTACCCCCGGCGCCTGCCACATCGCGTAGGCTCGTACGGACACCGGGGTCCACGTCACCCTCCAGGTCAGATGCGAGATAGCCCCACAGCACATCCCTGACGACGGTCGGGTGTGCCTTTGCCAGATCGTCCAACCACTTGGGAAAACCGTTGAGCTCCCAGGTAGCGAAGCGGATCGCCAATTCGGCTTCCGCCTCGCCCAGCTTGGTCGCCCAGAGCGGATCGCTTGCCGCCTCGAAAGTCACGCAGGCTATGCCCATCATGTCGTAGGTGTAAGTAACCCCGCGCTTTTCGGGCGGACGCTCGGAAGGCAGCGTACTGCTCAACAACCGCCAGTACCGGATCATGGCAGTCTGGAAGTTGGCGATAACCTGATCGCCGAAAAGCGGACGAAGCGGGGAAACGTCCGCGATGGCGCGCCGGGTATTGCTTCCGGCGATGCGGCTGAGGGCGAGCCACATATGGTAAAGCGTCGCGTCGACCTTGCCGTCCGCGGGTTCGACAAACCTTAGCAGTTTGCCTGGGTCTTCCCGCAGGCCATCGCGAAACTTAAGCCAACTCCGATCGACTTCGAGCTGCTCGGCGGCGTCTCGCCGGATCCGGTCCGCCCGTTTGGCCTGTCGTTCGAGTTCGGTGGCATCGGGGCGAGGCGCAGCGAGCCATTCATCGACGGTTTCCTTTGCCGCCGGCGCCGAGGCTGCTGCTCGGATCCGCTCCAGCACCTCCAGATTGCTGCCTTCGTCACGCCATATCCGCATCGCCCCGTTCGTGGCGAGTTTGATGCCGTCCTCATCCGGACGCCGCTGTATGTCGTCGATCAACCAGTCGAGGTCATCCGCCCGGATACTAAGTCCCATACCGGTGATCTGGAGCTGCCAGGGATGGACCGGCGCGGCCTCTCCCGACTCGATGAACCGCTCGAAGCATCGCCACAATGCCAGTCGCCTGCGCCCGGCTGTAGCGTTGATCTGCATCGCCAGATCCAACGCGTCGTCCCCGGTGTCGAGACGCCTGCGCGCGCGTCGGCTTTCACCCAGCCGAACGGCGACATCGACGATAGGGTTCGGAAGTTCCGCGTCACCGACCAGTGCGGCATAGCGGGCCGCAGCGACCTCCAAGGCCTCCAGCAACTTGTCGTCGGACCGGTCGGTACTGACTTGATAGGGATCGAACTTGACCGCCAGCGCACCGAGCAGCCCGTCGACGACAGTCTCTGCAGACAATCGATCGGGGATGCGAGCGGCGAGACGCGGGCCGTAATAGCTGAGGTCCAGGACCGTGTCGTCCTGACGTAGATGCGCCGAGGCGAGCAGAGATATAAGGTCCCCGGCTGCCACCAGCCGGGGATATAGTTCGTCGAGTGCATCCCAAACCATGCTCGGATGCACGCCGGCGGGGTGTTCGACGAGATATCGGACGTAGGCGCGCAGCTGTTCGCTAGACCCCGAAGACAGCAAGGCGCGGCCACCGAAGATCGGCGTGTACCGATCCCGATAACCCCCGCGTACCGCCTCCTCGGCAATGTCGGCGCAGCTTGTGAACTTGCCCAGGTGGATCAGCAGCAGCAACAGGGTCCGGGCACCCGGCGAGCCCTTCAGTGAAGCCCACCGTTCCCGCACGTAGCCTTCGAGGTCAGGCAAGGCAAACCGCTGCAACGCGTCGTGATCCGGGATCGCGAAATGCTCGTCCTCCACCGCGTCTTGGAGGACGCCGTCGAGAGCGCGGACCCTCGTTTCCAAACCTAGGCTGGACGGATCGCCGGCGTCCATCAGTAGCCGGGGATCTCGCTTGATGACTTCCTGCGCTACTTCTGGGTGCCATAGCGCCATCCATGCCGCGGTCGATCTCATGGACGGGATGACAAGGCTTACGCCGTAAGTGTCGGCGAGCAGGAGCTCGAAAAATCGCGATACAGGCAGGTTCCCTTCATGCCGCAACCGCGTCAGCCATCGCGCCGTGAGGAAGCCGCGGACCTGCCCTTGGTTATCGGCGTGAAGGCGGACGAAGCCAGGCGTCGCCGGATCGAAGATCGCCCTGTTGCCCAGCGCCACCTGGTCACCCGGGGACAGGTCGGGCAGGATTGCCTTCAGATCCAGGAACTCGATGTCCCGTCTGGCTTCGGAGGACGTGTCAGGCACCACAACGGTATCGAGCTTCTGAAGGACGAGTGCCGCCCCGACGCGCTCGATGGCCCTGCGGGCCCGTGACGCGTCGAGTGTATCCGAACGTGATCTGGACGCGTTCGTCTCCTTGAGCCGTTCGGTGATAGAGACATCCAACATATCCTGTAGGGAACCGAAGCGGCCGTGGGCGCGCCAGTATCCGGCCAACCAATCGAGATCGGTCGGACGACGTGCGAAGGTCCATAGGTTGCGGCGTTCCAGCTCCTTGAACATCCGGTCGACGTCCAGGATGCCTTGAGCGCGAGCAAACCTTTCCACCCTTCCGCGATCCAGCGCGGCCAGGACCACCACCAAGGGCGTTTCCGGGGGCTCGACGTTGCTCTCGCGTCGCTGTTTCCGCATGGCGTCCACCAGCGCCTTGTCTAGGTCGATCGTCTCGATAGTCGTGTCTGTTGGCGGAATGGGGATCCGCTCTAGGAGGGTCGCCATGTCGCGTTTGAACTGCCAGTCGCTGACGCGGCCCGTGAGGATGATGTGTACCCGCGCGGAAAACCCGTCGATGGCGTCGGCCACGTCAGTCAGTATGTCGACCAGCTCGAAGTCGGCGCGCTTCGCCTCGTCGACGGAATCGAGAAAGAGCCAGCACGGTCCACCGGAAGACTGCCAGTCTAGGAAACGACGCCACTCCGACGCGCCCAACGCCGATTCCACACCTCCCCTCTGCCCGATCTTCTGCAGCGTCGTGAGGAAAGCGGTCTTTCCGGTCGAGTTCATGACCTTGAACCGCTCCCGGAGTTCCGTCGACTTTCCGCTACCCGCCTCCGCGAGGATCACCACGCGTCGTCGTTCAAGTAGGGCAGTCCAGTCCAGCGTACTCGAACTACCCTCGAGGTAGCCTGCAAGTTCCAGGTCAATCTGTTCTTCCTCTTGCCAACGCAGGAACTGCCTGTCGAGAGGAATGAAGTCGTTCATCGGCAAGGGCCTTTTCAATCGGGGCATCGGTTGCCGACATTGGTAATCGAAGCGCAGGGCGTCGTGAACTCCCGTGGCCTGGCACTGACCGAGAAGTAGACTGTCCGCTTCCGACCCTGTTTCGGTCGTTCCAGATAGCAATAGAAATACCCAGAAGCAGCCGCCCCATTTCGTTGACCTTCAGCGGCTTCGGCATCCGGCCTAGCCAGAGCGGGTGGGCCGGATGCCGTCATTCAGGCAAACATCAGTGTCCCGCAACTGCCACGTTTGACAGACGCTTCCCTGGGGTAAATCCACGTGCCCTGGCAGACCATACGATGACCAGACCAATGATCAACAGAACAGTCAGGGCCCAAGGAAACGCAGTCGGGCCATAGGCATCCAACAGGAGGCCGCCCACGATACCACCGCCGGCAATTGCGCCGTTCCAGGCGACAACGTTCATGGACAGCGCAACGTCGGCACCATCACCTGCCGTATCGGCGAGCGCCGTCTGCAGAAGCGTTGCCGCTCCACCAAAGGTAAGCCCCCAGATCGCAACGCCGCCATAGATTGCCATCGGCGACGTCGCGGCGATACCGAAAACGAGGGATACCAGCCCGAAGGCAGCGACGCTGATCAGCACGGTCACCCGCAGGAAGCGATCGACCAGCCTGGCGGCGATCCAAATGCCGATGAGCGCAGCCAGTCCGAAGACCAGGAGAACGAGGTCGACCCGCTCCTCAAGACCGGCAGATTGAACAAAGGGGGCAATATAGGTGTAGAGAATGTTGTGGGCGAGCATCCACGCGACCACTACGGCCAGGACCGAGCGCACACCGGGTGTCAAAAACACCCGCAGCAGGGGAATACGCTCTCCCTTTTTCTGGCCAGGGTAGTCCGGCACCTTTGCCAATACCCAACCGATAAGCACCAATGTCAGCAGCGACATGATCCAGAAGGCGGTGCGCCAGCCGACAATGTTTCCGAGCCATGTTCCCATCGGCACGCCCAGCGACAGGGCGAGCGGCGTTCCGAGCATCGCGATCGCCATGGCCTTGCCCTGCTGATGTCGGGGGACCATTCGACGGGCATAGCCAGCCAGAAGACTCCAGGCGAGCCCGGCCGCAACCCCGGCGAAGAAGCGGGCCACCAGCGTCACCGCATAGTTTGACGATAGCGCCGTCACGGAATTGAAGATCAAGAATCCAACGATGGTGAATAGCACCACTGTCCGCCTCCGCCAGCCGCTGGTGGCGATCGTCAGTGGAATTGCTGCCAATAAGGATCCAAGAGCGTAAACGGTCACCGTCTGGCCGGCGAGCGATGGCGACACGCCCAGGCCGTCACTGATTTGTGGCAGCAGACCAGCAGGAAGCGTCTCGGTAAGAATGCAGATAAAGCCGGTCATGGCCAGCGCGAGCAGGCCCGAAAGGGGCAATCGCTCGGTGTTACTTGGGGTTCGGTTTGAAGTCATGAAAGCACTCACCTATATATGGATCGAGCGGTCCACATATCGAAGCGCTACTGGCTTGGCAATAACTTATGGATCAGTTAGTACAGAACAGCCGCGGAGGATTGCATGGCAAGAACGGGACGTCCCAGGGCGTTTGATCGAGAGCAGGCGTTGGACGCGGCGATGACGCTCTTTTGGTTGCAGGGCTATGAGCCCACTTCGCTGACGCAATTGAAGAGCGCCATGGGGGACATCTCACCGGCAAGCTTTTACGCAGCGTTTGGCTCGAAGGAAGCTCTCTTCGATGAGGTCGTCTTGCGCTATCAGGCCACCTACGGCCAAGTTACAGCAAGCCTTCACGACGAGAGCTTTCCGCCGCGTGACGCTATCGAGCATGCACTAAGACGATCCGCCAAAATGCAAACCGACAGGGCCCATCCACAAGGATGCCTGATGGTGCTTGGGGCCAGCAACTGCACGCCCGAAAATCGGCATGTGGATGATCTGCTTGCCGCTGACCGAGCACGAAACCGCAACGGCATCGTGATCTGCATCCAGCGCGCCATAGATAGTGGGGAACTGTCGCAACAGACAAATGCCCAAGTCCTCGCGGGTGTGTTCCATACGTTTCTTATGGGGATCGCGCTCGAAGCACGTGACGATGTGGACGCCGACAGGCTTGACCAAGCGGTGACGTCGATCATGCAGATATGGGGTCTGCACAGAAATGCGTGACGACCTCGTTCCGAGCTAGCGCGACGCTTCGACTGCGTCATACAGCACGCTGGCCGCCCGCATTTGCTCGCTGGCTTCCAGTGACCAACGGAAAAGTGCCTGAAATGGCGGTCCCAATGACAGGCCCAATGGCGTGATGGCGTATTCGACGCCAATTGGCTTGGTCGGTAGCACCGTCCGGGTCACGAGGCCATTACGCTCGAGCCGCTTGAGGGCGTCGGACAAGGCCTTGTGGGTTATCCCTTCCAGGCTGCGCTTGATCTCATTGAACCGCTTGGGACCGGCACTGATCACGGTGAGGATCAGGATCGTCCATTTGTCAGCGATCTTTTCCAGCGCCGGGCGGGCCAGTGCCAGGTTCGGCGTGGTGCAATAGGTGCCGGACGGCCAGTCGGTATAGTCAGCCATATCTACGCTACTCATGGTGCGTTCTTGATACCAGATTTATTGCGTATATCTAGGCGTCCATCAAGAGTTCGCTGAAGGAGCGTCATGTGATGATGGACAAGATTGCCGTGATTATCGGGGGGACCCGGGGGATTGGATTTGCGGTCGCGGAGCGCCTGGCTGGCGAAGGGGCCACAGTGGTTCTGACGGGCCGTGATCAGGATCAGGTGGATCAGGCCGTCGCCCGTCTTGGGCCCAAATCGCGAGGTGTGGTCGCAGACGCCGGCAATCCTGACGACCTGGCGAAGGTCATTGCCCTGGTGCAGGACGTGCATGCGCGCATCGACGCGCTGGTGTTCAATGCCGGCACGGCCGAACCCACCGCAATCGGCAACCAGACCGAAGCTGGCTTCGATCGCCAGGTAGCGGTCAATGTGCGGGGGCCGGTATTCGGCCTTCAGGCAGCTTTGCCGCTGCTTGTACCGGGCAGTTCCGTCGTGCTGATAGGCTCTGTTTCCGGGGTTTCCGGCGCGCCCAGTTTCGGCACATATGGTGCCACGAAAGCGGCCCTCCGGTCCTACGCGCGGACCTGGACCGCGGAACTGGCGCCGCGAGGTATTCGCGTCAATGTGGTCAGCCCGGGCCCGACAAACACGGAGATGTTCGCCGCCCTGCCGGACGAGGGGCGTGCTGCGATTGCGTCACAAATCCCACTGGGTCGGATGGGGCGACCCGAAGAGGTCGCTGCCGCAGTCGTGTTCCTGCTGAGTGGTCAGGCATCCTTCATCGCAGGCGTCGAACTCTTCGTCGATGGCGGAGCTGTTCAAGTCTAATTGCAGCTATGCCAGAAAGGTCCGCTTCTAATGCCTTGCGCATCACCAGCGGACCATGTGGTTTCCACCCCGTACAGCCGGGAGGCCTGACCTAACGGTTCTTCTGCAGCAGTACGTCGCCCTTGGCGACGCCACGCTCATCCGCGCGCTTCGAAAACATGATTCCTCCGTCCACCTGCGAATAGACGGCGGGCGACCGAGTGGTCGCCCTTTCAGGTCGCCGAGCCGCCGAGTTCCGCGCCGATCGATAGGGTCATCGAACATCGATCGCTGATCTTAGTCGTCGGCACTTGCTACACCAGAGTTTGCGTTCCGCCGGAGCCGGGAATTCCGCACTGGCGGAAGCTTGACCGAACAAGGCCTCCGGCGGGGTTGCCGCGACGGTTCCGAATTGCGAGGCGACTTGAAAACGCCGCCGCCTGTTCCTAGATGTCGTTTAATCCCTTCGCGTGCCGCTTCAAGCCGCACGACGCCAGACCGGCGGTACACCGCCGAACTTCCTGTTAGGGAGATCCTGAATGGATTTCACCTTCGCAGAGGCGAGCGTCCGCAAGACCGCGCGTCTCGTCCACGACCTTTCCCGCGACCTTAAACTGCTTCAGTCGGTCGGCCATCCGGCTGTCGAATCCATGATCGAAGCCCCTCTCGTCGAGGACTGGGTACTTGGCTATCGCCTGGAACCGGCTTTGATCGGGACAGTCGTCGGCCATCCCTTGCTGGCCGACGGACCGGTCACGACTTCAGGCATATTCTACATGGATCCGTCGGCGGGCTTTGCAAGGACGTTATCCCGCTATTATCGCCTCGGCAGACGAAAAAGCTGACGCTTAGATCCAACGTGGCGGCGCGTTGCGCCGCCATCGTCCGCACCCTCGAAAGCCTGTGGGAAACGCCTATGCCGGGCTCTTCGACTCCGCCGTCGGCGCCATTCTGCGTTGATGTCGAAATCTCTGAAAAAGTTGGACGCCGTGTTGTTGCTACATCTGCAACATGCTTGGGAGCGAGCGAAGGTAGAGCGCCTGGACCCACATATGGCGGTCAAAAGGGAAGAACGTGTCTTTGAAAGGTTGATCGGAATCGATCCCACGCCGGGAAAGTTCGCCGGGTGGCTCTCAGTGTGGCGGCGACGATCCTGGCCGGAAAAGGGGCTGGCGACGGGTGTAGGGCTTTCGGAACTTCGGGCCGTCCGCCATGCGCTGGAGCAGTTTGTCGAAGCTTCGCCATATCTGCCGACCCGCTCGCGCGACATCGGAAAATTCCGGACGATCGAGGAAGTGCGGGATGCGGCGGGCGAAATCCCGCCTTCAGGCATGCGTAATATGCGCATGAAAACGCGACAGGACGCTCGCCGACAGACCACGCATTTGTATGACGACGGAACTTGGACGGTGTTGCGTCTCGATGGTCCTTCGGCGGCCCGGCAGTGGGGCTGGGGAACGAGATGGTGCACGGCGACATCGGAGGATTCCTACCGGCGCTATACGCTCGCCGGCGACCTCGTCGTGCTGATCACGCCTGCGGGAAAGTTCCAGCTCGGGACTGCATCCATGGAGTTTCGCGACGAAGCGGACAGGGATGCAGACTTGCAAGGCGTGCTCTCGAAAGCTCCTACCGGTTTTGCGGATGCGGTATTTTCGATGAACGAACAAGCGAGGGGAAAAGCGCACAGGTAGCCGACGGCACGCCGCCACACTCGCCTTCTTCCAACGCACACTGTCTGCCTCGATATGTGCCGTGCGTGCCAAAGCTATTGTGGCGCCATGCTCTACTGTCAGTAATCCCATGATCTACACAGACTGATCATGGCGGATGGCAGCGGTCTCGCTGTAAGCTAATCCATTGAATAACATGAAATTTCGTACCGCCGACGCCAAACGGAATGGCTCGAAAAATACTCGAGTGGACGGCGCGACAAGTATCGATCGAAACACGGTCGACCGTGCCCGATTTCCAACAAAATGCCGGTGTGATTGCCGATTTTCCACAACAAGGAAGCGCTCTCGATAGCGCAGCACACCATGATCAAATCTATGCTTACCGCGCTCACCGCCATTGCTATTCTCTCGGCTGCAACGCCGGCTGCTTTTGCCATGAGCAATCCCGCCAGTGATTTTTGTGAGAGCTCCGGCGGCACCGTTGAGATCGTGACCGCCGCGAACGGAGGCGAATTAGGTCTTTGCAACCTTCCGGACGGCAGCGCGATGGAAGAGTGGTCGTTCTATCGTCAGAACGCCAAGCAGGACGTCATCGTCGGCAAGGATGGCGGCGATCCGGCCAGCATCTATTGCGAAGACAACGGAGGCCAAGTCGAAATCGTCAAGAACGGTTCAGGCGCTGAACTTGCGCTTTGCAACTTGCCTGACGGGACGTCGATCGAGGCTTGGTCCTATTTCCGCATGCAGTAACTGACGGGTCAAAGGACGTGGCGACCCTACCGTCATAGACGCGAAAGCCGCAAACCGTAGCGGCGAAAACCGGTCCGTGCCGCACATCGACCTCCAAAGTCGCGGCCGGCCCGGTCTTCACTCATGGCAGACCACATCGCCCGGTCTTCACTCATCGTAGACGACATCAGATGCCAAATCTGAAGTCGTGAATGGGTCGTCGCAGTGTCTCCCAGCAACTAGGGAACCGCTCCACTCCGGCGTCTCCCGGCCGGCGACCGGCTGTTCGTGACCTGCGGCGAAAATATCGCCGGGTGCCCACGCGAAGCGCCGTCACTCTTGATTGGTGCAGCACGGAATGTGCGGTGGGGCCGCGACCGCACATTCCCTGCGACGTCGATAGGTTTTTGCTCGCCACATATCTCCTGTTCGCACCTCTCCAACCGCAGCTGATTTTGACCGAGTCCGCATACAGCCTAGCCTGTCATACACGTCGTCACGCCGCCTCTTCCAACTCGTCTTCGCTGTAGAAGCTGTCTTCGGGAACGGCGGGCGCCGCGCTTTCCTTGACTGCCTCCTTGCCCATTGCCGTCTCTATCATGGATAGAAGCCGAGCCCGCCGGAGATCCATGAAGGAATCGAAGTCGTCTGCCCTCAGAGCGGCCTCGTCGATTTCGTGGCTGCCGAGCATGGCGGACAAGCGTTCGGGCGAAACCGCCGGGTTCGTATCGTTCCCCTTGGCGAGACGGCCCAAGTAAACCGACGGCGCCACCCCGCCGAGCATACGGTTCGTGGAAGACGACAACGGCGTCTTGTTGACGATGCTGTTGTAGATCCCAGGCTCGATTTTCTTGATCTTGCACCAGGCCTCTGGAAACACGTGGTGGATATCGACATTTTCGTCGAAAAAGACAGTCTGGTCGTATGCTTGCCCCGATTTGAAATCCTCTGCGCCCGACTTCATCAGGATGGCATGGACTCCCTTATACGCCGCCGACAGTCGAGACCTGAGGGTCCTCAACCGCTTTTCCTCGAAACTGGATCTTTGAACCGTCTGTGGTTCGGCGCCGCCTTTAAGCCAGGCCCCGACGTCGCGGATATCGAGAGCGAAGCGACTCTCCACGGCGGAGCCGTAGAGTTCGCCGAAAACGCCGCACCAGTACCATCTGGCAAGTTTTTGTCTTACCGCGTCGTTATCCCAAGACGAACCCAGTTCCGCCAGGATCGCCGCCAGGGGAACGAGTTGGGTTTGGTACGGCAAATCACGCGCATTGAAGATCTTGAGGGAATGCAGAAATTTGGACGCCGCCACGTACCCCGCTTCGACCTTGTCCGCCCATTTGACATAGGCTTCGAGAGGAACCTGAAGCAGACTGTTCCTCGTCGCGCTGATAGCAGGCGGTTCGCTTCCGGCGTCGATGGCGTTATCGCGACGTTCCTTGGTATGCAACAACGAGATCGCCTGAAGAAATTCGACCGGTTCGATCTTGGCCAATACTTTTTTCTCGACCAGTCTCGCCCGACGGGCTTTCCAGTCGTCGCGCAGGTGGAAACTGTCGGATGCGTACATCGCCGTCACCAGCTCGAACGCGTCCAAGGGTTTCCCGCCTGTGTTGACCTTTTCGAAAACCAGGCAGACCGCCGCCCGAGAAGTGTCTTTCCCAAGCTTGATCACCGGTATCTGGTAGGAAGAGAAGTTGCCGACGACCTCCTGCGCGAACTTGTTGATCAGAGCCCACTTTTCCTGCCTGGCTACCGGTTCCTTCGCCATCCATTGAGCAGCGGAAATCTGCCATCTGTTTTCGTCGAACACCCGCTCGACCGGAAAATAGAGCGCGTCGAATTCGAGTTCCTCGGTGGACAGGTCGAGTTTCACGTCCCTGCCGAAGTTATCGCGGATGATGCGGTCCTCGGGCACGGCGACAATGGCATCGGAGCGGGACACGTTCGGGTCGAGCGCAGACCGGACATCGAAGTAGAAGCGCACCTTGATCGGGCGCTTTTTCGATGTCTGGGTGTATACCGAAGCGCCCGAAAAGGTCGCTTGATACAGCGAGGTCATGCGTTGCTGGCCGTCGAGGAGATAGGCCTCGATCTGTTTTGTGGGAGCGGGTGCGCCTTCCACGGGTCTGGCCGCAAAGGAAACTGTTCCGGACGCATCCAGGGTCATAAGCGCGCCGACAGGAAAGCCTTCGGAGATGGACGCCAGGAGGTCGATTATCCTGTCTTGGTCCCATACCCACCCGCGCTGGAAGTCGGGTAGCTGAAGCTTCCCTTCGCGGCAGTCACGCATCAAGTCCTTCAAAGCCACCGGATTTGTTTGAAACGAGGTCGTCACGGCAATCCCCCAAATAAAGTCGCGGCGGATCACGTGGTCTGCTTCCGCTCAGAATGTCATTCATTACCTGTGCGCGACTTTCTGCCAAGTGGACTTGGCGCGGTCGCGATCAGATCGATGCTTCGCTGCGGCGACAACCGCTCAATTGTTGCGGCCTCCGCCTGCACCGATCTTGCACCTAGACCTAGACACTTCGCCCAAGCCCGGTGCCATTTTTTTGTCCGATCATATACAGGGCAGGGTGCAACGAGGTGGCTGCATAAGAAAAGTGTCTGCCTCAAGAGTCAGCGCTGCCGACAAGCCGCACCTGATGGATATCCATTACCGTTTTCGCGCTCACCACGCGGAGTACCGTCGTGAACACGACCGAGCCAGCTTTTCAAGCTTCATCAACCTCTCGGGGGGGGCGGTGACTCGCTTGTCACAGGATGGGCGACGGCCAAAATATGGTCCTGCAGAATTAGGCGTCCGTCCGATTTAAGCGCCTCGATCCGACTGCGGATCGCCTCCCTCAATTGTGCGCTTGTGGCCTTGTACCCGAATTGCCGGGACAACGTCTGAACGACCTCGTCTTCGGTGGCGCCGAAATTGTCGGCGACCAACGTGGTGATTCCTACGTCGATCTCAGCGGGGGGCAGGTAGTCCCACCGCCGCAATCCGGGGGAGGCGACGTTCGAGCGATCGCGTACGACCACCGGGCGAGACGGCGAGGACACGAAGTTCCCTTGGCGTACGACGGAACCCTTCGCGGAAGCCGTTTCTATGGCCCGCTCGACATGGGCGTCGATCCGCCCGCCTGCACGCATCAGGCCCCAGGCGGAACGGATGCGGGTCACCACTTCGTCCCGATGAACAGGCCCTTCCGCGTCCGCGACCTGTCTGACCAACTCGGCGAGAGCGCCGACGGGCGTTTCGTGCAGCTCCGTCGCCATCCCTTCGAGTTCGGCTTCGACATAGGCGGGAACCGACGGCTCGTCGGTGTCGACGAGACCGACCTCGGTGACGTCGTGGCGGTCGACGGTAACGATCTCCACCGGCACCGCGCGGCGTTGCGCTTTCAAACGTTCCTCGCGATCGTCCAGCTCGACCTTCGCCTTCTCGATGGCGGCGATTACCTTATCTAGCTCTGCCTTGGGGCGTTGGAACCAGTCCGAGCTCCAGACCCGATGGATGATCCAGCCGTGATCTTCCAGCACGGCTTGGCGTAACCGGTCACGATCCCGTGCCGATCTTGCGTCGTGGTATGCGGCGCCGTCGCATTCGATGCCGAGGACGTAGCGTCCGGGCCGCTCCGAGTCGGCGATCGCCAAGTCGATAAAGAAGCCGGCGATGCCGACTTGAGGATGCACTTGATAGCCCTTGGCCTGCAACGCGGCGGCGACCTGCTCCTCGAAAACACTGTCCATGTCCCGGCCGGTTCGCTCCGAAAGGCCGAGCTTGCCGGTACGCGCATAGTGCAGGAAGAGCTTGAACGCCATCACGCCCTTACCCTTACTGCGCTCGAGGTCGATATCGTCGTCCGTGATCGACGCATAGACCTCGCACCGACGTTTGGCGCGACTGATGAGGACGTTGAGGCGGCGTTCGCCGCCGTCGGCACCCAAAGGACCGAAGCGCATGGCCATGTGGCCCTGTTTGTTTTTGGCGTAACCGACCGAGATCAGCATTACGTCGCGTTCGTCCCCTTGTACGTTTTCAAGGTTTTTGATGAAGAAGGGCTCGCTGGGATGGGCGTGGAAGAACTCTTCGGTGTCGGGATTGGCCCTTCGGAGCAACTCGACATTGTCTTGAATCTCGCGTCGCTGCTTCAACGAGAACGTAGCGACACCGAGCGATTGCTCCGGATTTGTCCTGGCATGGTCGATAATGGCCTTGGCGACGGTTTGCGCCTCGAGCTTGTTCACTCTGTCCTCGAAAACACCGTTCTCCACGAAGTGGAAGCGTAGGCCCATACCCGCCTCGGCCATATAGGGACTCGGAACGATGAAGAGCTTGTTTTCGTAGAACTCGCGGTTGGAAACTGCGATCAGCGACTGGTGACGGCTACGGTAGTGCCATCGCAGCATGCGCTGCGGCAGACCGCGCGCCGAAAATAGTCCCAAGATGCTTTCGATGTCCGAGACCTGGGCGCCTTCTTCCCCGTCTTCATCTGTCTCTCCTGCCGTCATTTTCGAGAAGAACCGTGTCGGCGGCAACTGCCGTTCGTCACCCACTACGACCACCTGCTTGGCGCGCGCCACGGCGCCGATGGCGTCGATAGGCTGGATCTGGCTGGCCTCGTCCATCACGACCAGATCGAAGACGAACTGGCCTGGAGGTAGGAACTGGGCGATCGACAGCGGGCTCATCATGAAGACAGGCTTCAACGCCTGGACCGCGGGTGCCGCACGCTGCATGAGTTGACGGATCGGCATGTGGTTGCGCCGACGCGCCATCTCGGCCTTGAGCACGCCGACCGGACCGATGCCACCGGCGCTCGACGGGATCTTGGCGTGGTGTGCCTGCATCGCGTCGAAGCGCGAGGCTTTCATCCGTTCGAGGTCCATCGAAGCGAACTCCGACGCCAGTCGGAAATGCTGATCGCCGTCGAAGCGGCCAAGTTCCGGCTCCCGAGCGACCTGAGATCGGAACAGGGCCTCGTAGTAGGCCATGTCGAAGTATCGGACGAGGTCGTCGGGGGCAGTCCGGCCATCTTCCAGTCGATCGACCAGTAGCGCCGCGCCTAGGACCTCCGCGCGTTCGGATCTTACGGAGTAGTTCAGCCACTGCGATAGCCGCTCTTCGGCGCCGTTCCACGATTGCAGCCGTTCCTCCAGCGCCCGCAGAGGGGTATCGTCGACGGTTTCCGCGTCGAACAGCGTCGCGGGGTCGGCCTCGAGCGAGGCAAGGATCGATTTGACATCGATCAGTACGCTTGTGGCCCGGTTCAGAAGGCCGTCTGCGATCGCACCGACGTTCCTTCGATCGGGTGTCGAGGCTGCGAGGATCCGGATGTCTTGGTTATCCGTCACCCACGCCGTGACGGCTCCGAGTTTTTTCCAGTCCGACTGCAGCTCTTTCCAGTCCGCGCCGAAGACCGAGGTGCCCAGCTCCCCGGCCGCCGATAGGGTTTGGCGCGCCCTCTGGCCCTCTTGGAGTGACTTGAGGCGTTGTAACCTTTGTTCGACAGTCGCTGGCAGCTGCAGTGCCTCCGATGCGTAGAGCCTGTTGACGACCGCCATGTTCTCCAAGGTGGGTACTGTGGCCCGCAGGTCGACGGACTCGACGCCCGGCGGATTTCCCAGCATTTCCCGCGCGACAGCGCCGAGCCCTGCCCACAGCCGGTTGTACAGCAGACGGGCACGGTCCAGTTGGTTCTTCACCTGCGCGGCTCTTTCGGCCAACTGTCCCTTATCTGGAAGCCGGCCCGCGATCAGCCTCGCCTCCGCTGCGACGCCTTTCAGGCTACGCATCCAGCTGACCAGATCCTCCAGGGGTTGAGGATCGGTTCGTTCCCCGCGCCAGTCCGCGCCGAAGGCTGCACGCCCTAAGGCGTCGCCTTCCCGCACGACACGGCGCGCTTCTTTGCCCTTTGACAGCGTATCGAGAATTCGGACCACTTCGTCGGGCTCAGCGGAGGGATTGGCCAGCAACGACTTGACCAAAGCATTTGCTTTACGCCAGTCGCCGTTGGCGAACTTGAGGAAACTCTTGCCACTCGTCGCGATCGCGGTCCGCGCCGATGTCATATCCGTATCCCATGCGGCATCCGTGACCTTACCGGCGAGTTCGGCGCGCACGCGCGAAAGCGTGTCCACGGCTTCCGCCAGATCGCCGGCCTGATCCAGGCCGCGTTCCCAGATCGCTGCGGCGAACGCCTCCGGGCTGACATCGGGGGCGACCGCCACCCGATCCGCGGTCACGACGAGCTTTTCGATATTCCCGAATGTCGCCAGGGGACCGTCTGTGCCGAGCTGCCGCTGCAGATCGCCGGCGGATCGGATCAGATCCGGCAACAATGTGGACAAGTCGCCGAAGACGGCCAGTTCGGTGTCGGAATAATCTTCGGGGACTATCCTGTACCAGTCGAGGAGCCGGTCGACGGGCCATTCCCAGGCCGCCGCTCGGAAGTTAGTATCTAGGGCGCCGCTCAACCCGGCCAGGACTTCGCCCCGATCGATCAAGGCTCGGACCTCCCCGAGCCGGTTTTCCCAAGCGGTATGGGCCAGCGCGGAATCGTCGATCTCCGGTGCGGTGCTGACCCGACTTGCAAGCTGGGACAGGTCGCGTAGGTCGGCAACGTTCCGGGATCCCTCGCGCTGGAGATCGCGGTCGAGTCGAGAGATATCCGCGTCAAGGGCAGGAATACGCTCCAGCGCGGACCGGATGCGTTGCATCAGGCGTTCCAGATCCATCGGGCTGATGCTTGCGATGCCGACACCATACCATGGATGGCGGATCGGCAATCCGGTCTCAAGGACGCGCTCGGCCAGTTCACCAAGCAACCGACGCAGATCCGAGGCATGGTCGGTGGTCCACGACGGAGCCTGCTCTAGCTCTATCTCGACAGGGGCCTGACCTTGCTGCCGCAGTCTTGTCAGTTGACCCATGACCTGGAACGGCGACAGGCCGTACGGTTCATAGCGGCGGTGAAGCCGGGCGGGGTGCGCGTTGAGTTGGTCGCGAGCAGCGGTCAGGCGGGTGTCCAGGCTTTCCGGTGTCGCCTTGCGAGGAGCGCCGAGGTCCCAGGTGCGCTGCAGCTCCATCAACAAAGTGCGCTTGTTCGCCTTGTTGGAGTGGAGTTCAAGACACGCATCGCCGACGCCTGCCTGGTCGAGCCGGCGCTTTACCACTTCCAGCGCAGCCATTTTCTCGGCGACGAACAGCACCGTCTTTCCGTCTGCGATAGCGGCCGCGATTATGTTGGCGATGGTTTGGGACTTGCCGGTTCCCGGCGGCCCTTGAATGACGATATCCCGGCCTTTTCTGGCCTCGTGGATCGCCATCGTCTGGGAACTGTCCGCGTCGACGATGTGCAGCATCTGCTGCGGGGCGATGTGGTCGTCTACCCGAGCATCTTCCGAAAGCATGGGTTCCCCACCCGCAAAGCCGTCGGCAAGTAGGCCGCGGATGAGCGGTCTGTCGGTGAACTTGGCATCCGCCGGCCAGAGCTTGGGATCGAGATCCCGGTACATCAGGAATTTGGCGAAGGAGAAGAAACCTAGCACGATGCCGTCGGTTTCCACGGACCAGTCGGGCTTGGTAGAGATCGCGGCCCTCACGCTTTCAACATAGGCCACCGGGTCGAACTCGTCCGTCGACTCGAATTCCGGCAATTTGATCGCATGGACGCGGTCGAGGAACGCTTCCAGCGACAGATTGGAGGCGAAGTCTTCCGGACGAACCTTGAGCTTGAAGCGCTCGGCAGCGGTACTCCGCTCCAGCGAGACCGGAACGAGTATCAACGGAGCATGGCGGACGTTCTCGGCATTGTTGGGATCTACCCATCTAAGCAGGCCCATCGCCAAATAGAGGATGTTGACGCCTTGTTCCTCTTCGAGCGTGCGGGCGTCGAAGTAGAGGTCCAGCAAGCGCTTCTGGAGACCGTTGGGCGTCATCAGTGTTTGGAGCTTGGTATCTCCGTGACGGATCAGCCTGCCGTCGCCGTCGCGTTCGTCGTCTTCTGGCAGCGCGACTTCGATCTCCTCGACGTCCTCGTCGCCTTCCGGGTTGTCCCGGCCCTTGGCCCCCGCCAGGAACGTCATCGCCTTGCCGTCACGAACCAGAATGCGGAAAGTGTCCGCCGTGCTTTCACCCACGATGTCGATCGTCTTTGCGCTCTTGGAAAAGCGCGGAACGTTGAGCAGTCGGTTGCGTGCGGAAAGGTCCAGCAGTTCGGTGCGCGCGCGCTCTATCTTGTCGTCGATGGAAAGCGCACTTTGGAAAACCGAAGTCTCGTTCGCATTTTCGGGGCGTGGGTCTTCTGCGATCATAGTGTCTCCTATGTCGCTATAGAGAATTGTGAACCCACGGCGTGTCCAGTGCGAAGTGAATTCTACGCCGAATAATGTCGACTATTCCCCCTGTGCCGAGAGACAGTCGGTCCGCAACTGCGACCGGAGGGGATCTATATGCCGAACATCCGGCCGACCGAGCTGTAAGGCCTGAGCAACTCGACCCTTGCACCATCTCCCGGAGACGGAATGAGCATGAGTTCAGAGTCACGGATGAAGGGTCTCCGCAGCTTGTAGATGGCTAGCTAGGCGATGGCGCCTATATCCTAAGTCTGCCTCGATCGCGTGGAGCAAGATGAAACTAAACTCTGGTTTTCGCCTGAAGCTCGCGGAGGAGCTAATTAATTTGGTCGAGCGCAATCTGTTCATCATATACGCGAAGTCTGTACTCACGGCGCCCGCCCCTTATCCAGAGGCGGGCGTCGTGATTGGAAACGGACTGTCGCAAACATAGGCTTTGTGGATGTGCACGTGGTCGTCGAAAATGCGAGCCAACCTCCGCGCGCACCGAAATCCCGCGTTATTGCTCGATGTTTGACGCAGTGTTCGTCATGCGACCTGGATGGACTCTTCCGCTGCATCCGGCGGTGGGAGCATTCGCGGCCCGTGCGCTGCCTGGTCTGCGACGGACTTCACCTCTTCCGCCGTGAGTACGCCCCGCTCTGCCAATGCGCATGCGAGGACATCCAACTCTCGCCGCCGGTGGTGGATGAAGTTTTTCACCTCCGCGTATACGCTTTTCAACTCGCGTTCTGCGGCGGCGCGCATCGACGGGTCGTAGCGGAGTTGGGCAAACAACTCTTTGTCTGCCCCGCGATACAGCAGATTTCCGCGAAAACCCAACGAACCGATCATCATCGTCACCAACATGGTGGCACGCTCCAGATCAGAGCCCGCCGCACCGCCCGCTCCGGCTCCCAGATCACGCCCGAACACCAACTCTTCCGCTGCCAGTCCTCCAAGAAGGATTCTGACGCGCGCGCCGATCGTCTGTTCCGTCAACACCGATCCGATAGGAGCATGACCGACTTGACCCAAGGTTTGTCCGCGGGCCACGATGCTCACGAATGAGGGGAGTCTGCATGCGTCGATCATTCGGTCGGCGAGAACGTGACCGATCTCGTGTACTGCGATGCGGTATTTTTCTTCGGGCGTCCGCCGGTCGCCGGCGGTCATGAAGCCTTCGATGTCGTCGATCCGCAACGGCCTGGCCTCCTGCCTCGCAACCGAGCGGGCGGCCTTGATCCATTCGGCTAGGTCTGCGGGGGTGGCGCCCACAGCCTTCAAAGAAAGATTTGCCAGCGAAGCGTCTACCAAGTCTGCTCCCAGATGCACGCGCATGACGTGTTCGATGCCCGCGCGGTCGGGAAGAGTGACGGCGACATGGGTGGAAAGCCTCCCGGAGCGGGTGATCGCCGGGTCGATCTCCTCCGGTCTGTTCGTCGCCCCGACAACGACCAGTCCGGCCGGGCGGCTGGAAGAATCCAGCAAAAGCAGAAGCTCGTTCACCAAGGCGTTGAAATAGGCATCGTTACGTTCGCCCGAGCCCCGCATCGGGAAACTGTCGAGCTCGTCGAGAAACAACACCCCGGGCGGCGACGCAGCAGCGGCGGAGAACGCCTCCCTTAGAGTCTTTAGCGTTTCGTTCAGGTATCCGCCGTTGCGGAACAGTTCGCCCACACCGAAAACGACCAGCCGCACGCCCAGCGATTTTGCAAGAATTTTAGCAAAGTAGGATTTTCCCACCCCCGGCTCGCCGGAAAGCAGGATCGCCGATCTCAACTGATCGCCGCCGATTTCCCCGGCCCGCCACGCGGCGAGGTCAAGCTTGAGGCTCATGCCCCAGGTGCGGGCTTCGCCGTACTCGACGCTTTCCTCCAGAGTAGGTATCTGATCTTCATTCTCGGCGGCCAGCACTCGCTCGAACGCTCTGGCAGATGCGGACGCGCTGCCGCCTCGCGGCATTAAAGCGCAAACAAGCCGCCAGTCCAGACGACCGATGTCCAGATCCTCGACAGACTTGGGCGGACGACCGACGCAGCACTTGGCCATCGCCTTGCGCAGCACTGGGCCGTCCGGCGCGGGAACGTGAATGACCGCTTCCGCCAAAATACGAAAGGCGGGAGGCACTTCGCTTATGTCGGCAGTGACGTGAACGGCGGCGATGCCGCCTGCAGCCCCTGCGACGCCAAAGAGGTTCCTACCTCCGCGAATGGACGTGGTGTGCAGGATTCGGGCGCTTTCGGCGGACATTCGGTCCAAGGCGTCTGCCAGGTGGGGCACCGCTTCGGGGTAGGGGGCCAGCACGATAAGCGCGAGCGGGGAACCTTGCAGGAGACGACGCAAAACACTTCGGTCGAGCGAAGATCGGATCATCGCTTCCGCCAGCGCAATGCTGGGATATAGCAGGCTATCTCTTTCCGACCGTCGGGCGGCGAAAGCTTCGATGGAGTTGTCGAGTTCGGACATAGGGAAAGTTTCCATAGGCACACGGTCCGGACTGTCGTCCGGACACGAGGCGTTGAAAAAGCGGGATGTCAGTTGCGCAGGCCGAGCTTGACCCAGCTGTCCGGTGCAATCCTGCGGCTCAGGTCAATGCGGATGACGCCACAGGCATGCATTGCCAGAACGGCGCCGAACGGATCGTCGTTACGCGAGAGGATCTCTGCGCAGGTGCCGACGGTGGCTCTGCCGTACGAGGCGATATGTTCGGTCACTGCACGACGCTCGATATCGGACGTTTCGTGCTCGCTGCAGCGGGCGATCAGATTGGCCGCTGCGGACCTGTTCTCGCCCCGAAGCCAACGCTGAGGCACCAAAAGACAACGCAAGCCGGATGTTGTCGCGTCGCGGCGCGCCTTGAACACCAACGCCATGCTTTCGGGATTGTGCCATATGCGGCTGGGTACGACGAGGATGTTGATCATCTTGCCGCCCCTCATCACCCTCAACCAAGCAAGATCGTCGCGGCTGAAACCGGCCGAGGTGACGATATGGATGAGCAAGGAGTCGGGAGCGGTTTCCACGATCCCGTAATGAGCACGGATAATGGCGCGGGCACGCTTTGCCAGGCTTTTCCGCTCGTGATGGAAGCGTGCGGCTTTTTGATCGGGATAGAGGACGATACCCGCCGGGTTCGTCAGTTCGAGTGCGACTGTCATCGAATTCTCCGTCGATGGCGGTGATACGTCACGGGATTTTCTGCCGTGCGAATTTTGGATCTCGCGACCTTGGCGGTCGCGCTCAGACCACCGGCCTGACACATTCTAAAGAACAGAGCGGCATGGTTATTTCAACACCTTTTGGGTATATTATCACCTTTTCGCAACATCTTGGTTAATCTTCGGTATTCGCTCCGAATCCGAACGTTTGACGCGTTTTTGCCGAGAGCGGCATTCCGCTGCTTCCAAAAGTACGGCTGCGATTGCGGCCAAAGCTGCCATCGATGCCCGCCTCCGGATTCCCTCGTCGAATTCCTGCAGCGCGAAGGCCAAGGAGCGATCTATCCTTTCCGATGTGTCAGGCATGAAGGCGCTCCGCGTCTTTGACAACGGAGACGACTTCGAGGAAACGTCGACCGTCGATGACTCGCTCGACCTCCAATGTCGATGCGACGCGTAGTAAGGTAGACCGATTGGCCTCCAGCAATTCGCACACCTCTTCGAAGAGAGTTTTCATCTGCCTGTCGACCTCTAGCCGGACCGCCGAGGAGAACTTCAACGTCTGCCCGATCTCCTCGCTTCCCGCCTGGTAGATCATCGAGTCGGCGAAGCCGAAGCTCAGGATACAGCTGGCCAGAAGCTCCGTAACCCGAGCCAGGTCGCTGCCCAGGTCTCCTCCGCCGCCCGTGCTCCGCTCGCCGAGCACCACCATCTCGGCGGCCATTCCGGCCAGTCCCATCCTGGCTTGGTCGAAGAGTTCCGATTGCATGAGCAGGCCGGAGCGCAACTTGATATCCGTGGCTCCGGCAACCGAGCCGGATCGGATAGTCCCTACGCGCTCGACGCTGCCCACACCGAGTAAATGAGCCGCTACGGCGTGACCGGCCTCGTGAAGGCATACTCGGCGCAGGGTTGCCGGGTCTTCTTTGGTCGCGGGAACTGCCGACGAGCGGAGGTCAGAGGCGAGAAGCTCGACGCGTCCATCCGCCCGGGCCGCGGCGCGCGCGCCCTTGACCATGCCAGCCACCTCGGCACCGGAAATCCCGACGCAAAGTCGCGCGATCGCCGCCAGGTCCATATCCGGCAAATCGTCCCCGAGGTGTTGACGGAATATATGGGCCAGGGCGTCGGCATCCGGAGGATCGATCTCGAGGACTGGGCTGAGCCTGCCGGGGCGCGTCAGGGCGCCGTCCAGCCTGTCCGCGAAATTGGTCGCTCCGACAATGATCAGGTTGGAGACCTTACTTGTGGCTGCGCCGTCGAGAATGGTGAGCATGTGCCCGATTACCGGCGTCCACCAGTCGCGGTAACGGGAATCGAGGGTCCTTCGGTCCGGCAGGGCCTCCAGCTCGTCGAGAAATACGATGGCGGGACCGGCTTCGGCGGCCTGCCTGAAAAGCTGGTCCATCTGCTTTATGACGCCGTCCAGCGATCCCGTCCCTCCTGCGAACCACGACCCGACAGAGGATGCGAACAGGGGCAACCTGGCCGTCCTTGCCAAGCTTCTCATCAAGCTGGATTTGCCCAAGCCAGGCTGGGAGGCGAGGACGCAAGTTGCTTGGATCGCCGAAAACGGTAGTTTCCCTTCTCGCCAACTCTCCACGTCGGCTACGACGCGATTGGCCCAGTCCATTGCCTGGCCGTAACCTTTTAATTCGTGGAGATAGGGCGCGTCGGCCAAGCCTGGTTCGGGTTGATCGACCGCCGACATGGCGGCGGTCAGGCGTTCAACGCATTTCTCGGGCGAGCTGCCTCTGCGCATCGCCGCGCACAATGTCCCGAAATCCAGGCGCCGCCCGATGCCCGGAGGCAGGTCAGGCGATGGAAAGCCCGTTACCGCCTTTATCACGGCAGCTATCTCCTCATCGCCCGGGTATGGCATTTCCACCACGTAGTCCGCCGTGAACATGATCGACTTAGGCAGAGAGGTAGCGGCGGATGCAGATACGCACAGCACCCTGCCGCCAGCCGCAAGGTGCTTTAGGGCGTCGTCGAAATCGTCTCGAAAAGAAGGTTTCGGGGCGACGATTTCGTTCCATTCTCCCAGAAGCTTTGCAGCCGCGACCATGGGGGCTACCCAGTCGAAAGAGGGCACCTTGATGACGACGCACACCTTACCGGTCTCAAGGGCGACGCGGGCTTCGTCGCGGAACATGCGGTCGATCATGGCAAGCGCCAAAGCGGAGTCGGACGAGATCAGCTTCTTACCCAACGGGATGACGATCTCAGACATGTACGCCTCCGCTATGGAGGTCGGTGGTATTGTGGGGATTGGACGACAGAACACTCGTCTTCAACAGGCATGGAACGCTTCGCATGGATCCGTCCGGATTTCACAGGCAAGGACGTCATGCGGCATGAGCGGCATGCGAAGTTCGGACAAAGCCGATAGCCGACATGTATGAGGGCAATCGTGAGATACAAGTCTTTTGGTGAAAAAATCGCAAAATAGGTTGGATATGTTGATCTCGAGGACTACCTTGGTTCTGCGTCGGTGTTGAGGAGACGAAATTTGGCGTTGCCTAACTCTGCACAGATCAGAGCCGCCCGAGCACTGCTCGGCTGGTCGCAACCGAAGGTAAGCGCGATGGCAGGGGTCGCCGTTAACACTTTGTCGCGCTTCGAGTCGGGCCGTCGACCGTTGACGGATCGAACATTGCGCGACATCGAGCGGGTATTCGAAGAGAACGGCATCTCTTTTGCACGCAACGGTCGAACGGTCGTCGTCAGCCTGCTGCAGGCCGAGGAGGAGTGACGGAGCTGTTCCTTCTGTCGCCACCGGTCCTTGAACGGATTTTTCCGGACATTACTTGATGCACAAGACGGATCGCGACCCGTCGCTCCGCACGCCGAGCTTTCCGCGTGACGATGACCAACCCTGTCCAAGGGTTTATCATGCATCATCAACACCATCGATCCAGTTCGTCAATTCATCCCAAGTCCGAGGCGAGACGTGGCCGTTTTGCTACTTCTCGGCGCCATTTCGCCAAACGTATCAGGCGTCGTGAAGAAACGGCATGGCGCGTCGCTCGTCAGCGCCGCGAGGGTGTCGAACATGCGTGACACGGAAATCGAGCACGCATTCGACGCCCTCTTGCGTGAGGGCGTCGAGCCCTCGGTCCGAAAAGTCCGGGAGCGCGCCGGGGGAGGTTCTCTCACCGATAGGCTCACCGGATTATGGAAGACAGATTTCTCCACGACCGTCGCGCTGCAACCTCGAATGCTTCACATCGGACGCCGCGAAACGGATCAGGGTGTTGGAGTAGCGACGGCATGTAGCCAACGGGTGAAATCCGCCGCTGGTTGACAGAAATCTTGGTTAAGCGCTCCGGCACCGTTCGGCCGCTTTATGACACCCGACGCGCGTCGCACCGCGGTCGAATCCTCCGACGATCAGCCTTGAAACACGATCTCGAAAACACGGCCGGAACAGGCTACCAACAGATCGACCCTGACGAATCCGCGTTTAAAAGAGTAATGGGGAGGTTCTTGAACATCCGGATTGCACAGGCATGGAAACATTGGTTCCCGTTTTGGTTTGGGACACTGGGTCGACCGAGTTTCTGGGTTTGGCAGCATCGGATTGGGTTGCCGTCGGCTCGGGCCTCGGCGGTGCTTTGCTCGGTTCGCTGGTGGCCGGCATCATCGCGGCCTGGTTGCAGGTAAAGGCCGCCGACCACGCACACAGACTGCAAATGGCGGCTATCGATCATTCCTCCAAGCAACACGAGATCGCTCGTATAGCTGCCGCTCGGGACAATGCGGTGCGTTTGATGATGAGGGCGTCGCAGATCCTGGTCCATATCAGGGCGACCGTAGACTCGCTGCATCGACAACTAGAGAATGCCAATCGTTATGGTCTCACTGGACACCCTATGTGGGCCAGAGTCCCCGGAATTGTAGGCAGCACGCGGCTTCAGCTCTTCGAAGTAGACGAACTGGCGCCATTTCTCGAAGCCCACGAGTTCGCATTGGTTTCCCGGTGCGTCGAGCTAGGTTTGCAGCACGAGGTTCTCGTGGCGAGTATCGATCAGTACAATCGTGTTCGAGCCAAGATGAAGGATCTGATCCCTCCAGACGCCCTCGAAGACGGAACGCTTTTCGACAGTGACAAGGAAAAGGTACTTGCGCGCCTAGTCCCTTATACTGCCGAGCTCAACGCTCTGATGGCTCAGATCAAGCATAGGTCAGAAACGCAGTTGAGCCGGGCGCGGGAGTTAAACGTCCTGATAGGCGAAAGGGGCGAAAAGCTTTTCGGACCCGGTTTTCCGCACGTAAATCCGGCGGAGATGGACGCTTGAGTGTGATTTATCTCACCGCGGTCTGACTACCGATATTGCAACGAACACCCTGGGTCTCCATACGGCGCGGTCACGACCTTGCAAGATTTCTGTTCTCGATATCTCACGGTCGGTATGCTCGGCAGCGGCAGGTCGCAATGGGCTGACGAGTTTCATGTTGCCGTCAGCTCGCACGCGTGCATTGCTGCATCGGCAGGGAGAAATGTTCATCAAATCAGTTTAATCGGATTCCCTGCCGGCAAATTGGCAAGTCATTGAATTCAAAATATATAGTCGAGAATGTCTGAGACCAAGCGTGTGCGGGACGCCGCTTCACTAAAAGCGGTAGATTTTTTCTGCGGGGCAGGAGGAATGTCCTACGGCCTGTCGCAGGCCGGGATCGAGGTGTTGGCCGGCATCGACAATGCCGCCGACTGCCAGAAAACCTATGAGGCCAACGTACCCGACGCCAAGTTCATTCGTCGCGATATTACCGGCCTGTCGGCTCCAGAATTGGGTAGACGACTCGGCTTGGAGATCGACGACCCGGACCTTGTGTTTTGCGGATGCAGTCCCTGCCAGTTTTGGAGCAAGATAAGGACCGACAAGACCAAGTCGCTCAAGACCGCGTTCCTGCTCAAGCAGTTTCAGAAATTCATCAAGCACTTCCGGCCCGGTTTTGTCGTCGTCGAGAACGTGCCCGGGCTCTTTCGTCGCACCGACGGCACCGTGCTCAAGGATTTTCAGGATTTCCTGCGCAGACTGGGCTACAATTTCGAGGACGGTATCATCAACGCCGGCCATTTCGGCGTGCCGCAGAACCGTATGCGATATCTTCTGATCGCTTCGCGGGTCACCAAAGTCAGTCCGTTGCCTACTGATGCGGGAGCTAAGCCACTCAACGTGGCCGACTTCATAGGTGTCGAAAACGGGTTTGCGCAGATCGGCCCGGGTCATCGGGATCAAACCGATTTCCACCATACGACGGCGGCGTTGTCCGAAAGAAATGTCCGGCGCATCGAGGCGACGCCCACCGGCGGCAACCGATCATCATGGGCGGGTGATCCGGACCTGCAGATCGACGCCTACCGCGACAAGGACCATATGTTCCGCGACGTGTATGGCCGCATGTCGTGGGACCGGCCCGCTCCGACGATTACGACCCGCTTTGTCAGCCTTTCCAACGGCAGGTTCGGCCACCCCGAAGAAAATCGCGCGATCTCCATCAGGGAAGGAGCTTCCCTCCAGACTTTCCCGGTGCAGTTTCAATTCCATGCTTCCAGCATCAACGCCATGGCACGGCAGATCGGCAACGCTGTTCCGCCGGCGCTGGCGGAGAGGATAGGCATGCACCTGAAGTCGGTCAGAAATGGCTAGGATCCAGACCCGCGCCAGAGCGGTCGACATGTTGGGAAGGCAGCAGATCGCCGGCGTGCAGAACGCAATGGTCGAGCTGTTCAAAAACGCTCACGACGCCTACGCGGACCGGATATCGATCGACTACTTCGAGGATTTCGGCGGTGAAAAGGACGGGTTCCTGGTCATCCGCGACGACGGCTTCGGAATGACCCAATCCGATTTCGTGGACAAATGGCTCGTACTCGGAACGGAGAGCAAAGCCGTATCCAGCGCCCCGCCGTACCGCCCGAAGGACGCGGAGCCACGACCGATCACCGGGGAAAAAGGCATCGGACGGCTGGCTATCGCTTTGCTGGGCGAGCAGACGATGGTCCTGACACGCGCCGAGCGTGCCGACGGCATCCATGATCTGGTCGTCGGTCTTATACACTGGGGACTGTTCGAGATACCCGGTCTCAATCTCGAGGATATCGAGGTCCCCGTCGAGGTCGTTTCGGGAGGTGGACTACCGGACGAACAGACGCTCGCGGGTATGAGAGCCAAGTTGAAAGACTGCGCGACGGCGATCAAGGAAAAGCATCCCGAAGCCGATCTCGATCGGATCATACGGCAGATCGATACCTTTCAGCCTGACCTGGCGAGCGTCTACGGGTATCTCGCCACGACGGAAGAACATCATCTGGGGCTCGGCGGATCCGCTACCGGCACGCACTTCTTGGTGGCGCCGAGCAATCCGGTAATCAAGTTGGAACTCGAGCACGAGGAGCGAGAGGACGACTACAGTTTCAGAAAGCACCTTCTCGGGTTTTCCGAAGGCGTGTTCGGTGCGGACTCCCGGCCTCGTATAACGACCTCGTTCCGGCGTTGGCGTCCCGGCGACACCCAGGGACAGGAACTGCTCGATCCTTCCACGTTCTTTACCCGCGACGAGCTACTGACCCAATCCGACCACTACCTTGAGGGAAAAGTCGACGAGTTCGGGCAGTTCAAAGGCTCTCTTCGGGTCTATGACAAGCAGTACGAAATCGTCATCCCTTGGGGCGGGGCCCAAGGACGCGTTACGAAGTGCGGACCGTTCGACGTCAACTTCGGATACGTCATGGGACGACCGACCGAAACGCTCATGCCCGCGGACGTCTTCTGGCGGCTCCATCAAAAGCTCAATCACCTAGGCGGCATCTACGTTTACCGGGACGGTGTCCGGATCTTGCCGTACGGCGATTATTCGTTCGATTGGCTCGATGTCGAGAAGCGCAGAAACAAGGGTGCGGGATACTACTTTTTCTCCTTCAGACGCATGTTCGGCGCGGTGCTGCTGACCCGTGAGCGGAACGTAGAACTGCAGGAGAAAGCTGGTCGAGAGGGCTATCAGCAGAACGAGGCCTATCGTCAGATCCGCGACATACTGATCAATCTGCTGCTTTATCTGGCCGCGGAGTTCTTCCGCAAGACGGGAGCGAACACGGAAGCTTTCGAAACCGCCCAGGCGGAGATCCGCAAACGATCGGCGGCGTTGGAACGGCAGCAAAAGCAGTCGAACACCAAGAAGCGCAATTTTACCCTGGCGCTGCAGTCCTTCTCCGAAGATGTGCGCTCAGGCCTTCCCACTACGGAGGCGGCCAACTTGATGAGGGTCACGCAGTCCAGGATGGACGCTGCCGCCAAGATCGTAGACCAGGACAAGGCCGCCGCGGCGCTCATCCGGGCGGAGCAGGAAGCGATAGGCTCGCTGGCCGAACTGCGGACGAAGTATACCAAGAAGCGTCCGTCGGGGGTTGCGCTAGGACGCGAGTTACAGCGCGACTGGGAAGCCTATAGCGTCGAGCGCCAAAGGCTGGAGACGGAGGTATTCTCGCCCTTCGAGGAGCAAGTCGCCGGTACGCTCGGTACGGTTGCGGAACAGGCGCGTGTATACGTCGACCAACGCAAACGTCTGGAAGAGCGTATCAGGTCCCTTGCGAACGAGCGTAAGAAGGACCTGGCGGAGGCGGTAAAGCAAGCGAACACCACTGCGACCGACACCCGACAGACCGTATTCGCCATAACGGAACGCGCCCGGCTGGCCTTGGACGAAACCGTGCGTGCCATCGAGGCGGACCTCAACCGCACCGACCTTGCCGGCATGGATCCCGAACGGGTCGACGACATGCGGCGACGTTGGGAAACGCAGTTGACGGAAATCGAAGGGCGTCACCGAGACGCGTTGATGGCTGCGCGCGACATGCTTGCGTCGCTTGCTGAAAACCTGCGTGCATCGGACGGCGAAGCGCCGGCCCAGATCATGGAGGCGATGGAAGAACGCATGCTCGCTCTCGAGGAGCAGGCCGACGAAGATTTCGAGATGGTGCAACTCGGCCTGGCGGTGGCAATCATTAACCACGAATTCAGCGCGTCGATAAAGCGGGTGCGCCGAAGTATCCAGGAACTCGGCCAGATCTCGCGGCGCAGCGACGGCATACGTCCTCTTTACGAGTCGATCCGGTCCAACTTCGAGCACCTGGACGGCCACCTCAATCTTTTCACGCCTTTGCAGCGACGACTGCAGCGCGCGGCGATCAAAATCGATGGCCGTGACATCCGGAACTATTGCAACGAATTGTTTTCCAACCGCCTCGAGCGACATCGGGTGGAGCTGTCGTCGACAGAGGCTTTCTTGGCCACCACTGTCGAATGCTACCCATCGACGCTTTATCCCGCAGTAATCAACGTCGTCGACAACGCCCTGCACTGGCTCAACTCTGTACCTGATGGCCGGCGGATCGAATTCCACGCCGATGAAAGCGCCATCTTCATCTCGAACAATGGACCGTCGATCGAGGGATTCGATAACGAACGGATTTTCGAACGCGGTTTCAGCCGGAAATCGGGTGGACGCGGCCTCGGCCTTTTCATTTCGGCAAAGGCGTTGGAGGCGGAGGGGATGGCCCTGCGCGTCGTGCAGCCACGCGCAGGCTTTTCAGTGACATTCGCCCTGATTTTCAGGGAAAACGGAGGACGGAATTGACGACAGTCCAGGAGTTCGCCCTCTCGGCGGCGCGCAAGTATCTGCAGAGCGTGGTCTTCGTGGACGACGAGATCTATGTCCGCGTTCCCGCCCAAGCCGTAAAGGATCAGGCGACGCCGGCCGCCGCGTCGATGCAGATTTGGAGAAAGCCTGTCGAACCCGAGGTCCAGAAGGTAATCGAGGTGGCGAAGGAAGACGTCGAAGCCGCCGCGGCCGCTATGGCCGCTAAGGCCGACGGCGGGGAGCTGTATCACCCCAAATTTCTGGTGGAATCCTTTGCCAAAGAACGGATGGTCTGTGCGCTGTACGAGCCGGCGGAAGACTTCAGGACCGATCCCGATTCCGAGTTGTTCAGGCTCTGCGAGCGCGCCGACGTCGTCATCCTCGACTGGGAATTCCACAAGGAACCCGGCACTAAGGTTTTGGGCCTCATTGCCGGCCTCGTCGCCTCGGCTCAAACCACCGTGCCGCACCACGTGAGACTTTGCGCGATCTATACCTCTACCCAAAACCTCAAGCACGTGGCCCAGCAGGTGTTCGACCACCTCAACGGGTTGAAGCTGGCAGTCAAAGTGGACGGCGCTTACGTGCTTAACGCAGGATCGTCCCGTATCGTCGTTCTGGGCAAGCCGACGACCGGCCGCCCCGCCGATCAGGTCTCGGATGCACAGGTCGCGGAAGCCGACTTGGCGGAGAGGATAATCCGCGAGTTCGCCAAGATGCATGAAGGCATTCTACCCTCGTTCGCCCTCCATGGTCTGGCGAGCGTCCGGACCAATACCAAGAAGATTCTCGACAAGTTCCGCCCCGAAATGGACGGGGCCTTTCTCGCTCATCGCGGGCTGGTGTGGCCGGCAGACGACGCCTTCGAACAGATACCCGAGTTGCTGGCCGAAGAAGCGTTGGCGGTGATGGTGGATACCAAGATCCCCGCCGGCCAGGCAACTGCGATGGCTAACAATGCGATCGACGCGCTGGGCGTCAAAACCGTATGGAACGACAAGAACGGGAAGCCGACCAAAGCCGGAGAATATCCTGTCCGGCTTCTCAAGGAAGGGCCGGCCGCCGTCCGCAAGATGGTGAAGTTGGACACAAAGGCTATAAAGAAGCTCCATCAGGAACTCGACGCAGCTGGCACGAACGCGACCGAGCGCCTGGCTGCGTTGTTCGTGGCCCGCACCCAGTATGGAGAGGCGCGTTACCTCGAATTTGGCACGGTAATCCGATACTCCGTACAGGTGAAAGACGCGGCGGGAGTGGAACGGGATGAGCTCCGGTATGCAGTGTGCCTGATGCCGTTGTGCGACTGCGTTAGGCTGGACGACGGCAAATCCTACAGCTTCCCCTTCTGGGAACTTAAGGCGGTGGCGGGAAAAGGCCAGTCAAAAGGGGTGGTCATCGAACGGCCCGGCAGCGAGGGATTTATCGAGCTCTTCAGTTACGGAAAGCCGCGTGACCAGCTTTGGATGGAGAGGTTTGTCGCCGGCGGCGAACGCATGGTCGCCGCCACGAAAAAGGGGAACAAATTCGCTCTGGTCGGTGAATACCGCGAATGCGAGTGGGTCGCCCAGCTTAAACCTAGTCATGCGCAGCGGATCGCCCACGATCTCGGGACTTCTCTCGCTCGCGTCGGCGTCATCGAGGCCGAGTGGGTCAGACTGAAGGCGGACGGTGCCGGCGACGAATGACGCTTGCTTTTGCGTTGCCACATGGTCGGCCGTCAGTTCGCAGGTGTTCTTTTCCTTCAGATGGACAGCCGAGGGGGCACGCCATTTGAAGGATGTTTACCGAGTGGATGCGCAGACCGCTCGGCGCGATCGTTAAGGTCCGTTATTGGACGACCACGCGGGCTTTTTGGCGATGCCCGAACAACGCCGGTCGACCCATGGACAAATGTCGTGAAATGGTTGTCGACGTGACCGTCCTGGAATGATTGAGTGTGCCGCTAACTGACGAAGGAGAAGATAATGGCGACGACCAACGAGATCGCGGACAAGATTGCGGCTGAGCACGACTTGTCGAAGTCACAGGGCAAGGCGCTGGTAGACAGCGTCATCAAGGCAATAACCGACGCAGCAGTTGCAGGTGACGAAGTCTCGTTGCCGGGGTTCGGGAAATTTAAGGTCAAGGCTACGCCGGAGCGCGAAGGTCGCAATCCGTCTACCGGCGCCACCATAAAAATCGCGGCAGCGAATAAGATAATGTTCGCGCCGGCCAAGGCTCTCAAGGACGCGCTCAACAAATAGCGTCTGTCAGGTCGGCTTGGCGCCAACCTGAACCTGCATCCGCGATCCATCCGCCGCAAAGGGCGATTGTCGGATATCCGGACAGCATGTCGAGAGGCCGCAAACAAAGAGAACCGCGGGCGCCGGCATTCCCCCTTGGACGACAGGATCAAGGGTAGGGCGGTATAGGTCCGTTCGTCAGGTAATCGAGAAAGCCCGGATCGCCGATGGCGGCCGAGTAGAGGACATGGTCCCATCCGTTCGGACTGGGGTCGACGAAGTGGTCGGCGAAAAGTTGCAAGGAATCCGGCACGGACTGGCCGCTTTGCCTCGCCGACGCGCATAGCCGCACCAGCCTGGGAAACGCGGTCACGCAATATTCCTGGTATCTCCGGCCGATATCCAGTTCGCGTAGATGCCGGTCCACGAGCCGGGTCTCGTCGGACGACAGATGCGGGGACGGTACTATCTTGAAAGCCGGTGGGTCGTATGGAGCCTGTATCCGCAGATGCAGTACCTGCTGGGCTGCGAAGACGTCGAAGTAGGGATGGATGAAGAACCTGGGGTGTTCGGCATCGCCGGTCTTGCTTCCCTTTTCGGTCTGGCAGGCGTCGCACATCGGGAAAAGGTTGTGCGGCGTCACGCAGAAATGCGGAAACTGGGTCTTCGGCAGGTAGTGGTCCAATGTGTTGGGGCGGCCGGGCTCGCCGCAGGCCGGACACATGGTGAGCAGATGTGCGTCGAGGGTTTTCAGCATGCCGTGGTGCAGGGTGCCCAGGGCCGGCGAAGCGTAAAGATTGAGGAAGACGCCGCTGTTGTGCAGGATATCCGGCCAGCTCGGGACGTGTTCCGGCGAGCCTCTGAATTCGATGTAGCGCTCGGTCCGTTCTCGCCACTCTTGCCGGATGCTCTCGAAAAAGAGCTTGTTCTTCCCTTTGAGGCGGGCATCCACCAGAAGATCGAGGAAAGCGACGGAATCGAAATCCGGCTCCGGAAGATGCATGACCATCAGGCGCGGTCCATGGCGCGTATCTGCAAGATAAGTTCCTCGTTCACCTCGTCGCCCAGGGCGGCTATGAGTTCGGAGGCGGAGCGTGCCTCGAGCTGTGTCTCGATCCAATTCTGGAACGGTTTGGCTATCTTGCCGTCGCCGAAAACGTAGGACGATATCCTCTGGACGTCGCCGCCGAACGTCTGGAACGGAGGCCTGCGCACGAGCACGTCGTCCTCCGACCTCTCGAACACATGCACGCAATCGGCCGGAATCTCTCGAACCGTGACCACGGAATGCGTAGCGAGCAGGGCCTTGGAATTAAAGCGTTTCAGGATGCCCTTCAGCATCCCGACGAACTGGACTTCGAGCGTCGGGTGCAGGAAGAGCTCGGGCTCGTCGACGAGGATCAGGCTGTTGCGCTTGATCGCTCCAACGACGTTGACCACGAGGTAGGCGAAAAGCCGCTGACCGGAACTGAGCTCCACCGGCTCACCGTCCTTGAAAAACGCCACTCCGGAGTCGGTGACGACCGCATGCTTCAGCCGTTCCAGATCGAGGCCCGCGACGCGGGAGGACGATACCGGAAAATATCTGCGTTTCGGGTCGTCGCCGACCAGATAGCTGAACGGCGCCCGCGGTGCAGACTGCGGATCGTAAAGATCCTTCGCCCGCTTACCGAGATCCATCTCCAAAGCCGCGAAATCGAAGTCGATGGCGGTTTTGAGCACTTTTTCCACGGTATGCAGCTTTTTCGACCAGCCCCTGATGGCGCTGTACTTGTGGTCGTCCGCCAGGCAATCGAGCAACGAGCCGGCAGCGGCCTTGCGCGGAAAGTCGTTCGAGATGCGGATGCGCCCGGGCTTTCCGTCGGTCGTCACCGACCGTCCCCTGAACCCGAAGTAGCGATAGGCGTCGACGTCCTTGACCCGTTTGGGCGACAGATCGACGGGAAATCTCTCGAACGGGCTGTAGGAGACCACGACAATTTGGCTGAGGTTGGGTTTGTCGACGAAACCCTGGCCGCCGAACTCCCTCGATGCGGTCCAGTCCTCCACCATCTGGTGCAGTACGCTGGACTTGCCGTAACCGTTCGGCCCGATGAGGACGTTGATGTCGTGCGGCAGCGGGCTGTCGGACTGGAACCGCAACTCCAGGAGAGAGCGCTTGCCGCGAACGTTATCGAACCGGAACCCCATGTCGAGTACGGAAAGCTCTTCTCCCCGAAGGATTTTCCAGCTGTCGATGAACGCCTTGACACTTCCGCGCTCCCGCTGGAGCGAGTCCTTGAAGCCGGTCGACTTAGTGAGCGCGATCGCTTCTTCGTCCTCCGACACGTGCACCAGATAGCTCGCGTCGCGCAGCGCGGCGGCCACTTCGACGGTGCGGTCGATACCGATCGCCGCCTCCAGTTGCTGGTAGAACGTCACGTCGGACGGTACCGTGACATAGTCGATGCCGGGCGCAGGGAACACTCCGTCCCAGCCCTCTCCCACCAGGCGCCGCCAAGTGTCCGCGGTCGTCGTCTCGTCCTTGACCAAGATGCGCAGGGGAGCCAGATCCAGCGTCTCGCCGTCGGCCACGCACTTGGCGTGGAACGTCGTCTCGAAGCCGAAGTCGTCCCAGTTGTCGTGGAGCAGTTCGAGAAAATCGCCGGGCGGGTTCGGCATCGGCCGCGTACGCCGGTTACTCCTGCCTCTGTATATTACCTGCATCGTCGCCCCAAAGCCTCGGACTATCACTGATGCCCTTCCGAAAGCCTCCGATCAAGCCGCAATGACATCTCCATACTCGAGACCGAACCGACACGTCGGCCCGTCCGGTAGGGACCGCCGCGTCCAGAGCGGGCGGCGGAGGAGGCGGAGCCCTTCGTCGTCCGTCGGCTGCGGAAATCGCCGTACAAACCTGCGACGGGGGTTGCGCCGCGCCAAATCATTGGTACAAAGGTCTGTGAAAAATGTGCTTGCAAAGTATTGATTTTGCAGGAGTTTTGTCTTGACGGCGGAGAGTCCCTTTCTCTCCGCCATATTTTCCTTACTGACAGAGCGTTGCGAAGGTGGTTGGCAGGAAGGTCACCACGGTTGCGGCGAGCGCCAGGGCCGTCAGCATGCTGGACGACTTCTTCCAGACTGCGTCTGGCGGGCTCAAAAACTGCTGCCAGATGAAGAGGATCGCCAGCGCCGCCAGCGTCAGAATGGCGAGACCGACGAGCACGGTCCGGTGCATGGCCTCCGTCCAGAGCCAGACGCAGCCCAGCGCCTGGACGGAATATATCACTGATAAGCCCGCGGCCCAGATGCCGAAGCCGGCCAGCAGCGGCCAGAGGTTGCGCATCATGTCCCCACTCCCGACAGCAGCAGGATCAGGCCCCAGGCCGGCAGTTGCGCATAGGCCGCATAGTCGGTCCAGGCGCGCGTGATCCGCATGTCGGTGGCGCGAACGGCCGAGACGAAGCCACCGCGCCAGCGCAGCAGGGCGTGGAGGGACAGCAGCGTCGCGACCAGGGCATGGACGGCGCCATAGATCATCAGCACGACGCGCAGGGCGAGGTTGGCATGGCTGGTGGGGTCGGGCACCATGATCACGCCGATGATGAGCAGCAGGGTCGTCGTCGCGCCCAGGCCGGTGGCGATGGCCAGTGGCGTTGCAGGTGACTGACCATTACCGTTCATCGCCTCGGCGCGGCGCGCCAGGAACAGTCCGGCAAAACCGGTGACCAGCGCCGGCGTTGGCAACCAGTTCATGCCCGGCATCGAGCCAGTCCAGCCCGGCGCGATCAACGCCAAGTAGAGCGCGCCAAACAGCAGTGCAGCGTAGAGTGTCGTGTCGGCGGTAATGCCGCAGAGCGTCGCCCACCAGGTGACATTGTCCTTCACTTCGCCATCGACCGGCACGGCCTTGTCCATGCCGATGTCGATCGCGCCCATGTTGCGCCGCGCCCCCAGGGGCCGCGCCCAGAAAAAGAACAGGACCACGGCGGCAAGCGCCGGCAGCGGCGCCAGCCAGTAGAGCTTGAACAGGAAAGCGAGGAAGACGCCGCCGGTGGCAAGGGCCGTCCAAAGCGGTAGATAGGTCGGCTGCGGCAGGACGATCACCTGATCGGGCTCGCCGCTCATCATGTCGACGCCCAGCGTTTCCTGCCGTCCGGCACGCGGGAAGGCTAGGTAGCCTTTGCCGGCGGCCAGTTCATTGCCCAGCGCATTGACCTCGAGATCGTCGGCGCGAGACGAGATTTCAGGGATTGCTGCGAAATTATAGGCTTGTGCCGGCGTCGGCATGGCCCATTCCAGCGTGCGCGCCTTCCATGGATTGCGGCTGCCGCGACGGCCGAAGCGGAACTGCATGATGATGTCGATGAGGACGAGGGCAAAACCCATGGTCATCAGGAAGCCGCCGAAGGAGGAGATCAGGTTCAGCCAGTCCCAGCCCCAGTTGGACGGATAGGTGGAAATGCGTCGTGGCATGCCCATGAGCCCGGTCAGGTGCATGAGAAAGAAGGTGAGATTGAAGCCGATCAGGATCAGCCAGAAGGCGGGTACCGACAGGGAATAGACTGAACGCCGCCCGGTAAAATGCGGCAGCCAGTAGTAGAGCGCCGCCAGCATGGGAAAGACGAAGCCGCCGACCAGCACGTAATGCAGATGCGCCACGACGAAATAGGTGTCATGCGCCTGGCTGTTGAACGGCACCATGGCCAGCATGACCCCGGTCAGCCCGCCACAGACAAAGACAATGAAAAAGCCCACGACATAGAGCATGGGAATATCGAACTTCGGCCGGCCGGAGGCCAATGTGCCGATCCAGGCAAAGATCTGCACGGCGGTGGGTATCGCAACCAGCGCCGAGGCGGCCGAGAAGAAGGCCAGGGCCAGATGGGGAATGCCCACGGTGAACATGTGGTGCACCCAGAGCCCGAAACTCAAAAAGGCCATGGCGACAATGGCGACAATGACGGCGTTATAGCCAATGAGCGGTCGCCGGGCGAAGGTCGGGATCATGGTGGAGAGCACGCCGGCGGCCGGCAAGAAGATGATATAGACCTCGGGGTGACCGAAAAGCCAGAACAGGTGCTGCCACAGCAGGGGATCGCCGCCGCGCGTCGGATCAAAAAAGGGCAGGTCGAAGGCGCGCTCCAGCTCAAGCAGCATCGAGCCCAGGATCAGCGGCGGAAAGCCGATCAGCATCATCCCGGCGGTGACCAGCATGTACCAGCCAAAGATGGGCATACGGGTCAGCGACATGCCCGGCGCGCGCATCTTGAGAATGGTGACGATGAGCTCGATAGCCGCGGTGACCGCTGAAATCTCGACGAAGGTAATGCCGAGCAGCCAGACATCGGCATTGATCCCGGGCGTATAGGTGCCCGACGAGAGCGGCGTATACATGAACCAGCCGGCATTGGGTGCATAGCCCGCCAGCATGGCGACGATCAGGATCGTGCCGCCGAACAGGTAGCACCAGAAGCCATAGGCGGCGAGGCGCGGAAAGGCCAGGTCGCGCGCGCCAAGGAGTTTTGGCAGCATATACATCGCCAATCCCTCGAACATGGGAATGGCGAAGAGAAACATCATCACCGTGCCATGCATGGTGAAGATCTGGTTGTAGAGTTCGGGGCCGATGAAGGCGCTGTTGGGCGTCGCGAGCTGCGCACGGATCAGCATGGCCAGCACGCCGCCGATGGCGAAGAACACCAGGGCCAGCATCATGAAACGCTTGCCCAGGATATTGTGATTGACGGCCGACAGCCGGCCCCAGCCGGGCGGCGTGGACCAGATCTTTTCCAGCGCCTTGTGCAGCGCCACGGGCGAAAGCTGCTCGCGGCTCATGGCCTCGCCTCCAGCGCGCTCGCATAGTCGGCCGGCGCATGCGCCTCGACGACAAAGCCCATGGTCTCGTGCCCCTGTCCGCAATATTCGGCACAGATGCCGCGATAGATGCCTGGCTTGTCCGCCTCGAGCCGGATCACATTTTCCCGTCCGGGAATGGCGTCGATCTTGCCGCCCAGGCGTGGGATCCAGAAGGAATGGATCACATCCTCAGCTGTCACAACGATGTCGACAGCTTCGCCCGCTGGCAGATGCAGCACCTCGGTTTCTCCCGCTGCGGGATGGTCCGGATAGGCAAAGCGCCATTGCCATTGGCTGGCTCGCGCCTCGATCCGCATCGGCGCGTCCGCGCCGCGCAAAGGCAGGAGCCGTTCGCCAAGCAGCAAGGCCGCAAACAGCAGGCCGAGCAGGATCGGTATGGGCATGATCAGCCCGCCACCGATGATCCAGTGCATCGGTTTGACCTGCGCGATCAGTCGCGGCCGCAGCAGACTGGTGGTGAGCAGTCCCAGCACCAGCGCAAATAGCACGACGCTGCCCCAAAACATGATCCACCAGAGGGTCGCGATATTGGAAGCCGCCGGGCCGGCCGGGTCGAGCGTCGACAAAGGCGTGGCGCAACCAGCCAGCGCCAGCGGCGTTGCTGCAAAGGCAGCAAAACGGACAGCACGGGAGACTACATGGCCAAGCCAGACAGCGAAGAAGTCGAGGTCGAACACGAAGAAAAGCCCCCCGAGGCGCATTCCACCCATCCCAATCCGGCCATTCGCGCGGTGGCCGATCAGGATGTCGGTTCGGCCATTGCCGTTGCCGGCCACCCCATCCACGCCATGTTGGTGCATTTTCCCATCGCTCTGGTGATCTGTGCTCTGGGTGTCGACGGACTCTACTGGATCACAGCCGATCCATTCTTCGTTCGCGCCGGTCTTTGGGCCACCGGCTTCGCCTTTGCCTTCGGCATATTGGCGTCCATAGCTGGCACCCTCGAACTGCTGGCCGTGCCCGGCATCCGCGTGCGTGTCGCGAGCTGGAACCATGCCATTGCTGCCATGACGCTGCTGGCCGTTGCGGGCGCCAATTTTGGTCTGCGCCTGCACGTGCCCGATGCCGTGCTGCCGCATGGATTGATGCTGTCGCTGATCGCAGCCGTGATGACGGCACTGGCCGGTTGGCACGGTGGCAAGCTGGTCTTTGATCATGGGGTTGGCCTCATCATCTCGACCAAGCAGTAAGATCGGCAAGCAGGGTTCCGAGCACGCCGGGGGCAAAGAAATTTTCGATTTCTCCCGGCGTCGTCCATTGCGGCTTGCCCAGAACGACGAAGAGAATGCTGGCGATGACGGCCACGGTTGCCGTGCTGACCAGGAGGAAGCGCCAGAACGGATAGTTCTGGCCCGGCTCGAACAGGCGCAGGATCAGCGCGCCGCTGGTGACATGGATGATGACCATGGCAGCGACCAGTGCCAGCTTCACCGAGAACCACGCTTCGAATGTTCCCTGCACAAAGATCAGCGCGATACCCGTGCCGACCGCCACAAAAGCGGCCGGTGAAACCAACGCGACATAAAAGAAGCGGGTGAAATTATGCAGACGGTGCAGCGCATCACCGCCCAGCCGGTAGCGCTGCAGATAAAGGAAAGGCAGACAGATCAGCCCTGCCGACCAGCCCGCAATCGCAATGATGTGCAGGAATTTGACGAGGACAGGGATCATGCCTCGGCGCTCGTTTCGGCGCGCAGCAGGCTGACCAGTCGCCACAGGCCGACAACCATATAGGGCAGACTGGCCGGCACCCACATGATGAGGCCGGCGAGTTGCTGGTCCTCATGCGCGCCGAGGCCAAAGGGGATGGTCGTGGTGAAATGGGGCGCATAGAGCGGGCTGGAGGAAAAGACCAGAAGCGCGCCAAGCAGGCCCATCTGAATGGTTAGAAACAGCAGTGCACCAATCGCCTTGCCGGACGATGCGGCGAAAATGGCCGACCACAACAGGACGGCAGAACCCAACAGCGTCGCCTGCATCAGCCAGTAGACCGGCGTGCTGGTCAGTGCCAGTTGATAGGCATCAGGTGCATGCCAGATCCAAAAGGTCACCGCATGTAGCGCTGTCAGCGGCGTGAGCAGGTTGGCAAGTCTGTCGCGCTGCCAAAGCAATGCCCATGCCAGCAATGGCGCGGCCAGGGCGACCAGCAGCACGTGGTGCACTACCCGTGCCGAGAACAGCGCCACGGTCAGGGCACAGAGCGGGCTGATAAAGATCATCACCAGCAGGACCATGGCGCCAAGGAAGGCGCGCTGCTGTTGCCGTATCGATGGCCGCAGCAGGAACGCCAGGCTGGCCACGGCCAGAAGGCCGATCAGCCAGGGATCGAAATTCCACCGCCCCCAGAGATTTTCCGGGAGCGGCGGTGGGCCGCAATAGCTCATATCGGGTGACGCTTGCATTTGGGTCCTGACGCTGGAGCCGGTTAGTTCGCGGCACCCTCCGGCAGGGCATAGGCGATGAAATAGTCGCCGATCGGCGTCTCCATGAAGTCGTGGCCACCGGCATTGATGACGACGATCTGCCGGCCCTCGGCCTCATAGGTCATGGGCGTTGCCTGGCCGCCGGCAGGGAGTTCAACCTGCCAAACTTCCTCGCCCGTCGTCGTATCGACGGCGCGCAGAATGTCGTCGGTTGCCGCGGCGATGAAGAACAGGCCCGAGGCGGTGACCACGCCGCCACCATTGTTGGGCGTACCGATGTCGATCGGCAGCATGGTCGGGATGCCGAAGGGGCCATTCTTGCGGGCCGAACCAAAGGGGCGGTCCCACAGCATTTCGCGGGTGTTGAGATCGATCGCCGCGATGCCACCATAGGGCGGTTCCTTGCAGAGAAGACCGGTGAAGGGCACGCGCCAGCCGGCGTTGACGCGAATGCCATAGGGCGTCTGCGCTTGCGGGTTAACCGAGCCATGCGAGCCCGAAGCGGCCTCGGAGTCGTAGTTGGGATCGTTGATCGGCAGCACACCCATGGCATCCACCTCTTCGCGGGGGATCAACTGGTTGAAATTGGGCATGTTGTTATAGTTGGTGATCATGATGTTGTTGACCGGATCGATGGCCACGCCACCCCAATCCACGCCACCATTGTAGCCGGGGAACTGGATCCAGGGGGTGTCGACGGTCGGCGGCGTATAGACGCCGTCATAGGACGCCTGGCGGAACTGGATGCGGCACCAGAGCTGGTCGAGCGGGGTTGCGCCCCACATGTCCTTTTCGGTGAGCGTTGGCTTCAACAGGTTCGGGAAGTCGGTGACATAGGGCTGAGTGGGCGAAAGGCGCTCGGGCTCGACGCCGCCGGTTGGGGCAGGACGCTCCTCGATAGTGACCAGCGGTTCGCCGGTTTCACGGTTGAGAATATAGAACTGCGCCTGCTTGGACGGCATGACGATGGCCGGGACCGGGCCGTCAGCGGTGGGGAAATCCACAAGGGTGCCCTGGCCGCCAAGGTCATAGTCCCAGACGTCATAATGGACGGTCTGGTAAGACCAGCGCACTTCGCCGGTCTCGACATCCAGCGCCACAATGGCCGTGGAGAACTGGTTCTCTTCATCGGAGCGGTCGCCGCCCCAATAGTCAACGGCCGAATTGCCCATCGGCATGTAGACGAGGCCCAGCTCGTCATCACCCGAGGCAATGGTCCACATGTTGGGCGTGCCTGGGGTATAGATCTCGCCTTCCGGCGGCAGGCCGGTTTCGCCCGGACGGCCCATGTCCCAGGCCCAGTCGAGTTCGCCCGTTACGGCATTGAAACCACGGATCACGCCCGAAGGAGCTTCGCGGGTCTGGCCGTCGCTGACCTGGCTACCAACGACGAGCACGTCGCGAACGAGAGTGGGCGGGGAGGTGGGGGCATAAAAGCCGGGCGCACTGTCGCCAATGCCCTCCATCAGATTGACGATACCGCCATTGCCGAAATCGGGGCAGAGCTGGCCGGTCTCGGTATCGAGCGCGATCATGCGGGCGTCATGGGTCAGGTTGACCACGCGGGTGGCGCAGAGATCGCCAGGCGTCGCGGTGGTGTCCTCAAAATAGACAAGGCCACGGCAGGAGGCATTATAGCCAATGGCATCGGCCGGTGTCTGCGGATCATAGGTCCAGAATTCGGTGCCGGTGGCGGCGTTCAGAGCCGAAATCTTGTTAAGCGCAGAGCAGAGGAAGAGACGATCGCCCACCTTGACCGGAGTGTTCTGGTTGCCGAAGGGCTCATCATTTTCCGGCAGGTCGCCGGTGCGGAATTCCCAGATTTTTTCCAAGCCTGCGACATTGTCCGGCGTGATCTGGTCGAGCGGGGAATACCGGGTGGCCTTGTGATCGCCGCCATAGGCCGGCCAGTCGACGCCGGTTTCGAGCACGGCATATTGGACCGGCGGTTCAACTGGGGCGGCCGGCGTCGCGGTTTCGGTTGGCGCAGGTGCGAGCGGCGTGGCCGGTGCAGCAGGCTCGGCAGGGGTCTCGATAGCCGGCGGCGTGGTGGTTTCCTGTGCCACGAGGGTCGTCTCGCGCACCGTGGTGAGAACCATGGCCGAAGCGCCCAGGGCCAGGATGCCGGTGGCGGCTGCCGCATAGGCACCCCGTGGCACGCCGAGCCGGCCGCGCAGGGCGGGAATGGTCAGAAGCACGAGGATGAGGATGACGGTTGGCGCCACGAGGCGCGGCACCTGGGCCCAGCCGTTGAAGCCGGATTCCCACAGCGCCCAGATCAGCGTGCCGATGAAGGTGACGAGATAAATCCAGACGCCGGTGATCGAGTGGCGAAACAGGTACAGCGCAGAGGCGAGGAGGCCAAGGCCCGCAAGCGCATAATACCAGGAGCCGCCCAGCGTGATCAGCCAGACGCCACCGGCGGCAATGGGCAGGCCGAACAGCACCATGATGACTGCGAGGACGACGACCGCCCAATATCCAAAACCCCGGCTCATCGTGGCCATGCGCCCATCTCCCTGAAACTATATCAAGGACGCAACGGCGCAGCCTCGCCACGGTTCCGACATAATTTGGACAGGGTGTCGCAGGCTAGTTGAGCAGGCCCCGCCGGATGGCCTCGGCCACCGTATGCACGCGGTTCCGCGTCTTGAGCTTCATGCCGATATTGTCGATATGCTGGTTGACGGTGCGCGGGGACAGCCCCAGCTCTCCGGCAATCATTTCCGAGGTCATGCCCTGGGCGGAAAGGTCCACCACCTCGAGTTCGCGCGGGGTCAGTGTCACCGAGGGCAGGCCGGGATTGGAACTGGTCAGCCGCGCCTGCATCAGCAGGGCATAGCAGACGATTTCGAGCGACATTGCCATATTCGCCACATGCACCGCCTCGCCCGAAAAGCAGGCAACGCCGCGCGTCTCGTGGTCGAAGGTGATGGGCACGACGGTTGCGGCAACAAAATCATAGCGCGTGGCAAAATTGTAGCGCGGGTCGGCCGCATCGATACGCAGGTGCTGCACACCCTCGCGCGACAGGACCTCGGTCAGCGACCGGCTGATCGACTGCGTGCCCTGCAAGGTCTGCTGCCGCCACCAGGCTCCGCGGTCCTCGTTGCTGTCCCAGAGGCGGATGGGGTCGGACCCGTCCTTTGGAAAATCCAGCAGGAATGCGCTGCGATAACCGAGAACCTCGGCGAGGTGGCCCAAGAGGCTCTCGATGTCGGCATCGCTTTTGACGGTCGACATCCGGCGCAGCATCGTATCGACAAAGGTGTGCATCTTCGTGCCTTGTCCTTGTTGTTAGAGAAGATCGCGCCGGATGGCCTCGGCGACGGTGTGGACCCGGTTCCTTGTTCCCAGTTTGTCGGCGGCATTGTCCATGTGCTGGCTGACCGTCCGGGGCGACATGCCCAGCTGCTCGGCGACCTCCTGGGCCGTATGCCCCTCCGACGACAGCGCCACCACTTCCTTTTCACGCGGGGTGAGGTGAGCCGGAGCGGCGCGAATGCCGCTCGACAGAAAGGATCGTGATTGCGAGAACAGGCTGTAGCAGACGAACTGCACCGCCTTTTCCTGCTCGCGCGTCATGATCCTCTCCCCGCACAGGCCGACCAGTCCCGCAACGTGCTCGTCGAAGCGGATGGGAATCATTGCCGCATTGACCATATCCACCCGTCGGGCGAAGGCCAGCATGGGTTCACCCGACGCAGAAAACCGCGTCTCGTTGAAATAGATCACGCCATTCTGGGTCAGCAGCTCGGCTGCTGCCGACGTATCCGGGCGCAAGCCACTGGAAGCGTAATATTCCCACCAGCCCATTCTCCACGGGCTGCTGTCGAGCACCAGCGCCGCCGTTTTCAGCGTGCTGGCATATTCGATCAAATAGCTGCTTCGATATCCAAGTTCACCGGCCAAAAGCCCAAGGATAGCAATGATCTCAGTATCATTTGTCGCGGCACGAATTCGCCGCAAATAGTCTTCTGCAAACGCTAACATCCACTCCGATCCGCACAGCCGGAATATTCATTCTCGGTCGCGCTGAATTTCCCCCCAGTCGCATTAGCAAAACCACGATACGCATTGCCGCAATAAATTCCATTGTCAAATTTACGGATGTCAATTCCAACAACGGCAGAAAGCGCGACGGCAATCCTCACAATTTTCAGAGTGATTCCCTTGCGTTACTCTCCAAACAATCCCAGCGAGTCCTCTCGAGGGGATCGCAGAGAAGAAACAAAATACCCAATTCTCCGTTTCGATCTGCCTAGCCAAGACGAAGGCTGGATAGGGGACAAGATCATTGCGGCTCCCAAAGCCTGCGTTCCCGAATGATCTTGTCCTCCTTCGCCTCGTGCTTTGAGCGAAAGAAGTTATATTAGTTAACTTCAAATTAAACACAAATCCCCGACCTAGAAATATTGAGAACTGTTAGGTATTTGGCAAGACCTGCTGAATAATCTGATGGTGGGAACGCTGCGTGTATCTAGTAAGCAGCGAGTAATTTTGTTGAGTTTGTTTGCGTTCGGCCAGAATGGTACGAGCGGTCCAACGGATTCCGGGTCAACCGGCTCACCCGCGGATGCAGCGCTCTTGCAGGCTGGTGTCCGGTTGATCTGGCGCTGCACGCTCAGTGTCATGCTGGGCGTTCTCCTGGTCCTGATGCTGGCGTCAATGGCGCTGGCAGCATCGGCTGGTTGTAACGCCGTCAACAGCGGCCTGCTCAACTACACCGGCAAATCCCAGCCGATTCAGACGAGGACGATCCTGCTGACCAATTTCTTTGGCGGCGATCGGCTCAATTACTCCCACACCTCCTCCCCGGTCCGGTCTGGCAATACGCTGATCCTGTCCGCTGGCGGGCTCTACCTGACGCAGCAGACCACCAATGCCCCGACCCACACCATGTCGGGCGTTGTTGGCTCAGTGCTGGGGCTCGAACTGCTCAATCTGGCGGTCACGGCACAGTCCAACGATCCGCAAGCCGGCGTATTGATTGCCGGCCTGCTGGGCAACCCGACCGATATCGTGGTCACCGTCACCTGCACGCCCGGGCCCTCGCCAACGACCTTGGCCGTCAGCAGCAATGGCCCGACGGTTCTCGGCCAGAATACCGTCCTGACCGCAACCGCAGCCGCCACCGATGGTTTGACGCCGACGGGCAATGTGACCTTCACCGTTGATGGTGTGGCTCAGTCGCCAGTCGCCCTCAATGGATCAGGTGTCGCCACACTCAATGTTGCGGGTCTCACCGTCGGCAACCACACCGTCAGCGCCAGCTATAGCGGCGCCGCCAGCTTTAATCCGAGCAGCGGTACGCTGGCCTTCGGTCACACCGTCAACCGGGCCGCCACCACCACGACGGTATCCAGCTCGACAGCCTCTGCGCCGGTCGGCAGCCCGATCATCCTCACGGCACAGGTCGCCTCCGTTGCACCAGGCACGGGCATACCGCAAGGTTCAGTTGTCTTTAGCGTTGACGGCTTCGATCGAGGCACTGTGGCGCTCGATGCCAATGGTCGGGCCCAGCTCACCGTCAATGCCGCCATCCCCAATACGCATGTGGTGAATGCGCGTTATATCCTCTCGGACAATTATCTCGCCAGCAATGGCAACCTGCCGGGCGGCCAGCTGGTGGTAAAGGCGCCAACAGCGATCGCGGTCAGCAAGTCGCCCAGCACCAATACGAGCTTTGGCCAGCCGGTGACCTTCACCGCAACCCTGACTTCGGGTGGTGGCACCCCGCCTGGCCTCGTCACCTTTACTATCGATGGCGCTGCCCAGCTTGCCGTTCTCAACAATGGCATTGCCAGCGTCACCACATCCGCACTGGCCGTCGGCCCGCATACGGTTGCGGTCAGCTATGCCGGTACCGGCGATCTGGAGGCAGCCAGCGCCACGCTCGACGGCGGCCACACGGTGGGCGCCATCGTCACGACGACGGCCCTGACCAGCAATGGCCCCATAACCTTTGGGCAGGTTGCGACCGTCACTGCCACAGTCAGCGGCGGCACGCCATCGCCCAATGGCAGTGTGGTCTTTACTGTGGATGGCGTTGCCCGCGCACCCGTTGCGCTGGATCTCACCGGCAAGGCAACCCTCTCCCTGAGCGGACTGACAGGTGGCAATCACACGATATCAGCCGAATATCTCGGTGTGACCAATTATGCCGCCAGCACGGCGACGCTGAGCGGTGGTCTCGTGGTCAACAAGACGACCACCGCCACGGTCATGAGCCCCACGTCGGCCGTTACGGTTGGACAGCCGCTCAACCTGATGGCCGGCGTTGGCGCTGCCGGCAGCCTGGCTCCACCGGATGGCACCGTGGTTTTTACTGTCGGCGGCGTGGCGCAGGCTCCGGTGACCTTGGTCAATGGCACCGCCAACCTGTTGGTGCCCGATCTTGCCGTCGGTACCTATGCCATCACGGCAGCCTATTCGGGCGGCGACAGCTATCTGCCCAGTTCAGACACCGGAAGTGGCACGGTCAATAAGGCCGCCAGCACGCTTGTGGTCAATTCCTCGGCCAATCCATCGGTGACGGGGCAGGGCCTGACCCTTACCGCCATCGCCAGTGGTCCTGCAGCCGCCGGCGCCCCGACGGGCACTGTTGTCTTCACGATCGACGGCGTCGACAGCGATCCGGTCAACCTGTCGGGCGGCAGTGCCAGCCTTGCCATGTCCGCCAAACCGGTCGGCACCCATACGGTAACCGCCGCCTATTCGGGCAATGCCAATCTCAATCCCAGTTCCGCCTCCCTCCCGGGCGGACAGACCGTCGCGCGAGCGGCCACCTCGGTGTCGATATCCTCCGACACTCCCGCCCCGGCCCTCGGCGCGACGGTCACCTTCACAGCCCAGGTCGCGCCCGTCGCGCCGGGCAGCGGCACACCCACCGGCAATGTCGTCTTCAGCATTGACGGCGTGCCGCAGTCGCCCGTGGCGCTATCGGGCGGCAGTGCCAGCCTCGTGCGTTCCAACCTCGGCGTGGGCAGCCACAGCATCACCGCACTGTATGTCGGTGACGTGAGCTATGCCTCGAGCAGTGGTACGCTGTCCGGCGGCACCACCGTTACCGCCGCAGCCACGAGCACCACCCTGGCCTTTGCCCCCGCCAATCCCGTCTATCATGATACGGCGACCCTGACGGCCACGGTCACTTCCACCGGTGGCACGCCCGCGGGCACCGTTATCTTCACGGTCAATTCGGTCGACCGCCCGGCCGTGCCGCTGGTGAACGGTGTGGCGACGCTGCCTTTGGTCGATCTCGCCGTCGGCAGCTACACGCTCGGCGCCCGCTATGTGGCGACCGCGAGTTATCTGGCCAGTGCAGCCACGGACCGCAGCATGACGGTTTCCGCCGCGACCACAGCCACGACAGTGTCCGCTCTGCCGTCCAGTATTCGCCTCGGTGAAAGCACGACGATTTCGGCCGCCGTCACGTCGAGCCAGGGCATTCCAGGCGGCACGGTGGAATTCCGCGCCGATGGCAATCTGCTGGGCACCGCCAGCCTCACCGCCGGCGCCGCCAGCCTCACCACGTCGGCCCTGACCCGCGGCAGTCACGCCATCACCGTCAACTATCTCGGCAATGCCAATTTCGCCGCGAGCACCGGCGCCCTCTCCGGCAATCTGACGGTAGCACCTGCGGCGACGACGCTAACTGCATCGGCAACGCCGCTCCCGGCTACCTTTGGCCAGCCGGTGACCCTGCGCGCAGAAGCCAGCGCCATTTCCGGCACGCCGTCGGGCAGTGTGATCTTCACCGTCGGCGGCGTGGCGCAGGCTCCTGCCGCGCTCAATGCCAGCGGTGTCGCGACGCTGACCGTAACCGGGCTGGAGCCGGGCGTCACCACGGTCAGCGCCAGCTACGCCGGCGACGGCGATCATGCTGCGGCCAGCACGATACTTCCCGGGGGCGTGGTGGTCACGCGGGCAGCGACCGCCATAGCGGTCACCACCAGTCCCGCCTCGCCGAGTTTCGGCCAGCCCATCACTGCCACGGCCACCCTGACCTCGACCACCGGCACGCCCGCGACCGGTGACGTGACCTTCCTTGTCGATGGCGTGGCCCGTGTTCCGGTGACCCCAACCGGCGGTGTGGCCAGCCTCAATCTCGGTGTCCTGTCGGCCGGATCGCATACCATTGTCGCCCAGTTTGCCGGCGACACGCATTTCAGCCCGGTGGCCGGATCGACCACGGTCACACTGAGCGCCGCTGCGACCAGCATGGTGCTCGACGCTACTCCTGACCCGGCGCGCTTTGGCGATGCGGTGATGCTGACCGCGACGCTGGCCTCCGACGCCGGTACACCGGGCGGCACCGTGATTTTCATTGTCGACGGCCAGGCCCAGGCGCCGGCCACGGTCAATGGCGCGGGCGTCGCCAGCCTCACCACTTCGGCTTTGACCGTGGGCACGCATAGCGTCACGGCCACCTATGCCGCCAATGGCAATTATCTTGGGACAACGGCGACGCTGAATGGCGGGGTCGAGATAGATGTCGCCACCACCCAGACCGCGCTCACCGCCTCGCCAGGTCCATATATCGTGGGTGATACTGTCACCCTGACTGCCAATGTCACTGCCGACCACGGCACGCCCAACGGCACGATCATCTTTACCGTCGATGGCTTGGCGCGCCCGCCAATTGCCCTGGTCAACGGCACGGCGACAATCAATCAGGTGCTGCAGACGGCCGGCAGCCATTCGGTCACCGCCACCTATTCGGGCGGCGCCAATTTTGCCCCCAGCAGTGCCACCCTGGCCCAGCCCATTTCGGCCGGAAAGGCCAGTTCCGACTTGCAGCTGACCCTGGCACCCAATGGCGAGTTCGGTGCCATCCTGACCGTCTCGGCCGCCGCCACCTCCTCTGGTGGTACGCCGACAGGCACAGTTCTCTTTTATGTCGACGGCGCTCAGGTCGGCTCGGGCATCCTGGCCGGCGGCACCGCCACGCTGGTCCTGCCGACCATTGGCGCCGGCACGCATACGGTCAGCGCTGCCTATGGCGGCGACCTCAACTTCAGCCCAGATCTGACCGATCCAAAATCCATCACCATCAGCCCCGCGGCCACCACCGCCACCGTCACGGCAACGCCATCGACAGCCTTCGTCGGCCAGCCCATTACCTTCGCCGTCTCGGTCCGCACCACCAATGGCAATGCGCCGGTTCCTGGTACCGCCACGATCGACATCGGTCCGGCCACCTATCCGGTCGCCCTGGTCAATGGCACGGGATCGCTGAGCCTCAGCGTCATTCCGGCCGGCACATGGCCCGTCACGGTCAACTATGCCGCCAATGGCAATTACCTGGGCAGCACCGGCACGCTCGCCGGAGGCGACATCACGATCTCGCCGGCCCCGACCGCCATCAGCGTCACGCCCATCCTGCCGCGTGCCGTCTCGGGCATGGCCTATACCGGCAGTTTCACCGCCTTTGGCGGCACGCCCAATGTCCTGCCGCCGCCCTATAGCTATGCCGTGACGCTCGGCAGCCTGCCACCCGGCCTCAATCTCGATCAGTCCAGCGGCATTGTCTCGGGCACGCTGGGCGCTGCGGGAACCTACAACTGGACTGTCACCGCCACCGATTCTCTCAATGCCACCGGTAGTGTCGCCGCGGAACTGACGGTGCTGGAGCCCGTCACCGTCATCCTGCCGCCGACCCTGCCCAGCGCCACTTTCGGCGTGGATTTCGCCCAGTCCGTCGCCGCATCGGGCGGCACCAGCCCCTATGTCTATGGCGTCACCATGGGCAGCCTGCCGCAGGGCGTGGCGCTCAATCCGCTGAACGGCGATCTGACCGGCAGCCCCACCCAGCTGGGCAGCGCCAGTTTCCAGATCACGGCCACCGACGCCGATGGCTTTGCCGGCGCCCAAGCCTATACGGTAGTGACCATTGCTCCAACGGTCAGCGTTTCCGGCACCTTTGGCGATGCCACGGTCGGCGCGCCCTATACCGGGTCGGTCACCGTCACCGGTGGCGCTGCGCCCATGGGCTTCACGTCCGACGGCAGCCTGCCGCCCGGACTCAGCGTCGATACCAGCACGGGCGTCCTCTCCGGCACGCCGACCACGGCCGGTACCTATGCCTTCGGCATTATTGCCACCGATGCCAATGGCTTTACCGGCCGGTTCGACGCCAGCGTCGATGTCGATGCCCAGCCGATGATCGTGCTGCCGTCCACCCTGGCCACGCCGCGCCAGAACCGCCCCTATTCGCAGGCCCTGGCCGCCATTGGTGGCACACCGCCCTATGCCTATGAAATCGCTTCGGGCAGCCTGCCCACCGGCCTGTCGCTCAACGCCACGACGGGGCGCATTTCCGGCACGCCAACGGCTGCTGGCAGCTTCACCTTCGAACTGCGCGCTACCGACTCGGCAGCCACCCCGCTCGTCGGCCTGCGCAGCTATACGCTCGAGGTGCAGCCGGCCGCGACCCTGGTGGTCGATACCAATATCGGTGCCATCACCGCCGGCACCACGGTCGACAAGACCATCAGCGTTTCGGGCGGCACCGGGCCCTATAGCACCAGCGTCATCAGCGCCACCCTGCCGGCCGGCATCACCTTCGATCCGGTCACCCGCAAGCTCACCGGCACCACGCTGGCGCTCGGCAGCTATGCGCTAGTGCTTGAAATTGCCGATGCCAATGGCGATTCTGTCACCGCCAGCGTCGCCATTGCCGTGCTGGCACCACCCATCATCGTGACCGCTGCCATTGACGACCATGACTTCGGCGAACCGGCCACCGGCCTCGTCGCGGCCATTGGCGGCATCGCCCCCTATGCCTATTCGGCAATTGGCCTGCCCGCGGGCGTTACCGTCAATGCCACCACCGGCGTGGTCTCGGGCACCGCCACCCAGGCCGGCACCTTCAACGCCACCCTGACCGCCACCGACACCAATGGCTTCACCGGCACGGCTCAGGTTGCACTGACCATCGCCCCGCCGGTCCTCTCGCTCTCCAGCCTACCCACCGACTTCATGCGCGGCCGGCCGGTCAGCGAGACCATTACCCTCCTCAACGGCACGACACCGGTGGACTTCGTCCTCACCGGAAACCTGCCCGACGGCCTGAGCTTTGATACGACCACCGGGGAATTGACCGGCACGCCGACCATGATCGGCATGCGCAGCTTCACCATTACCGCTACCGACGCCAATGGCTTTACCGCCAGTGCCACCTATACGGTCGAGATCACCAGCGACATCGGTACGGCAACCCTGCCGGCCAGCCTGCCGCAGGTGGTCGCCGGAGAGACCTATTCCGCCTCGGTCGCGGCCACTGGCGGCGCCACGCCACTGACCTATGCGCTGTCCGGCAGCCTGCCGGCGGGCATCACCTTCAACGTCACCAATGGCATTTTCGGCGGTTCGACGCTGCTGGTCGATGACTATCCCATAGCGGTCACGGTGACCGGCAGCGATGGCCGCACCAATAGCCGGAACTATGTGCTGGCCGTCGTCGCCCCCACAATCGCCGCCGCCGGCACGCTTGACGATGCCGTGGCCGGCGCCGCCTATTCCGACACGGTGGGCCTTACGGGCGGCAAGGCGCCCTATCAGGTGGCGCTGAAGGCCGGCTCATCTCTGCCCGATAGTCTGACGATCAGCGCCAATGGCACGATCAGCGGCACGCCGACCGACGCCGGCAGCTTCAGCTTCGTGCTCACGGTCACCGATGCCAATGGTTTTGCCGTCGATGTGACCTACGGCATGACTATCGCCGCACCCACCATTGCGCTGACCGCCAATGTGCCCCTGGGCCGCATCGGCCAGCTCTATGCCGGTTCGATCACCGCCACGGGTGGCGCTGCACCTTTGGGCTATGCCGTCACCACCGGCACGCTGCCCACCGGTCTCAGCCTCAATGTATCGACCGGCGCCATCACCGGTGCGCCTTCGGCAGCCGGCTCCAGCACAGTGACCATCACCGCCACCGACGCCAATGGCTTTACCGCCGCCCAGACCGTCGAACTCACGATTGACACCAATGTCGGCAATGCGACGCTTGGTGTGCTCGATACGCCGATCTATCGCCAGGTCTATGCCGACAGTGTCGCCGCCACGGGTGGCACCGCCCCCTTCACCTATGCCCTCGCCGCCGGCGCGCTGCCCACCGGCCTCAGCCTCAACACCGCCACCGGCGCCGTCACCGGCACGCCGACGGCCACCGGCGACTTCAGCTTCACCATAACCGCCACTGACAATGCGGGCCTCATCAACAGCCGCACCTATAGCCTTGCCATTGCCGAGCCGGAACTGACGATCTCCTTCACCCCGCAAGCTGGCCAGGAAGGCGAACCCTATCCGCCGACCTCCGTCAGCATCAGTGGCGGTCGCGCGCCCTATCAATATGAGCTGACTGACGCCCCGGCAGGCCTGACGATCAGCACCAGCGGCGTCATCTCGGGCACGCCGACCGAGCAGGGGAGCTTCAACCCTACCATTACCGTGACCGATGCCGACGGCTTCCGTGTCTCGCGCCGCTTCGCCCTGATCGTCGCCGCCGCGCCCGTCACGCTGGACCTGCCTGCCGACGTCCCCGACGGCATCGCCGGCCAATTCTATTCGACCTCCGTTGTGCCCTCCAATGCCGTGGGTGCAGTGACCTACAGCGCGATCAACCTCTCCCTGCCGCCGCTGGGTCTCTCGCTCAACACGACGACGGGCATCATTTCGGGGACACCGATCGTGCCGAGCTTCTACAATTTCACGGTCCGCGCCGTTGATAGCGCCGGCAATGTCGGAGAGCGCAGCTATTCCATGCTCGTCGTCGCGCCCCTGCTCAACGTGCCGACAACCACTACGGTCACCCCCGCGGCCAACTCTGCTGTCATCGGCGAAAGTCTTGGTGTAACCGTCGAGGTTACCGCCAACAGCGGGACAAACACGCCGTCGGGTCTCGTCACCCTGACCGACAGCCAGACCGGCCTGCCCCTGGCGACGGGAGCACTGGCGGCTGACGGTACCGCCAATTTCAATATCCCCTTCACGACGACCGGCACCCGTACGTTGTCGGCCCAGTTCACCAGCCTGTTGGCCTTCGCCTCCTCCACCGGCACCAGCCCGCCCATCAATGTCACAGCCGTACCGACGACGCTGACCCTCTCGGGTCCAACAGGCTCGGTTTCGGCACTGACGCCGCTGGTCTTCGTGGCCAGCGTCGAGCGCAACGCGCCTTCAAACGGACCGGCAGGGCCGGGCAGCATCATCTTCTCGGTCGACGGCACTGATGTCCTGACGGCGCCGTCCCTTCTGGGCAGCGCAAGCTATGCAACGCTTGGCCTCTCAGCTGGCGAGCACACCATTCGCGCCCGCTATGTCTCGACAACCGGCATCGACCTTGGCAGCTCCGACGAGATCATCCTCAACGTGACCTCACCAACCCTGACCACCCTGTCGGCGCCGCTCGGGGACATCCTGTTCGGCGAAACCGCTACCTTCACCGCGGCTGTGACGGCGCTCAATCCCGGCGAGCCGGTCAGCGGCAATGTCATCTTTCGCGACAATGGCAATGTGGTCGCCACCGTTGCCGTCAACAACAACGGCCAGGCCGTGCACACGCTGGTCTCGCCCGCCGTCGGCATCCATTTGGTCACTGCCGAATATGTCGGCGATCAATATCATGACGGCAGTGCCGCACTCGGCTTGTCGCTCAATGTGCTGGGTCTCCCACCGGTCCAGGTCGTCAGCACTACGGTCCTGTTGGGCAGTCCGACAGCGCCGCAGGTCGGCGAACCCTTCACCCTGACAGCAACGGTCACGGCCGCCGGTGGCGTAGTGGTTCCCCTCGGCCTCGTCACCTTCGTCAATGAAACCACGGGCGTGACCCTGGGCACCGCACCGCTGGTCCTGGGCGTGGCAACGCTCAGCCTCGTGATGACCGACGATACGGCCACCACTTTCCGCGCCGACTATCCTGGTGACCTGCTCACCCTGCCGAGTTCGGATACGCTCGTGGTTGCGCCGACCGGGGCCGAGACCGAAACGGAACTGCGGGTTTCTGCCACCAGTGTCCTGCCTGGCGAGACGGTCGAGCTGACCGCCAATGTGCGGCGCCTGGGTGGTGGTTTCGTCAATTCCGGCACGATCATCTTTACAGCGGACGGCGTGACCTTCGCCCAGGTTCCGACCAATGGTGGCTCCACCGCAACCGTCACCAGCGACCCGATTGCCGGTTCGGTCGAATTCCGCGCCGAGTTCGTGCCTGATGGCGGCAGTGCCGATCAGGGTTCCGTCTCGTCGCCGCAAATCGTCAGCGCCGCCAAGGCCACGCCGACCCTTTCTGCAAACATCAGCATCCTGCTCGATGGCAGCGCGGTCGGCCGGATCACCGTCAACCCACCCAATGGCATCAGCCGCGCCCCGACCGGCACAATTGACCTCGTTGGCGGCGGTCTGCCCATGCGCACGCTGACCCTCGTCAACGGCATCGCCAACTTCTCCTATCCAGCCGGCAGCTTCGGCCCCGGCTCGACGACCTTCACCTTCGACTACTCTGGCGACGACTGGTTTACGGCGGCTTCGGATAGCGCATCGATCATGGCCACGGCGCAGCTGCCGACCCAGACCTCCGTCTCTCTCTCGGCCAGCCAGGTGCGGCCCACCATTCCCGTGACGGCGACGATCAATGTGACCTCTAGCGTCGTGGTGAATGACGGCCAGGTCGAAATCCTCCAGAACGGCGTGCTGCTCGATACGCTCGACCTTATCAACGGCGAGGCCAGCTTTGTGCTGACCGATCTCGATCCGGGTGCCAATGCCATCACGGCGCATTATCTGGGCACTCAGAACTATGGCCAGAGCTATAGTGGCGCAGCCAATGTGACGGTGGCTGGTGCGGCTCCGGGCGCGCTGTCGGTCGTGTTGGAGGCCGATTCCATGGCATTGTTCGAAGCAGGCCAGAGTATCACCGTCTCGGCGCTGATCGCTGCCAATGCCGGCCCGGCCGACAATATTTCCATCTCGTCGGCGCTGTCGTTCAACTGCCCGCGCACATCGCTCGACGAGGGCGAGACCATGACCTGCAGCGCCACCTATACGGTGAGCGAGGCCGATATGGCGGCGGGTGGCGTCGACTTCTTCGTCCTGGTCTCGGCCGATGGCATTGCCGATGTCAGCGCGACGCTATCCTTGCGCTCCGAGGCGGACACGATCTCGGAAACCTTCGAGGATATGGGCAATACTTTCGTCGCCAACCGCATGCGGGTGCTGTCGAGCTCGATCAAGCTCCCCAATATCTTCATGCGGCGCTCGGTATTGAGTGGCGCGCGGGCAGGCACGGTCATGGCCAATGCCGATGGCAGCAGCCAGTTGCTCGCCTTCTCCACCAGCCTTGCCGAATGGCGCGCCTATTCTGCCGCACAGGCCGCGGATGGTCTGGCCCTGAGCGATCCTGGGTCTCAGGAGCAACTGCCCTTCAACATCTGGCTCGATACGAATTACACCATCCACGCCTCGACCGACGACGATCCAAGCTGGGGCCAGATCGGCACCTTGGCTGTCGGCGCCGACTATCTGATTACCGACGACATCCTGGCGGGCGTGCTGATCCAGGGCGATTGGGCCACGGAAGAATCCGATGACGGCATGGTGGAAGGCACCGGTTTCCTCATCGGTCCCTATGTCTCCATCGCACTGGGCGAAAACCTGTCTTTTGACGCCACCATCCTCTACGGACAGTCGCGCAATACGGCGACGTCAAACATGTTCGGCGACACATTCAGCGGCGACTTCGACACCACGCGCCTCTTGGCCATGGGCGAGTTGAGCGGCTATTTCGAGCTCGACGACCTGCAGGTCAGGCCCAATATCGCCTTCACGCTCGGCAATGAAACCATTGCGGACTACACGGTGACCAATGCCGATGGCGACAGTGTCAGCGTGCCCGGTGGTGACCAGTTGCAGTATCGCCTGACCGTGGGCACCGAATTCGAATATGAGATCATGCTCGACGACGGTTCACGACTGACGCCTTCGCTGGGTTTCGATGTGGGTGTTGCAGGAGGCACGCAGCCCGACCAGCCGGACAACCAGACCATTGTCGGCGGCATTTCCGTGGGCGTCGACTACGAGACCGAAGCCGGCCTGCTGCTCGGCCTGGAATTCAGCACCGAACTCGATAGCGGCGGTTTTTCCTCAGCCTCGATCCGCGCGTCGATCAAGGGAAGATTCTGACGCAGATGCTAGCGGCGGGGAGAGACAATTTGGAGCGCCAATTAATCTAGTTAATTGACGGCTCGATAGGTGGAGCCTAGCCCGAGCCTATCTACTGCAATGGCAGTGGAGTTAGACAAGGTCAGGAATTTGCCGGTGTCTCAATCGTATCGCGTGGTGGATCTCCGCCCCGAATCCGAAAACATTGGTGAAAGCCGTGTCGAGGGCGTCAGCTCGCCAGAAGCGGCAAGCCGGCAGGCACTGGGGCTCGATCTCGTGCGCAGCGGCGCCAGGAAGGATCTTGTCGCTCAGGTCTATTGGCAGCTTGCCGAAGGCTCGACCAACATGGTCCGCCTCTACTCCCGCGTAGCGACGCCGCGCCGGCGTTAGTTGGCCGGAGCGACCGTCAGGCCCAATGGGCTGACGCCATAACCGCCCTGGCTCAGCGGTTCGGCAAGACCAAGGCTGGTCAGTTGTTCACCCAGGTCTCGCGGCAGTTCGTGTGGCCCATTGGCGCAAAGATTGCGCAGGGCCAGGCGCTGCGATTGGGTGAGGCTTGTCCAACTGAAATTCATGATCCGAGGGTCTCCAAAGGTCCCGCATAACGTGGCGGCGTGGGCCGGGTTCCGACATGGCCGGCATGCAGTTTCCGGCAGTCTCCAATGTCAGTGGCGCCATTTTCTCTGGTCATAGCCTCTGCCTTTGCCCATATTCGCGACTCGAATGATCGACTAAGGGGGACGGGCAATGCATCAGGGCTTTAGTCTATGACCGGCGTCACCATCATCGGCGGTGGCGCCAGCGGCGTGCTGCTTGCCGCCCATCTGCTGCGCGATCCGGCCTCCGACGTTACGGTGACGCTGATCGAGCGTGCCCAGCTGGGGCAGGGGGTTGCCTATTCCGCCAGCCAGCATGACCATCGCGTCAATGTCCCCGCCCGCGGCATGAGCGCCTTCGCCGACGATCCGGACCATTTCTCGCGCTGGCTGCAGTCGCGCGGCCATCCGCCAGAGCAGTGTTCCTGGGTCTTCGTGCCCCGTCGGCTTTACGGCACCTATCTCAGAGACCTGTTGAAGCAAGCCGGTGAGGCCAATCCGGGTCGGCTGACCGTGCTGCAGGACGAAGTGCTGTCGGTCGGGGACACACCAGAGGGCATGCAAACTGTGTTGGCCAATGGCACCGTCCTGCCCAGCCGCCAGGTCGTCCTTGCCGTCGGCCACGAAACCCATTCTGCCCGCAGTCGCGGCATTGCCGTGCGCGTCGGCTCCGAAGACGACACGGTTCTGCCAACCGAAGCGCAGGTGATGATCCTGGGTTCCGGCCTTTCCATGGTCGATGCCTGGGTCTCGCTGTCAGACGCCAAGCATATTGGGCCGATCACCGTCATCTCGCGCAACGGCCTGCTGCCCAAGGGTCATCAGGACGTCAAGCCGCTGACCATTGCCGAGGGTGACGTGCCCTTTGGATCCAGGCTGGTGCACTGGCTGAGGTGGTTCCGCGGCCTGATCCACGATACCGAGGCTGCAGGCGGCGACTGGCGCAGCGTCGTGGATGGTATCCGGCCCTATAACCAGCGCATCTGGCAGAGCTGGAGCCGCGAGACCCGCCGCCAATTCCTGCGCCATCTGCGACCGTGGTGGAATATCCATCGTCATCGCCTGCCGCCCGAGCTCTATGAGCGCATTGCAGAAGGCGTTGCCAGCGGCCAGGTACGCCTCGTCGCAGGCGAATTCGTCACCGTCACCGGCCGCGATCTTGCCGCCGAAGCCGAAATCCGGCGCCGCGGCACCGCGATCCGCGAGATCATGCCTGTCGCCCGCGTTTATGATTGCGGCGGCGTCAGCGTCAATGTGGAAGCCAGCTCCAATCCGGTCATCCGCGACCTCGTGGCCAGCGGTCGTGGACGTCCCGACGAGTTGCGCATCGGCCTCGACGTCAACGAGCATTGCGCCGTGATCGATACGGCAGGCAATGCCAATGACAGCCTTCTCGCCATCGGCCCGCTCACCCGCGGGCGCTTCTTCGAGATTGAGGCCATCCCCGATATCCGCGTCCAGGCCGCCAATATCGCCAGGAGCATTCTGGAGAACGAGCGTTCTCGGCAAAGCTGACGATCGGCCTTGATCTTGCCACGACCAGCGCCTATCTGGGAAACATACGTTTGAGCGCTGGCCCGCAGTTCCGGTCAATCTGGCAAGGCCAATCCCCCGTCATTCGAGCGTCACACCCCTCGCCAATACTGGTGCGGCATGTTGACTCGTGGCTGCTTCCTTGTGGAGCGCCAGACGGATGCGCGCGTTGTTCAATCCCAAATCCCGCTGCATTCTGCGCGGACAACCAGAGTATTCATGTCCAACTTCGATTTTCACGCCCCCGCCGAGCTTTACCTTGGCAGCACATGGCAGACCGCAAGGGCGCAGGGCGCCCGCAACTTCCGCACCGCCGCACAGGCCCTCCGTTTCGCCTTCGAAGAAGCCGCGCCGGTGAGCCTGCATGGCGCCAATCTCGTCATCGGCGAGACCAGCTTCACCGGCCCCGAGCTGGCCGGCCTCTATCGCAATCTCGGCATTCCGGCGCAGCCGCGCATCAATTGACAAGCGCCTAGCTGCGCCACTGCTTTTGTGGCTCGGCCAGGCTCTGCAAGTCGCTGACCGGCGTGCCATCGATCCGCCTCAGCAACAGCTGGGTCAGCTCGCTGCCGGCGGCAAACACATCCTCGCGGATGCTGTCGAGCTGCGGAAACAGCGTCGGCAGAATGCCCGAGGTTTGCTTGTAGATCAGCTGCAGCTCGCGCCCCGGCGTGATCCCGCCCTCCTGCAATCCGCCCACCAGGGCAATCGTGCGCATCTCGCTATCCGAAATGATGCCGTCCGGCCGGTTCTGGCTTCCCGCCAGCTCTACGCCCATACGGCGCATTTCGGCCGGCGTGATGCCGCGCGTACCCTCGAGCAGCCGCCCATCAATGCCGGCTCGCGCCGTCGCCTTGCGAAACGCAGTGACGATATTGTGGTAATTGGTGGTGCTGTCATCGCCGATCACCAGCATGACGTCACGACACCCCTTGCCGGCCAGCCGATCGACGGCGATCTCGGCGAAGGCTTCGGAATGGAAGTCATGATAGGGGTGCGGCGTATAGAACTCCGTCCGCCCGTGGCTGACAAAAGGAAAATCCGCGTCGATCATCATCTGTACCCGCGCATCGCGCGGACCGGTATGGGTAATGATGACGCCATCGGCCGTGCGGTTGTCGAGGATATAGCGGATCGTCTCGGCGCTATTGTGTCGCTCGAACTCGGGGATCACCGTCAAGTGGTAGCGCGTGCCCTTGATGGCGCCGCCAATGCCCTGGATCATCTGGCGAGCGAAATCGATCGAGTCTTCCGCCCCGTCCATCACCAGCGCGATCACATTGGTCTTGCCGGTCCGCAGGCGGACCCCGGCGCGATCGGGCACATAGCCCAGCGCCGCAGCGGCCTCGTTGACCTTGTCGCGCGTCTCCTGCTTCAGCGTCGTGCCGCCGCGCAGCGACAGCGACACGGTGGACAGGCTCAACCCCGTCACTTCCGCAATGGTACGCAGCGTGACCCGGCGATTGCCGCCCGCTTTGACTGTCGACTTCCTGTCCATGCTGCTCCGTTTCCCCGGCCTCCGCTTTTACACTGTCGCGCGGTAAAGTCGAAACCCGTAATTTTGCAACGATGCAGAGACTTTCCACACGCTCTGAAGGCAATCAAAACAGGCTAAACATACGAAAAGGAACGAAAAAGCGCGGATAAGGTCACCATGTCTGACCAATCTCGATTAACGTTTGCAACGTTCTAACTCTTGTGTTTACCTTTCGCCATGCCGGATGAGGATCTGGCGGGGCTGTCCAGCGAGGCAGCCGGAGGAGATGAGGAGGAGTTCATGCTCAAGAAGGGTTTTCTGACCACGGTGGCCACTGTGTCGCTGATGGTGGCTGCTGCGATCCCCGCGCATGCCGAAGTGACGTTCATGTATCCCGAATGGATTTCCGCCCTGGTCGAGCCGGGTATCGAAGCCTTCGAGGCCGAAACGGGTGAAACCGTCAATGGCATCAAGCTGCCCGGCCAGGGCTATGACCAGCGCATCGCCCTCGACCTCAGCGCCGGCACCGCCGCCGATGTCAACGTCATGGACAGCTTCATGGTGAGCGAACTGGCGTCGGCCGGTTATCTCTCCCCGCTCGATGAACTGGCCGGCGCCTGGGACCAGTATCAATATTATCTGCCCGGCCTGCTCGAAGTTGCCTCCTATCAGGGGCAGGTCTATGCCCTGCCCACTGATACCGACGTGCGCATGCTCTGGTACGATCTGTCGAACTTTGAAAAAGCCGGCATTGCCACGCCGTGGCAGCCCAAGACCTGGGCCGATATTCTCGATGCGGCGACCAAGCTCAAGGACGCCGGCGTCCAGTATCCGTTCCAGCTCCCGGCCGGCACAAAGCAGGCTGAAGCTGCCACCATGCAGGGCGTCTATATGGCGCTGCTCGGCGCCGATGTGCCCGAGGGCGATCGCAACCGCCTGCTCAACCGCGAAACCGGCCAGTGGATCGGTGATAGCCCGGGCCTCCGCCGCGTCTTCGATCTCTACTACCAAGTCTATAACGAGCAGCAGCTCAACCCGGCCGACCTCAACTATGCCACCGATATCGGCGCCGCCGTACGCGCTGCGGCGGCGGCCGATCAGCTCGGCATCCTGGCTTCCGGCTCATGGGAAGATGCCTGCCTCTGGGATTGCAACAATCCCCCGAGCCGCGAGGAGCGTGATGCCCAGGTCGCCTGGACGCCCTGGCCTGGCTCGGGCGAACCCGGCACCAAGGCAACCACTAATATCTCCGGTGGCTGGGCCATCGGCATCAATGCCAAGGCTGCCGATCAGGACCTGGCCTTCAAGTTGGTGACGTCAATTTTCGACGAAGCCAACTTCAAGGCCTGGACCCTGGCAACCCACCGCATGGCCGTCCGCACCGACATCTCGGACAGTGCCGAATATACGGCTGATCCCTTCCTCGCTGAAGCAACCAAGCTGGCCGCCGACACAACAGGCCGTGACACCATTCCCGGCTACCAGACGGTCTCGGCCCTGATTCAGCAGGCGACGTCCGACCTGCTCGACGGTGCCAGCGTCGACGAGGTCATCCAGACCTACCATGACGCCCTGGTCGACGAGTTCGGCGAAGAGAACGTCATAACCTACGAATAAGCCACCTCCCGACGCGGCGGCGCCCAATGTCCTCCGGGCGCCGCCGTGACGGGTGTTTTCAAGCTTCGGCGGCGACGGGGCCAAAAGTATGAAAAACCAGGCCAATCCCTGGCTTACCAGCAATCTCCTCGTGCTTGGCCTCGGCATGCTGCCGGCCATGGTGCTGATCGGGGCGCTGCTCTATTTCACTGCCTGGGCCTTTGCCTTCAGCTTCACCGATCTGGCCCTCGTGGGTCGCAAGTCGGTAGAATGGAGCTGGGTCGGCCTGCAGAATTTCGAACGCCTGTTCACCCGCCGTGGCTTTCTCGAGTCTCTCTGGACCACGGTGATCTTCGTCTTCTTCTCCGCCATCGTCGGCCAATCCGTGCTCGGCTTCCTGCTGGCCGTGGTGCTGCGCGGCACCCAATCGACCATCCGCAGCGTGGTCGAAGTCTGCATCATGCTAGGCTGGCTGCTGCCCGATATCGTGGCGGCGTTTCTGTGGTCGGCAACCACCAATCAGACCGGCCTGATCAACGCACTTTTCGTTACGCCCTTCGGCTTCCCGCCGATCAATTTTATCAATGAATATGCCCTGCCCATCGTCACCATCGCCAATATCTGGAAGGGCACGGCCTGGTCCTATCTGCTGTTTTCGGCAGCGCTGGATTCGGTATCGCGTGAAGTGGTCGAAGCGGCCAAGGTCGATGGCGCCACTCCGTTCCAGCGCATCTGGCTGGTGCAATTGCCGATCATCCGGCCGCATATCGCCACCAACATGCTCTTCATCACCATCTGGACCTTCACCTATTTCCCGCTGATCTACGCAATGACCGGCGGTGGTCCTGGCACGGCGACGCAGACGCTCGCCGTCTTCCTCTACAACCAGAGCTTTTCGCGCGGTAACCTGGGCTTTGGCAGCGCCATTTCCGTGGCCATGCTGGTCATCGTCGGTCTCTTGTCGCTCGTCTATCTGCGCATGCTGCGGGAGCCCAAATAATGGAAACCGGACCTTCCCGCCTCACCGCCATTGCCCTCGCCTTCATGGCCGTCATCTGGGTCAGCCCCTTTTCCTGGCTGTTCCTCAACGCCTTCAATCCACTGTCCACCGGCCAGCTCGAAATCCCGCGCGCCCTCGGGCTCGACAATTTCGCCATGGCCGTCTCGGGCAATGCCGGGCGGCAATTCCTCAACTCCATGCTGATCGCCGCCGGCACGGCCACCCTCAGCGTCATTGTCGGGATTTCCGCCGCCTATCCATTGTCGCGGCTGCGCATTCCCGGCCGCAACGCCTTCCTTTGGACCCTGGTCCTGCTGCGCATGCTGCCCTCGGCCGGTGTGCTGGTACCGCTCTATTTTGCGGCGCAGCGCTCGGGCCTGCTCAATCAGCTCGGCGTCATCATTGCGCTGACCGTGCTCAATCTCCCCTTCACCCTGCTGCTGCTCAAGAACTTCTTCGACACCGTGCCGATCGAGCTTGAGGAAGCCGCCTATGTCGAAGGGGCGAGCCTGCTACAGATCATCACCAAGATCGTCCTGCCCATGTCCAAGGCCGGCATTGCGGTGGTGTGGTTCTTCAGCTTCACCGGCGCCTGGAACGAGTTTCTGCTGCCGCTGATCTTTGCCCGCGTCCAGGATGCCTTCCCCATGTCGGTCGGTCTCTACGCAGCATTCGGCCAGCAGGGTGCCATCAACTATGGCTTCCTCACGGCCTTTTCCATTCTCTACGCAGCGCCGGCGGTCGGCGTCTATTTCTTGTTACGGCGCAACATGAACACAGGGTTCGCCGGTGTCGGAGTTAAAGGATGACCTATTCCAATCCCATGTCGTCGAAGCTTGGTTTGCTCGACGATGACCTCAAGATGGAGGGCAAGCTCATCCGGCTATGCAAGGACCTTGAAACCAAGATCCTGACGCCCGTTCCCTATAGTGACTGGCAGTGGCACGTGCAGCGCGCCGATGTCACCGCCGACCAGGCGCTCAAGGCCGATTGGAGCAAGTGGGAAAAGTTCGGGCCTCATTCCGTCTGGGCCAAGAAGCAGGGCCACACCTGGTTTGCCGCCGAAGTCATCGTGCCCGAAGAGGCTCGGGGCAAGACCTTTGTCCTCAAGTTCACCAGTCAGTGGCAGGATCGCCCCGGCTCCACCGACCCGCAGTGTCTCGCCTATCTCGACGGCAAGATCGCTCAGGCGCTCGACGGCAATCACACCGAACTGGTCATCGAGCGCAAGGCCAAGCCGGGCAACAAGCATGTGCTGCTGGTCAATGCTTTTACCTTCTTTGACCGTCCGCTGGTCGGTTTCACGGTCGATTTCTACACCCGTAGCGAACGCGCCGAAAAACTCTACTGGGACCTTCAGACCCCACTCGACGTCGCCGTCCGCCTCTATCAGAACGATCCGCGCCGCCAGGCTATTCTCAACATCGTCGATCGCGCCCTGCGGGCGCTCGATCGCCGCGATGGCTTCACGCCCGAATTCGAGGCCTCGCTCGGCGCTGCCGAAAAGATCGCTGGCGAGATCTACAAGCTGGTGGATACCGAGGTGCAGCCGCAGATCACCGCCGTGGGTTCGACCCATCTCGATGTCGGCTGGCTCTGGCGCGTCATGCATACCCGCGACAAGACGGGGCGTTCCTTCGCCACGGTGCTCAACCTGATGGAGGAATATCCCGAGTTCATCTTCATGTATAACCAGTCGGTTCTCTTCGACTTCTTGAAGAAGGATTATCCCGAACTCTGGGACCGCATGATCAAGAAGATCAAGGCGGGCCAGTTCGAGATCGAAGGCGCCATGTGGGTCGAGCCTGACGTCAATATCGTCTCGGGCGAAAGTCTTGTGCGGCAGATCATGCGCGGCCGCCGCTTCCACCTCGAGCATTTCGGCGTCGATCCCAAGACCGTCTGGCTGCCCGACACCTTCGGCTATTCCGCCAACCTGCCGCAGGTGATGGACAAGTCGGGGCTGAAATATTTCGTCACGTCCAAGCTGAGCTGGAACGACACCGACCGTCATCCCTATGACAGCTTCCACTGGAAGGGCATTGACGGCACGGTGACCAAGGCCCAGCTGATCACCGCGCAAAAGTATGACAGCGAAGAAATCTTTACCACCTACAATGGCGACCTCTCGGTGTCCGAGACCATGGGCGCCTGGAAGCGCTACGAGCCCAAGGCCGTGCATAGCGAAGTCGTCATGTCCTATGGTTATGGCGACGGCGGCGGCGGCCCGACCCGTGGCATGATCGAGCGCGGCATCCGCATGGAACGCGGTATTCCCGGCGCGCCAAAGGTGAAGCTGGAGGGTATCGTTCCCTTCCTTGACCGCCTGGGCAAGGCCATGGATGCGCCGGGCAACAGGTTCCCCACCTGGAATGGCGAGCTTTACCTGCAATATCACCGCGGCACGCTGACCTCGGTTGCCAAGAACAAGGCCAACAACCGCCGCGCCGAGCGCATGCTGCGTGAGCTGGAGTTTTTAGGCGCCATGGCGCTGACCCAGACTGGTGCCGCCTATCCGAGTGAAACCCTCGCCGAGTTCTGGGAACTGGTGCTGATCAACCAGTTCCATGACATCCTGCCGGGTACCTCCATCCCGGAGGTCTATGTCGACAGCGACAATGAATATGGCCAGATCTTTTCGACACTCGGTTCGCAGAACGGCCCCTGGCATTCTGCTGCCCAGGCCTTTGCCAAGCCGGGTGCGGACCAGTTGCGCCTGTTCAACTTCACCGGTCAGACTCGCTCGGGCCTTGTCAGCGTCACGTCCGATGGCGTTCAGGAGGGCACGTCGCTCGCCACCAATGGCGCAGTGCAGCCGCTGCAAAAGCTGATATCGGCCGATGGCACGACCAGCTTCGGCGCGCCTGCAGCCGATATTGCCCCGCTCGGCTGGACCGGTGGCCAGATCGTCTCTGGCGCTGCCAAGGTGTCGTCGTCGCTCTCGGTTTCCGAAAAGCATCTCGAAAACGACAAGCTCAGGATCACCTTCGACAAGTCGGGCGAAATCACGTCAATTCTCGACAAGACGCGCAATCGCGAAACCCTGGCCCAGGGCGAAAAAGCCAACCGCCTCATCGCTTACGAAGACAAGCCGATGGAATGGGATGCCTGGGACATCGACCGCTATTTCGAGGAGCAGTTCTGGCCGCTGGCCGATGGCAAGACATCCATTTCGGTTGTCGAAACCGGCCCGCATCGTGCGGCCATTCGCGTCGAACGCAAATATCAGGCCTCGACCGTCGTGCAGGTCATCTCGCTCGAAGTCGGTGCCCGGCAGGTGGAGTTCGACACTTTTATCGACTGGCAGGAGCGCCGCACGGTGCTCAAGGCGCAGTTCCCCTTTGATCTCAACACCTCCGAAATCCGCTCGGAAATCCAGTTCGGCCACGTCAAGCGCCCCACCCATCGCAACACCAGTTGGGACAAGGCGAGGTTCGAAGCGAGCATGCATCGCTGGGTCGATCTCAGCGAGGCCGACTTTGGCGTCGCTCTGCTCAATGACTGCAAGTATGCCTATGACTGTCTTGAACAATCCGTCCGGCTGACGCTGGTGCGTGGCTCGACTCATCCCGATCCGCTGGCCGATCTGGGCGAGCATCGCCTGCGCTATGCGCTGTTTGTCCACGACGGGGTTGCCGACCTCGCCGAAGTGCATCGCGCCGCCGAGCGCTTCAACAATCCGGTGGCGCTGGTCGGTTCAACCAGACCTTCCGGCAGCCCAGCCAGCGAATTCCGGAGCTTCAGCTTTGCCAGCGCCGACCAGTCCAATGTGACGCTCGAAACCGTCAAGAAGGCCGAAAAGTCCGATGCCGTGGTGCTGCGCATCTTCGAGCACGCCAATATTCGGGCCGACGCAACGATCAGCTTCGGCGTGCCGGTCAAGTCGGTGCGCGTGGTCAATCTGATGGAGGAGGGCGACAGCAAACCCCTCGAGCTCAAGGATAATACCGTCAGCCTCGCGCTGCGGCCCTTCGAGATTGCGACCCTGCTGATCGAAACCTGAGGAGCATGAAATGGCCGATGTCTCGCTGCGTGGTGTCCGCAAGTCCTATGGATCGCTTGAAGTGGTCCATGGCGTGGATCTCGACATAACCTCCGGTGAATTCGTGGTTTTCGTCGGACCGTCCGGCTGCGGCAAGTCGACCTTGCTGCGCATGATTGCCGGTCTCGAACCGATCACGGGCGGGGACATCTCGATCGGGGGCAAGGTCGTCAATGACATACCCTCGCCCCAGCGCGGCATCGCCATGGTCTTCCAGTCCTACGCGCTCTATCCCCATATGAGCGTTTACGAAAACATGGCCTTCGGCCTCAAGCTTGCCAAGACGCCCAAAGCCGAAGTCGAGCAGCGGGTCCGCGAGGCGGCGCGAATTCTCCAGATCGAGCAATATCTGGACCGCATGCCCAAGGCGCTCTCCGGTGGCCAGCGCCAGCGTGTGGCTATTGGTCGCGCCATCGTTCGCAATCCACGCGTTTTTCTCTTCGACGAACCCCTGTCGAACCTCGACGCATCGCTGCGCGCCCAGACCCGTATCGAGATCGCCAAGCTGCATGATACACTCGATGCGACAATGATTTACGTGACCCATGACCAAGTCGAGGCCATGACCCTGGCGGACCGGATCGTGGTGCTTAACGCGGGCAATATCGAGCAGGTTGGCACCCCGCTCGAACTCTACCGCAACCCGGTCAACACCTTCGTTGCCGGCTTCATCGCCAGCCAGCGCATGAACTTTCTCAATGTGACCGCAAATGCTGACGGATTGGCACTTCCGGGTAACAGACTGTTAGCATTGAGCCACCCAAAACTGGCCGATGTGCGAACACTGGGCGTGCGTCCCGAACACCTGCAATTGGCCACGTCGGACACGGCCCATTTCTCCGGCACACTGGCGGTCATCGAACAGTTCGGCGAATACGCCCTGGCCTATGTCGAACTGCCCAGCGGTGACATGGTGACGATCAAGCTCGACGGGGCGCCAGACCTGCAGCTGCATGAGACGATCCATATCGGCCTGCCCAGGGATGGGGTGCACCTGTTCGACGAGCAGGGTCGCGCCTTGCGATAGGATTCGCGCAAAATTTTCCAAATATCTCTTCAGTTTTTTTGTTAGAGAATCAGATGCGTGTCTGTGTTCGGCAGAATTGCTGGTGAATTGTCAAATCTCCCAATAGACAATCATGGCAGTGTTATCGATGTCTTCCGGTAGGGACCTAGGCGCGGCGGACCCCGTTTGGCATGATCGTCAGACGACTTATGAAACCCATGTTTGTCGCATTTGCGTGCTGCAAACATCTTTGAAATTTAAAATCGCCTGTTGAAGTTATTTCATCGGGCTCAGGCACCGGCCTCGGTGAAAGTGACTGATGACAGTAAAACCAGAGCTGGTGCGGGATGTGTTCGATGCTGGCGGGCGTGGCCTCCAGCACCACGGATTGCGCCGGGCCAACGAGCGCGCCGTACTCACGCTGATCGGCTTCAATTCCGGCGTGTCCAATGCTGAAATTGCCCGTCTATCCGGGCTGGCACCTCAGACCGTGTCGGCAATCCTGATCGATCTTGAACAGGATGGGCTGATCACGCGCGGTCCGGTGCTGCGCGGCCGTCGCGGCCAGCCGGCGACCCCGATTTTTCTGCGCAGCGAGGGCGCCTATTCCATTGGCGTCGAGCTGGGCTGGCGGCATGTCGATGTCGTCATGATCGACCTCACGGCCAATGTGCTGGGCACGCGGCGTTGGCACTATGACTTTCCCGACGCGCGTACTCTGCCGGGGGAAATCGCCAAGGCAATCGGCGAGTTGCGTGCAGGTCTGAGCGACGCCGGACAGAGCCGGCTGCGCGACATCGGTGTTTCGATGCCCGCTGACATGGCTGGCTACATGCACCTGTCCGAAGCGCCGGAAGAGCAGGGCGCGCTCTGGGCTAACCTCGATTTGGCGGGCGATCTTGAGCGCCGCTGCGGCCTGGACGTGAGTTTGGTCAACGACGGCAACGCAGCCTGCTGGGCCGAACTCATCGCCTTGTCCCGGCCGCGTTCCGGCGACTTCATCTATTTCATGATCGGGCGCTGCATCGCCGCCGGCATAGTGGGTGAGGGCTCGCTCTGGGAAGGGTCCAGCGGGAACTCGGCCAATATGGGCGCCATGCTGGTGCGTCAGGGCGACGGTCCGCTACAGCCGGCCTATCGCATTGCCTCGACGGCCGTACTGGAAAAGCGCTTGGAAGACGCAGGTTTCCTGATGATCTCCGGTCAGTTCGAGACCTGGGATTGGGATACGTTCGCGCCCGTCGTCGACCAGTGGATCAAGGACAGCGGCAATGCCCTTGCGCGCGTGGTCTACAACACGACCATGGTCATCGAGACCGCGCTGGTCGTGCTGGACACCATCCTGCCGCCTGCCCTTGGCGAGCGCCTGGTTGCCGAGGTCGAAAGCGAACTCAAGCATCTCCCGGTGCCGGCGTCCTACCGTCCGCCCCAGGTTATGCTCGGTCATCTTGGCGCCATGGCGCCGTCGATGGGTGCCGGCGAGCTGACGCTCTACCGCCGCTTCTTCTCACGCACGCTTGCGGATCTCGTCGGGTGAGTTCAGCGCATCGCGCAACTGCGCGCTGGGCGTGAACACCACCGTGTGACGCGGCGAAATCGTGTGTTCCGTACCGGTGCGCGGATTGCGCCCCATGCGCTCTGCGCGTGAGCGCACCTGCAACGACCCGAATGTGGTCAGTTTAACCGTCTGTGCGCGCATTAATGATGCGCCGATGAGTTCGAACATAGCGTCGCAAATAGCGGCGGTGTCTGTCTTGCTTAGGCCAGTGCGGCGGGAAGCCGCTTCGCTAAGCATGGCTCGCGTAATCGTCTTAACCAAAATAACGTCCCCCTGAACTTAAGTTCATAGTCCGAAGTTAAGCGGCTGTCGAGCTTTTTGGTTGCACGCGAGAAACTTGAAGCAATCAATCAACTTATGTTGACATATTTTAGAATGGTTATAAGCTGCGACCTGTTCTAAGAAGGACGCATACAAGAACGGGTGATCTGACTCGTTCCCGAACTCGAGCTTCAGAGGCCGCAGTGAGACTGACCCGTCAATCCAACTATGCGATCCGTACCCTGGTCTATTGCGCCGTCAATGAGCCCAGCCTGAGCCGGGTCGCCGATATCGCCAAGGCATATGGCATTTCCGAACTCTTCCTGTTCAAGCTGATCAAGCCCCTGGTCGAAAATGGCCTGCTGGCAACGGTGCGCGGCCGTCACGGCGGCATCAAGCTGGGCAAGAAGGCTGAGGACATCACCCTGCTCGAGACCATTCGCCTCACCGAAGAGAATTTCGCCTTGGCGGAATGCTTTGAGGAGGGTGCTGACTGCCCCCTTATCGGCGAATGCGATCTCAATGGCGCGCTGCGCGAAGCTCTTGGCGCCTTTTTCGAAGTGCTAGCCGGCTATACGATTGCCGATCTCGCCAGCAAGAAGCGCTCGATCCGTGAGCGCCTGGGCATTTCGACCGCCCAGGCCGTTGCCGAAGACAAGTCGCTGCTCGCCGCGCTCTGACCGGCTGACACATCTGAATTCTTGAAAATCCCCGGCATGCTCCGGGGATTTTTGTTTTTCTGTCCGCGGTCGCGCATATTTTCCGCCCAGGTCATAATTATGAGTTTGACAGTCATGTTACGCTGTGGTTATCTCTGGCCATAGCGAGGCGGTGACGGGACGAGGGGAATGCGACCCTCCCGCCAAGCAAACGAGACGACGGGGCTTGCTGCTACCGTCTCCCCGGGCCGATCAGGATCCTCAACGTCCTGATCGGCCTTTCTCTTTGCCGGTGCCGCTGGGCGGCCTTTTCATTGCCGCCTGCCTGTGCTCTATCCGCCCCATGGCTCCAGCACCCCTTCTTTCGCTTCAAAATATCAAGCTCACCTTCGGCGGCACTACCCTGCTCGAAGGGGCAGAACTCATTGTCTCGCCCGGACAGCGCGTGGCGCTGGTCGGCCGCAATGGCTCGGGCAAATCGACCCTGCTCAAGATCGCTGCGGGCGATGTGACCCATGACAGTGGCGTGCGCTTTGTCGAGCCCAGCGCCACCCTGCGCTACCTGCCGCAGGAGCCCGATCTTTCCGCTTATGCGACGACGCTCGCCTATGTCGAGGCCGGTCTAGGGCCAGGTGACGATGAATATCGCGCGCAATATCTGCTGAGCTCGCTGGGCCTGACCGGCGAAGAAAACCCCAGGAACCTCTCGGGTGGCGAAGGCCGCCGCGCTGCCTTGGCGCGCGTGCTGGCGCCCCGGCCCGACGTGCTGCTGCTCGACGAGCCGACCAACCATCTCGACCTGCCGGCCATTGAATGGCTGCAGTCCGAGCTCGATTCCATGCGCTCGGCCATGGTGCTGATCAGCCATGACCGTCGCTTCCTCTCCGATCTCACGCGCTCGACCGTCTGGCTTGATCGTGGCGTGACCCGCCGCCTCGACAAGGGCTTTTCCCACTTCGAGGCCTGGCGCGACCAGGTGCTGGAGGAAGAAGAGCGCGACCGCCACAAGCTCGACCGCCAGATCGTGCGCGAAGAGCATTGGCTGCGCTATGGCGTCACTGCGCGTCGCAAGCGCAATGTCGGCCGTCTCGAACGCCTTGCCGGTCTGCGCCAGGACCGGCGCGAACAGCGCCGGGTCACCGGCTCGGTCAACATGCAGGTCGCAGAGGGCCGCACCTCCGGCGCGCTGGTGGTCGAGGCCGAAAATATCTCCAAGGCCTATGGCGATCGCGTCATCGTCGGTGACTTCTCGACCCGCGTCGTGCGCGGCGACCGGATCGGCATCGTCGGCCCCAATGGCGCGGGAAAGACCACGCTGATCAAGATGCTGACCGGGCTCGACCAGCCCGACACCGGCACGATCAAGCTCGGCTCGGCGCTTGAACTGGCCATGCTCGACCAGGGTCGCGCCAAGCTCCATCCAGACACGCGCCTTAAGGAAGCCCTGACCGGCGGTGGCTCGGACACACTGCAGATCAACGGCCAGCCCAAGCATGTCGTGGGCTATATGAAGGACTTTCTGTTCGGGCCCGAACAGGCCAATACGCCGATCGGCAAGCTCTCGGGCGGTGAGCGCGCGCGCGTGGCCCTGGCTCGTGCGCTGTCGCTGCCGTCGAACTTTCTGGTGCTCGACGAGCCGACCAACGACCTCGATCTTGAAACCCTCGACCTGCTCGAGGAAATGGTTTCCGACTATGCCGGCACGGTCATCGTCGTCAGCCACGATCGTGACTTCCTCGACCGCGTGGCGACCTCTGTCATCATTGCCGAAGGCAAAGGCCTCTGGCTCGAATATGCCGGCGGCTATTCCGACATGGTCATCCAGCGCGGCGAGGGCGTCACCGCCCGCGAGCCCACGGCCAAGACCCATCGCGCCGGCAAGACCAGCCTCACCCAGACCAGCCAGGCAACCTCGGCTCCGGCACCGGCCGCCAAGCGCAAGATGAGCTTCAAGGAAAAGCACGCCCTCGAAACCCTGCCCAAGACCATCGATGGGCTGGAAGACGAGATCAAGGCGATCAACGCAGCGCTGGGCAAGCCTGATTTCTACACAAAGGATCCGGCCGGCTTTGCCGCCAAGTCCAAGGCCCTGCTCGAAGCCGAAGCCAAGAAAGCCCAGGCCGAGGAACAGTGGATGGAATTGGAACTGCTCAGGGAAGAGCTGGAAGGTTAGTCCGCCCGCCATTCGGGCATAGCCCTCATGGCCTGCTTACCTAAATTCGCTCCGCTGGAGCGGATTTGCCCTATGGGCCGGTTCGCAGCCAATCAAATTTCGGTTCTGCCAGATGGTGCAGGTCGCCAATTGGCTCACCTGCAATCCGGCGCAGCAGCAGGCTTCCCAGATTGCGGCCGGCATCGACGAAATCCTCGAACACCGTCTCTGCGCCCGGCTGGAACTGTGCGAACATTTCGGAGGCCTGCTTGGACACGACATGCACGTCCTGGCCGACCTTCTTGCCGCATTCATTGAGTGCGCCGATCACTGCCAGCGCTGACACTTCCGATGCACAGACCCAGCCATCGGGCGCGTCGGGCCGCTTGGTGCGCTTGGTCACATAGTGGCGGATGGCATCGGTCGCGCTGCCCAGGTTGACGTCGGCGGCGAACTCATAGGCGATCCCCGCCTCGTTGGCGCCCCGCGCCATGCCGGTCTTGAGATGGTCGGTATAGGTGAGGGCGCTATCGGGCAGGATTGTCGAGATGTTGCGGCATCCCAACTGAGCCAAGCGCCTGGCTGCGCCGTGGGCATAGGTCTCGTTGTCGAAATCGACGAAGGGATGCCCTTCCGGCCAATTGGTGCGGCCGTGGCTGACAAAGGGAAAGTCATTGTCGAGCAGGAAGCGGATGCGCTCGTCAAAGCTCTCGGCCTTGGAAAAGATCACGCCGTCGGCCATGCGGTTGCGCACGATATGGCGGATCGGCTCCATCGGATCGACGCCGCGGAACAGCGGCGTGATGACGATGTGGTAAGCCGTATTGCGCACCGCCTCGCTGAGCCCGTTGACGATGGAAGAGCCAAAACCATAGATCTGCTCATCCGGCTCGAGCACCAGGGCGATCACATTGGTTCGGCCGGTCTTGAGGCGTAGCGCCGCGCGGTCGGGCAGGTAGCCCAGTTCTGCCGCGATCTTTTGCACCCGGTCGCGGGTGTCCTGGCTAAGCTCGGGGGCATTGTTGAGGGCCCGCGAAATGGTGGTGACGGCAAAGCCGGTCATCTGCGCTATGGTCTTGAGCGTGGGCTTGCCCGATGGCTTGACCCCGCGCTTGCCCTTGCTGGCAGCCGGCACGTCGTCTTCTGACACTTCGCTTATCCCTTGGGGCCCGCCGTTTTCCGGCGGTGTCACGTGTTTAAAGCTCGACCACACCAGATTGTCCGGTGCACTTCAAGCCTTGCTTGTCCTGCAAGGCGTGAGGGGCGTGCATCAAAAACATGACCGAATTGTTCAGATTTTCTGATTGCGACCAATTGAGGGCAGTCTTTTCTGATAAATCTGTATTCTTGGGTCGTTGCTGGCCTAGCAATTGCCCAAAAACACTCCTATCTTGCCGTCACTGCATCGGCATGTGCCGATGTTAGCTCCGTTCAACCAGCGGGAAAGGAATGAAGATGACGCCATCTATTACCTTCACCATCCATGCAGGTTGTGCGCGCGTAACCACCCAGCTCCAAAGCGTAAAACGCTGGCAAGAGACCTGTCGCAACAAACGAATGTGACCTCTGTCACCTCTTCGTCTCACTCTTCCGATAGAATCTCAGCATTGCCGGCAATTGTGGTGAAAGCTCCGCGAGTCTTTCCCTTTTGTCCCGTGCAATGCGCAAGTGGAGCACCCACCCATGCAGGAACGCAGTTTACATAGTGCCCAGGCACAGAGGCCGATCGTCATAGAAGTGGGTGGTGAGCCCCAAGGCGTCGTCGTGCCCAATTCCGAAGGCTTCCGTTTCGTCGCGGTCAAGTTGCCGGCCTTTGCCATCGACGGCCAGCAGTTCGAGACGGTCGAAAAGGCCCATTTCGCCGTGTCCCAGGCTATCCGCAGCACCGACGACACGCTCTGAATGAACGCGTCCCTGATCTGGTGGTCAGGGGACGCGCTTTGTTTCATCGTCAGGCCTGATGCTCAATCGTCATTGGTGGCGTTGAGCTCATAGGGCCGTTTGCCTTCGGCCGTGGGCGGCACCGGTTCGAGGGCGATGTCGATCGCTTCGGCCAAGGCGTCCACATTGACCCGCGCTTCCCCGTCTTTGGCCTGCCGTTCCAGCTCCGCGGTAATGGCGGTGACGATGGACTGGCGGCGGCTGTCGTCTTCGCTAGCCATTGCCATCGATCGACACTCCATTGCCATCGACGCGCACTTCGATGCCCGGCTGGGCCTGCTGCTGCTGATAGCTGTAGATGCCAAAGCCGACCACTGCGATCAGCAGGATGGCAATGACGGCATAAAGACCATTTCGACTCATGGAAAACTCCTGACGCTACTGTCAGGGTTCAACGCGGCAAAAGGCGACTGGTTCAACCCGGCGCTATTCCTGCGCGGCGATCCCGCGCAAGGCCATGACGAAGGCGGTGACGCCGATGGCAATCGAGCCCGAATTGTCGATCATGATCGGATTGATGCCCGTCGGCACGGGTGCGTTTTCCCGCGCCAGCCGCGCCGTGATCTGATCCGGATTTTCCCGCCCACGCTTGACCAGGCGCTCGGCCCGCCGCGAGATTTCGGCGGTGATGAGGATGACGGTGCAGCCCGGATAGCGGGCTTTGGCTTCGCCAACCACATGGCGCGACACATTGGCCACCACCGTACGGCCCAGCGCTATGTCGGTATCGACGCTCAGCGGCAAGGCATAGCGCAGGTTATGCGCGTCCCAGGAGAGGGCAAAGCGCCCGGCCTCCTCCATTTCGGCAAAGACGTCCGGTTCGACATTGTCGTGTTCCTCGCCTGTCGGGCCCGAGGTGCGGGTGACGAGGCGCCGCACGAAGCTGAAGCGCTTGTCATTGTCGAGCGCCTGACGCGCGCCGTCGATCAATGTGTCCTTGCCGACGCCGGAGGGTCCGACGACCAGAACCAGAGAACCGAGCGGTCGAACCATGGGTCAGTCAATCCCTTAACGTCGCCGCTGCTCCACCCGAAGCAGTCGCCGCCCGATGGGCGTTACCATGGCCAGTGCCCCCAGCAACGTCAATCCATCACGCGGCAGCGCCAAGCTTGAAATCACCCACGCGGCGGAAGGGCTTGCCGGCGTCGGGTTCGTGGAACAGCGACAGCCGGTCGAGGACGATCTCTTCCTCGAGCACTGGGCCGAACCAGGTGGTCGCCGCCTGGGCGATCTCATGGGCGTCCTCGTCGGCCAGCCGGTCGGTCAGCGTCATGTGGAAGCGGAATTCTTCGAACACATAGGGATAGCCATAGGCATCGAGCAGTTCGAGCTGTCGCTCGCTCAGCCCCTTGCCGGCCCGCGCCGCGCGATCCTTGACGCTCATCGGCGCGCGGAAGGGATCGAAATCCTCCACCACATGGGCGGCAAAATCCTGCAGGCGCTCATTGTCGTCCACCAGCAGCGCCAGAAACCCCTGCAGCGATGCCAGACGCAGTTTGCCCAGGCTGAAGGGCTCGTGCCTTCCGGCAAATTCGCTCAGCGCAGTGCGCAGGTCAGCTTCCGTGCTGTCCTCGGTCAGGGCCATCGGCGCCTTGATCGTGGCGTGAAAGCCATAGCGATTGGCCGACTGGGTGAGGTTGAGCAGCCGGTCGCGATCAACGCCCGCCACCGGGCCATCGAACAGGTCGCCATCGCTGGCGTCCCGGCCCAGCCAGGTCGCGGCACGCTCCCACAGATTGCTGGTGGCAGATGGGGCAAAATAGATCGCGAAACGTTCGGCCATCGAAACTCCTGTCCCTGCCGCTACGCACTATCCGTGTCGGACTTTGACACCCTGTGCAGGCACGCTCATGCTGGCTACCCTTGTGACGGGAGAATCGCAAGTCGGGAGGAATGATGGACCGCGCGCTGCTCGAAGAAATGTTTCGCCACGCCGTGGCTCAGGCCCAGCCCGAGCTGGGCGTGAAACGCCATCTGCCGGACAGGCCGAAGGGCCGCACCGTGGTCATCGGTGCTGGCAAGGCCTCGGCCCAGATGGCGAGGGCCTTCGAAGAGGCCTGGGACGGCCCGCTCACCGGCCTTGTCGTGACGCGCTACGGCTATGCCACGCCCTGCGAGCGCATAGAGATCGTCGAGGCAGCGCATCCCGTGCCGGATGCTGCCGGTTATCTGGCGGCGCGCCGCATGCTGGAAATGGTCTCCGGCCTTGGGCCTGATGATCTCGTCGTGGCGCTGATTTCGGGTGGCGGCTCGGCGCTATTGCCAGCTCCGGCGCCCGGACTGACGCTCGATGACGAGCAGGACATAAACCGGGCGCTGTTGGCCTCTGGTGCACCGATCTCGGTGATGAACCTCATCCGCAACCAGTTCTCCGCCATCAAGGGTGGGAGGCTGGCCCTGCAATGCGCGCCCGCCCGCGTGGCGACGCTGGTCGTCTCCGATGTGCCGGGCGATGACCCGGCGGTGGTAGCTTCGGGGCCAACCATTCCCCTCGCTGGTTCGCGCGAACTGGCGCGCAAATATGCCAATCTCCATAAACTCAACCTGCCGCCCCATGCTCACGGCATCATGGCCGGCGAGGATAATCTCGCCCCCAGGCCCGATGATCCGGCCTTTGCCCGCAACAGCGTCTCGACCATTGCCTCGGCCACCCTGTCGCTCGAGGCCGCGGCGGACCTGGCGCGCCAGCGCGGCGTCGAGGCGGCCATCCTTTCCGATTCCATCGAGGGCGAGTCGCGCGACGTGGCGCAGGTGCTTGCCGCCATGGCCCGCGAAGTCGTCACCCGCAATCGCCCATTCACCAAGCCCGTCGTCCTGCTCTCGGGCGGCGAGACCACGGTGACCCTGCGCGGCAAGGGGGGGAGGGGCGGTCGCAACGCCGAATTCCTCCTTGCCTTCGCCATTGCCATCGATGGCGTCGAGGGCATTACCGCCTTGGCGGCCGATACCGATGGCATTGATGGCTCGGAAGACAATGCCGGCGCCTTTGCCGATGGTCAGACCGCGACCCGCCTGCGCAAGGCCGGGATCGACCCGCTGGTGGCTCTTGCCAACAACGACGCCTGGAGCGCCTTTGATGCCATCGGCGACCTGCTGGTCACCGGCCCGACGGGCACCAATGTCAACGACTTCCGTGCTATCCTCGTCTTCTGATCGGGGAGGATCACATGGCAAGGGCGACCGGCATTGGCGGCGTGTTCTTTCGGGCAAAGGACGCCGAGGCTTTGGGGCAATGGTACGAAATTCATCTTGGCGTGCCCGGCTTCTGGACGCAGGAGGCCGGCATGACGGTCTTTGCGCCCTTCAAGTCTGACAGCGACTATTTCCCCGCCGAGCGGCAATGGATGATCAATTTCCGCGTCGATGATCTCGATGCACTGCTCACGGATCTGCGTGCATCTGGCATTGCCGCGGAAACGCGCGCCGAATGGGATACGCCCGAGACCGGCCGGTTTGCCCGCATCCACGATCCGGAAGGCAATCCGATCGAACTCTGGGAAGCTCCAAAATAATCATACAAATCCCCTTGGCAGACCGGGGTGGGCTCTGTTCTATACGGACCGATTTCTGAGGGGAGCCTTTTCATGGCCAAGCGCAAGATTGCCGTTATCGGCGTGGGCAAGATCGCCCAGGACCAGCATCTGCCGGTGATCGACGCATCGGACCATTTCGAGCTGGCCGCGACGGTCTCGACGCGCGGGTTGAGCCACAATGGCCTGCCGGCTTTCAAGACGCCCGCCGAGCTCTATGCCGCGCTACCAGATGTATCGTTGGTCTCGATCTGCACCCCGCCCGGCATCCGCCATCAATATGTCCGCGAGGCGCTCGACGCCGGCAAGGATGTGATGATGGAAAAGCCGCCCACCACCACGATTTCCGAGCTGGATGACCTGATCGACCACGCCAAAAGACTCGATCGCATTCTCTACCAGACCTGGCACAGTCAGTGGAATCCGCCGGTCGATCGCACCAGGGCAATCCTGGCCGATGAGGGCGTCAAATCTGTCCGCATCGACTGGCGCGAAAGCGTGCGCAAGTGGCATCCGGGGCAGGACTGGGTCTGGGAGCCGGGCGGCTTCGGCGTTTGCGATCCCGGCATCAATGCCTTCTCGATCTTCACCAAGATCATGCCCTTTCCGGTCTTCGTGGAAAGCGCCAGGCTGACCTTCCCGGTCAATCGACAGACACCGGTTGACGTCGAGATCGCCTTCAAGTCGGGCCAACTGCATCAGCCCAAGCTGTCGGCCGGTTTCAACTGGCTCGAAGAGAGCGGCGAGATCTGGACCTTCAGCGTCGAGACCGGCAAGGGCACGAAGATCAAGCTCGAAAGCGGCGGACGCTCGCTGACCGTCAATGGCGAACTGGTGCTGCAGCATGGTGATGGCGAATATGCCGCCATGTATGACCATTTCGCCGCGCTGCTGGAACGCGGCGAGAGCGATGTCGACGCCGCGCCCCTGCGCCTGATGAGCGACGTCTTCCTGATGGGTGGTCGCGAAAACGGGCCGGAGTTTGAGTGGTAGGGATACCCCCACCTATCCTCCCCCTGATAGGGGGAGGGACTGCGCGGCGTAGGTGGCTGAATTGTGCCCACGAGTGGAGGCAATCCCTCCCCCTTTTCAGGGGGAGGTCAGGTGGGGGTACTCTTATTTCCCCGCGTCCGTCAGCGTCTGCAGCTCGGCATCGCTGAGTTTGAGCCGCACGCCCTTGGCGAGGCTCTTGACCTGTTCCACCGAAGTCGCCGAGGCAATGGGTGCGGTCACGCCCGGCTGAGCGACGAGCCAGGCGAGCGACACTTCTGCCGGCGTCGCATCATTGGCCTTGGCCACCGTGTCGAGCGCGGCAAGAATCTTCTCGCCCTTGGCGTCGAGATATTTCTCGATAACGCCGCCACGCTGCGACTTGCCGAAATCGGCCTTCGAACGGTATTTGCCGGTCAGGAACCCTGACGCCAGGCTGTAATAGACCACAGTGCCGATATCGTCCTCGGTGACCACATCGCGCAGCGCGTCGAATTCCGCGCGATCATACAGATTGTAGCGCGGCTGCAGCACTTCATAGCGCGGCAGCGACTTGATCACCGCCGTCTCATTGGCATCCTTGACCATCTGCGACGTGTAGTTGGATGCGCCAATCACCCGCACTCGGCCCGAACGGACCAGCGGATCATAGGCCCCCAGTGTCTCCTCGTGCTCGGTCTGCGGGTCTGGCCAATGGCTGAAATAGAGGTCGACATAGTCGGTCTGGAGGCGCTTGAGACTGTCTTCGATCCCGTTCCTGATCGCCTCGGCGCCCAGCCCACCCGGCTTGTTGGCCGAATTGACCTTGGTGAAGACATGCACCTGGTCGCGATTGCCACGGGCTTTCATCCACTTGCCGATGATCGTCTCGCTCATCCCCGGCGGGTTGCCCGGCACCCAGTTCGGATAGCCCTCGGCCGTATCGATGGCGGTAAAGCCGGCGTCCACATAGGCGTCGAGAATGTCGAAACCCAGTTTCTCGTCCACGGTCCAGCCAAAGACATTGCCGCCCAGAACCAGGGGTTCGATGACGAGTTCACTGCGGCCAAGCGGGCGACGATCCATGATATTTCTCCATTGTTATGGCTGAACAACGCCTTGGGCAGCGTTGGGTTCGGTTCTGAAAACGGGCAGCAGTCTCAGGACTTGGCGTGCTCTATGAGGTCCCACTTGTTCCCATAGAGGTCCTCGAATACTGCAACCGTGCCATAGGCTTCATGGCGGGGCTCTTCGAGAAAGCGCACACCACGTTCGATCATGTCGGCGTGGTCCTTGGCAAAGTCGCTGGTGTTGAGAAAGAACATGACGCGCCCGCCGCCCGGATTGCCTATGGCAGCGCTCTGGGCGTCGCCATCCGCCTTGGCCAGCAGCAGCTGCGCACCACTCTGACCGGCCGGAGCCACCAGCACCCAGCGCTTGCCGCCACCGAGGTCCGTGTCGGCAACAAGATCGAAGCCGAGCCTGCCGCAATAAAAACTTTTGGCGTCGTCGTAGTCGGCAACAAGCAGCGATATGGTGGCGATCGATTGGGTCATGCAGAGAATGGATCACCCGGCCAATCACCGGGTCAAGCGGGCAATCGCCAGCCGAACCATTCATTTCAAAACCGTCCAATCCTGTGGAAGCCTGTTCCCGTTGTCATCAGATTGACCAAATGGTCAAACTCCGGAGTTGCACGATCGGGGATTCTACGCTTTGGTGTCGCCCAAGCCCCGGTTGGCAAGCCGGGTGCGCAGGAATATCGGGAGACAACAATAATGAAATTGATGAAAACGCTGCTGACCGCAACGGCCATCATGGCGCTCGCCGCCGGTGCCGCCCAGGCCAAGCAGCTGATCTACTGCTCGGAAGCCTCGCCCGCCCACTTCGATCCCGGCCCGCTGACCGGCGGCAACGACTTCGACGCATCGGCTCACACGATTTTCGAGCGTCTGGTCGAGTTCAAGCCCGGCACCACCGAAATCATTCCCGCTCTCGCGGAGAGCTGGGAAATCTCCGAAGACGGTCTGGAATACACCTTCCACCTGCGCCCCGGCGTCAAGTGGCACACCCAGCCCTATTTCACGCCCACGCGTGACCTCAACGCAGACGACGTGATCTTCTCGTTCGAGCGTCAGTGGAAGGAAGACAACGCCTGGCATGCCTATCTCGAAGGCATGACCTGGGACTACTTCCAGGGCATGGACATGCCCAAGTACCTCTCGTCCATCGAGAAGGTCGATAATCTGACGGTCAAGATCACCCTGACCGAAGCAAACGCTCCCATGCTGGCAAACCTTGCCATGCAGTTCGCCTCGATCGTCTCCAAGGAATATGCCGACCAGGTCGAAGCCGCCGGCGATCTCGCTGCCTTCTCGACCCAGCCGGTGGGCACTGGTCCGTTCCAGTTCGTCGACTACCAGCTCGACACCGTCATCCGCTACTCCGCATTCCCCGACTACTGGGAAGGCAAGCAGCCGGTCGATGACCTGATCTTCGCCATCACCACCGATCCTTCGGTTCGCGCCCAGCGTCTGCTGGCCGGTGAATGCGATATCATGCCCTATCCGGCTCCGGCCGATCTTGAAGCCCTCCAGGGCGACGAGAACCTGACCGTGCAGGAAGGCGAAGGCCTCAATATCGGTTACCTCTCCTACAACACCACCGAGGCGCCGTTCGACAATCCGGACGTTCGCAAGGCACTGACCATGGCCATCGACAAGTCGGCCATCATCGATGCCGTCTACCAGGGTGCCGGCCAGGACGCCAAGAACCTGATCCCGCCCACCATGTGGTCCTATGACGACGCCATCGAAGCCGACGTCTACAATCCCGAAGAAGCCAAGAAGCTGCTCGAGGCAGCCGGTGTCACCGACCTGACCACCGAGATCTGGGCGATTCCGGTGTCGCGTCCCTACAACCCGAATGGCCAGCGCATGGCTGAGCTGATCCAGGCTGACTGGGCCGCTGTCGGCGTCACCGCCAACATCGTGACCTACGAATGGACCGAATATCGCGAACGCGGCAAGCTTGCCGACCGCAAGGGCCCGTTCATGATCGGTTGGACCGGCGACAATGGTGATCCGGACAACTTCTTCGCCACCCTGTTCTCCTGCTCGGCCATCGGCGTGTCCAACTACTCGAGCTGGTGCAACGACGAGTTCGAAGCCACCATCCAGGCTGCCAAGGCAACCTCTGATGCCGAAGAACGTACTGCGCTCTACACTAAGGCCCAGGAAATCTTCAAGGCTGAAGAGCCCGCCATGACCATCGCTCACTCCAAGGTGTTCATGCCGATGAAGAAGACCGTGCTCAACTATGTTATGAGCCCGCTCGGCAGCCACAGCTTCAAGGACGTCGACGTCCAGGAGTAAGGCCTGAGGCCTTACGGCAAGACGATAGGAGCCTCGATCCGCTTCAGCGGACCGGGGCTCCGATTTTTAGAACACGTGCTGGTTTTCCAAGAGTTCCGGACAACGGAACCGCCGAACCGGTCAACAGGAAACTAGTGCCGTCCGGATCGCTTCGGCTCCGGCTGGACAAGGGTAAAGCCCGCTCATGCTCAACTATCTGCTGCGCCGACTGGCGCTGGTCATTCCGACAATCATCGGCATTTCCATCTGCGCCTTCACCTTCGTGCGCGTTCTCCCCGGTGATCCCATCCTGGCCATGGCCGGGCAACACGGCGTAACGCCGGAACGCTACGAGATTCTGCGCGAGCAGTTCGGCTACAACCTGCCCATCTGGCAGCAATATTTCAATTATCTGGGCGGCGTGCTGCAGGGCGACTTCGGCATTTCCCTGGCCACCAAGCGTCCGGTCATCACCGAATTCATGACGCTTTTCCCCGCCACGATCGAGCTGGCGCTGGTTGCCATGCTGCTGGCTGTGGCGATCGGCATTCCGGCGGGCATCCTCGCCGCCGTCAAGCGCGGCTCCTGGTTTGACCAGGCGACCATGGGCGTGGCCCTCACCGGCTATTCCATGCCCATCTTCTGGTGGGGCCTGCTGCTGATCATGTTCTTTTCCACCTATCTGGGGTGGACGCCGGTCTCGGGCCGCATTGCACTGAGCTTCTTCCTGCGCCCGATCACCGGATTCATGCTGATCGACACCATTCTTTACGGCAATTGGCCCGCCTTCGTTTCGGCGCTGCGCCACCTGATCCTGCCGGCCGTGGTTCTGGGCACCATTCCGCTCGCCGTCATCGCCCGCCAGACCCGCTCGGCCATGCTCGAAGTGCTGGGCGAGGACTATGTCCGCACGGCGCGCGCCAAGGGCATGTCGCCCCGCCGCGTCATCAACGTCCACGCCCTGCGCAATGCCCTGATCCCCGTCGTCACCACGATCGGCCTGCAGGTCGGTCTGCTGCTTGGCGGCGCCATTCTCACCGAAACCATCTTCACCTGGCCGGGCATCGGCAAGTGGATGATCGATTCCATTTCAAAGCGCGACTATGTCGTGGTGCAGTCTGGCCTCTTGATCATCGCCCTCATCGTCATGGCGGTGAACCTGATCGTTGACCTGCTCTACGCCCTCATCAATCCGCGCATCCGGGTGCAGTAACATGACCACATCCACTGAACCCACCGTGACCGCCAGCAAGCCCGTCTCGGGCCTGCGCGAATTCTGGTATTATTTCTCGATGAACCGCGGCGCCGTCATCGGCCTGACGGTCTTTGCCATCCTGATCGTCTTTGCCCTGCTGGCCGATTTCATCGCGCCCCATTCGCCGATCTTCCAGTATCGCGATGCGCTCTTGAAGCCGCCCTTCTGGGATGCCAATGCCGATCCGCGCTTCCTGCTTGGCACCGATCCGGTCGGTCGTGACATGTTGAGCCGGCTCATCCACGGCGCCCGCTATTCGTTGTTCATCGGCTTCTTTGTGGTCGTGGCGGCCATGATCGTCGGCGTCATCCTCGGCGTCCTCGCCGGCTATTTCCGCGGCTGGGTCGATGCGCTGATCATGCGCATCATGGACATCATCCTCGCCTTCCCGCCGATCCTTCTGGCGCTGGTGCTGGTGACCATCCTGGGGCCGGGCCTCTTCAATGCCATGATCGCCATTGCCCTCGTGCTGCAGCCGCATTTTGCCCGCCTCGTGCGTGCCGCGGTGATGGCCGAGAAGAGCCGCGAATATGTGACCGCTGCCAAGTTGTCCGGCGCTGGCCACTTCCGGCTGATGCTGGTGACCATCCTGCCCAATTGCCTCGGGCCCCTGATCGTCCAGGCGACGTTGAGCTTTTCCAATGCCATCCTCGAGGCTGCGGCCCTTGGCTTCCTTGGCATGGGCGCCCAGCCACCGACCCCGGAATGGGGCACCATGCTGGCCTCGGCCCGCGAATTCATCACCAAGGCCCCCTGGGTCGTGACCTTCCCGGGTCTTGCCATCCTCATCACTGTTCTGGCCATCAATCTGGTCGGCGACGGCCTGCGTGATGCCCTCGATCCCAAGCTCAAGAGGAGCTGACGCCATGCCCCTGCTTGAAATCAAAAATCTTTCCGTCTCCTTCGATACCTCGATCGGCCTGTTCAGGGCCGTGGACGGCATTGATATCTCGGTCGATGCGCATGAAGTCCTCGCCATCGTCGGTGAATCGGGTTCCGGCAAGTCGGTGGCCATGCTGGCTGTCATGGGCCTGTTGCCCTCGACCGCCACGGTTACTGCCGACAAGATGGAATTCGAGGGCCGCAACCTCCTGGCGATGACGGCACGCGAAAAGCGCGCGATTATCGGCAACGACATTGCCATGATCTTCCAGGAGCCCGTAGCGAGCCTCAACCCCTGTTTCACGGTGGGCTTTCAGCTCGAGGAAGTGCTGGGCAAGCATCTTGGCCTCAAGGGCAAGGCGGCGCGTGATCGTGCCGTCGAACTGCTGCGCCTCGTCGGCATCAAGGATGGCGCCGAACGCCTCGGCGCTTTCCCGCATCAGATGTCAGGCGGCCAGTGCCAGCGCGTCATGATCGCCATGGCCATCTCCTGCAATCCAAAGCTCCTGATCGCCGACGAACCCACCACGGCGCTCGACGTGACCATCCAGAAGCAGATCCTTGACCTGCTGGTCCGCCTCCAGTCCGAAACTGGCATGGGCCTGATCATGATCACCCATGACATGGGCGTGGTCGCCGAGACGGCCGATCGCGTCATCGTGCAGTACAAGGGCCACAAGATGGAGGAGGCCGACGTGCTCTCCCTCTTCGAAAATCCCAAGTCAAACTACACCCGCGCGCTGCTGTCGGCCCTGCCGGAGAATGCGGTGGGCGATCGCCTGCCCACGGTGGCCGACTTCAACTTTGCCGCCGAAGTGGAGACCGCCCGATGAGCACCCCCGTTCTCGAAGTGCGCGACCTCAAGCGCGACTATGTCTCTTCGGGTGGCTTCCTCCGCCCCGCCAAGGTGGTCCATGCCGTCAAGGGCGTGAACTTCAAGCTTGAAAAGGGCCGCACGCTGGCCGTGGTTGGCGAAAGCGGCTGTGGCAAGTCAACGCTCGCCCGTATGATCACCCTGATCGACCCGGCGACTTCCGGCGACATCCTGATCGATGGCAACAAGGTCGATGCCAGCCATGGCGTCAGCAAGGAAATGCGCCAGAAGGTGCAGATCGTCTTCCAGAACCCCTATGGCTCGCTCAACCCGCGCCAGAAGATCGGTGATGTCCTGGCCGAGCCGCTGCTGCTCAACACCGACATGTCCGCTACCGAGCGCCGCGAAAAGGCCATGGCCATGCTGATCAAGGTCGGCCTCGGTCCGGAGCATTTCGGCCGCTACCCGCATATGTTCTCCGGTGGCCAGCGCCAGCGTATCGCCATTGCCCGTGCCCTGATGCTCAATCCGAGCTTCCTCGTTCTCGACGAGCCCGTCTCGGCGCTCGACCTGTCGGTCCAGGCGCAGATCCTCAACCTGCTCAAGGACCTGCAGGATGAGTTCGGCCTGACCTATGTCTTCATCAGCCATGACCTTTCGGTCGTGCGCTATATCGCCGACGAGGTGATGGTGATGTATTTCGGGGATGTGGTGGAACACGGCACGCGCGACGACGTGTTCGCCAATCCGCAGCACGCCTATACCAAGAGCCTCTTCGCCGCGACGCCGGACTCCAGCATCGAGAACATCAAGGCCCGCCTTGCCAGGAAAGCCGCTCTGGCTGTCTGACACAGAGGCAGATCGCCCAATGCAAAATCCCCGCGCAAGCGGGGATTTTTGTTTGCCTGGATTTTGGAAGAGGCCGCGTGGATCGCGCAGCCAACCCGTCTAGTTGGGCGAATAGAAGATATGCGAGCCGATTTCGGCGACGGCATTGTAGGTGTTCGACCACGACGGGTTGACCGCAGTGGTGTGATAGTAAAGCGCCGAACCGGGAACCGCGCCCACATCGTCACCCAGCGCGAATTCGGCATAGACCGACTGGGCCAGTTCGGCCGAGCGCTTCCAGGCATTGCGTTCGCCCGGTGCATCATTGCGGCCGTCGCAGGCAAAGGTGAACTGGCAGCGGTGATAGCCCTTGTCGGCATTCTGGTAGATGACGCCGCAAAGGGTCGACGGGAACTTGCCGGAACGGGCGCGGTTGACGATGACATTGGCGACGGCCAACTGGCCAGCCTGGCTCTCGCCGCGGGCCTCGTGATAGATCGCTTGTGCCAGGCAATCGCGCTCGGCATCGGCATGCTGCAGGCGGGCGGCGAGCGGCTGGTAGCCGGTCTCGACATAGGCCGCCAGCATTGTCGGGTTAAGGTCGGGCTCGATAGCAGCGGTCGGTGCCGCAAAGCTGGCAATGGCCGACACGGCGCTATTGCCCTCGCCCATCGAACCGCGGGCGATATAGCCCATCAGCACGTCGGCGGTCAGTTCTTCCTGCTCCTGCAGTCCCAGCACATCCAGCGCCCGCAGCTTGTTCTGGCGATCGACATAATTGGCGAGCAGGGCCGGGGTCAGCGCCTGCTGACCAGGTGCCATGCCAACAAAGGTCGGGCCAATGGCAGGCTGTTCGCGCAGGGTGATAAGGTCGGCAGGAACTTCGAAGGGGGTTACGTCAGCGACGCGCAGCGTCTGGGCATGTGCAGGAACAAGGGTGATAAACAGAACCAGCGCGATCGCGCCGAGGGCGAGCACATGCGAAAACGCACGCACAGCAATATTCCGCCAGCTCAGACCCATGCCCCGTCCTTACCCCTGAGCCCGTCCAGCCGTATCTGGCGAACCTTCGTTAAAGACCTGTCGTTGCAGGTCCTCGTCACTTCCGGCTGCACCCTATCCAAGGTCCGCACGCGTGGGAAGATCAAATTTACGACTGCTTAACCATAGTCGTTAGCTTGTTAAGTTAGGGTTAATCGACCCAAGTCGATATGAAAACCCTTTAAATACAGCGCTTTGTTGGGTGGTTAGGGCCTGCTTTCGGCAAAGCCTAAAAGTTTACGGAATGCGCTTGCGACAATGCAGGTCGCAAAGAAAAGCCCGGCACGCGGGCCGGGCTCTGCAAGAACGTGACTTTCAAACGCCTAGTGACGATCAAAGGCCGCCAGCCGTACGTGATCGAGGCTCTCCATCACGGCAATGCCCAGCGCCCGGATTTCTTCGCTGGGATGGACGAGGTCAGGCACCATCACCGTCTGCATGCCGGCGGCATGGGCAGCCCGCACGCCGGCATGGCTGTCTTCCAGCGCCAGGCAATGCAGCGGATCGACCCCCAGCCGTTTGGCGGCCGTGAGATAGGGTTCGGGATGCGGCTTGGGATTGACCACGTCGTCGCGTGTGACCACCGTATCGAACAGGTCGAGCAGGCCTGCTGCGCCCAAATGATGCTGGGCATGCGGATTGCGCGAGGAGGTGGCAACGGCGGTCGGGATCTTGCGCTCGCGCAATTCGGTGACCAGCTCCAGCGCGCCCGGCTTCATCGGTACGCCGCCATGGCTGCGCTCGCGCATGATCACGCGGCAGCGCTCGTCGAACAATGTATAGGGAAAGCTAACGCCATAGGATTCGAGCAGCAGGCGATTGGTATGCTCGTGGCTGCCACCCACCATGGACATATGCACCGCATCGGTCATCTCGAAGCCGAGCTCGGTGCAGACCTCGAAGACGATGGTCTTGAACACGCTTTCGGTGTCGAGCAGCGTGCCGTCCATATCGAAAATGACGGCCTGAAAGGGCGCGAGGCGCAGGATATCGCTCTGGGATTTCATCCTGCGTGATATAGGGCGATTTGGACTCGCTTGCTAGGCGGGATGGCGAAGAGCAGACTTGCGCATTAGTGTCTGAGCCATGTCACTATTTCGTCCCTCGCAAAACCATCTGTCTCTCGGTCGGGCCTTTTTCGATCAGGTAGATGCCGCAGATTTTCCCAAAACCGTGCTGCGCCATCGCGACCAGCGCTGGGCCAGCCGGGTTGGGCTCGATGGTTTGAGCGAGGCCGAATGGCTGACCCATTTCGGCCGTTTCGAGCCGCTGCCCGGTTCGCTGCCACAGCCACTGGCCCTGCGCTATCACGGCCATCAATTCCGCAGCTACAATCCCGATCTCGGCGACGGCCGCGGCTTTCTCTTTGCCCAGGCCCATGACCTTGAAGACCCTCGCCTGCTCGACTTCGGCACCAAGGGCAGCGGCAAGACGCCCTGGTCGCGCGGCGGTGACGGGCGGCTGACGCTCAAGGGCGGGCTGCGCGAAGTGCTGGCGACGGAAATGCTGGAGGCGCTGGGCGTCTATACCTCCAAGAGCCTGTCGCTGATTGAAACTGGCGAGGAACTTTATCGCCAGGATGAACCATCGCCGGCGCGATCGTCGGTCCTGACCCGGCTCAGCCACAGCCATATCCGCATCGGCACCTTCCAGCGCCTCGCCTATCTCGAGGACACCGACAGCATCAGCCAACTGCTCGACTATTGCATCGCCAATTATTATCCCGATCTGGCAGGGGCTGCCGACAAGCCTGCAGCTTTCCTTCAGGCCGTCGTCGCCAATGTTGCAAGGCTTGGCGCGCAATGGACTGCGGCCGGCTTTGTCCACGGCGTGCTCAATACCGACAATATCAACATCACCGGCGAAAGCTTTGACTACGGCCCCTGGCGTTTCCTGCCACATTACGATCCAGGATTCACCGCCGCCTATTTTGATGAGACCGGTCTCTATAGCTTCGGCCGCCAACCCGACACCCTGGCCTGGAACCTGACCCGGCTGGCCGAATGCCTCCTGCCCTTGTCGAGCATCGAAGCGCTGGAGCCGGCGCTGAACACAGTCTGGCCGATCTTTCGCGAAGAGCTGCCGCGCCAGATGTTGCGTCGCCTCGGATTGACGCCACGTGATACCGAGAGCGATGGCGCTTTTGTCACCGAACTCTTCGGCTTCCTGTTGAGCAGCAAGGCTTCTTACGAGCAGTTTTTTTTCGACTGGCGCGGCGGCACTCTCAGCGCCGAACGCGCCGCCCGCTCACCCTCGGCAGAACTGTATGCCAGCGAAGCCTTTCGTCCGGTTGCCAATGGCCTTGAGAACTACGGCCCGGCCAATGACGTCAACCTCGACCATGCCTATTTTGCCCGGACCACGCCGCGCACCATGCTGGTCGATGAGGTGGAGGCGATGTGGGAGCCCATCGTCGAGCGCGACGACTGGAGCCGCGTCGAAACAGCACTGGCAGAAATCGCCCAGATGCGCCAAGCCTATGGGGTCACGCCCTAAGGAGACGACCATGCCCCTCTATGCCCTTGATGGAACGGCCCCGCGCATTCACCCCGACGTCGCCTGGATCGCTCCAACTGCGGTGCTCGTCGGTGATGTCGAGATTGGCCCGGACGTTGGCATCTGGTTCGGCGTGGTGGCGCGAGGTGATATCGAGATCATCAGCATCGGCGCCCGCAGCAATGTTCAGGAAAACTGCGTGCTGCATACCGACACCGGCTACCCGCTGAGCATTGGCGAGAATTGCACCATCGGCCACGCGGCGATCGTCCATGGCTGCACCATTGGCGACAACACGCTGGTCGGCATGGGGGCCACCATTCTCAACGGCGCCAAAATCGGCAGGAACTGCCTCATCGGCGCCAATGCACTGGTCACCGAAAACAAGGTCATCCCCGACAATTCCATGGTGCTGGGCGCGCCGGGCAAGGTGGTCCGGGAAATCGATGCAGCCGGCGTCGCGGCGCTGGCCGCTTCGGCTGAACGCTATGTCAGGAACGCGCGCCGCTTTGCCGGCGGCCTGGTCGCCATTGGTGCAACGCCTGGGGACTTCGAGCCGGCATGAGCGATACCGCCACCCGACACCAGGCCATCCTCGAACTGGCGCGCCTGCACAACCGGGTAACGGTGGAGCAACTGTCGAGCCATTTCGGCGTGTCCCTGCAGACCATCCGCAAGGATCTCAACACGCTCTGCGACCAGCGCCTGCTAAGCCGCCTGCATGGCGGCGCGACCCTGCCATCGGGCGTCGAGAACCTCGAATATGAAGCACGCCGACGCATCGCCGCCGAGGCCAAGGATGCCATCGGCAAGGCGGCCGCAGCGCTCATCCCCAATGATGCCTCGCTGTTCATCAATATCGGGACCACCACCGAGGCGGTCAGCCAGGCTCTGCTCGATCACGCGGGCCTGTTGGTCGTCACCAACAATATCAATGTCGCCAATCGCCTGCGGGTCTATCCACGGCTTGAGGTGGTGATCGCCGGTGGTGTTGTCCGCCCTTCCGACGGCGGCATTGTTGGCGAGGCGGCGGCGGATTTCTTTTCCCAGTTCAAGGTCGATTATGCGGTGATCGGCGCCTCGGCGCTCGATGAGGATGGCGCGCTGCTTGATTATGACTATCGCGAGGTCAAGGTGGCGCAGGCCATCATCGCCAATGCCCGCCACGTTATTCTGGTCGCCGATCAGGGCAAGTTCGCCCGCTCCGCGCCGGTGCGCATCGCCCGCATCGACCAGATCGGCACCTTTGTCACCGACCGGCTGGTTTCGGCGAGCTTCCGGCAGCGCTGTAATGACGCCGGCGTCACGCTGATCGAAGCCTGTTAGCCCCCCGCTAACCACGACAGCACGTTGGCGAACCGATAAGCCGAACTTAAACCTGTCTCGAGGACTATGCTGTGCTGGCCGGAGGTATCAGGCACGTGGCTAGGGACATCAGGAATAGTCGGTATGATCGCCTGAACTGGCTGCGTCCGACGTTGCTCCCCGCTTTGCTGGCCATTGCGGTTCTCTGCGTCGGCGGCTGGTTTCTCGATCGCCAGAGCGGCATCCTCAACGAGGAGCGCGAGCGCACTGACGTACTTGCGGAAGTCGCCCTGGTGCGCGCCAAGCTCGAAGGCAATATCAACGGCAATCTGCAGCTCGTCCGTGGTCTGGTGTCCACCATTTCCACCGAGCCGGACATGGATCAGACCCGGTTCTCGGCGCTGGTCGCCAATATCTTCGAAGAGCAAAGCCAGCTCCGCTCCATCGCGGCGGCGCCCGACCTCATCGTCTCCATGACCTATCCGCTGGCGGGCAATGAAAAAGCCATCGGCCTCAACTATCTCAACAACGAGGAGCAGCGCGCATCGGTCATGCGCGCACGCGATACCGACAAGCTGGTCCTCGCCGGCCCGGTCGATCTGGTGCAGGGCGGCCGCGGCTTTGTCGGCCGCTTTCCGGTGCATACCGACACACCCTCTGGTCGCCGCTTCTGGGGCGTGGTCTCCGCGGTTGTCGATGTCGGTCGCCTCTATCTCGACAGCGGCCTGCTCGATTCCGGGCTGGGCATTGAAATCTCGATATCGTCGCTGGAAATGGGCGGACTCGAAGGGACGCGATTCTTTGGTCGCAACCTCGCCGCCTCCGCTCCGGTGACTGCCAGGGTCATTCTGCCCTCCGGCAGCTGGGAAATCGCGGCTATCCCCAAGGGCGGCTGGAACGCTGCGGACAGCGAACGCCTGCTGTTGCGCCTCGCCATGGTCATCGCCGGTGCATTGATCCTGCTGCCCATCGTCATTACCGGCCGTCTGCTCGGCGAGCGCCAGAGCCATTTCCGCGAGCTGAAATCCCGTGAGAAGGACCTCGAAGATCTCTCCCGCCGGCTTGGCCTGGCGCTGGATGTCTCCAAGGTGGGGGTTTGGGAAATGGACCTCGCCAGCGGTCAGGAGAACTGGGACGCGCGCACCAATGAGCTCTATGGGCTGACCGTGGATGACGATGCCCGCAACCACGAGCACTGGAAGGCGGCCGTGCATCCCGATGATCAGGAGCGTGCCGAAGCCGATTTTCGCCGCATGATCGCCACGGGGCGCTACGAGTCGCAATACCGCGTCTTGCTGCCCGATACGACCATCCGCCACGTCCGTTCCATGGGGGCGCTGTTCCGCGAGCCGGGCGTGCCAGACCGTGTCGTGGGGGTGAATTGGGATGTGACCTCGGACGTGGTGCTCAACGATGAATTGCGCCATGCCAATCTTTTGACCGAGGCGCGCAATCGCGAACTCGAGGCAGCCCGCACCCGCATCGAGCACAATGCGCTGCACGATAGCCTCACTGGCCTGCCCAACCGGCGGTATCTCGACGAGGTCCTGCGCCGTGAAGCTCTGGAGGGCTACCGCGGCACCGGCAGCATGGCCATGCTGCATGTCGACCTCGACCGCTTCAAGCAGATCAATGACACCTTGGGTCATGCCGCCGGCGACGCCATGTTGATCCATGCCGCGGCCATCCTGCGCGATGCCTGCAGCTATCATGACTTCGTGGCCCGCATTGGCGGCGACGAATTCGTCGTGCTGACCACGGCGGCAGAAGGCGACTTCTACCTGGGCGCATTGGCCGATCGCATCACGCGTGAAATGCGCCAGCCGGTCGCCTACCAGGGCCACGAATGCCGCTTCGGCGTCAGCATTGGCATCGCCGCCGATCGCGGGCCGGCGGTGGATCCGCAGCGCCTGCTGATCAATGCCGATATCGCGCTTTATCGGGCCAAGGCACGGGGCCGCAATCGCCACGAGTTCTTTTCCGAGGCCCTGCAGGCCGAGGTGGTCAAGACCAAGAAACTGGCCGACGAAATCCTCAACGGGCTGGAACGCAACGAATTTGTCGCCTGGTTCCAGCCCCAGTTCGACGCCAGGACGCTTGAAGTCGTCGGCGTTGAAGCCCTGGCGCGCTGGATCCATCCCACTCACGGCCTGCGCTCGCCAGACGTTTTTCTTCCGATCGCCGAGGAGCTTAACGTCGTCGCCACGCTTGACCGCATCATCCTGGCGCAGACCCTGGGGGCTTTGGACCATTGGGATGCCATCAAGCTCGACGTGCCGCGTGCTTCCGTCAATGTCTCGCATCGCCGCCTGCATGACGAGGACCTGATCAAAGGTCTGCTGGAGCTCGACATCGAGCCCGGCCGCATCGCTTTCGAGCTGGTGGAATCGATCTATCTCGACGAGAGCGATGCGCTGGTCGGCTGGAACATCGACCAGATCAAGGAGTTGGGGATCGATGTCGAGATCGACGACTTCGGAACCGGCTATGCCTCTATCGTCTCTCTACAAAAGCTTCGTCCCAAGCGGATGAAGATCGACCGCCAGCTGGTTCATCCGATCCTCGATGATCCCATGCAGCGGCAATTGCTGGCCTCGATCGTCGATATTGGCAAATCCATGGGCATCGAAGTGGTCGCCGAGGGTGTCGAGACCATGCAACATGCTGTCATCCTTCGGGATTTGGGCGTCGATATCCTGCAGGGCTACGCCTTCTCCCGCCCGCTCAGTGCCGCTGACCTCGAGGCCTTTCTCATTGGCCGCTCCTGGCTCAAGGCGTCCTGACGCTTCTCATCGCCGCTTCGATATGTATGATCCCCCAAGCCTTTAGCCTGAGGAGGATGGCGATGACGGATGCGCAGGGACGGTTTGCCTATGGAGTGGTTGGCGCAGGCATGGGCGCCAAGCCCCATGCGCTGGCGCTGCAATCGCTGGCCAGGGACATAGCCGTCATCGGCGTCTATCGCCGCAATGCCGAGGAACGGGCAAAGTTCTGTCAGACCTATGGATTTCCTGAAGCGGAAAGCATTGAGGCGCTGCTGGCCGACCCCCGCATCGACGCTCTGCTGGTGCTGACGACGCCTAACGCCCGCCTGCCCATCATCGAGGCGGCGGCGAAAGCCGGCATTCCGGTGCTGATGGAAAAGCCGATGGAGCGGACGCTGGAGGCGGCAGAAGCCATCCAGGCATGCTGCACGACTTCTTCGAACATTCCGCTCGGCATCATCTTCCAGCACCGTTTTCGTCGGGCGTCAAAGCTCCTCGCCGAGGCTGTTGCCGACCATCGTTACGGACGGATTGAAGCGGTTCAATTGTCCGTTCCATGGTGGCGACCCCAGGCTGGCTATTATGACCAGCCTGGCCGCGGTACGCTCGCCCAGGATGGCGGGGGCGTTCTCCTGACCCAGGCCATCCACTCGCTCGACCTGATGCTGAGCTACACCGGCGCCGCAAAGGCTGTGACCGCCATGGCGCGAACGACGCGACTGCATGAGATGGAGACCGAGGACTTCGTTTCGGCCGGTATCGAATTCGCCAGTGGCGCTGTGGGGGCGGTCATGGCGACCACGGCGAATTTTCCGGGTAGCCCGGAAAGTTTGACGCTGAACTTCCAAAAGGCGACCGCGACGCTGACCGCCGGTAACCTGACCATCCACACCATGTCCGGCGAAACCATTGTCGAGGGCGAAACCACCGAGGGTGGCGGCGGTGCCGATCCCATGGCCTTTCCCTTTGACTGGCATGCCGCCCAGATCACGGATTTCGCCGATGCCATACGACAAGGCCGTCCCCCAGTTTCCACCGGCGAGACGGCCCTGCTTGTGCATCGCCTGATCGACGCCATGCTCCGCTCTTCGAGGGAAGGTCGGCGCGTCGAGCTGGGCTATTCGGCAGCCTGAGCCAGACGTGGGCCCGGCGCTGCATTGGCGCCGGTGCCGAATTTCTCGAAATTAGCGCGGAACAGGCCGGCCAGATGCATGGCCTGGCGGTCATAGGCGTCCGCATCGGCCCAGGTGGCGCGCGGTGTCAGCAGCCTGGCATCGACGCCCGGCACGCTCAGCGGCACTTCGAAGCCGAAGAGTTCGTCCTCTCGCATTTCGGCCTCGTCGAGTGAACCATCCAGCGCTGCCGTGAGCAGGCGACGGGTCGAGGCAATGTCGATCCGCTTGCCCACGCCATAGCCGCCGCCGGTCCAGCCGGTATTGATCAGCCAGGCGGTAGCGCCGCTCTGTTCGAGCTTTTCAGCCAGCATGTCGCCATAGACGGTTGGGTGCAGCGGCATGAAGGGCGCGCCGAAACAGGCCGAGAAAGTCGCCTGCGGTTCGGTAACGCCACGTTCGGTGCCGGCCACCTTGGCGGTGTAGCCCGAGAGGAAATGATAGACCGCCTGTTCAGATGTCAGCCGCGCCACCGGCGGCAGCACGCCGAAGGCATCGGCTGTGAGGAAGACCACGGTCTTGGGCGTGCCGCCCACGCTCCCCCTAGCGATCGAGGGCAGGACGTGGATCGGATAGGCCGCGCGGGTGTTTTCGGTCAGCGAGACGTCGTCGAACGCGGGTATATGAGCATCGTCGAGCACCACATTTTCCAGCACCGTGCCGAAGCGTTTGGTCGCCGCGTGGATTTCCGGCTCGGCCGTCGGGCTGAGCTTGATGGTCTTGGCATAGCACCCGCCCTCCAGATTGAAGACGCCGTCCTGGCTCCAGCCGTGCTCGTCATCGCCGATCAGTGGGCGGTCAGGGTCATTGCTGAGCGTGGTCTTGCCGGTGCCCGACAGGCCGAAGAACAACGCGGCCTCACCATCCTTGCCAAGGTTGGCCGAGCAGTGCATCGGCAGCACGCCCTGGCGCGGCGCGTGGAAGTTGAACAGCGAGAACACCGACTTCTTGATCTCGCCCGCATAGAGCGTGCCGGCGATGACGACGATATTGCGGCTCATGTCGAGCGCGATCACCGTATCCGTGCGGCTGCCATGGCGGGCCGGATCAGCCTTGAAGCGCGGCGCGTGGATGATGGTCACCGGCGCTGCACTGACGCTGGTCTCGATGCCCTCGCCGGGGCGAATGAGCAGGTTGCGGATGAAGAGCGCATGCCAGGCGCTGGGCGTCAGCACGGTCACGCCATACTGGTGGCGCGGATCGGCGCCCGCCAAGAGATCCTGTCGGAAAGCCGCCACGCCGCCAAACGAGGCGATCGCATCGTCGAGCAGCACGTCGAAATGGGCCGGACTCATGGCGCCCGAATTATCCCACCAGACGCTGGTCTCGGTCAGGCCATCGCGCACGATGAACTTGTCCTTGGGCGACCGGCCGGTGAAGGCGCCGGTCCGCACGCTGACCGCGCCATCGGCCGTCAGCTGCGACTCTTCGCCCTGTAGCGAGCGTGCAACCAGCCTTGGCGCGATATCGTTGATGGATACCGATCCAGCCTGTGCAGCGACAGCGCTCCTGAGGGCTTCGTGGTCGAACTGGGTCATTGCAGCATGCTCCGTCGCTTCGGCGGCAAAGGCGCCGCCTGCTATGGAGCTGAAAATACGGGACGAATTCGTCAGACAACCATCCCGAAATGGGTCGTAAGACGGAAGTTGCATCTGCGTATGCGTGTGCACAGAACCGGCGCTGCTCTTGGCCACGCCTTATTTAATGCGTATTTGTCGCCTGCAAGCATGTAAAAGCGGCCCATAGAGCCGCCTGTTTGCAAGCGTCCGAACAAGAAAGGCAGAATATGCCAAAAATCGCGCTGGTTGATGACGACCGCAATATCCTCACCTCCGTCTCGCTGACGCTGGAAGCCGAGGGATACCAGGTTGCCACCTATACCGATGGAGCCTCGGGCCTCGAGGGACTGACCACCGACAAGCCTGACCTGGCTATTCTCGATATCAAGATGCCCCGCATGGACGGCATGGAACTGCTGCGCCGCCTGCGCCAGAAATCCGATGTGCCGGTGATCTTCCTCACCTCCAAGGATGAAGAGATCGACGAGCTGTTCGGCCTCAAGATGGGTGCCGACGACTTCATCACCAAGCCTTTCAGCCAGCGCCTGCTGGTCGAGCGCGTCAAGGCGATCCTCCGCCGTTCCGCACCCCGCGATCCCTCGGCACCTGCCGGTGCCGCCGGCGACGCCGCGCCGGGCAAGGCGCTGATCGAGCGCGGCTCGCTGGTGATGGACGAAGAACGCCATACCTGCACCTGGAAGGGCCAGCGCGTGACGCTGACCGTCACCGAATTCCTGATCCTGCAGGCGCTTGCCCTGCGTCCGGGCGTCGTCAAGTCGCGCAATGCGCTGATGGACGCCGCCTATGACGACCAGGTCTATGTCGACGATCGCACCATCGACAGCCACATCAAGCGGCTGCGCAAGAAGTTCAAGGCGACCGATGACGACTTCGAAATGATCGAGACGCTGTATGGCGTCGGCTATCGCTTCAAGGAACAATAGGCGCAAAAGTGGCCGTTCTCGACCCGGAAACCAGCTCCAAACCCGACGCTGCCGAATGGCAGGCGCCGGGGCAGGATACGGCTGACCAGAAGTCGAGGACGTCCCCGGCGAGGCGCTGGCGCATGCTGCTGGCGCCCTTCTACAAGTTGGGAAACGCCGTGGTGCGTTTCCTCAACTTCTCGATCTTTTCCAGCCTCACCCAGCGCATCATCGTGCTCAACCTGGCGGGCCTGCTGGTTCTGGTCGTGGGCATTCTCTACCTCAACCAGTGGCGTGCCGGCCTTATCGATGCACGCGTGCAGTCGCTGCGCGTGCAGGGCGAAATCATTGCTGCGGCCATAGCCGCCTCGGCCACGGTCAATAGCGACGTGATCTCGGTCAATCCCGACCGCCTGCTCGAATTGCAGGGCGCGGGCTCGATTTCCTCGCTCTCCTATTTCGACCCGAGCCTTGAATTCCCGATCAGCCCGGAGCGGGTCGCGCCGCTGTTGCGCAATCTCATCACGCCGACCCGCACGCGCGCCCGCATCTACGACCAGGGCGGACTGCAAATCCTCGACAGCGACAATATCTATGCTCGTGGCGAGGTGATGCGGACGGTGATCGACACCAAGCCGCCCGAGTTCTTCCTGTGGGATTGGTGGAATGCCGTGCTCGCCTGGGTGCCGGGCGACAATTTCCCGAAATATCAGGAATATGGCATCGACGAGGGCAATCGCTATCCCGAGGTTGCCTCGGCGCTTGCGGGGGCGCCGGCCGATTTTGTCCGTCTCGATGCGCAGAACCAGCTCATGGTGTCAGTGGCCGTGCCGGTGCAGCGCCTGCGCGCCGTAGTCGGCGCCATCCTGCTCTCGACTGCGCCGGGCGACATCGATTCGATCGTGGCACAGGAGCGCTGGAGCATCCTGCGCATCGCCGGCATCGCTGCCATCGTTCAGATTGCCCTCTCGCTGCTGATGGCCGGCACCATCGCTGGTCCGATGCGCCGCCTGTCCGAAGCTGCCGAGCGCGTGCAGACGGCCGGCAATGCCCGCGCCGAAATCCCCGATTTTACCGACCGTCCCGACGAGATCGGTCATCTTTCGGGCGCGCTGCGGCGTATGACCGATGCGCTCTATAATCGCATCGAGGCCATCGAGCGCTTTGCTGCCGACGTCGCCCATGAGCTCAAGAACCCGCTGACATCCCTGCGCAGTGCCGTCGAAACCCTGCCGCTGGCCAAGCGGCAGGAGGACAAGGATCGTCTCAACGACATCATCCAGCATGACGTCAAACGTCTCGACCGCCTTATCACCGATATATCGAGCGCCAGCCGCCTCGATGCCGAACTGGCCCGAGAGGGCTCGGAACGCGTCGATGTCGAGAAGCTCGCAGAGGCCATGGTGTCGATACAGGGCGACATGGCGCATGGGCGCGGCGTGAAGGTCGAAATGGACAAGCGCGCCGGAACCGGCAAGGGCGCCGCCATCATCAATGGCCACGAGAGCCGGCTGGCGCAGGTCTTTGCCAATCTGATCGACAATGCCGTCAGCTTTTCGCCCGAAGGTGGCGTGGTGCGCGTTGCGCTCTCCACCGATGCCGAATTGATCACCGTCATGGTGACCGACGAAGGGCCCGGTATTACCGGGGATGTCGGGAAGATCTTCCAGCGCTTCTATACCGATCGACCGGAAGGCGAGAGCTTTGGCGATCACTCGGGCCTCGGCCTGTCGATCTCCAAGCAGATTGTCGATGCGCATAAGGGGACCATTCGGGCGCATAACAGACAGGACCGCTCCGGCGCTGCGTTCACGGTTGTGTTACCGCGTGCCCGCAAATAGATTATCGTCATGACCAAGCCACTCAATGTTCACGGAACAGGCCTGCTGCTGGGCGAGACGGGTGTCCTGCTGCGCGGGCCATCCGGCGCTGGAAAGTCCGTGCTTGCCCTGACGCTGCTTGATCGCTGGGAGGGCAGGGGGCTCCCCGCCTTTCTCGTCTCCGACGACCGTGTCGATCTGCTGCAGCGAGGCGACGACCTCGACATGCAGGCGCCCGACAGCCTTGCCGGGCTGATCGAACTGCGCGGCCGCGGCATCGTCAAGCGCCCGCACCAGAGCCCCGTGCCGCTCCATCTCGTCGTCGATCTCGTGCCCGATCTCGTCCGCATGCTCGAGGAAGACGAACTGGTCACCGAACTGGCCGGCGTCCGCATTGCGCGCACGCCCGTGCCCTATGGCGATGTGGTCGGCGTGGCGCATCAGATGTTGCTGGTGATCGAGGCGATTGCCGCTCTTGGACCGCAACCCACGGCACCGTGAGAAAAAACCACTTGAATCCGGGCCGTTACAGGCCGAAAATGAACCATGCTCGTCCTACTGGGCCGGGTTCGCGTTCGTGTCGGCTTGGGAGCCACATGGACAGGGGGCAGGAATTGCTGGAATGCCGTGGGCGCCAGGGCGTGGCGCGGCAGGCTGGGGACGTTGCATGATAGGTCTGGTTCTGGTGACGCATGGTGCGCTCGCCAATGAATTCAAATCGGCTCTCGAACATGTCGTGGGGCCACAGGAATATTGCGAGACCATCGCTATCGGTCCCGACGACAATATGGAAAATCGGCGTAACGACATCCTTGCCGCGGTCGACAAGGCCGACAATGGCGCAGGCGTCATCATCCTGACCGACATGTTCGGCGGCACGCCCTCCAATCTGGCCATTTCCGTCATGCAGAATCGCGAAGTGGAAGTGATCGCTGGCGTCAACTTGCCCATGCTGGTCAAGCTCGGTCGCGTGCGCAACGACATGGCCATCAAGGATGCCGTCAGCCTGGCCCAGGAAGCGGGCCGCAAATATATCACCGTCGCCAATTCGATCCTCGGAGCCACCTGACATGGCGTTTTGGCGCGCGACCCCGCTCCCGATCTCAGCTTTGCGGATATTCCGGTAAATGGACGGATCGGGCGGCAGCCGGGCGGTCGCCCAGCAACTCACCATCGTCAACCGCAAGGGCCTGCACGCCCGCGCTTCGGCCCGTTTCGTTCGCACGGCCGAATGCTTTGACGCCAATATATCGGTGATAAAGGACGGCTCCTCGGTCAACGGCAATTCCATCATGGGCCTGATGATGCTGGGTGCCGGACCGGGTTCGACCATCCTCGTCCAGGCCAGCGGCAAGCAGGCCCGCGAGGCATTGGAAGCCATTGTCGAGCTGGTCAACAATGGCTTTGACGAAGACAGCGACGGCATCGCCGGCTGATTGCCCGCCCGCCGCTTCGTAAACAAATCCTTTCCAGATCGGCTTTGACCTTCCCTCTCAGCTCATGGCTCATTTGACCGTGAGGGGCTGGATCATGACGGCGATAAGCGCGATTTTGCAGCCAGTCTCCCGCGGGAGATGAGCGGGAAGCCAGCGTCAGTCCTTGGGGCTTCCCTGATTGCGTCTGCCTGGGCGTTTGGCCGGCAGCGCTCATGCGTGACAGGGACCGCATACGAACATGGTGGGATGGTTCCGGCCCCTTTGGGCAGGGCGCGGCCTTTTGCGGCTGCTGCCAGCGGCATTGCTGCTCGCTCTGATCGCTGCTGCGCCGGCAAAGGCGCAGGGTACGCCCGACCTTGGCCAGATGATGGAGCGCAACCGCATCATCGTCGCCAACCTGCCAACAACATCGGACCGCACCGACCGGATCAAGGGAACGGTGCAGATCTCCAATTCGGCCGGCCCCTTCATGAAGGCGCTGCCCGGCGTCATGTCCGGTAGCCCCATCCCGGTCGCAGCCTCGCTCGCCGCCTTCGACAAGCTGGGCGGCAACCGCAAGCCACGCCTCTATGATCTCTGGGTCAAGGGTCGCGCCATGCCCAAGCAGGAATCCAGCGCCAGCCATCACCTCGCCACGCTCAGCACCGGTGTCGACTATCTGGTCAGCGAAAAGCTGCTGCTTGGCACCTTTGCCCAGACCGATCTCGCCGCCTCCGCCGCCATTGCCGGTTGGAGCCTGGGCGGTTTCGGCACGGCGCGGCTGAGCGAGAACCTCTATGTCGACGTGCTGGGCGCCCGCGGTGGCCTCGCGGGCCAGAGCCAGGCTTCGAACTGGCTGATGACCACATCGCTGACCGGCAAATGGACCGCCAATCAGTGGACCTTCGGACCACAGGTAAAACTCACCCATTTTTCCGCCTCGGCACCGGAAGGCGTCGATGCCGACGGCGCCATCATTGAGGCGCAGCGCAAGGCGACCAGCGAACTGGCGGTCGGCCCGAGCGTTTCCTACAAGCTCACCACGGTCAACAAGATCATCGTCACCACCGGCCTCAAGCTCAATACGGTGGCCAATCTGGTCGCCGAGAACGGCACCGACCTCGCCGTCGACGGCATCCGCAGCGGCCTCGAGGGCACGCTCAATATCGACCTGCCCAGCGGCACGCGCTGGAAATCCTCCATCGGCTATGACGGCATCGGCCAGGGCGGCGGCAATTTCAACCTCAAGGGCACGCTATCCGTCTCGCTCGACTGATCTGGCAACACGCCTTCATGCAACCGTAACCATGACCAGCCCATTCTTCCTGGCATCGAGGAGCAGGTCATGCGGCGAGTGATAGCGGGGATCGGTGGCGTCGGACTGGCCGTTGTCCTCAGCCAATTCCCCGAATATGCCCAGCAATACACCCAGCGTCTCGGCGGTGCCGTGGATGAATTGCGCATCATCACCCAGCGTTTCGACACCGAGGCCGCTGCGGCGGGGCTGGACCGCCAGCAAGCGCTGGACCGCTACAATACCGCCACCGACGGCTTCATCGTTGGCCGTGGCACCAGCGAAGCCGCCAATTTCGTGCGACTGGAACAGTTGAGCGGCACCCTGGCGCAGATCCAGAATGCCGATCCGGTGGAGCGCCTGCAGTCCCTGCCAGCCTATCTCGACAGCGACATCGGCCGCCGGACCCTCGAAAACTACAAGCCGGCCGTGCCCGTCACGATGGAAGGCATCCTCTATGCCGGCGTCGGGCTGATCCTGGGCTATCTGGTCATGTCCGGCCTCTGGCGCTTCTGCGCTTTGCCGATCAAGCAGATCCGCAAGCGGCGGTACGCGGCCTATCGCTAGATAGATATAAGCATTTCTTTATGTCCCGAGTTGATAAGCGGGCTGGCCTTGCGTATAGCAGAGCCAACCTTTTCCTGTGCGCTCCGGAGCCTCAGCATGACGACCACTGCCAACGACTTTGCGGTCAAGGACATTTCCCTCGCAGCCTTCGGCCGCAAGGAACTCGACATCGCCGAAATCGAAATGCCCGGGTTGATGTCCATTCGGGCCGAGTATGCCGCGGCCCAGCCGCTCAAGGGCGCCCGCATTGCCGGCTCGCTGCACATGACCATCCAGACCGCCGTGCTGATCGAGACGCTCGTCGCGCTCGGCGCCGAAGTGCGCTGGGTCAGCTGCAACATCTTCTCGACCCAGGATCATGCTGCCGCGGCCATCGCTGCCGCCGGCATCCCGGTCTTTGCCCATAAGGGCGAGACGCTGGAAGAATACTGGGACTTCACCGACCGCATGATGGACTGGCCGGGCACGACCCCGAACATGATCCTCGACGATGGCGGCGATGCCACCATGTATATCCTGACCGGCGCCAAGGCCGAGAAGGACATCTCCATTCTCGACAAGCCCGGCAATGAGGAAGAGGAAATCTTCTTCGCCACCATCAAGCGCCGCCTCGCCAAGTCCCCGGGCTTCTTCAGCAAGATCCGCGACGCCATCCGCGGCGTCTCCGAAGAGACCACCACGGGCGTGATGCGCCTCTACCAGCTGCACGCCAAGGGCGAACTGCCTTTCCCCGCCATCAACGTCAATGACTCGGTCACCAAGTCCAAGTTCGACAACAAGTACGGCACCCGTGAATCGCTGGTCGACGCCATCCGTCGCGGCACCGACGTCATGCTGGCCGGCAAGGTCGCCATCGTCTGCGGCTATGGCGACGTCGGCAAGGGTTCGGCGGAATCGCTGCGTGGCGCCGGCGCCCGCGTGCTGGTCACCGAAGTCGATCCGATCTGCGCGCTGCAGGCCGCCATGGAAGGCTTTGAGGTCGTAACCCTCGAAGAGGCTGCCGAGCGCGCCGACATCGTCGTCACCGCCACCGGCAACCGCGACGTGCTGATGGTCGACGACATGCGCAAGCTCAAGGACATGGCCATCGTCTGCAATATCGGCCACTTCGACAACGAGATCGACGTGCTCGGCCTGCGCAACTTCAAGTGGACCAATGTGAAGCCGCAGGTCGACCTGGTCGAAAAGCCCGATGGCAAGCGCCTGATCCTGCTCTCCGAAGGGCGCCTGGTGAACCTGGGCAATGCCACCGGCCACCCGAGCTTTGTCATGTCTGCCTCGTTTGCCAACCAGACCCTGGCCCAGATCGAACTCTGGATCAATGGCGAACAGCTTGAAAAGAAGGTGCATGTCCTGCCCAAGCATCTCGACGAAAAAGTCGCCGAACTGCATCTGGCCAAGCTGGGCGCCAAGCTCACCAAGCTGACCAAGGACCAGGCCGACTATATCGGCGTGACCGTCGAAGGCCCGTTCAAGTCAGGCGAATACCGCTACTGACCCGGATACGGCGACAAGACGCGCAACAACAAAAGGCCCGACCTATGTCGGGCCTTTTTTATGGATTGCCAGCGGCCGACGACCGTTTGGTTGTCAGGCCTTGAAGGAGGCCAGCTGCTGGTGGAGCATGGGATAAAGCTCCTCGCCCTTGAGGCTCAGCATGGTTTTTAGGCCACGTGTCTGTTCATCGGCGAGGATTTCCATCGCGCCATCGACCACACCATCATAGGCCTGCGCCACGACACTGGCCGGGCTCACCTTCGGCACATCCCAGCGCGACGACATCGGCGTATCGACCATCCCGACCAGAAGGCCGATAACTTGGGTCTTCTGCGCCTGCAGTTGGAAACGCAGGCCATTGGTCGCCGACCACATCGCGGCCTTGGAGACAGAATATCCTGTCGATAACCCAATCCAGGCGGCCGCCGACAACACGTTGAGGATGGTGCCGCCGCCATGTGCTGCCAGGACGGGCGCAAAGGCATTGGCGACCCGCAATGTGCCAAAAAAATTGGTCTCGAAAATGCGCCGCAGCTCCTCTTCAGGACCCGACATGGAGTCGCCGGCGGGCGCGATGGCGGCGTTGTTGACCAGCAGGTCGACGTCATCGGCGCGCTGTGCAGCGTCGATCGCCGCCTGCGCGTCCATGAGGTCGAGTGTCAGTGGTTGAACGCGGCTGTCATCCCAGTCACGCGGCTTGCGTGCCGCCGCATAGATCTTGCGGGCCCCACGCTCCAGTGCCTGCATCACGAACTGTTCGCCGAGACCGCCATTGGCCCCTGTGATCAAAACCGTCCGCCCTTCGAGTGACTTTAGCATTTGAACTCTCTATATATAAGTGGGGATCTTCCCCGAATTGATTTTATATGGGGGCAGTCCCCACTTAAGCAAGGAGGGGGAATGACAATTTCGTCCGCAGAAGGGCAGCCTGTAAAAACCGCGCCAAAGACGCGTGGGCTCCGGGCTGATGCGATGCTCAACCGTCAGGCCATTCTGGCCGCCGCCCGACAAATCTTCGAGGCCGAGGGCGTGCTGGCGCCTCTCGACGGCATTGCCGTGCTGGCCGGTGTCGGCAATGCCACGCTCTACCGGAACTTTCCCACGCGCGACGACCTGCTCGTCGCTGTCATTCAATCGAGCTTCGACGATGCGCTGCAGCATGGGCAGGCGCTCTCTCAAACCCTCACGCCTGGTCAGGCGCTTGCCGAGTGGCTGGTTGGATTGGCCTGGCGCCTGCACATCTGGCACGACCTTCCCCATTGCCTTGCCTCAGCCCATGCTGAGCCATCGGCGTCCCTGAACGATGCCAACAGACCGATGATCGAGGAGACCCGACGGCTTCTGACAGCGGCCCAAGAGGCAGCGCTGGCCGTCGCCGGGGCTACTGCCGAAGAGGTCTTCGAACTTGTACTGGCGCTGTCATGGGCAATCGATCGCTATGGCGACACCGAGGCGTCGGCGCGCCATCGCGTGACCATGGGCACGGCCGGCGTCTTCGTGCCGTTCGATGGTTCTGTATGATAGGGGCAGTTTTGCCTACAATTGCGCCACCGAACGGGTATCAGCGCCGGTTCGGAAGGTTGCTGCTTCGTTCACGGTCAATCCCCGATATCCGTGCTTTGCCCATAATGCACACCCATTAAGACTCTTTTAGGCGATTCTCGCTGCCGCTATGGTCAGGATGATTCGGTTACTGGGGGACAGTCACCGCGTCGGAGATGGCCGGAGTCAATTCTGATTCTGCGTTTGGCCTCTTCTTTTGAGTGCAAGTGTATCGGTTCGTTTGGGGAACCGACTGGCAACGACAATTGACCTAGAGGGCTGCTATGGCGCCGGATCACTTCCGGAAGCATTGGGGATTCGCACTGCTTGTCGCGGCCCCTCTTACCCTGATGACGGCGGTCCCCGCCCTCGCTCAGGACACCAATCCTGCGGCCTTTCTGGGTGCCGCGCCTCTTGCCATTGCCGTCGGCGCAGGCGCCTTCGCCATTCTTGCCCTGGCCCTGATGCGCACCATGCGCAGCAATAGCCAGCTCGAGCAGCGCCGCGCCGGCGACCAAATTTCCGGCTTGCGCGCCCTGGTCGATGAGTATGAAGCCCTGCTGTCCGGGCCACGCGAAGTCACGGTGCTCTGGACCGAAAGCACCGAAGGCGGGCATCGCCTTCTCGGGCAGGCCGCATCGGTCCTGCCCATCGGCCGCCGTCCTGAAAGCGTCCTCAACTTTGCGTCCTGGCTCAATGCCAATGACGCCGAAAAGCTAGCGCGCCATCTGGAAGATCTGCGGGTCCATGGCCATGGCTTTGCCGACAGCGTCACGACGCTCGACGGTCGCCTGATCCGCGCCAATGGCTGGGTCATTGGTGGCGGCGCGGCCCTCCGCCTGCGCCCGGCCTTCTTGCAGCCCGGCGCCGAGCCGACGCTGGTTGCCGCAGCTGCGACCGGTGATCTCAGCTCCGTGCGCACCGTGCTTTCGGCCCTGTCGCAGCCCGCCTTTGCCCGCGACAAGTCCGACCGCCTCGTCTATGCCAACGCCGCCTATCTGCAACTGGCCAAGGCCGCGGGCAAGAACGGCACCGAGGCCGCGCCACCCGAATTGCTCGACACCAACCAGCTGCGCCAGCACCTGGCTGCCTGCAATGGGGACCAGGGTGGCACCATGCCCGTCGCCTGGCCGGGTCTGGGTGCCTTTGAAGTCGTTGAATTCACCATCAATGGCGGTCGCGCCGGCTATCTGCGTCCGGCCGCTGCCGAGGACGGCAGTCAGCAGGTGGCGGCAGGGCTCGGTCATGTCGGCGGCATCATTGCCGCGCTGACCACGCCGATCGCCATTTTCAATGCCAAGCGTGAACTGGTCCAGTTCAACGAGGCCTACGCCGCGCTCTGGGGCCTGAGCCGGGTCTTCCTTGTGCCTGGTCTCGATGAGCGCGCCATTCTCGACAAGCTGCGCACCGAAAGCATGCTGCCCAATGTGGTCGACTACCAGACCTGGCGCAGCAAGCACCTTGAAAGCTATAACCGCAAGACGCCGCACGAGGACGAGCCCTGGCATCTTCCCGACGGTCGCACCATAAAGGTGATCTCGGCGCCTGCCGGCCCGCAGGGGGGCGTCATCTATGTCTTCGAGGACCTGACCGAGCGCCTGCAGCTGGAATCGACCAACAAGTCCTTCTCCAATGTGCAGCGCGAAACCATCAACGCGCTCTCGGAAGCGGTGGCGGTGTTTGGCACCAATGGGCGGCTGACCCTATCCAATCCGCGCCTCTCGGCGCTGTGGAAGCTGCCGACCAACGAGCTGGGCAAGAACCCCCATATCGACCAGATCGCCGAGGCCTCGGGCCGCGCCATTCCCGAGGACGGCGCCAGCATCTGGCGGGATCTCAAACGCGGCATCATAGACCTCAACCCGACCCGCTCCGACCAGACCGGCCGGCTGAACCGCTCCGATGGCCGGCTGCTGGATTATGCCATCACCCGCCTGCCCGACGGGCAGACCATGATGACCTTCCTCGATGTCACGGAAAGCGCGAGCTATTCGAAAGTGCTCAAGGAGCGCAACGATGCGCTGGTCGCCGCCGACCTGCTCAAGGATGCCTTCGTCGAAAATGTCTCCTACGAGCTGCGCTCACCGCTGACCAACATCATCGGCTTTGCCGACCTGCTGGCCAACGAGGGCGGCGTGCTGAGTGAGCGGCAGCAGGCCTATATCGACTATATCCGCGCCTCCTCGGTGACGCTGGGCGTGTTGATCGACAATATCCTCGACCTCGCCTCGGTCGATGCCGGCATTGCCGAACTGCGGCCCGAGCATCTCGATGTGGTCCAGCTGATCGACAAGGCCAAGGCCGGACTCTCGGCCACCTTTCCGGAAATCTCGGGCGAAAAGCCGATCAATCTCGTGGTCGACATCGAACGCGGTCTGCCGCCCTTCATCGCCGATGGCACGCGCATCGTGCAGGTGCTTTACAATCTGCTCTCCAACGCCGCTCGCTTCTCCCCGCCCGGTGGGGAAATCCGCCTCTCGGTGGCGCATCGCGCCGACCGCATGCTGTTTGTAATCGAGGACGAAGGCCCGGGCGTCACCGACGAAATGCGCGCGGCCATCCAGACCCGCATCGACACGCCCTCCGGCCGCCAGCGCGGCGCGGGCCTCGGCCTCGCCATCGTCAAGACTTTCGTCAATTTGCACGGCGGCACGATCATCGCCGAAAAGCGCGAACCGCGCGGCAGCCGCATCGTTGTGAACCTCCCGCTCGATAGCGCCATGGCTGGCGTTGCCGAGTAAGCGAGGGGCGAAAATTGGGCACCGATTTTTCGCATATCCCTTCGCGTCTGGACAGCTTTCTGCCCGACGATGCCGCAACCACTGCCCTGGGGGCAGAACTGGCTGCGGCATTGCGGCCGGGTGATCTGGTCATTCTGGACGGAGATCTGGGGGCGGGGAAAACGGCCCTGGCCCGCGCCATCATTCGGGTCCTTGCGGGTGATGAAAAGCTCGATGTGCCGTCGCCGACCTTTGCCCTGGTGCAGCCCTATGACACGCCCAAGGGGCCGGTTCTACATGCCGATCTTTACCGGCTGGGCGATCCGCGCGAGGTCGATGAACTCGGCCTGCTCGACAATCCCGACGCCGTGGTGCTGGTCGAATGGGCCGAGCGTTCGCCGGAAATCGTCGCTGCAGCGACGCTGAAGGTGGCGCTGTCCATTCCGCCCGGCGGCGAGGGGCGCCTGGTCAGCATTTCCCGCTAGAGCAGATCCACCGTCGCCTGATCTTCCCGGCTGCGGAAGAAGGCGCGCAGGGCGCGGATAAAGACCTCGTCATCCGGATCGGCGCGGTGAAACAGCGTCATCGATGAGTGGAATTTGAGATCATCGGGATAGCCGAAGATCTGCGACAGGCTGCGCGGGGCCACGCCGCCCGGTCCATGCAGCAAGACGGCCTGCGTGCATTCGCGCAGCCGTGTGGCCAGGATTGGATGGGCCAGATAGGCCTCGGCCTGATCGAGACTGTCGATGGCGAAATGCCGCGCGGTGGCGGTGCGGCCCAGTCCCGCGATCTGCGGAAAGACAAACCACATCCAGTGGCTCCGCTTCTGCCCGGCGCGCAATTCGCCCAGCACCTGCGGATAGACCTGGTTCTGCGCCTCGAGGAATTTGGCGATAAAGCTGCCGCCGCCAAAACTGCGACGCGGCGACAGCGTATTGCTGGTCTGGGCAAAGCCGGGCTGTTGCATGGCCTAGTGGTCCCGCCGCTCGGGGCGGTCCTGCCCGTCGTGCTCTTCCTCAAATTCCCCGGCCGGCAATTCGGCGTCGCGCCTTGCCTCGGTGAGCGAGCTGAACCGTTCGCGACGTGGGCCGGTGAAGCGTTTGTCGCGCGGCAGCGGGTTCTGGCTATTGGACTGTTGTTGCATGTCAGGCACTCCTTCCATCACGGCAACGGGCCAGAGCGCCGGCGGTTGCCGATTGTGATCGGCTGGCCCGGCCACCATGCCTTGAGCGGCTCCGGCCGATAGGCGTCGTCGGTCTGCATGCGCGCAATGGTGGCCGGTGCCAGGACGTCGCCCGGCGCCGGGGCGGGACGGGGTGCCTTGCGATAGATCCAGTCGAGGGGCCCCGCCTCCTTGGTGACATTGCTGAGCGGGGCGGCATTGTCGATGCGGCCTTGCGCCAGAGTGATCAGCGCCGGATCAAAAGCCAGTCCCTGCTTTTGCGCGCCTTCGAGAATCCACAGCAGCGCATTGTCTGACAGGCCCCGGATGGACCCGCCGCCACCCACCGAGCCGTGATTGCCGGGAAACCACATCTGCTCGTAGAGCTTGCCCGTGGCGCCATTGAGCAGGGGCAGGTTGTCCCATAGCGTCGGCTCGAAACTGCGCCGCATCTCGTCGGTGGCCACGGCATGGCGCGCCGAATGCACCGTGCTCGAGAGCCGCGCATCGTGGAATTCATAGGCGCCGATCCTGCCGGTCAGATTGCTGAGATGGAGATGCTTGGGCAGGCCCAGCGCCTCGACCGTGTCCCAGACGCCGATATAGCGGATGTCGAGCAGGGGCGTCGCCGCCACCTGGGCCGGATCGGCCCCATGCGCCACCCGCCAGGCGCGATCCTCGTCCTTGGCCAGCGTCTGGGGCGAATAGGTCATGCGGAACTGCTGCGCTTGATCGTCGTCCGGCGCCACGGCCTTGAGCTGGTAGAAATCGAAGGCCTTCTTGATGTCGCGGCCGCTGGCCCGCGGAATGATGCCGCATTTGCGCAGCAGCCCGCCCAGTGAACGGGCGGTGAAGGCGCCGCGCGAAAAGCCGAAGATGAAGATCTCGTCACCCGGCTCGTAGTTGAAGATCAGGAAGCGATAGGCATCCGCGACCTTGTCGAACAGACTCCAGCCAAAGGCGCCGGCCAGCCGCGTTTCGACCCATTCATTGACCACAAAGGAGGTGCCCACGCCCTCGTTGTAATGCACCACCTGCGGCACCTTTTTGGCCCCGGTGGACAGCACCGCCTGCGCCGCCAGCAGCACATTGGTCGGCTCGTCCGCCGCCATGCGGTTCCAGGTGCCATCGCAAAAGATCGCCAGTCGCTTCATGTCCCTCTCTCCCCAGCCATGATGCAGCCGAACTATAGAAGTCGATGACGAGCGGGGAAATAGGGGCGCTTCCCGATGCTCAGGCGTACCAAAGCGCCGCCTGAAACACGGTTTTCACAATTCTTTGCGCCCCAAAGGGCGGATCCCGAGACGGCTTTCGCCTCTGGATAATTGAATAACGAGACGGAGGCCGCCTCGGGATGCCGGTTTTTGGCTCAACATCGGTTATCGCGGACTGTGATCCTTGCCACAGCCGGCCGATGCTCGGACCTGCACGCGCCAGCGAAAGCCGTGCCCGGCGCCCTTCACCACTGTTCGCCTGCAGGCCGCCCATGTGAAGAGGCTGACAGGATTGTACAGTAGGGTTTGAGGGGTGGGGAAAACTCTCTCTAAAAATGCACTCAAACCGTTGAGGTGAAAGATAATTCAAACCCCGGGCACGGCGCGTTTGATGTCGCCCAGCCCCGGCGCATCCATGCGGCGGTAAAGGCCCTGCACCACGCTATAGGCGCCAAAGGCAACAAGGCCGAGTGCGGCGAGGCCATAAAGGTAGGGCCCGAAGGGCAGGGCATGCACATAGTCGAGTGCATCGCTGATGCCGCCGGCCTGTTCGGGCGAGACGCTGATGGCGGCATAGAACACGAAAAGGCCGATGAGGACGATCAGCGCGCCGCGCGCGGCAAGCCCGAAGCGGCAGACCGGATCGAGCAGCCTCGACTGTGCCGAGGGGATCGCCAGCCGCTTGCGATAATCGCGCGTCACGCCCTTCCACACCTGCACAAGCCCGGCCGCGATGACGCCGACGGCAGCAAACCCGAGAAGCACGGCGCCAAAGGGCTGCGCCAGCAACAGGGCCGAAGCCCCCTGCTCCCCGCCTTCTCCGCCCGAGCCGCCGCCCACCACCGCCATGCGCGCAGCCGACAGGGCCAGAAAGACATTGGCCCCGGCGCTGACCACCGAGCCGATCCGCCCGGCATAGCCCTGGGCATTGTCATCGACATTGTCCGCATTGAGCAGCCCCTGCGCCAGCCGCCACAGGATATGCCCGACAAGGCCAAGGGCCACCAGCCCCAGCAGCACCCGCCCGAAGGGCAGGCCGAGCAGGGTCGAAAGCGCATCGGACGACCCATCGGCCGCAGTTCCACCCCAGATGGCGGAGACGAGCGCGAGGCCGCCGAGCAGCAGATAGACCACGCCCCGCGCGGCATAGCCGAGACGGGCAAGGGTTTCGAAGTGGTTGGACATGGGGAGCTCCGGTGGGGACCGGAGGGGAATGGGGAGGGAGCGGCGGGGTTCCCCTTTGGCCTGACAGCACCCTGGTCAATCGCTTTCAGTGAGTATGAGAATGTGGGTGACTGTGGAGAAGTCACGGCATAGTTGACGGCGGAACATAACAGGAATATTCGTTGCTATATCGCAAAAGATCGGAGCTGAGATTCGACAATGGCTGATATTAGTTCGTTTCCACAGGTGCCAACTACTGTGTGGTGGGGCGTGAGAAACCTACTAAATAAAACGCCGAGAGCAACTGTGTCGGATGATCTGCTGGGTGTTGAATTGGGTGTGCAGCAGGCTGCAGCACGTCAGTATGTTTCAGAACTAAAGCGCATTGGAATACTGTCTGAGGACAACAAGGCCACGGATCTTGCTCATAAATGGCGCATGCAAGACTCATACTCTGAGGCAGTTTCGGAGATACTAGACAGGTGCTACGGGGATAGCCTTCGGACCGTCGCGCCCGATCCAAGTGAACGTGCTAAGGCTGTGGACTGGTTTCAACGCCAAGGGTTGGGCGAAGGGTCAGCACGAAACAAGGCTGCATCATATTTCCTAATTGCTAGTCCGGAACCTGGTGAAGCGCCCGCCCGACCAGCATCATCCACCCAAGCCAAGCCACGAAAAGCAGTTCCCGCTTCGAAAGTAAGCACCGAGAATCTGTCCTTAAAATCCGAGAGTCAGGTGGATCAGAAAAATCATAGCCAGTTTCAGGGCGCTTTTCCCGTGAATCTGAATCTCCAGATACATATTAGCGCCGACGCTAGCACTGACCAAATCGAAGCCATTTTTAGCTCGATGAGGAAGCATTTGGGTAATGCACGACTTTCTTGAGGGCGTTAGGCGTTTTCGCGAGTTTCTTTTGGAGGTGGGTGCCTCCCAGTCAACTTTGGCCTTGCCTGCTCCACGAATGCTGGCGCTCGCCGCTCCGGAGGAGGAGGTAGACCCTCAGAGACTTTATACAGTTCTTATTGTCGAGCCTGAACTAGTGGAGGTATCTAGAGACTTGTTTGTTTCCGGACACTTCTCTCTTGCGATCCAAGAGGCGTTCAAGGCGCTGGAGAAGTTCCTTCAAGTCAGAGTGGACAATTTCGCGTCCGGCACCACGCGAATGGACCAAGTTTTTAGCCCCAAGAGCCCGCAGCTAGCTTGGTCAAATCGGCGGAATCAATCCGAAATGGATGAGCAACTCGGATACCATCGAATGTTTGCAGGTGCGGTTCAGGGTATCCGCAACCCTTGCGCTCACGAGTTTAATTGGGTGGATGAACCAGAGACAGCATTGGATCTTCTGTTGTTTGTGCAACATCTCTTGCGAAAAGCTAGGATGGCAGCCCCGCAACGTCCAAGAAATGGCCGCGAGGCAGGCGCGATAACTAATATTGGGCAAGATACCTCTAACGCTTAGCGATAGCTGGTATTTCACTATGAGAGCGCACGCTTTTAGGACGGAATTTGAGACCGTCGCTGCAGGAAACCATCCTGCCCGCTGTAAATCCGGGCCCTGCGAGCATGGCTCTCCGGGCCTGATCACCTAAAATCGCTCTACCGGAGCGATTTTGCCTGCGGCACGGCGATCAGTGCGCTTCGTCCCAGTTCTTCGCCGCATGGGCATCCACTTGGATCGGCACTGACAACCGCACCGCCGGTTCTGCCGCGCTTTCCATCACCTTGCGGATCGCCGGAATCGCCGCCTCTTCCGTGCCTTCCGGCACTTCGAAGATCAACTCGTCATGCACCTGCAGCAGCATGTCGGCTTCGACGCCGGCGCGGGACAATTCGCCTTCCATGCGGATCATGGCGCGGCGGATGATGTCGGCGGCAGAGCCCTGGATGGGGGCGTTGATGCTCGCGCGTTCGACAAAGCTGCGTTCGGCGGCGTGGCTGGAATTGGCATTGGGGAAATTGATCTTGCGGCCAAAGATCGTCGTGACGAAGCCGTCGGCCTTCACCCGCTTCCGCTGGCTGTCCATATAGTCCTTGATGCCCGGGAAGCGCTCGAAATAGGTCTTGATATAGTCGCCGGCGACGCCGCGCTCGATGCCCAGCTGATTGGCGAGGCCGAAGGCGGAAATGCCGTAGATGATGCCGAAATTGATCGCCTTGGCGCGGCGGCGGACTTCGCTGGGCATGCCTTCGACCGGCACGCCGAACATTTCGCTGGCTGTCATGGCGTGAATGTCGAGACCTTCCTCGAAAGCGTCCTTGAGCGCCTGGATATCGGCGATATGGGCGAGGACGCGCAGCTCGATCTGGCTATAGTCGGCTGAAATCAGCACCTTGCCCGGTGCGGCGACAAAGGCGGTGCGGATCTTGCGGCCGTCGGCGGTGCGAACCGGAATGTTCTGCAGGTTCGGATCGTTGGAGCTGAGGCGCCCCGTGAGAACCGAATGCTGCGAATAGGTCGTGTGCACGCGGCCGGTGCGCTGGTTGATATATTCGGGCAGGGCATTGGTATAGGTGCCCATCAGCTTGGTCAGCTGGCGCCAGTCGACAATGGTGCGCGCCAGCGGCACGCCCTTGAGCGCGAGGTCTTCCAGGACATCGGCGCCGGTCGACCAGGCGCCGGTCTTGGTCTTGGTGCCGCCTTCAAGCCCCATGCGATCAAACAGGATTTCGCCGAGCTGCTTGGGTGAGCCGAGATTGAAATTGGAGCCGGCCAGCTCATAGGCCTCGGCTTCGAGCGCCGCGGCGCGCTGGGCGAAATCGCCCGAGAGGCGCGCGAGGATCTGCCGGTCGACATGGATGCCGCGGCCCTCCATCCGGCCCAGCACAGGCGCCAGCGGGCGCTCGAGGGTTTCATAGACCGTGGTCATGTTTTCGGCGGCAAGGCGGGGCTTGAGGATCTGCCAGAGGCGGATCGTCATGTCGCTGTCCTCAGATGCATAGCGCGCCGCCTTGTCGAGCTCGACCTCGGCAAAGGTGATCTGCGACTTGCCGGTACCGATCAGCTCCTTGATCGAGGTGCCGGGCACGCCCAGCCAGTGATCGGCCAGATCGCCGAGGGTATTGTATTGCGGGCCATCGAGCGAATAGCTCAGCAGCAGGGTGTCATCGATCGCATTGACCGCAATGTCATAGCGGGCGAGGAGGCCCAGGTCGTATTTCGCATTGTGGAAGATCTTGAGGATCGCCTTGGAGGCGAACATGGGACGAACCATGTCGAGCGCCTGCCGGATATCCATTTGGCCGTCGACCAGCCCGCCGCCGAGCAGGTCGCCGGCGCCCGTCGTGTGGCCGAGCGGCAGATAGGCGCCGGTGCCGGGGGCGATGGAGAAGGAGAGCCCGACGAGATCGGCGGTCTGGTTGTCGAGGCCGGTGGTTTCGGCGTCGGTCGCCACATAGCCGGTCATCTCGATGGCATCGAGCCAGCGCTGCAGCTGGGTGGCATCGCGGATGATCTCATAGGCTTCCGGCTGGAAGGGAATGGCCTTGATGCGTTCGTGTTCGGCCGCGGCATGAAGGATCAGCGGCGCCTCGGCCTTGCCGGAGGCCTCGTTGCGCGCGGCTCGGGCTTCGGCGCGGGCCTCGTTGTTGAAGCCGATCGGACCGGCAGTGCTGCCAGCGGCGGCCAGCTCCGGATCGGGTGCCCAATCGTCTGGATTGGCGTCGAGCAAGCCGGCGAGGCGCTTGGTGATGGTGGCAAATTCCATCGCCTTGAGGAAGGGGAACAGCAGGCTCGCCTCGATCGGCTGGCGCGCCAGGGCATCGAGATCGAGCTCGACGGGCACTTCCTTGCTAAGCGTCACGAGGCGCTTGGAAATGCGCGCCAGCTCGGCATTGGCGATCAGCTTTTCGCGGCGGGCATTCTGCTTGATCTCGGTAGCGCGTTCGAGCAGGGTTTCGAGATCGCCATAGGTATTGATCAGCTCGGCCGCAGTCTTGACGCCAATGCCTGGCACGCCTGGGACGTTGTCGACGGTATCGCCGCACAGCGCCTGAACGTCGATTACCTTGTCGGGCGTCACGCCGAATTTGGTGAACACCTCGTCCATGCCGATCCAGCGCAGGGGCGGCTGGCCGGGGCGGGGAATGGTGTCGAGCAGGCGGATCGAGCCGTTCGGTTCGACCAGCTGCATCAGGTCCTTGTCGGAGGAGACAATGGTCACCTTCATGCCAGCGTCACGCGCCTTGCAGGCATAGGTGGCGATGATGTCATCGGCCTCCCAGCCCTCCATCTCGATGGAGGGAATGTTGAAGGCGCGGGTGGCCGAGCGCGTCAGCGGAAACTGCGGCACCAGCTCTTCGGGCGCCGGCGGGCGCTGGGCTTTGTAATCGGGATAGAAATCATCGCGAAATGTCTTGCCCTTGGCGTCGAAGATGACGGCCATATGGGTCGGCTCGTCCTCGGCCTTGAGGTCGTCCATCAGCTTCCACAGCATGTTGGTAAAGCCCTGCACGCAATTGACGGGCAGGCCGTCCGACTTGCGGTTGAGCGGGGGCAGGGCATGGAAGGCGCGGAAGATATAGCCCGAGCCGTCGACGAGCAGCAGATGCATGAACCGATTCCATTCTGAAGAGCTGCGACTTTAGGGCAATCTGGCGCGGGCCAAAAGGGTGCGCGTGGCCTGAGGTCCAACCTCCCGGATGTAATTGGGCCATGTTTATGACCTACTGTAGAACATCTGCCCGGCATCGCCCCTTCCCAAATTGCTTCCGGCACGCCATAGACTTGGCGGGGGGCATCCAATCGACCACGAAGGCCTAAGTCATGACCGCTGATGCAAAAACTGCCCGTTCGACCATCCTTGTGGTGGATGACGACGCGCTGATCAGCATGAATACGATCGACATGATCGAAGACCTCGGCCACGTCGCGCTGGAAGCTTTTTCCGGCAAGCAGGCGCTCGAGATCCTGGCTGCCAATCCCGATGTCGACGCCATTGTCACCGACTATGCCATGCCCGGCATGAATGGCGTGGAACTGGCCGGCAAGGCTCGCGCCCTGCGGCCCGGCCTGCCCATCCTTCTGGCCACCGGCTATGCCGACCTGCCCTCGGGCGAACAGGTCGACCTGCCGCGCCTGCCCAAGCCCTATCAGCAGACCGAACTGGCAACCCAGCTCGAGCTGATCCTGTCCGCAGCGCCGCAGGCGAGCTGACCTGAACAGAAGCATGTTCCTGCAATTCGGGAGATGGGGTGGTTCGAAGCGGGCCGGAGGCTAGATTTCGATCTCGCCGCGCTTGGCAGCTTCCACGGCCAGTTGCACGCGATTGGTGGCGCCCAGCTTGACCATGGCGGCCTGCACATGCTGCTCCACCGTTCGCGCCGCTATGCCGATGATGATGGATATTTCGAGCGAGGTCTTGCCGCCGGCAACCCATTGCACCACTTGCCGCTCGCGCGGCGTCAGCACATTGTCCGATTTGCGGCTGCGCACCAGCACTTCCGCGCTGGCATCGGTGCCGACATAGCCGCCCAGAGTGCCATCGGCGTCAAAGAACGGATGGCCGACCGCGATCACCCAGCGGTATTCCTCGTCGTGTCGGCACAGGCGATATTCGGTGTGATACATGACGCCGCGCGCCGTGGCATTGAGGAAGACGTCCAGCGCCTGCTGCCGATCGTCCCGGTGCAGGGCATTGGCCCAGCCGTCGCCTTCGGCTTCGCCCGGTTCCTGACCGGTGAAATCGTACCAGTTCTGGCTCATGTAGATGCAATAGCCATCCGGCTCGGTCATCCAGACCATCAGGGGGGATTTTTCGGCGACTGATCGCAACTCGGCGCGCTGCGCGTCCCAGTGAATAGTTCGCTCAGCGCTGATCAGGCGTTTCGCTGCTTGTGGAACCACGAACGCCTCCTCACATGGATAGGTATCAACGACCACGCTGATCTTCGGTTCCGTTCGGAACCCGAATTTTTGTCGAGACACCAAAGATTTGAATTTGTATTTCCTTGAGACTTCAACGCACGAGCGAGACCCCCGATGCTGCCATGGATAAAGCTGGACCGCGCTCAGGTGCCGGGGGGCGACACGCTGCAGTTGATGCAGCGCGGCAGCGAATTTTCCATCATGGCCGGCACGACGGAACTGATGAACAGCCGCTTGAGCGGGTCGGAAGAAGCCCTGGCGACGCTATCGGCAGAACGCCTCGCTGGCCGGCCGCAGCCGCGCATATTGATCGGTGGCCTGGGCATGGGTTTTACGCTGCGCGCGGCGCTGACCAGTTTTGCCGCAACCAGTCAGATCATCGTCGCCGAACTGGTGCCCGAGGTCATCGCCTGGGCGCGCGGACCGCTGGCATCCATCCATGGCACCAGCCTCGACGACAGCCGCGTCACCCTGCACCAGGGCGATGTCGGCACGGCGATCGAGCGTGGGCGTTTCGATGCCATCCTGCTCGATGTCGACAATGGTCCCGATGGCCTGTCGCGCCCCGCCAATGACCGGCTCTATTCGGCGCGCGGCCTGGCCATTGCCAAGGCGGCGCTGGCGCCGGGCGGGCATCTCGCCGTCTGGTCCTCGGCGCCCGATGCCCAGTTCACTCGGCGCCTCAAGCAGGCCGGTCTTGCGGTGGACGAGGTCAATGTGCGGGCCAATGGCAAGCGTGGCGGCGCGCGCCACACCATCTGGTTTGCCACCAAGAAAGCCTGAAAAGCTGCGCGGCTAGAGCATTTCACCGTAACGGCGAAACAGCTCCTAGTGTTTGTATTGTCGCATTTTCGAGCCGCAAAAGTGGCAGCCACTTTTGCTGAAAAAGCTCTAGCGCAGGCCGGCCTGGACCAGGAGGCCCGCGCGCTTGGCGTCGTAGTAATAGCCGCGGGCATAAAAGCGCACCGCCTGGTCGGCATTGCCGCCAGCCGTCACATAGGCACCGGCGAGGTAGCGCACGGCAAAGCGCAGGTTGGTTTCGGCATCAAGCAGGCCCGAGGGCGAGCCGCGGTAGCCCTGGCCGGTCGCGGTGGCATGGCTGATCTGCATCAGCCCGTAATAGGGCCCATTGCGCGCCGCCGGATTATAGCCGCTCTCGCGCTCGATGACCCGGCGCACCAGCGATTCCGGCACGCCATATTCATGGGAATAATGGACGATCAGCGGATCGAGCGAACCATCGGCATAGCCCATGGCCGACGGCGCTTCGGGCACCGCCGCTGCCTTGGGCACATGACCGGCTGGCGTCGGCATGGCAAACGAGGCCAGCGCCGCGGTGGCACCGCCCCCGGGGGCGGGCTTGAAGGCACTCATCGAGCAGCCGGAAACCGCAATTGCCACGAGAACCATGGCGCCAAGGGGCCTGATGCTGCTGAAAAGTGTCGTCGTCTGAGCCATATACCCACTCTAGCGCAATTTCGCCCGAGGCGCGATAGGCTCCAATCACGGCAGACTGATGGCAAATTGATGACGCGGGCCCCACAACGCAAAACCCCCGTTGCGCAGATCGCCCGCTTTGGTTACGTTGCGCCCGTTCAGCCGGGATCCTTCCCCGCGTCACGGATGCACCCGTAGCTCAGCTGGATAGAGCGCTGCCCTCCGAAGGCAGAGGCCACACGTTCGAATCGTGTCGGGTGCGCCAATATTTTCAATTGTTCGATAGGTTACATCTGCTTCCCAGAAGCGGGTGTCCCTGACGTGACGATCTTGGCGCGCCCCTGCTATGCTGATTGCACAAATGCTGCTCAGAAACGCAGCAGTGGTTCTCCAAGGAGCTCACTCGTGCAGCCGTTGTATAACTGGCGATGCTTGGTGTTGATCAGCGATAAGTTTCGCGTTCGCATTGGTCTTCGGCCGGGCAGCCCGCGATAGGTCTGTGAAATCGTGTTGGCCTGCACGAACCTGTCCAGCATCGACCGGGTGAAGAAGTCGTCCTGCTCTGCCGCGGCAACATGACAGAAGGCGCAGGACGGTCCAGATCGCATTTCGGCAAGGTTTTCGCCGGGCCGTATCGATCCATACTGCCACTGGCCATTCTGCAGGCGCTTAAACGGCCGACAAAAGGATCGGCGCCGACCTCGACCGGTTCGCCCCAGGGCGAGAGTTCAAGAGCGTCAGACACGCTGTAAAAGACGACACGCTTCTGCGTTTTGACGTTGACCGCGACGACGTTGCCATACGGATGCCATTGGTCGCTGTCACGCCTCGGCTGGGGCGTATCGCTTGACCCGATCACATCCAGTTCGGCCAGATCGAAACCGACGACACCGGCAAAGGCGCCATTGGCATAGTCGACCAGTTGCAGCAGGTTCGCATCCTGGGTGTTTGATACCACTGCAACCATGTCGCGATCAGGATGGGCAGCCAAAGTATCCGGATTGTTGCCGATCTCTGCCGGATCGGCCATGGCCAGCTCGGGCCCAGTAAGTCCACTGCGAACAGGCGGTTGCCGGGCGGCAAGTCAATGGCCTGTGTGACGCCAGGCGTCCTCACTCTCCGGATTGTTGACGAAACTCAGTTTCCTTGCACTGATGAGAGCGCGCGAAGCCGCGCTGATCGCAAGTTGCCGACTCAGGCTGTCGATGAATACGTCGAGTAAGTCGAGTAAGTAGCTCGGGGGCGCCACCACAGCGGCGCCTATGATCCACGCGTTTTTCGCCTCCGGCGTCATCCGGTAAAATAATATGGCACCCCTCGCCGCCGGCCTGAAGCAAAAATTTGACGGTCAGGACGAGCGCCAGGAGGTTTGCGAGGCGTCCAAGTCCCAGCAGAGTAATCAATAACGCGGTTCGTCCAAGGCTGCGCCGCGCAAACTTTGTTTCGGGCCGGAACAACCAAATAAAACACGAGCGGCGATCTAGGTTTCATCACGACATTGAGTAGGTAGAAGCGTTATTGGACTTTCAACCAGCGAAGACTTTTGCTGGGATTAGGTGGGATTTCGCGGGATTAGCTGAAATTCGGCGGACGTCGCTGGGCCTGCGTCGAAGCCGCAGAAATCCTCGCGAACGTTATTGAACCCGCGCACATTTGGATTATGTTTTTGATCAAGCTTTCGGGATGAAAGCTGCCGAGTCCGGGCGATCATGTCTCGAAAGGGCGATCGCCACCGCAGGTGGTGCTGCGGCAGCGACCTGGCCACATCCACTCCTGAACGAACAGGACACGATATGGTTGATCCCTTCTTTAGTCTGGTTTCAAGCGGCCTTGAAGCTGCTTTGAAGGACGCTTCAATTTCGCCTGCCTCCCTGCGCTGACAGGAGGCACCAGTGAAACATCACACGCCGATGGCGCACCGCCATCAGCGCCCGGCCGGCTTCCTGCTGGGCGGCAGGCCCGACCTTGCCGATTGGCGCAAATGCCTCGATCGTCTTGACGGCAGCTACTCGCCGCACACCTTGCTCAGCTATCGCTCCGACTTCGGCAGCTTTGAAACCTGGTGCAAGGACAGGGGCCTCAAATACCTGCCCGCCGCGTCGTCGACCGTCGCCGCCTATATCACCGCCGAAACCGAGCGCCTCAAGCCTTCCACCCTGAAGCGCAAACTCGCCGGCATCCGCAAGATCCACTATCTGCTTCGCCTGCGTGACCCAACCTATGACGTCGATGTCGATCTCGCCATCCGACGCGCTCGACGGCTGAAACCTCAGCGTCCCAGCCAGGCACTCGGCGTCACCGCCGCGCTACGCGATCGCCTATTGGCGGCAACGACCGACGACCTTTCCGGCCTGCGCGACCGTGCGCTGGTCTCAGTTGGATTCGACACGCTTTGCCGCCGTGGCGAACTGGTGGCTTTGCACTTCGAGGATATCGAACCCAACCACTTCGGCACGGCCAGCCTGCTGATCCGCCGCGCCAAGAACGATCCTGAAGGGGCAGGGCGCATCGCGCACCTGACGGCCGGTGCGTTGGAGTCGCTGACGGATTGGGTCGAAGCCGCCCAGATCGAAGGCGGCCCACTATTCCGCCCGGTCTATGGCAAGTTCGCCATCGACCGCTTCATGAACCCTATTGCCTTGACCAGAATCCTCAAGAAGCTGGCGGTGAGGGCCGGGTTCACGGCGGAGGAGGTGTTCGGAATATCCGGTCACTCACTGCGCGTCGGCGCGGCCCAGCAACTGACGCTCAACGGCGTCCAACTGCTGCCAATCATGCGGGCAGGCGGCTGGCGCTCGATGAACGTGGTGGCGCGATATGTGGAGAATGTGGATATCAATGTGTGGGGTAGCTAATGCGCGGCTGTGATAGCTGCTTATGAACACGGTGGCGGTTGTGGCTAGCTTGCGTCGTTTTGACGAAGTGTTCCTGCAAACATCCGTTCGCTTGCAAGATCTAAAAGCTTCTCTAAGTTGCAACGATATGATTTCGGAGGGTGATGTTGAAAGCTTGGATGGCAGATCGGGCAGCGCAGGTTGCCAAAATCTTGGGGCATGATCCGAGGCTAAAGTGGGACGATGCTCAGAAATTCGAGTTGCACCACGCTATTGAGTATATGAAGCAACAGGAAAACTTCATGGAGGCCATTGGACGTCCGAAGCGTCCGGAGTGCTACATGTCCCGTGGTTTTGGCGACGAGATGTTCGTTCGTGAGTTTTTCGGCGGCAGTGAAACTGATTATCGCCAATTCGCCGTTCACCTTGCTGGCAAAGCAGCGCTCGACGTAGGTCCCTGTCTTGCCAGCCTGCTCTCTTTGTGGGATGTGGCCGCTTCACGATCAGTCATCGAGCCGCTCTATGATGCCATCATCAATTGGCAAACAACTAATCTGGGTATGAGCGGCTTTGCCAATATTGATCGCGCCTATAGCCAAGGCGCGGAAATTTTCATCCCCGAACTTGTTGGCAAGATTGATGGCGCCATTCTTGTTCGAAACTGCATTGACCATAGCCCACATTGGGCTTTTATTCTCTCTAACATCGCGGCATATGCGGCTTCAGGCTGCACATTACTGCTGTGGAATGACCTGACGCATCCCCCGATGTACCTAAATGGGCACTATGACATTACGGATGATGCCGCGACATTTCGGAGGCTGATCGAGATGCTGGGTTTTCATGTTGACTACGAATTTTCGACCGGTAACACTGAGTATTTGGACTACGGATGTCGGGCGACCAAGATTTAGGTGCAGTAAAGTGCTGGATTGCGATGAAAGATCACCTAGGCAAAAGGGTTACGTTGGGGATTACCACGATCCTAGGGACTATTAAAATAGAGCTTTGATTTGTGATTCTCGGGCGGATAGTGCGTGTCGAAACATGACCAGCCATATGACATCCTCGACATCATCAGAGTGATACGAGGTAGTTGGATCCTGCTCCTCTTCATTCCTAGTGTGGTGGCAGGAACGGTCGGGTTCTGGGCGTTTCAAAATATCAGCGACGTTGAGTATACGCGCAGGGTGCAGGCCGTGATCAGTGTGCCCGAACTCTCAATCGAAGCGGGCACTATTTCGAGAGCGGTTCATTCTGCGGCTGCGGCGTCGGAGATAGACAACCGGGCTTTTGTGACTTTGTTGGAAGAAATTCCTGCCGGGATTGAAACGCCCAATCGAACGGTGCGGATTATTGTCGAGAGTCGCGCCGATGTGGACAGCTTGAAACTCCTCAACGCTACGATCCAGATCATAGAGACTGCAGTCGATGAATTCGACCGGGACATTGAACGGCAGCTATCTGATATCGACGCGCGCAGAATGATCCTGACGGGTTATCTCGCGGCCTTTGCAGAGCAGACGTCGGCGTCCAGACCGACGACAGCCGCTGCGGATGCCACTGCGATTTCCGCCCTCATCAATGCGTCCAGTATTCTCGAAGAGGATGCGCGAAGCTTGGCCGAACTTGGCCGCGGGCCCTTGGAACTTGTCACTATGGCGGAGGAACCGGAAGAAATCTCAAGTTCGCGCTGGTTGCGGTTTCCAATCGTGGCTTGGATCGGTGGACTGCTAGCAGTGCTCTTTGTCGCTTTTACGCTGGACGGCATACGGTTAACGCGCGCTAGGCGGACATAAGCGGATGACTATCGGAGCCGCAGTTCTGGCGTCAGAGGAAGTGCCCCTTTCGGCGCGGTCTGGGCTAAGGCTTTCCGCTACCGCCTCATTCTTCATTGCATTGATCGTTTTTGGCCTAGCGGGTTTGGCCGCCTTCTGGTTGACGACGGGCTCAGGCCATCTTTCAGCACTCGGCTTTTCCGGATTTACCGTTCCCGATGCTATTAGCCTCGAGCGCTCGGTTCATCTCGCCTGGAGATCGAACTGGAGCCACATCCCCAATATCAGCACCTTCCTTGGAACGGTGCTGGTCTATTATCCGATCATTTTATTCGGCAAAGCGTACGCACTGGTCGCCAATATCACATTGCTTGCGCTTTCGGCTGTTCTGTTCAATGCCACGCTGCACCGGGTCGCCGGATCTCAATATAGCGGTCGGATCTGGCTAGTGGCTCTGACAATGGTGTCGACCAATTTCTACATCATCAGTTGCCTTCCTTATCCCAACAAGGAAATTCCGCTGATCTTTCTGACCTCGGTCAATCTCTTGGCGCTGGTGGGAGGACGGTGGTATCTCGCCGGTCTATCGATATTCCTATCCTTCTGGTTTAGGGATGGCTTCGCCCTCATACTCGGCATGGTGGCCGTGGTTCTAATCTGCCGTCGCTTTGCCTTCGTTTCCGGCGGGATGATTGCCACACTGTTTCTCATAATGCTTCTCATCGCATTTCCGATCACGGAGTTAGCAGGCGTAGACCGAACGCTGCAGCGAAACGTGGAAATCGGCGCCGAGATCGCAGGCGACAAATTTTCGGCCCTTGGCGACATAATCGCATATGGAAGCCGCCTTGTCGGGAATGCTGTCAACCTGGGCCTGCGCCCCCAAGTCGTCGATGTCCAAGGCGGACTCTATCTGCTTGGCATTGGCTATTGGCAGTTCGGGATCATTCTCTTGGCCGGGTTAATCTGGGGCGTGAAGAACATTTTCTCAAGCAACGTTGCAAAAGGCTGCCTTGCCTTAACGATCATGGTTAGCCTGCTGGGCATATCATACGGGACATTCGTGCAGCCACGGTACATGATGCCGATGATCTTCCTGCTTACGCTCGGACTGTCGGAAAGCTGGATTGGTCGGTTTGTCGTGGTTCCGGTCGCGGTGGCTATGCCGATATTATTCATGCTGATGGGTGGATTGCCGCCCCTCGCGGGAGTGTGATGGTCGTCTCGCTCAGCGAGGCACGTCGATCGCATCGAGCAGTCGGTTAGTTGCCATGTCCACGTCAAAATGCTTCTCGGCCAGGTCACGGCTCTTTGCGCCCATACTAGCGATCAAGGCGGGCTCATCAAGGAAGTGACGCATAGCCTTCGCCAGTGCATGGACATCGCGCGGTGGAATCAAGAAGCCGTTGACGCGGTCAAGGACCGTTTCCCGACAGCCCGCCACGTCGGTGGTAATTACGGGGCGGCCCATTGCCATGGCCTCCTGCGTTGCTCGCGGAAAACCCTCTCGATAGGATGGTAGGACGAAGACGCTGGCGTGGGCGATCCACGGCCTTACATCCGTATGCCCAGGCCATTCGACTAACCCCCTGGACACCCAGTCCTCGAGGGTTTCACGCTGCAGGCTGCTGGGATTGCTGTCGAGATCACCCACCATTGCGAACCGCGCCGATGGAAAATCGGCGCGTATCATCTCTGCCGCTGCCGCGAATTCTGCCACGCCTTTTTCGTAAAGCAGACGACCGATGAACAGGAAGGTTATTGGCTCGACAACAGGCGGCGCCACGGACCATTCGTCGAGAGCGACGCCGATTGTCCCCACAACTTGTGAGCGCTCTTCCGGCACCAGGCCACGCCGGGAAAACTCGGCGCGGTCGTCGGCGTTGAGGAACAGCGTCCGATCAGTGAGATGCAGCGCAAACCCGTAGAGTGCGGAGACGAAGCCCTGCAGGAGTCTTTGCTTGATCGTGCCAGCATGGATGAAGGCATGGCCGAGACCCTCGATCAGGGCGTATCGCCGTTTTACTCCCGCCAGCCTGGCTGCGAATATTCCATAGACGACGGGCTTGACCGTGTAAGCCAAGACTAAATCCGGCGCGATCTGTTTGAGCGTGGCGCGGAGCTTCCAGATTGCGCGGCCGTCGATCCATGGGTTCAACCCTGTGCGGCTGATGCCGTGGTCCAACGGAATTGCGCCCATGTCACGAATGGTAGCCCTGGTGGCAGGTGTGTAGTCCGGAACCAGCGCCACTACCGTGTGCCCCTGACCAACCAGCCGCCGGATCAATGCTCCGCGGAAGTTCATCAGCCCAAAGGCTTGGTTTCCGATAAGGGCAATGGTCAGCTTGCTGGCCTGGCCCCGTTCGATTCGGGCGGTCACTGCATGGCCGTTCATCCAGCTGGCCGTGCCGATTGTTTCATTTTTGTCAACCATTTGGTCCACCAGACATGCTCCTCAGCGGGAAGTTCCGTCGCGACTTCTGCACGCCGGTCGCCTGTGGGGGGAAGCAGAACATCCTTGGCCATACGGGCGAGAGCTGCCGCGACTGCTGTTGCGGCGGCGAGGATCTGGCCGCGCCCCCAGAAATAATGGCATTGCACGCCGGATAGCGTCATGCGGGTCCGCAAAAGACTGCGCAGTTCAACGCGGTTTCGCACGCGGTAGGCCAGGAGCGGCGTTGCAAGCGCGTGATAGGTGCTGTTGGCATGGGCACGCAACAACAGTTCCTGGTCCTCGCAACGAAAGGGCGCAGGCTGGGCATAGCGATGCCGGCGGAACCAGTCGGTGCGCCCCAGCCAGGTGGGGTGGGCAAGGTAAAAGCCCAACCATGGCCGGCGACAAATCTCCGCATGCGTTGCGCTGAATGGGAATTCTCCCAGGATTTCATAGTCTTCGGAGATGGCGACACATTTGGTGCCCAGCAGATCGACCGCTGGATTTCCTTCCATATAGAGCAGTTGATGATGTAGCCGTTCTGGATGAGCCACATCGTCATGATCCATGCGGGCGAAATACCGGCCCCTTGCCTGCTCGATTGCTTGATTTAGGCGGGCGGCCAAGCCGAGATTCCGCCCATCGCGGATTAGGCGGATCCGGTAGTCGGCCAGTTCCGAAAGCCGACCGAGCGCGCCGTCGGTCGATCCATCGTCAATGATCAGCAATTCCCAATCGGCAAAGGATTGCGCAACGATGGAGCGGACCGCGGCAGCGACGTAAAGACCTCCGTTGAATACGGGCATGGCGATGGTTACGAGCGGCGCGCTGGGATCGGTCATGCCGGTTTGCCCGGACCGGAAGGTGGTGCTCGCAACAGGTGCAAGAGAAGATCGGCGTTGCGCTCAGCATCGTATGTGGTTGCAGCAGCATCGATGCTCATGGCGCTATAGCCAGACCAGACACTATCGTCGGCGAGGATGCGGTCGATCTGCCGAGCTGCTTCACTCGGGGAGGACGCCACGACGCCGCCTGGCATGTCCGCAATGCAGCCTGTAGGCCGCGCGACGAATGGCGTGCCCGTCGCCATGGCGTCAATCAGCACAAGCGGCTGGCACTCCGTCCTCGAGCCGGAGATGACCAGGACCGCACGGCTGTATTCGGCAGCCAGCTGCTGGCCTGAAAAGCCCTCATTAAACACGAGGTCGGCGTCGGAAATATCCAGCCTTCGTGCCAAGTGGCGCAGTTTAGTGGTGAACCGCGTGTGATGCTGGCCGTAAAGCACCAAAGGATATCGCCCGCGCGCTGCGGAAGCGGCATAGGCTCGCAGTACGAAATCGAAGCCCTTGAGCCAAGTGTAGGAGCCCACTGCTATGATCTGGCGGCGTTCCGATTTGTGCGGCAGCTGCCTGTCCTGCAGGCCGTTCGAAGCTGAATTGGCGATTATATGTACCGGCGTACCCGATCGCCTCACCACTTTCACATCATCAAAGCGGCTGTCGGTTCCGGTTTCGGCAAGCGCGATGACGCCGTCAAGCAGGCTGGATTTTCGCGCGAGTTCCCACCAATAGCGCCGCCATGCCAAAAAGCGTAGGGTGGAGCGCACTGGCTGCGCGGGAAAGAAGACATTGGTCGAAAGGCCGTGGCTATAGAGGAATTTTCGGCCCGAGATTTGGGGCGCGATCCGCATTGCTAGGTCGGTGGCCCAATTCTGCCAAGCGTTGAGCAGGAGGACGTCGAAGGCGGAGCCTTCGAGAAATGCCAAATATCCAGTCACGTCGCCCCTGATGGGATGCAGAAGGCTCTCTGCGCCGGAAACGGCGAAGCGCTCGACGGCGATGCCTTCGATCGTTTCTTTCGCTCGCCGGTCGCCACCAGTGGCTACGACCACATCTACGCCGCGCCTTTGCAGACCCAGCGCCTGTTGGAGGGCAGCATTGCCCAGCCCGCTGTTGTGAGGCGGAAAGGTCGGGGTGGTGACAAGTACCCTCATAGCCGCAACCATTGGCTGGGCAGCAGGTCGCGCGTGTCGATCGTTGCATCGCGAAACCATTGTGCCGGTGCCACCACCTGCTTGTCGGCAGCCGGGTTGAGCCAGGCGCCCCACCAGCTGAACGAGCTGTTGGCAACGATATGGTGCCGGCAGCGCGCCATCAGGTGTAGATCTTCATGGTCCCGGCCGTCGTTGCTGGGCCGCACGAAGCAGGTCGAGGCGGGCATGGCCAGATTGGCTTGCGCCCAGGCTGGATCGTCGCTGAAAACGAAATAGCGTGCCCCAGCACAATGCTGTTCGATGATGGCTCTGGCGCGTCGATACCAATCCGGCTCGCAGGTGCCATGGTAGGAGTTGGCGGTCGCATTGGTGACATAGTCGCCGCGCCGGACGTGGACCGAGACTGCCTGGGAGTTGTCGATGAGCTCGGCGATTGCCTGGCGATTGGGATGCAGGGGCTGCCGAAGCTGGAAATCGGCACGAACCGCCTCCGCCTTGTCACCGAAATACTTCTCGCTTTGCCAAAACCCGTCGAGATAGGCGGGGGCAGCCGTTTGAAGAATTCTGGCAGCAAAGGCAAAGCCAGGCTCTGCGACATAGCGCACTGACCCGGGCCATTGCGGTAGCCGCCGCAGCCGGCGATGGCGGGGCCTAGGAAGTGCGGCAATCTGCTTCGCATTGGCAGGCCGGGCCTCCAGCGCAAAGTCGGCCAAGGCAAAACTGCGTTGACTGTCCTGGTCAAGTGGTCGCGTATCGAGGACCAACTGCGCTCCACGCCGTAATGCCAGGCTGCGGCCCAGCGCATATTGGAACATCTGGTTGCCAAGCCCACCCGAAAGGGCAACGGCGAAAGTATTGTCCAAGCTTTGCAACAGGCGTTCCTCGGTCATGTCATCTCGGTTTGATCGATTTGAGCAAACCGATCAATGGCGCCGGTAACAGGCGCAGGCGCATCTGGGTCTTCAGTCTCTGGTCCATACGGTGGCGGCTCGTCGCGAAATCGACCGACCAGCCAGATACGTTGCCGCCCACTCGGGATACCGCGTGCTGCCACAGTTCCGTGGCCTGTCTATCGGGCAACAGGCTTCGGCTTGGGCGCCGTCCGTGATAGAGCGCGGCAAAGGCGCGACACGCGTCTTTGTCATACCTGCCGGCCAGCGTCCTGTACAGATTGTCGCCGGACTGGGCGACAACCTGGTCGGCTAGCGCGCTGCCAACGGCCCGGGTGATGCTGCCAGGCAGTTCCCGATAGAGGGTGAGGACCTCCGGCAGGTTGGCCACGCCATGGTGCTCGGCGAGGCGCGACCAGAGTTCGAAATCTTCCGGGAATCCCTTGCCTCGTCCGGTTCGGTAGCCACCAGATTGACGGAGAACGTCGGCTCGCAGCATCACGGAGGAATGCACGAAAGGATTGTCGAGCAGCAGTTCCAGCCGCAAGGCATCGCTCGATGGCGCGTGGCGGTGAAAACGCTGGGAGGGCCTGTCGCCTTCATAGATCTGCGCCCAAGTGCCCAGCAGAGTAATTTCTGGATGGGCGTCGAGAAAGCTGACTTGCTTGCGCAGGCGGCCGGGCAGGGCGATATCGTCGGCATCGAGCCGGGCGACATAGCGACCGCATGCCAGGTCGATGCCCCGACTAAGCGTCGCCGCCAGACCAGCATTGGGTTGATAAAAGAGTCGCAGGCGCGGGTCAGAAAAGCCGGAAACGATCTCCGACGAACAGTCCGTCGATCCATCATCGATGACAATGATCTCGACATCGGTCTGATCCTGGTCGAGCAGCGAGCCGATGCACGCCGCCAACGTTGCGGCGCCATTGTAGACGGGGACAATGACAGAAACAGTGGTCATGGCCGGCGCAAGAGTCGCATCAGGCGCCACCGGACAACGTGCGGCAAGCGGGCGAGCATGATCCGGGTCACCAAAAGGATCAGATCCGCCGACGGCATGCCGCGGAGCAGGGCCCTCAGGTAAGACGGAAACTGGCGAAGCGGAAAGTTTCCGGCGAAATCGACACTTTCATACCGTCCCTGTGCGAGATTGCGGGCCGTCTCAATGTCCTCGGTCGAGGCAACGCCCTTGTAGAGAATTGCCTGTTCGGCCTGACGATAGGGGGCCCGGCTAAGTGCCGCTGCCACCAACCCCATATCTGCACCCCAACCGGTCATGATCTGCGCATCGGCGCAGACTGCCTGTATCAGGGGGGTGCGATATATCGAGTAGATGATGTTGGCCTTGCCATCGACTTCTCGCGCCGCGAGAAAGTGGCTGAGGCGATCGCGCGGCGAAACTGTCTCCAAGCCTTCGAAGTAACCGAAATCGCGCAGGGCCGTGCCATCCGGTGCGGTATTGACCAACCTGCCGCTAGCAAAGCCTATCGCCGGATGGTCTTTGAGCACCGTCATGCAGCGTTCGATATAGTCAGGGCTCCACCGGTCATCGGCAGCAGCCCACATGAAATAGGGGTGCGTTGCCATTCCCGCCAAGAATAGGAAGTTGGCGGCCGCCCCAACGTTGCGCTCATGACGCACATAGCGGATGCGTTGGTCGCGGTTGGCAAATGCTTTGGCTATGTCGGAGGTGCGATCGGTTGACGCGTTGTCCGCGATCACCATTTCCCAGTTGTGAAAACTTTGAACGACAAGGCTGTTGATCGCCTCTTCGAGATAGGCATCTGCCTGGTATACTGGAACGCCGATGAGAAGAGACGGCTTAGTCATGCGGTGGCGTCCTAGGCAGCCTAGGCTTGTAGCCGATAATCACGCAGGCGAAATGGGAGGCAAACCGAGCGGCGGCGCGCAGTTTTAAAGCGAGTTTCTCGGCAGCAGTAATTTCCAACAAGTTCACTGCCGAGCTGACATCCACGTAGGACAGTAGGTGATATTTCGCCGAAGCGAAAAACGACTTGGGATGCAGGCGTGGCCCATCCGGGGCCCATCCGCCGGTATTCTCCCAGACGGCATATTCGTAGACCGATCTGGGAACGCTCTTATGTAAGCCTACTGTCTCCATAACTAAAAACTCGCCTCTCTGACAGGCAAGCAAAAGCAATGGTAGTTCGTTGGCGGAGCTTAGTCGTGTGCGCTCCCACATAACTTGACGGTCTCGGACTAAGGCATCGCGCCTATACATACCGTAGACAAGATTGCCGAAGCCGTATCGAATTATTGTGCCCGCGCGTTCGTAAATTGTCTGAGAACCAGTTTCTCGGAAGGCACTACCCTCCGAAAAGAAATCGAAACTCAGAAAATTCTGCTCGAAATAATTCGCTTCAAATGTGACGAACGCCAATTCGGGGTGACTAAGGAACTTGTCCACGCACCTCTGGACAAACCAGCCTTCTATGGCGTCGTCATCTGCAGCCCACATGAAGTACTCGCCGCAGGACTCTTGAAGAACTGCAATAAAATTCCGGTAGGGAGTGACAATGCTTGATTGCCTCTTAGACTTCACTCTTTTGTCGACTGATTTGTATTTATCTATTACTTCTTGAACTCTTGGGTCCGGCGAAGCGTTGTCAGAAATTATTACTTCGATATTTTTGTATGTCTGCCTTGTAATCCTGCTTAGGGTGCGCTCCAGTAATTCTGGCCGATTATAGGTCGGAATTCCGATGCTTACCAATGGCTGGTTAGCATCGGATTTTTCGCTAGCGCTCACTGTCACTAACCACGAAGAAGGAAGCCGTCGGGTGCTGCCGTAGTCAGCAGTTTGTCGTGAATGGTTTTGTCGATCGTAAATTCTTTGTTTGTCTCCAGATACTTCCAAACGGCGGTCTTGGGGTTGTTTCCGACTTCCCATGGACGGTTTGGAAAGCTGCCGGCAGCTAAGTCTTCAACAAAAGTGTCGAAAACGATGCAATAGCTACCGACACTTGTTAATGGAGCGTAAGCCTGCAATTCTTCCAGTACATGCTCTTCGGTATGGTTCGAATCCAGGCAAACCAGCACCGAATTAGCCCCTCTCGCATAATCGTGGACTTGAGCGACAGTTTTTGGATCGATCGATGATCCCTGAATCATGTCGATACGTGCAGCGAAAGGGTGCTCCAAAATTGCCTTTCGATTGTGCTCCCTGATATCGATGTCTATCCCGAGAACTTTTCTCTTCGGCTTAGCGGGATCCAAAACTGTTCCTTGCGTGGCAGCATCTGCATAGTCGAGCATGGCCAGCAACGAGGCGCTCAACACGAGTGATCCGCCGTGGGCGATTCCAGTCTCAATGATGAGGTCAGGTTTCGTTTTCCAAACGATCTCCTGAAATGCAACCATGTCCTGGGGATACTGGATGATAGGACGACCCAGCCAGTCAAAATTATATACATATTGCTGAGCGACAGATTCCTGCGTCCACTGGCGCGACAAATCACGCAACTTTGTTTCGCCAGCCATGGCCCTGATACGCGTCTCGCGCTCCGATCGGAATTGCTCTTGGGGGTCCATTTTCATTTCCTCTATGATAGCGCGCTTAGGATTTCTGGAATGCTATCCAGTATGTTATGCTCACAAGGTCCAAAGTCATTTCTTAGCTTTTCCACGTCTATGACCGGATATTGGACAGTAGGTGCTGAGCTTGCAACCTCCACCGAGCACCGGGTGAGGATTTGAAGACGCTCTACGATTTGCCCGTGTGTGATGTTTTTCCCAAACGCGACATTGTAGGTGCCCGATTGGCCGTCGGTGCTGATCTTCACCAGGTAATTCACCACGTCATTCACATGAATGTAGTCCTTCATGGATGCCAATGAGGTCCGGATACTGATTTTTCCCGAGAGGGCTTGCCGACACACGTCAATCAGGAAGTTCTCTGAATTCAGGTCGATCCCCACGACGTTTGAAAGTCTGGCTATGCGCGATGTCCGGTTGTGCTGAGCGAACACAAGAGCCTCGCCCATAAGTTTTGAAAGGTTGTAAATGTCCGAGGCATCGCCCGGGTTGACAGATAGCGACTGATCTTCGCGGGCCAGCGCCGACCCGACGTAAACGCGGGTAGACGATAGATAAAGAAACGATTCGAACTCGCACCGCTTCAAATAACTGGCAAGCACGGAGACATGGGCGTTCACAGTTTCGAACGGAAGCCTTCGAAAGTCAGCCGTCAAACCTATGCAATAGATGACATGGCCAAGGTTGTCGTCGGTTGAGGGAAACTCATTCCGCGCTGGCGTACGTACAATATGGCCGTGTTGACGGAGTCGGCTGGTCAGAGCGCCGCCGATAAAGCCGGACGATCCCAAGACTGTGAAGATCATATTCGCTCCGCAACTTTCCGTAGCGGATTTCCGACGTATATCCCGTAAGCATCAAGGATCCCACGCACTACCGAGCCTGCGCCGACTACTGCGCCCCGCTTGATGTGCGCGCCGTCCAACAGGACGCAGTTTGCACCGATCCAAACATCGTCCTCTATGACGATGCCACCCTTGCTAGGCAAAAAGCCTTGCTCGCTGATCAAAATGGAGCGCGACGCGTAGTTGTGATTTACAGGCGCAAAGGTGCAGTTCGCGGCCACAAGGACTGAGTTTCCAATGGATATACCGTGGCCGGTATAAAGCACGCACCCAGAATTGATGACGCTTCTCTGACCTATTGTAACATCGCCGTGCCCCCCCGCCGGCTTGATTTTTACGAAGCTATCAATCACGCAATCTTGCCCGATGGATATGAGCGTTCCTCGCGTCGAATCCTCAATATCGGCCAATCCTGAAATATTGGCAGTTGGGTGGATTTTCAGAACCAAGTCATCAACTCGCAAGTTCTTTAAGCAAGGGATGCTGCAGATCTGAATAAGACATACGCGTGTCGCCTGCGCCAATAGAGTAAGGCCAAACAATCCCCAAGTCAGGATCATCCCATCGGACGCCACGCGGAGCGTCGGGATGGAACGGAACAGTCATTTCGTAGAAAACTTCGGTATCGGACTGCAGCGTCTGAAAGCCGTGTGCGAAGCCTTTCGGGATGTAGAGCTGACGGTGATTGAGTGCTGTCAATTCGACTCCGTACCAGTGTCCGTGCGTAGTAGACTTCGTTCTCAGATCGACAATGACATCAAAGATCGCGCCACGGGTCACGCGAACCAGCTTGTCTTCTTCGTGGGGCGCGGCCTGATAGTGCAGTCCGCGCAGGGTCCCTAGGTGTGGATTCCAGGAAACGCTCTGCTGCACGAAATTTGCGTCCAGTCCGTACCTGGCGAACTCATCCCGATCGACCGTGCGCGCGAAAAATCCCCGCGCATCGGCGCGTGGCTCGATATCCAGCACATAGGCACCGGCGAGCGGCGTTTCCCTGAAAATCAAGGCACCACCGTCAGGGTGGGAATGGGCACCACGAATTGACCGCCCCAGCTGCGGATATGATCCATCTCTGCCATGACCTCATCCTTGATGTTCCAAGGCAAGATCAGCAGGTAATCAGGCTGGTGTTCTGCAATGGCTTGCGGGGAAAGCACCGGAATGCGCGAACCGGGCAGCAGGCGTCCCTGCTTTGTCGGATTCTTGTCAGCCACGAAGGCGACCATATCCGGTCGAACGCCACAATAGTTGAGCAATGTGTTGCCCTTGGCGGCGGCTCCATAGGCAGCAACACTTTTGTTGTTCGCCTGGGCCTCGAGCAGGAAGGCCAGGAGCGCGCGCTTCGTCTCGACCACGCCCTGCGCGAACGCATCATAGCGTTCCGGCGCGGCAAGATCCTGTTCGGTTTCCAGCGCGAGGAGCGCTGCAACGGCAGGTGTCGCCATATGGCCGGCGGCGTCGTGACACAGATAGAGGCGCAGGCTACCCCCATGGGTGGAGAGGGTTTCGACGTCGAAAACTCTCAGCCCCGCGCGGGCCAGGATCGGCAGCAGTGCCGTGAGCGACAGGTAGCTGTAGTGCTCGTGATAGATGGTATCGAACTGGTTCTGCGCGAGCATGCTCAAGAGATGCGGGAACTCGAATGTCGCGATACCCTCTGATTTGAGGACTTTCGGCACGCCGCCGATGAAGTCATTGATGTCGGGCACATGGGCGAGGACATTGTTGCCAAGCAGAAGGTCCACCGTCCAGCCGCGGGCGGCAAGTTCCGAAGCCGTGTCAGCGCCAAAGAAGCGTTCCTCGGTCTCCACGCCCTTGAGGCGGGCGGCGGCTGCCGTATTGGCAGTGGGCTCGATGCCCAGGGCGGGTATGCCAGCCTTAACAAAGAATTGCAGCAGATAGCCGTCATTGCTGGCAATCTCCATAACGCGACTCGCGCTGGACAGGACAAATCGACGGGTCATGTCCTCGACATAGCTACGAGCATGGTTCACCCATCCGGTGGAAAAGGATGAAAAATAGACGTAGTCTTCATGGAAGTGAGCGCTTGAAGAGGGACTCGATTCTAGCTGGACCAGCCAGCAGGCTTCGCAGACACAGGCCTTTAGGGGGTAGAACATCTCCCCTTCCGCGGCACGCTCAGCAGTGATGAAGGCGTTTGAAATCGGCGAAAGGCCAAGATCGCAAACAACTCGCTTAAGGGGCGCGCCGCAGGCGCGGCATTCAGCCTGGATCATGACAGGAAATCTTCGATCTGTTGGCGCGTAGCGGCCATTGCATGGGTCGGGTTGGCGGCAATCTCGCGATACCAGCCAGCGGTCTTCTCCAAAGCCGTATCCACTGTCCAGCGCGGCCGCCAGCCGAGTTGATTGCGTGCCTTCGCAGAGTCGAGATAGAGCAATTGTGCCTCGTGCCGAGCGCCATCGGTCTGCATTGTTGACCATATAAGGCCCGGCCAATTCATCTGAAGCTTGCCAAGCACGTTCTGGACACTGAGATTGCCAGATTCGAGCGGACCAAAGTTGAACGCAGTCGCCGCAGCCGAGTTGCCTTCAAGCAAGGCACAGGACAGCGTCAGATAGCCGCCCAGGCAATCGAGCACGTGCTGCCAAGGCCGGGTGGCAGTGGGATTGCGAATAAGCAGAGGATTCCGTGCTGCCACCGCCCGTGCTGCGTCGGCGATGAGACGGTCCTCGCTCCAGTCGCCCCCGCCGATGACATTGCCTGCCCGTGCACTTGCGAGCAAGGTCTTTCCAGCTGAGAAAAAACTCCGACGATAGCTCTGGACCGTCAGTTCAGCGGCCGCCTTGCTGGCGCTATATGGATCGTGGCCGCCCAGGGTGTCGGTCTCGCGATAGCCCCAGTCCCAGTTCTTGTTCTCATAGCATTTGTCGGTGGTGACCACCACGATTGCCGAGAGGTCGGAAGTGCTGCGCGCAGCATCGAGCACGTTGGATGTACCCGTGACGTTTATGTCCCAGGTGTCGGCAGGTTCGGCATAGCTGCGCCGAACAAAGGCCTGAGCAGCCAGATGGAGAACCAGATCGGGGCGCGCCGCCTGCATCGCGTGGGTCAGCGCTCTCCGGTCGCGAATGTCGGCGATCGTTTCGCCGGCAAGGTAGTCCTGAACAGAGGCCAGCGAAAACAGATTGGGATCGCTTTCCGGGGGCAGCGCGTAGCCGTGCACTTCGCATCCGAGGCGATGCAAGAGCATCGTCAGCCAGGCGCCCTTGAAGCCGGTGTGACCCGTCAGAAAGACCCGTTTGCCGGCAAGGGCGGCAAAGCTATCGCCCGAATTGTTCAAGCCCACACCTTCCAAGGCGCGTTGCCTGAGCGCCAGAGCTCTTCGAGCATGTTCTTGTCGCGCAGTGTGTCCATTGGCTGCCAGAAGCCGGCGTGATGATAAGCTTGAAACTCACCTCGCTTTGCCAAGCGCTTGAGCGGTTCGCCCTCCCAGGATGACGCATCTCCGTCAATCTCGTCGATTACCTTGGGTGACAGGACGAAATAGCCTCCATTGATCCAGCCGCCATCGCCCTGGGGCTTTTCAATAAAGCCACTCACCGAAGTGCCGCGGACATCAAGAGCACCATAGCGTCCCGGTGGTTGCACGGCCGTAACCGTGGCGAGCTTCCCATGTGCGCGATGAAACGCAACCTGAGCCGTAACGTCTAGGTCGGCAACCCCGTCACCGTAAGTGAAGCAGAAGTCGTCTTCCCGCTCGAGATAACTTTTGACACGGCGAAGTCGTCCGCCGGTCATGGTCTCGTCGCCGGTATCAACCAGCGTCACCTTCCAGGGCTCAGCATATTTGTGATGCACTTCCATCTGGTTGTTACGCATGTCGAAGGTCACGTCGGACATGTGGAGGAAGTAGTTTGCAAAGTACTCCTTGATTACATAGCCCTTGTATCCGCAGCAGACGACAAAGTCATTAATCCCATGACTGCCATACGTCTTCATGATGTGCCACAGAATTGGTTTACCGCCAATCTCGACCATAGGCTTGGGCTTGGTGTTTGTTTCTTCCGATATCCGGGTGCCCAATCCGCCCGCAAGGATGACTGCCTTCATCTGTCGATACTCATTTCTGTAACCTTCACCAACGCCCTACTGATTCGAAAACAGTGCTTGCCAACTAGGGAAGTGACTGTAGTTGGAGGCGCGGCGCTATGATGTCTTCATAGGATCCAAATTCCTTGATGCCGCCCGCCATAACTTCTGCAACAAAATGGCAATTTCGAAGGGTGCTAAGGCGGTGAGCAACTATTATCAAAGTAATATCTTCGCCGAGACCTTCTATGGAATCCATGAGATTGCGCTCAGTTTCGTCATCCAGCGCACTGGTCGCTTCATCCAGTATGATGACGTCGGCCTGCTTGTAAAGCGCCCGGGCAACGCCGATGCGTTGCCGTTGGCCACCGGATAGTCGGACACCACGTTCTCCGACAAATGTGTCATATTGTTCGGGCCATGAAGTTATCACGTCGTGCATCTGCGCCCGGCGCGCTGCGTCGAGAACCCGCTTGATGTCGATCTTGTCCCTGCTCACACCAAAGGCAATATTTTCGGTAATGCTGTTATCAGACAGATAGATGCTTTGCGGGACATGCGCGATATGAAGCTGCCAGCCGCGCTGGTTGGTCTGGTCGATAGGGGTGTCATCCACAACGAGCTGCCCCGATGTTGGGCGCAAGAGACCCATCATTATATCGAGGAGGGTGCTCTTACCCCCGCCAGTCTGCCCAAATATGCCTATCCGACTGCCTCTTGGTATGGTCAGATTGAGTTTGCGCAAAACTTGCGGGCCGCCTCGTCCATAGGTGAAGTCGATTTCGCGAAGGACCATTGTTCTGTTGAAGGGAAGTCGTGCAGCGGGCACTGTTGCGCCCGTGTCAATTGTCTGACCAAGCAACGCCATCATGTCTCTTAAGGATGCTTCTGCGCCTCGGATCGTGGACAAAGACGAATATCCCTGTTGAACGATCGGTAGCAGGCGTTGCGCACCGAGCGCCAGCGCACCGAGCAGAGGGACGGCGGCCTCACCGCCGTTGCTACGCTGGGTAATCCAGACAGCCAGAATGGCTATCACAACCATGCCGAAAGCCTCGATGAGAAATCGCGGACTGCCCGTTGCGATGATCTGGCGTCCTTGAGCGAGGCGGAGCGGCCGGTCGGAAGCCTGGTAGATTCTGCTGCACAATTCCTGAGTGCTATCCAGCAGAACGTCCCGAATTCCCCCCAACCCCTCCTGCAATGCCTGTACGACCTTGGACGACTCCCTTGCTATGATCTCACTATCGCGCCGCATGCTTTCTCGGGTTATGCGAAGGACAATCCAATAGAGCAGGCCGACGACCATAATCGAGCTGACCGCAATAATGGGGTCGATAGCAAGAAGTGCCGCGAGTATTCCGACAAGCAAAACAGCAGATGTTATGATGGTCAGGAGCGGCACAAGCACACTGCTGATAATGGTTGCGGTCTTGACGATTATGCCGTTGATGACTTCGCTACTGTTGCGTTCCAGATGCACCGAGTAGGGCTGGTACAGAGTGCGTCTATAAACTTCGAGGCTCAGGTCGGCGCCGAGGGCAAACGAAAACTTGGTGGTAGCATATAGCAGCAAAAGCCGGATGGCCCCCGCCACAAGTGCAGCGCCGCAAAAGGCAACACCCATCAGTAGAACGAGGTCGGATGACGTCGTGATGGACCACCTGTCTGCTACTGCCCTGAGTGTCGAATTGGACAGGATTTGGTCCGGCGCAGTGAGGGCGCCGAGGAAGGGAACGATCAGGCCGATCGAGGCTACTTCGGCGACCGAGGCGAGAATCATCAGAACGATGAGGGCATAAAACTGAACTCGCCGGCGACGCGAGAGGTGCTTCCAAAGACCCAAGACATAGTGCAGTAGCATGAATTACATATTCTCGGCTCGTCGGCAGGGTGGCGCAGGGATACCAGCATGGTTTTGCGCATGCAACGATTGCCGCGGTCACCCATGCGGATGAACTGTGTTCAAGCGAGTTCATTGGCAGGCAAGTTCTCTTCGGGTTACGGTCTCATCGGAGAATGAATCTCCATTTCGGCGGCGGATGGTTCCTCGACGCTCGGCAAACCAGTATCGCCACCAATTACGCGGGGCGATCTTCCTTTTCCGGCCGGTTCCGCTAAATGGAGGCAGTCAAAGAACCAATTACGCCTGAAGCGCTGCCGGAAAGCCCATTGCCATGCCAAATCCTAAAGTCGCATTGATCACCGGTGTCACAGGGCAGGATGGTGCGTATCTCGCGCGTCTGCTGTTGGACAAGGGCTATGAGGTTCACGGCTTGAAGCGGCGTTCGTCGTCGTTCAATACCGGCCGGATCGAGGATATTTATCAGGACCCGCATGATGTGAATCCCAAGCTGATTCTGCACTATGGCGACATGACGGATTCGACCAATCTCATCCGCGTCATGCAGGAAACGCGGCCGGATGAAATCTATAACCTCGCCGCGCAAAGCCATGTCCAAGTCTCCTTCGAGACCCCCGAATATACGGCCAATGCGGATGGCATTGGCACTCTGCGGCTGCTCGAAGCCATGCGCATTCTCGGGCTCGAAAAGACTTCGCGCTTTTATCAGGCCTCAACTTCCGAGCTCTACGGCCTCGTCCAAGAGACGCCGCAGAGGGAAACGACGCCGTTCTATCCCAGATCACCTTATGCCGCGGCCAAGCTCTATGCCTTTTGGATCGTCGTGAACTATCGTGAAGCCTATGGGATGCATGCGTCCAATGGCATCCTCTTCAACCACGAAAGCCCCTTACGCGGAGAGACTTTCGTGACACGCAAGATTACCCGCGCCGTTGCGGCCATCAAACTGGGCAAGCAGCAATGCCTTTATCTTGGCAATCTCGATGCCAAGCGCGACTGGGGGCACGCCCGCGAATACGTGGAAGGCATGTGGAGGATGCTGCAGCAGGAGACGGCCGACGACTATGTCTTGGCGACGGGCGTGACGACTCCGGTTCGCGACTTCGTTACGTGGAGCTTCGAGGAAGCAGGGATCGCCCTCGACTGGCAGGGCAGCGGGTTGGAGGAGCGCGGCATCGATTGTGCCACCGGTGATATTCGTGTCGCCGTCGATCCGCGCTATTTTCGACCGACCGAGGTTGAGCTTCTTCTTGGCGACGCAAGCAAAGCCAGGCAGCAACTGGGCTGGAACCCCTCCATCACCGTCAAGGAACTTGCCGCGGAAATGGTGCAGGCCGACCTTCAGGTCATGCAGAGTTCGATGGTGATGAAGGAGGCCTGACATGTATGATCTGGCTGGGAAGACCGTTTGGGTGGCCGGGCATCGCGGAATGGTAGGTAGCGCTGTGGTGCGGCGCCTCGCCTCGGAGGCGTGCCAGGTCATTGTGGCTGGTCGCGATCGTGTCGATCTCAAGCGGCAGTCGCAAGTGGAGATTTTTCTCAGTGAAACCCGTCCCGATGCGATCGTCATGGCGGCCGCCAAGGTGGGCGGCATCCTGGCCAATGACACGCTGCCGGCAGAATTTCTCTACGACAATCTGATCATTGAGGCCAATGTCACGCAGGCGGCCCATGAAAGCGGCGTAGATCGTATGCTGTTCCTCGGCTCGAGTTGCATCTATCCCAAGCTTGCACCTCAGCCGATCGAGGAAAGTAGCCTGCTCACCGGTCCGCTGGAGCCCACCAACGAGTGGTATGCCATCGCCAAAATCGCCGGCATCAAGCTGGCGCAAGCGTATCGCAAGCAATATGGCCGGGACTATATCTCGGCAATGCCGACCAATCTCTACGGTGTCGGCGATAATTTCGACCTCGATACCAGTCACGTTCTGCCCGCACTCATCCGCAAGACACATGAGGCAAAGGTGCGCGGAGACGACACCGTGACGATCTGGGGAACGGGAACGCCGCGACGTGAATTTCTTCATGCTGATGATTGCGCCGACGCGCTGGTCTTCCTGCTCAAGTCCTATTCCGGCCACGAGCATGTCAACGTTGGTTCTGGCGAGGACATTTCTATCCTCGATTTGGCACACTTAGTGTCGTCCGTCGTCGGTTACAGAGGCGAGATTGTCCGTGACCTGTCGAAACCGGACGGCACACCGCGCAAATTGATGGACGCCGGCGCCATTCGTGCTCTGGGATGGTCGCCGAACATCCAACTGGAGCGGGGTATCGTAGACACCTACGAATGGTTCTTGCAGCAGCAGGCCTGATTGATGCCATGCCGCAGCGCCGCACCAAAACGAAAGCGTGCTGCCACTTCGCGGTTCGAAAACGCGACGGAATAAGGACTGAGGGTCATTTCAGTGTTGCATTGAAAGTGGAATTCTCATACCGGCGGGCGCTCTTCGATAAGTCCAAAGAGGCACTGCCGCGCCTTCTGCTCGTCTTGGCCGTCCACCCATTCCATGAGCTGGGCGAATGCTTCGTCAATGGGCACAGGGCTTTCCTTGGGCGAGCGGCGGATCTTGGGGTGGTCTGTCGTCTCGACCGCATTGTCGTCGTAGAATAGCTCCTCGAACATTTTTTCGCCAGGACGCTTCCCAGTCACTAAAATCTCGATGTCACCATCCGAGTTTTCGGGGCTGCGCACGGTCAGGCCTGCCAATTGAACCATGTTTTCGGCCAGGTCCTTGATCAGGATTGGCTTGTCCATGTCGAGCAAAAAAATGTCTCCGCCCTGGGACAGCGCTCCTGCCTGAACGATGAGTTCGGACGCTTCGTGAATCGACATGAAATAGCGCGTCATTGTTGGGTCCGTGAGCGTCACCGGTCCGCCCTTGGCAATCTGCTCCTTGAAAAGCGGTACGACCGAGCCGTTTGATCCAAGAACATTGCCGAAACGCACGGCGGTAAAGCGCTGTCCCGTACCTGCCTCAGCCGCCTCGGCTGCCTTCTGGGCCACGATCAGCTCTGCCCAGCGCTTTGTCGCCCCCATCACATTGGTCGGGCGGACAGCCTTGTCAGACGATATCAGTACGAAGGTCGACACACCTTGGCGATAGGCCAAGTCCACAACATTCCTCGTTCCAAGGATGTTATTGCGCATGCCTTCGAGGGCATTCGCCTCAATCAGGGGCACATGCTTATGTGCAGCAGCGTGAAACACGACGTCGGGAGCGTAGCGTTGCATGGTCGTCTGGACACGTTGCTGGTCAACGATTGATCCCAGGATCGGCACGACCATTGGCGGCACCGCGCCGAGTTCACGTTCAATATTATAGAGCGCAAACTCATTGGCTTCGAAAAGGATGAGGCTTTTCGGTGAAAGCTTGACGATCAGGCGGCATAGTTCCGAGCCGATTGATCCCCCTGCGCCAGTGACCATGATGGTCTTTCCCTCAACCATGGACTGGAGCAGGTGCGGGGCAGGGGGCACCGAAGAGCGTCCGAGCAATTCGTCGATGTCGATCTCGCGAATCTGGCTGACCAGATAGCGGCCGTCCATGATGTCGGTGACCGGGGGGACAGTCCTGATCTTGATACCTTGGCGACCAACCGAGGTGACGATTTCCCGACGTCGAGCCGCGTTGAGTGTTGGAATTGAGAGGATGACTTCCTCAAGCCCGTATTGCTCTGTCAGCATGCCGACAGCAGAGGGCGGAAACACTCGTATGCTGGTCACGTCCCTGCCGTGAAGTGTCCGATTGTCGTCGAGGAAGGCGACGATCCGATAGTTGCCCTGCCTGCGCAGGGCATTAGCTAGTTGGGCTCCGGCCTCTCCGGCGCCATAGATCGCGATGGCCTTGTTGTGCTCACGGTTGGCGCTGGCGGGCCATAAGAGTTTTTTGGCGATGAACCGGCTGCCGCCAATGGCGATCGTGGCGAGCGCCCAATAAAGAATAGGCACTGATCGGGGTACCACTACGCTTAGGGTTATCTGAGAGAGAAAGATCACCAAAATCCAGCACAGCGTTGCCAGCGTCGTCGCCTGCAATGTGGTCCAAAGGGCCCTTTCTGGGAGATAGCGGATTACGGCGCGGTAGAGGCCCAAACGGACAAATATGGGAATCGCTACGATCGGCGCGGTCAGGATAAGCAGGAAGTCGTAAAGCGTCGCCGGCGGCGTCCACAGGCCATAGCGCAGGGCGAAGCTTGCCCACAGAGCGGCAGCGAGGGCGAGGGCGTCGAACACGATGATGATGACGCGTTTCCAGAACCTCGGAAGGCCCGTCAGCATCGTAATAACTTTAGTCATGCCAAATCTTTGCTGCAGCGCGCTGAACGCGGGCGAAATCGACTTCGGTACCAGTAGCACAACTGCCAGGCGACCGGGAACGACGGGCATCGATGATCCACATAGTAGAAAGGTCAACGCTAGCAGTTGAATCGAACTGCCGCGTTTGCGATGCAGCCTACTGATCTCGGGTGGTCATCGGATCACCGTTTCCTCGACCGATTAATGTCTTCAATAGGATGGACACATCCAACCGCACAGAACGCAATCTCACATATTGCTCGTCCCAGCTCGCCAACAGTTCAGGCTGGCTCATGTCCACCTGGTTGATTTGCGCAATGCCGGTGATGCCAGGCTTGATCGACAGAACGCTGAGCTTTTGACGTTCAGAAATCACGGCGTGCTGATTGGGAAGAGATGGCCGAGGACCGACAAGACTCATCTGGTTGAGAAGGATGTTAAAAGCCTGCGGCAACTCATCGAGCTTAGTGCGGCGCAAGAATGTGCCGAGCGGCGTGACTAGCGTTGTCGACGCTTCGTGCGTGCCGACATTTGGGGAACCTTGGGCCATAGTTCGGAACTTATAGCAGGTGAAAACCTCACCATTCTGTCCGACCCGTTTCTGGGCGAATATGCCCGGGCCTGGCGACTGCAGGCGAACGGCAAACCAGATCATGGCAAGAAGCCAGATCAAGGGTAGCAGTATGACAAGCGCAGCGCCAAGATCCATGCAGCGCTTGATTACGGCAAAGATTGGGTTTCGGGACTGATCGCGAGCGACAATCTGTTGACCCGGACAATCTGGGTCGAGCAACGCCTCCCAGCACTTATCGACGACCGTTGCGATATCAGTTACAGGCGTGATGGCTGCATAAAGTTCCAGCAGAGGCTTGCGAAGCACAGGAGGAAGGCGGTCGAGGATGGCGAGTTTTCCGGCTAGGCGATCCCCAACCACTGCCGCCAAATGCAGGATGCGCGTGTCAATGCCCTCAGCTTTAGCAACAAGCTCCGAGGCCGCTCTTTTGCTTGTTGCGTAGGGAGATTGGTTGCGGGCATCGAGAGACTGCACGGTCGAGGCATAGACAAAGCGCTCTATGCTGGCGCTTTGTGCAGCCAGCAGGACGGTTTGGGTCAGACCTAGATTAGCCCGGAGAAACGCGTCAGCGCTCTCTGATGCGTTATTATTCAGAACGGCCAAGTGCAGCAGACCGTCATAGCCTTGGCAGTGTTCGGCAAGGTTGTCATAGCTGCAGCACTCAGAGCCAGGAAAAAGCGTCCGTAACGCATCGGGATCACGGCCGACCAAGAGCAGTTTGGCCCCTCTGGAGAGGAAGTCTTTGACCAGGGGGCGTCCAATGGAGCCCGACGCCCCGGTAATGACTATTCTCAACTGTTTGGTCTCCGCGTTGAAACAACGGATAGTTGGGACGGGGTGTTCTCGCAAGGTACCTTACAGGATTGCCGTGTTGAGCCCGGGAGCATGGAGCCGCGGCGGTGCCTTGTCTCTTCAAACTGCCTTCAACATCCGTCCAAACATCCAATAACGCCAGGAGATATGGGCGAACGATCAGTAACGCCAGGAGATATGGGCGAACGATCAGTAACGCCAGCTATCACAGAATGGCGCAGCGTCCGGATTGGCTCCCGAGTTGCTGGCATGCAGATCCAGACTATGGATTGCGCGTGCATTTGACCGGTTTTGAAACCGCGCAGCGGTTTGGCAAACGGGCCGCGAATGCAGCTTCCGATTATTCGATGGAGATGGTCTTGCGCAGGCAATCTTTTGAAGCTGGGAAACAGCGATGACTGGTATTTTGGCATGGCTCAAATGCGGCGGGCTCGGTCAGGTCATGGTCACCTGAGGCCAGCCTTGCCCACGCGAGCAGCATCGAGGAGTTGCCTTTCCTGGCGGATCAACATCTGACACGGCTATTCAATGGTGCGCGACGCGCCGAGACTTTCGGTAGCGTCCAATTGGCTGAAACCCGATTCCTGCATGGCGACAGCAACAGGGCGCCGGACAACACCGAACCTGGCAGGAAGAAACGCTGATCCTCGCCCAGGATCATGCGGGCCATGTGCGGTCCGACCAGACCGACGAAGCCAATCGTGCCGACAAAGCTCACCGGGACCGACGCCAGCAGGGAGATGATCAGCATGGTTTCGAGCCGGATGTAGCGCACGTTGACGCCAAAGCTTGCGGCCTTGTCCTCACCCAGCCGGATGGCCGTCAAGGCCCATGCATTGCGGGCGAACAGGGGCAGCGCGATCAGCAGCACAGTCAGCGTGATCCAGATTTTTGGCCATGTCGCTTTGGTGAGGCTGCCCATGGTCCAGAACACGACTTGCGATAGCGCCTGTTCGGAGGCCAGATACTGGACGAAGGCAAGCAGGGCATTGAAGGTGAAAACCAACGCGATGCCGAGAAGAACCACGGTTTGCACCGTGACGCCGCGCATCTGCGAGACGAAATGGATAAAGAGCGTAGCGACCAGCGCCATGATGAAGGCGTTGACCGGCACGATAAGGCCGGCGGCGACTTGCAGGAGTGGCACCGTGGTAACAATGCCCAGGGCCGCCCGAAAGCTCGCGGCCGCGGAAATGCCCAGTGTAAATGGGCTCGCCAATGGATTGGCGAGGATGGTCCGCATCTGGACGCCAGCGACGGACAAGGCTGCGCCAACGACAATGGCCATAGCGGCCACCGGCATGCGGATATCCCAGACTACGGTCCGTACCTGATCGGAAACGGCGGCAGGATTGACCAATGCCAGTACCACTTGATCGAGCCCATAGCGGGCCGGGCCCCAAGCCAGATCGAAAGAAAAGAAAGTAGCGACGCTGCGGTGAGCGCTGCGAGGATCAGAATCTTGCGATGGGTGCGGGCGCGGTATTCACCACGCCCCTGGGCCGCCGCTTCCATGGATGAACTGATGTCAGCGGCGACCATGACTTACTCGTCAGCCTTGAGCGAAATCCACGAGCCTGGCTTGTATTCGATGGGTAGGAAGCGGTCGTAGAATTCCTTGAACGTGGCATCAGCATCGACATCGGCGAAGAGGTCGGGATGGAACCACTTGGCCATCTCCTCGATCGCCACGAACTGATAGGGGCTCGTGTAGAACTGATGCCAGATGGCATGAACATCCTGATTGGCCACGGCGGTCGACCCGACAAAGGCCGGTGCGTCGACGACAGCAGCCAGCGCGGTGCGGCTGGCTTCGGCATCGTCTGCAGCACCCGGGCCCACGCTGACGAAACCGGTGGCATTGTCCGAATTGCGCCAGTCAGAGCCGGTCACCACGATCACGTCGGGATCGGACGCGATGACCTGTTCCGGATTGATGGAGCCTGTGTAACCGGGAAGGAAATCTGAACCCAGGTTGTGTCCACCAGCGCGCTCGACCATCAGGCCAAAATTGTCCGGACCAAAGGTGCCGCAACATTCGACTAGGCCTGCGGCCCGGTACATGAAGACGTCCGGGCGCTCCGGCGTGTGGGCCGATATCTGCTTCATCATGCGCGATGCCGAAAACAACATGGAGCCGCGCGCCAGTTACGATGTCATCACCAACCGGCATCTGGTTTGGACGCTGGTCGATGCTCCTGCAGCATTTCGGGAATGATTCGAAGTGCTCAAGCCCGGAGGAAAACTGCTCATCGTGGACGGCAATATGGCTCACAGGAGCTGGGTCATGGCGCTACGCGCACAGTTTGATCGAGCCCCACCACGCCAACCTTGCTCCGAGCATGGCCGACCGGCTGCAGGCGATCCGATCGCAGGTTTATTTCGCCGACCAGATGCCAGCCTCGGCTGTGGTGGCCGAGCTGGAAAAGGTCGGTTTTGTGGATCCTGTCATCGACCGCAACCTTTGGAGGATCCACTGGGCGCAGGCCCGCAAGATGAGTTTCTGGCGCGGACTTGAACGCCTCGTCCAGCAGCGCTTTGCCATCTGTGTGACCAAACCGAATTAAACTGCCTGGAACGGCCGTTGTTCGAAAAAAGGGCGGGCCTGAACGAACCAAATCGCATGCCTTGTCTCAGTGTCCAAATCGCTGATTGAAGGCGCGCAGGTCGGCATGCAACATGCGGAAACTTGCGTGCCGCTCATTGTAGAGTTCATGACGGGCAGTATCGGGGTCGAATTGCCGATCAAAGCGCACAAGCTCTCGCACGGCGTCGGAGAGTGAGGGGAAGGCGCCGCTGCCCACGCCTGCGATGATCGCCGCGCCCAAAGCCGCAGTGGCGGTTACACTGGTGCGTTCGAGCCTGGCGCCCAGCACGTCGGCTCGGATCTGGCACCAGAGGTCGGAGCGGGCGCCACCGCCGCCGATGCGGATTGTGTCGAGTGCAACACCAGCCGAGTCTTGCAGCGCCTCGAAGGCCCAGCGAACCGAATGGGCTACGCCTTCAAGAACTGACAGAGTGAGCTGTTCGGGGCCGGTGCCGGCATCGAGCCGCGCGAAGACGCCACGCGAGGTGGCATCCCAGATAGGCGCGCGTTCGCCGGCCAGGTGAGGAAGAAATAATGGAGTGGCCGTGCTGGACTCAGTGGTGGCGGCCATCTGCAGCAAGTCGGATGTGGAGCGGCCGAGCAGCGTAGACAGCCAGGTCAGCGACGCGCCGCCCGATTGGGTGGGTGCGGCATGCAAGCGTATCCCCTGATAGGGCGGGAAAAGGATGACCCCGGGTGTTGGCACTACCTTGGAGGATATTATGCCAGGAACTTCGCTTGTGCCCGACTGATACATGGCGTCACCGTCAGCGATGACGCCACAACCGAACATGCCAGCCCAGGCGTCCATGGCACCAACCATGACCGGCGTGCCGGCGCAGGGCAGGCCCTCCCTCACGTGACCGACGATATGGTGATAGGGAAAGAGTTGGGGCAAGCGCGTCGCGGCGCCGGGCACCAGATCGAGAAGGGGCGTAACATAGCGGCCTTCGCCATCGACAAGCCCGACTGCGGCCATGGGGTCGGCCGCCAGCACGCCGGTCAATTGCAGGGCCACAAAGTCCTTGGGGAGCAGGACGTGCTGCGCGCGCCGCCAGATGTCCGGTTCGGTGCGGGCGATGAAGGCCATGCGCGCCAGGGCATGGCTGGCGTCGATCGGTACCGGGCCGCCAAACCAGGCGGTTTTTTGGGCTGTCGTCACCTGTGCATCGAGGGCCAGGGCATCACTGGCGGGTCGTGTATCCTGCCATGTCAACGCAGGGCGCAACGCTTCGCCGTCCGCACCCACGAAGACATGCGTATTGACCTGCGAGGTGAGCCCGATGCCGGCAAGCCCAGCCAGATCGGCAACATTGGCGAAATGTGAAAGCGCGGCCAGCACGCTATCCATCCACATGTCGGACGATTGCTCTGCCATGCCAGGAGTTGAACGATCCATGTCATGCGGGCGGGAAAACTGCGCCAGTTCGCGCCCGCTGCCGTCGATCATTGTAGCCTTGGTGGCAGTGGTTCCAACGTCAATGCCAATCAGGCTCAAACTCACCTCAGGCTCCCTCGCTTTGCCCCTTGCCCATTGTCTCGGGCACCATATAGTGCCTTGAAGCATAAGGAAAACAACCGCCGACATATGGTTTGTCAGCGGAAGTTTTAAGGGGAGGGCTTTTCCATGCTGTCCAAGACCAAACTGGCCGTGTCCGGCCTCGTTCTCGCTATGTCGGCATTCTCATTCGGCGCTGCTCGTGCCGAAGGCAATGTGGCTATAGTTACGCCCTATATGGCGCAACCCGGCACGCAATTTTACGTCGAGGCCTTCCAGGGCGTCGCCGCGGAAAAGGGCTGGAACGTCAATGTCATCGATACCGCCGGTGACGTTGCCGCCGTCATCAGCCGCATCGAAGACATGGTGACGCAGAACGTCGATGCCATCGTCATCAATGTCGACCCCTCCCAGGTTACTGCCGGCCTGCAGGTTGCCAAGGATGCTGGCATTCCTGTTTTCGGCATGGACGCCGGTTCCGATCCACTGCTGGTGACCAATGTGACCAGCAATGGCTACGCCATGGCCGCCGAAACCTCGACCTATGTTGCCGACCGCATCGGTGGCGATGGCAATGTGGTGATGTTCGTGTTCGATGCCTTCCCGCCGGTGCAGGTGCGCGGCGTCGTGGCCGATGCCGTCTTCGCCAACCATGCCGATATCACCATTCTCGACCGCGTGACGCCGGACGTCTCCGATGGCGGCATTGCCGACAGCCGCGCCAAGATGGAAGCCATTCTGGCAGCCAATCCCGAGCAAGGCAGCATCAAAGCCGTCTGGGCCGCCTGGGATCAGCCAGCGCTCGGCGCGCTACAGGCCATCGAAGCGGCCGGCCGTGAAGGCGAAGGCATCATTGTCACCGGCATCGACGCCAATCCGCAGGCGCGCGAGGCCATCGCGGCTGGTGGCAACTTCGAGGCTTCTGTCGCTCAAGACTTTTCCGGCATCGGCGCCGCGACAGCCGATGCCGTGGCGCGTGTGCTGGCTGGCGAGGACATCCTGCAGTCGGTGATCTACGTGCCGACAAAGCTCGTCACCAAGGCCAATGCCAGCGAGTAATCGTGCAGCAAGCTTTGTCCAACCGGCAAGAGGGCGCTCAAGTGGCCCCTCTGCCACCGCTTCTCGCCGCGACAGGCGTCGCCAAATCCTATGCTGGCGTGCCGGCATTGCGCGGCGCCGATCTCGTGATCGCGCCGGGCGAAGTCCATGCCTTGATAGGGGAGAACGGCGCCGGTAAGTCGACGCTGATCAAAATCTTGGCAGGCGTTGTCACTGCTGATAGCGCAACGATCACAGTGGATGGCCGCCCGGCGGAGATCGACAGCACCAAGAGCGCCTACCGGCTGGGGCTGCGCTTCATCCACCAGGAATTCAACGTCGTTCCGACTCTCTCGGTGGCCGAGAATATCTTCATGGGTCGGCGCTACCCGCGTCGAGCCGGTGTGTTGGTCGATTGGGCTGTGCTCAATGCCCAAGCGCAGCGCGCGTTGACCCGGTTGGGAATTGACCACATCGATCCGCGCCTGACGCTGGGCCAGTTGTCGCTGGGCGACCAGATGCTGGTACGCATTTCGGCGGCATTGCTTGACGACGCGCGGCTCTATGTGATGGACGAGCCAACCGCTGCCCTCACACGCGACGAGAGCGAACGGCTGTTTCGCGTGCTGCGCGAAATCCGCGCAAGCGGCAGTTCGGTTCTTTATGTGTCGCATCGGCTCGATGAGATCATGGCGCTGTGCGACCGGGCTACCGTGCTGCGTGATGGCAAGTCCATCGATAGCGGCAAGATGGCCGATATCACCCATGATGATCTCGTCGCCATGATGATCGGCCGCAAGGTCGAGGAGGCCTATCCCAAGGCGCAGGTTGTCCCGCGCGACGGCTTGGCGTTCGAGACCACCGGGCTTGAAGCGCCCGACCTTGGTCCGCTCGACTTCACGCTTCGCCAGGGCGAAATCCTTGGCATTGCCGGCCTCTCTGGCGCTGGGCAGGCCGAACTGGTCCATACCCTGTTTGGCGATATCCGTCCTACCGCCGGAGCCATGACGCTCGATGGCAAGCCCTACACCCCGAGTGGTCCCGGTGCGGCCTGGGCCGCGGGCATTGCCTATGTGCCGCGCGAGCGGCGTGCACAGGGGTTGATCATGCGCCGTCCGATTTTCGAGAACATTACCTTGACTCATCTCAAGCGCCAGAGCTTGGGCGGAATCTGGCTGACCCCACGCCGCGAACGGGCCTTTGCCACACGGATCGGGCAGGGCATGCAGCTCAAATCTGTTGGCCCCGACCAGCCGGTCTTTGAGCTCAGTGGCGGCAACCAGCAAAAAGTTGTCTTCGGTCGCGCGCTGGCGGAGAGGCCCAGACTGTTGTTGCTCGAAGAGCCGACGCGTGGCGTCGATATCGGCGCCAAATTCGACATCTACGCCATCCTGCGCGATCTGGCGGCGCAGGGTACCGCCATAATTCTCGTATCGTCCGACCTCCCCGAATTACTGGGCATGAGCGATCGGATAGCCGTCATGCGTGACGGCTGTTTCGACGCGCTTGTTGACGCTGCCGGGCTTGGAGAAGACGATCTCATCAACCTCTGCTATGGCCGGGTCTCCGGCAATATGGTGGCCTGACAATGCAAGTTTTCATCCGTCGCTATGGCACGCTGATCGGCTTTGTTGCCATCGTGCTGTTCTTTTCGATCATGCTGCCGGGCACATTCCCTACCGCACGCAATTGGCTCAACATTACGCAGCAGGTTTCGATGCTGATGGTAGTTGCGGCTGGCATGACCATCGTCATGGTGATGGGCGATTTCGACCTCAGCGTTGGCTCGATGGCCAGCCTTGCCGGCATCGCAGCTGCGCTGCTCATGGCGGCAGGTCAGCCGATCTGGATCGCTGTCGCAGGAGCATTGCTGGTCGGGTTGCTGGGAGGCGCCTTCAACGGTGCCATGGTCAGCCTGATCGGTATTCTCCCTTTCATTGCGACGCTTGCGACCATGACCATGTTTTCCGGTCTCGCTTTCGTGGTCAGCGGCGGCAAGACCATTTCGGGCCGCGCCATTCCCGAAGAGTTCGGCAGCTTTGCGCGCGGCGGCATTCCGCTGGGTGAATGGGGTGGCGTCGCGGTCAGCCTGCCCAATCTGTCGATCATCGCCATTCTGGTCGTGCTGGCCGTCTGGATCCTGCTTGAGCAAACCACCTTCGGGCGTCGGCTCTATGCCATTGGCGGCAATATGGAGGCGGCTCACCTCGGCGGCATCGCCGTCAAGCGCCTACGCCTGATTGCCTTTGCCTTGACTGGGTTCGCGGCTGCAGCGGGCGGGCTGATGTATGCCAGCCGTGTGGCATCGGCTAATCCCGTGCAGGGCAGCGGCCTGATGCTCAATGCCATTGCCGCAGTCTTCCTCGGCACCACAATGAGCAGGCATGGCGAACCCAAAATCCTTACCACGGTCATCGGCGTCTTGGTTCTTGGCGTGCTCGACAATGGCCTGACCCAGATGAGTGTCGACAGCTATGTACGTCAGGTCATGGTTGGTGGCCTGATCCTGATCGCGGTTGCAGCGAGTTCGCTGGGCCAGAAGCGGCGATAGGCATATCTCTCGCCGCCTATGGACGGGGAGAGGAGAAGTGTATCGCTGGCACTCAGCCTTCTCACGCAGCCTTACTGTCGCGCACCAATTCACCGCCCACGACGATTCCGCGGCCCAGCGTAAGATCGGCACGGGCGTGGGCCATGCTGCCGGCGTTCTTGGCCTCTTCGACGCCGAGTTCGCCAAGTCGCCGGTCAACTGCTGTTGCACGCACAGGGGCAGATCGAGATCCATCACGGTGCCGATGGCACGATGATCGCATGTCTGTCCCGTGTTTGATGTCGTACTAGCGGGTGACGTCGTCCCCGAGCTCGGACACACCAAGCTTTTCCAGCACGGCATCCAGCGGTTCGAATTGGGTCCAGAAACCAACGGGAATTGTGATGTCGCCACCCAGCGCACCGGTTTCCTTGTACCATGATCCGGTAAAGGTCGCCTCGCGCAGCTGCAGGCCGCCGTTTACGGTCCAGCTGTCGGCATAAAGTTCTGCGAGCTGCGCCAAGGCGGACGGATCGACATCGGGGCGAGCGCGGCTCATCGCGTCAACCCAGCGCTGCGGCTCGGCGGCATAGTCACGAGCCGCCAGCGTCAATGCTTCGAGCACGGCTTCCAGATCGGCACGGCGATTGGCCAGAACCTCCCTTGAAACTACATTGACCTTCGTGACGATCGGAGCTGCGCGATAGAAAGTATCGGCATCGACGAGGATATTGAGCCCTGTCCGTTCCGGCATGGCCAGAAACACACCGATGGACATTGTCGTGGCGTCGACTCGTCCTTGTTGGAGCGCTTGGGCCCGCACGGCCGGGTCTCCAAGCGGCAGATAGGTCATGTCGTCGATCCTGGTGCCGCGGCTGCTGAGAACCTGACGGGACAGGGTGTAGTCGAGGCTGTTCTCCCGGCCAACGCCAAAGGTCCCGGCACTCAGGCTGTCAAACGTCACCCCATCGTGCGCCGCGATGATATAGGGGATTGCCTTGTCGGTCGAACCGACAGCGACCAGGCTGGAATCCTGCCGCGCGTAAAGGCCCAGAAGGGCCTCGGTCGAGATATTGGCCATTTCCCCATTACCGGTCAGAAGGGCGGTGACCGCCATGGGCGTCTGTGCCGCCGGCACCAGCTCGACATCGACCCCGGCGCGCTCGAAATAGCCCTCGCTTTCGGCAAGGTGGAGAACGGAATTGGGTACCAGTGGCACCTCGGTAGAGGTCACGATAATGCGGAAGGGTTCGGCTTGTGTCGGCACAGCGCCCAGCACTGCAGCTGTGGTGGCCACCGCCATTGCAAGCTTGATTATCATCAACTCGGAAACTCCTGTCAGGGTATGGTTAGACTTTGGCGACCGGCTCACGGCACAGCGAAGCGGCGCTCCAGATGACGCAGCACGGTGGCAGTAGCACCGCCAATGGCCAGGGTCGTGAGGACCGCCACAAAATAGCGGGGCATGTTGAACGAGGCGCCATAGCCGACGATCAACCCGCCCAGGCCGGTCATTGCAGTGTAAATCTCTGCGATGATGCAGGCTGTCAGCGCCTGGGCCGCTCCAAGGCGCAGTCCGGCAATCATTTGCGGCAGCACTTGCGGCCAGACCACGAAGAACTGGGCCTGTAGCCTGTTGGCACCCAGGCCACGCGCAGCTTCCTCGGCGCCCCGGTCCACACTTTCAAATGCAGCATGGGCCGTAGTGGCAATCACGATCGCTGCCGCCAGCAGGACGATGACGATCTTGGCCGCAGCGCCGAGCCCCAGGAGGGCCACGAAAAGCGGCATGAAGGCGATGATCGGAATGTTGCCGAGAAAATCGAGCACGACTTTCATCACTTGTCCAAGCAGCGGCGACAGTCCCATCAGGCCGGCCAGTCCCCAGCCGACGAGAATGGCTAGTCCCAGCCCGGCATAGTAGTTCTGGATCGTATTGACGACGGCATTGAAATAATTGCGACGATCGTCCTGCAGCATGGAGAAAAAGGCGTCGGCCGTCTCGCCCATGGATGGGATGATGGCCCGCGAAAACTGGGTCGCAATCCACTCCCAGCTACAGACCAGCGCGATCGCCAGCAGAAGGACGATCCAGTTTTCCGCTCTGACGCCTCGCAGCCACCTTACCAGCTTCCTGATATCCCTGATGGCTTCTGCCACGTCTTCGGCCATCGAGCGCTGGATGCCCGGCTTGTCGACAATAGCGGCGCTCGCGGGGTCTGCAGCCTTGGTCGGCGGGTTCCCTGTATCGGCCAAGTCAGAGTGCTCCAGTGGTCATGCTTACTATTCGGTCCCGGGCGACGTCCTGTATTGGAGGCGAACTCCGGGACGAGCAATCGGGTCTCTGAGGACCCCAATCAGCGTGTCGCTGTCAAGCCTCAGGGCGCTGCGTTCGGCAGCCTGAAGGCTATGCATTCACCCGAGATGCAGTGAGTTACGTCGATGACAACGTCTCGGTACAGTCGCCGAAGGCTGGTTTTAGCTCTGATCAGGAAGACCGGGCCATCTCGTTATCGACAAGATTCTGGCCGTCCATAGTGCTGGGAAAACCAGTCAAAGAGTTCACGCCGGACAGCAACGGTTAGCGCGTTGCCTTCAGAGAGAAGCCAGAAGGTAATCCGGAACCACTAGGCTCCGCGTGTCCAACGGGACTCCCGTTTCCATGAAGATCGACGTAACCCCGGCGCGTTGGCCGGCCAGGATATCAGTATCAAGCTTGTCGCCGATCATGATCGCGTCGGCAGCACAGACACCCAGTCTTGCGATGGCGGTGTGAATGATGGTGGGGTCGGGTTTTCCCATAAAGATCGGCGTGGCGCTGGAAGCGGCGGCGATGGAGGCGGTGATGGCGCCGGCTCCCGGTTCGAACCCATCGGCGAGCGGACGGATCAGATCGGGATTGGTGCCGATGAGGTCCGCGCCACCGAGAATATTGCGCAGGGCTGTGGTCATCATCGCATAGTCAAAGCCTCGATCGAGAGCGACGATCACGGCGGCGGCGTCATTTTCCATCAGGACAAAGCCGCAGTCTGCCACACGTGCCTTGAAGGCCTGCGTGCCGATGACATAGAGGCCAGCGCCCGGCGCATATTTGGCCTGGACGAAATCGAGCGCGACATCGCCCGAGGTCACCACCTGTTGAGGAGTGCAGGCGATGCCGAGCCTTTCGATCTTTTCGGCAAAGGCAGCGGCGGATTTCTCGGCATTATTGGTGACAAAGCAATAAGGAATGCCCTCGCTCTGCCAGCGATTAAACCGCTCGACGGCGCCGGGCACCGCCTCATCCCCGCGATAAACGACGCCGTCGAGATCCGAGAGGACTGCGGAAAAACTGAGTTCGTCAATCGAGCCGAGACGCCGTGTGGTTACGCTCATTCGTCCTTGGCTCCAAGATTGGGGTCCAGCATGTCGCGCAGCCAGTCGCCCACGAGGCTGATGGCCAGGGTGGTGAGGAAGATCACCACGCCGGCTGGAATGCCCATCCACCAGGCCGCGGTCAAGTGGTTGCGGCTTTCGCTAGGCAGCAGGACGAGGCTGGTGCCGGAGAGCACGAGGCCGCGGGCCGACGGCGGCGCCGATCACCGTCGCCATGATGGCGATGAGAATACTGGTGCGCATGGCGTAAATTACGCGGCTAAAGACGTCGTGGCCCAGATCGTCTTCCGGCGATCGGGCAATTGCCCTGCCTGGACGGCCAGTTCGAGATCTTCCCATTCCGAGGTGCGGAAGAGTGCGTTGGGGCAGCATGGATGAACTGGTTGGCGACGACGCCATGGGCACCGGGCGGCGCGCCGGTCATGGTGGAGGTAACGGCGACGCGGGTCTCGCTCGGGAAAATCGAGTGTGAATCGAGGAAATTGCTGCCCTCGGCCATGAAGCGGAAGAGATTGAGCATCAAATCGACCGTGACGCGGTCGTGGCGGAGCCAGTCGAAGGTCAGAAGGACGATCGAGTCGCTCGCTCGTCCTAGCTGGCGACAGCCGTGCCCGGGGTAACCAGTTTGGGACGGGGGCGGCTGGCGAGCTTCATCTTGGCGGCCAAGCGGTTCGCCTCCTCATAGGGCATCGGCCGACCGAGGAAGTAGCCCTGTGCGGTTTCCACTCCAAGTGCGCGCAGCGCTTCGAGTTCGGATGCGGTTTCGACGCCTTCCGCCAGAATCTGACTCTTCGTCTCGCGACCAAAATGCACCAGCGCAGCAGCCAGGGCGTGGCGGGCCAGATCGTCCTGGATATTGCGGGTGAGGCTGATGTCGAGTTTGATGATATCGGGCTGCAGCGCCAGGATATGGCGCAGGCTGGCATAACCCGCGCCAGCATCGTCAACAGCCAGTCGTACGCCCCCTGCGCGAATGTCGTTGAGAGCCGTGCCTAACGCGGAATAGTCTTCAACGCTGGCATGCTCGGTGATTTCGAGCACCACCCGCCGTCCCTGTTTGGTAGAAATAGCCTTTGTCACCGCGCCCGAGATGACGGTTTCAGGCGACACATTGAGCGTCAGATAGAGCTCGGAAGGCAACTGGTCGAGAAGCGCCAGGCCCTTTTCGACGGCGCGCATCTCGAGCTCTGTGCCAAGGCCAACATCTGCCGCCAACTTGAACCAGACGTCTGGTGTCCAATCCTCGGGCCCGGAAAAACGCGACAGGCATTCAAAGCCAAGCAGCCGGTTGTCGGCAATGCGGAAGATAGGCTGCAGGACGATCGACAATTCATCGTCGCCCAGTACCTTCTGGATCCGTTCGTGATTGGTCCGGTGCTCGGTCTTGGCTTCGATCTCGCGGCCGATGATCACGGCAGTCAGTTCCGCCACGGCGCGCATCATTTTGAGGTCGCGCTGGTTGAGCGAAGGTTGCGGCTCGGTGCTGATGCAGCAGAACATGCCATGCGTCTGGCCGTCCTTGAGCGTGATCGGCACGCTCATATGGGCGCGTATGCCCATATCGGTGGTGAAGGCCATGCTGGCGGCATCGGGCACGTCGAGGACGTCAGGCATCAACTCGGGCAACTGGCCATCAAGGATGCGCTTGCAATAGACATAGTCGAGCGGCATGGAGTCGCCGGGCTTGACTACATGCTCGAGGCCAGGCGCGTCTACCTCGCGGAAATAGGTGCGATCGCCGACAAATTCGGAAACATAGGCCACCTGCATGCCAAGATGCACGCGAACAGCCTCCAGGGCGCGCCTTAGGGAATAATCCGCCTTATCGTCCAGCGCGGTCGTCAGACCCTTGAGGTCGAAGATATCTGTCTCGCCTGCGTTCATGGAAACCCTGCTTTCCTCCCACCGCAAGGCCCAAAATGTTCAAGCGAGGGAGGCAACGGAAGCTGCCATCCGCTGCAGGCCTGACGCTAGGCTTTACGGAGAAACCCGAAATTATCATACGGGCGAAGGCTTAAGCATTTATTGCCGGGTTATTCCGCTTTTGACCAAGCGCAAGGTGAGCGTGCCACGTCACGCCCATTAACCAAATCTTTGAACTGATTAATACTTCGTTAAACTTTTATTAAAGTTGTGTTAAGACTTCTCCGCGGCGTCGCCTGTTGCGGCGCAACCATGGCGGGGTTGTTATGCAGTCAGAGTTTGCGTTCTTGGTGCACCCGAGAAATACGCTGCGTGCAGATATGGGCATTCTGTTCGGTCGGCCTTTCTCACTGGTTCCTGAAATCATCTGGCGGAATGCCCTCAAGCACTTGCCAGTGCCGCCCATGGTTACAGGCAAGATTTCCCGGGTGGATTTGCCAAAGAAGGTCGTTGGCCGGATCATTACCGTGCCGTTGACGCCCACCCAATTGCTGACCTTGCCGCGCTCCCAGGTTCAGGGTCGCATTTCCGATGCGGTCGATCTGGCGCGCGACCTCGGCGCCTCGGTGGTTGGCCTTGGCGCGCTGACCGCCCCGGCTTCGGTCGGCGGCAAGGCCTTTGCCAAGCGCACCGACGTCGGTGTCACCAATGGCAACGCGTTTACCGCCGCCATGACGATGCAGGCCATCGAAACGCTGACCGGCTCGCTTGGTCGCGACCCGCTTATCGCCATCGTCGGTGCGACGGGCAGCGTTGGTTCTTGCCTCACCCGGCTTTACGCTCGCAAGCATCCTGGCCGACTGATGCTGGTCGCGCGCAATGAGCAGCGCCTGCTCAAGCTTGCCGCCGATGTTCGCCGGGATGGCGTCGAGGCGACAGTCAGCACAGACATGCTGGACGTGGCCAAGGCAGATCTCGTGGTCCTGCTGACATCCTCGCCTGACGCTCTGCTGCGCAGCGAACACCTCAAACGTGGCGCCATCGTGCTCGACGACACCGTGCCGCGCAATACCGACGAGGGGCTACTGACCGAGCGTCCCGATGTGCTGGTCGTGGATGGTGGGCTGGTCGAAATCCCCGGCTTCGAGCTGCGTGGGTCGATCGCCTTGGCGCCAAAGCTCGCCTATGCTTGCCTTGCCGAAACCATGCTGCTGGCGCTGGCTGGTCACAAGGGCCACTTCTGCATGGGCGACGCCCAGGTGGACCAGGCCGAGCATATCCTGCGGCTGGCCGACGAATATCGCCATCTCGGCTTCCACCTGGCGCCCTTCCGCTCCTTCGGCAAGCTGATCAAGGACGCACCGGCACATGCTCCTGTCTCCGCAATCCAGGAGGCCGTCACATGCGCCGCATAGTCATCCTCGGGGGCGGCTATGCCGGCCTCCATGCCTTTTCGGCTTTGCGGACCAAGCTCCGCTCCCGCCTGCGCCGCGGCGAGGTGGACGTGACCCTTATCTCGCGCGAGGGCTATCACACCTACCACGGCTGGACCGGCGAAGTGCTGACCGGACACCTTCCGGTGAGCGACACGCTGACCCCGCTGGAGCCCATGCTGGGTGACAATTTCGTTCAGGGTGAGGTTGTTTCAGCCGATCTGCCTGGTCGTGCGCTGACCGTGCAGGGGGCCGATGGCGAGCGCGAAATCCGTTATGATCACCTGGTGATCGCGGCCGGTTCGGTGGATCCCTTCGATCGTATCCCGGGCTTGGCGGAACACGGCTGGTGCGTCAAGGATACGCTGGACATGCAGGCGCTGATCGGCGAGCTCGATCGTCGGGATGCTGCGGCCCGGCCACGCAGCGTTGTAGTGGTGGGCGGCGGTCCCGCCGGTGTCGAGACGGCGTCGGCGCTGGCGGCACGCTTCGCCCGCGATGGTGCCAGCAAGGTCAATATCCATCTGGTATCGTCGAGCGATGAATTGCTGCCCTCGATGCGCCCGGCCTTCAACCATATGGCCGACAAGGCAGAAGGTTCCCTGCTTGCCCAGGGGGTACAGGTTCATCGCGGTGCCCGCGTCTCTCAGATCCTCGCCGATCATGTTGCTTTGGAGAATGGCGAGACCATCTCGGCCGATATGGCCATTGTGGCTGCCGGCGTGAGTTACAAGGTGCTCAGAGGCACGGAGGCGCTACCGCGCAATGCTGCGGGCCAGATCCTGGCCAATGACGACCTGCGCGTGCGGGGCAGTTCCAACGTCTGGGTCGCCGGCGATCTGGCTGGTGCGGCCCATCCCGTGACCGGCGAGGCTTGCCCGACCAATGCGCTCTGGGCCATGGCGCAGGGCGATTGCGTCGGCGCCAATATCGCCCGCGCCGTCAAGGGCAAACCGGTCAAGCGCTTCGGCTTCAAGGGCCTCGGCCAGACCGCTGGCCTGGCTGGCCAGCGCGGCATCACTGAACTTTATGGCATGCAGTTCACCGGGCGCCTCGCCTGGGTGATCCGTATTCTGTTCTTTGCCTGGTTCATGCCCTCGCGCAGCCATGCGCTTTCGGTGGTCATGCACCTGTCGCAGACCCTGTGGGGCTCGGTTCGCGAAACCGCTTCCGACGTGGCGGCCACGGCAACGCCCGGCGAACGCCCGGCGCCAGTCCCAAATGCAACTGGTCGCCTGCGGTAAGGTGGCCCAAACCGAGCGTCACGCGCTCGAGGCAAGTTGGTTGACAAGGCGCGCAGGCCCAGCGGGTTTGCGCGCCTTTTCTTGCGCCCTCGAACCGGACGTTATTGCGCCTTGTCGTTGTCAGGTCACTTTTTCCTGCGCAGTCCATGTGTTAAGGTGACTGAACAAGTCAACTTGAACGCGCCCCATGTTCCATCCCCAGATGCAATCCCGGATCGAGGGTTTCGCACCCAACGGCGGCCCGAATTGGCGCAGCTGGCAGGGCATGCTCGCCGATGTCTGGGATGTGCAGGGTGAGGCTGGCGCCGGCGGCGAATATGTGTCGCCACATGCCAGGCTGTTCGTCATTCTCGATGAAACGCCGGCCGATGCGATCCTTCTCACCGATGACCCCGGCCGCGTGCCTGATGGGGCGGCGGGCCGGCTGAGTTATATCCCGCCCAACATGCGCACCTGGTCGATCGTGCCGCGACAGGCGCGCCTCTGCCACCTGGATCTGCATCTTGATCTCGGCCATTTGCGTAACCGGCTCGGCCTCTCGCTTGATGCCCTGCCCGGTGATGCGGCGCGACTGATGTTCGATAATCCGGTAATCCAGGCCCTGTCCGGTCTTCTGGCACGCGAATGCCAGCAGGCCGCGCGTCACGATGCCTATGGGGAATCGCTGGCACTGGCCATCTGCGTCGAACTCTTCGAACTGCCGCGGCAGGCGCTTGAGCTCAAAGGACAGCTATCGCCCCGCCGCCTGCGGATGGCCTGCAAATATCTGGGCGACCGTTGCCTGGAGGCAGTCCGTCTGCAGGATCTGGCCGAGCACGTCGGCCTGTCCTCGTCCTATTTCTCGGCAGCCTTCAAGGCGTCGACCGGCCTGTCACCGCTGCAATGGCAGATGCGCGCGCGCATCGAGCGCGTCAAGGCATTGCTCGAATCCGGCGCTGGCAGCCTGAGCCATCTTGCTGGCACGACCGGGTTCGCCGATCAGGCGCATATGACCCGCGTGTTCAAGCAATACACTGGCCAGACGCCACTCGCATGGCTCAAGGCCAGGGAGCGAGCGCTCTAAAACCGGCGTTGAATCCTTCAAGCGACCGTAAGGATCGACAATCCCGAAACGTTAAGGTGAGATAAATGGTCACCTTATTTAGTTCACACCTGTGGCGAAATTCTGTCCACGGGTCCTTGTGGGAATACGCAATGACAGCACTGTCTCGCCGCGGCCTGGTCGGCCTGCTCCTGGTTACCACCGCCCTGGCCACCGGCCACGCCTTCGCCCAAAGCCCGATCGCACTGGGGGAGGTTGTTGTCGAGGCAGATGCAGAGGGCGTTGAATATGCCACCGTGCAGACCACGGCTGGCTCCAAGCTGGCAGTAGCGATCACGGAAGTGCCGCAGTCGGTGTCGGTGGTCGATCGCGCGCAGCTAGACAAAATACCTGGCGCCAAAGCCGACGAAGCGCTGCGTTATACGGCTGGTGTCCAGCCTTCAACCTATGGCACCGACGCTGATTTCGACTGGGTGCGCGTTCGTGGTTTCCAGGCAGACCAGACTGGTATCGTTCAGGACAACCTGCCGCTCTACCAGTTCGGCTTCGGCTCCTTCCTGATCGAGCCTTTCCTGCTTGAGCGCATCGAAGTGCTCAAGGGTCCCGCCTCCGCGCTCTATGGTGGCGCCAACGTGGGCGGCGTCATCAACTACATCGGCAAGCGCCCGACGGGCGAACGCCTGCGCTACACCGAAACCGGCATCAACAATTTCGGTAATGCTTACTTTGGCTTTGACGTTGGTGATGCCAGCGAGACCGGTGATCTGGCCTACCGACTGACGGGCAAGCTGTCCGGCGGTGGTTGGGAGACCGATGACGCCTCAGATCTCAAGGGCTCCGTCCTCGGCAGCGTGACGTGGGCGCCCACCGAGCAGACGTCGTTGACGGTTTACGGCCAGTACCAGGCCGGCGACCTCGATCACACGTCCACCGGTTTCCTTCCCTATACGGGGACCGCTGAGGATGCCGCAGGCGGTGTTCGCATTCCACGCGATTTCAACTATGGCGATCCGAGCTTCGACTCCTATGACCGCCAGCAGGCGATGATCGGTTACGAACTTGAGCATGATCTAGATGGCACTTGGACCATCAAGCAGAACGCTCGCCTCGCCGGCGTCTCGCTCGATGAACAGTATCTCTATACCTATGGTGAAGTGAGCGGAACGAATACGCTGGATCGAGCCGCCTTCCAGCACAGCACCGACATCCTCACCTTCAACATCGACAACCAGATTTCAGGTACCGTCGAGACCGGACCGATCGAGCACAGTCTGCTCGCGGGCCTGGACTACAAGAATGTGCGGTTCAGCTCGGTCCAGGGTTCTGACTCAACGTTCTCAAGCGCTGTCCGTGTGCCCCCTATCAACGTGCTCGATCCCCAGTATGGTGTAGTGAGCCCGCTGATCAGCACCTATCTGGATCAGGATATTTCCCTGCAGCAACTTGGCATCTACGTGCAGGATCAGATGCGCCTCGGTGGCGTTATTGCGACCGTCAACGGCCGCTATGACAACGTCAACATTGACTATGACAACAATTTCGCTGGCACATCTGCCTCGTCCAGCGAGGGAGCCTTTACCGGTCGCGTTGGCCTCGGCTACGAGTTTGACAATGGTCTGACGCCCTACGTTAGCTATGCGACCTCGTTCAGCCCCACCATCGCGACCAGTGCCACCGGTGCTCTGCTTCCGTCCGAAGAAGGCCGCCAGATCGAAGCGGGCATCAAGTATGCGCCCACATTCATCGATGGCCTGTTCACCGCCTCGGTCTTCAGCATTGACCGCGAGAACTACGCCCAGTCCCTCCCGTTTCCGGCGACGGGCTCGGTTGCGATTGGCGAAGTGAACGTCGTCGGCGTTGAGCTTGAAGGTCGGGTCAATTTCGACCAGGTCTCCGTTTTTGGCGGTCTGACCTGGCTCGACGCAGAAGTCGTCGATGACGTTGACACCACGCTGATCGGCAACTCACCGGTTCAGATTCCGAAGCTGACCGCTTCGCTGGGCGTCGAATATGCCTTTGATGGCCAGTTCGATGGTCTCGTTTTAGGCGGCGGTGTGCGTTATCTTGGCGAGAGCTGGGCTGACAATGCCAACACGACGGAAGTTCCGGACGTGACCTTGTTCGATGCCAGCCTTCGCTACGAGAAGGACGATTGGGGTGTCGCCCTTACCGCCTCGAACATCTTTGACGAGTCCTACGTTTCAAGCTGCCAGACCACGACCTCCTGTGGCTACGGCGCCGGTCGCACGGTTACGCTCAGCCTGAGCAAGAAGTGGTAGGTTAAACCTTCCGCCTGTTCGAACGTTTCGCTCCGGCCGCCTCGTGTGGCCGGAGCTTGTTTTCAGCACTGGGTTCGCCATGATCAACCGCCGCCTTGCCTCAACCCTTTTGGTGCCCGCTGCATTTTTCGGCTTGGTCGCAGTCGCCCTCGCCCAGGACCTCCCCGCCGCCAGCGCCAGCGTTGAAATCGGCAACCTTCCGCATGATCTGTCGCCTTGGGCGATGTTTGTGGCGGCTGACTGGGTGGTGAAGGGCGTGATGGTCGGGTTGGCTTTTGCCTCGTTGATCACCTGGGTCATCCTGATCGCCAAATTCCTGGAAATCACCGGCGCCAAGGCGCGCATGCGGCGCACGCTGCGTGTGGTGACGTCGTCCCAATCGCTCGACCAAGCGCTGGCCGGCATTGGCGATCGACGGGGAACCGGCGCCATGCTGCTGCGCTCGGCCGATGAAGAGGTCCGCATGTCCTTTGCTGCCCTCGATCGGGCCGGCGGCGATGGCCTCAAGGAACGCGTGTCGTCGCGTCTCGCGCGCCTCCAGGCGGCGGCCGGGCGCCGGCTTTCGGTCGGCACCGGCATTCTCGCCAGCATCGGCTCGACCGCGCCATTCGTCGGCCTGTTTGGCACGGTCTGGGGCATCATGAATGCCTTTATCGGCATTTCGCAGGCCCAGACGACCAATCTGGCGGTGGTGGCCCCCGGTATCGCCGAGGCCCTTCTGGCCACGGCCATCGGCCTTGTCGCCGCCATTCCAGCCGTGGTGGTCTATAATTTCTTCTCGCGCTCCATCGCCGGTTACAAGCAACTGCTGGCCGACACGGCGGCAGGCATCGAGCGTCTGGTATCGCGCGATCTTGACTACCGCACCGTTCCTGCCGGGCCGGAGCAAGCCTGATGGCCGGCGGCATCCGCGACAACGGCGACGACGAGCTGGACGAACAGCACGAAATCAATGTGACGCCCTTCATCGACGTCATGCTGGTCCTGCTGATCATCTTCATGGTCGCCGCGCCCCTGGCGACGGTCGATATCAATGTCGACCTGCCCAGCTCCAATGCCGTACCGCAGGAGCGGCCGGACGAGCCGGTCTATGTGACGCTGGCCAGTGACCTGACGCTCAACGTCAACAACACCGCTGTGACCGCCGAGGGCCTTGCCGCGGCGCTGGATGATGTGACCGGTGGCGATCGCGAGCAACGCATCTTCCTGCGCGCGGACCAGACCGTGCCCTATGGCGACATGATGAGCCTGATCAATGGCCTCCGCTCGGCCGGCTATCTCAAGGTCGGCCTTGTCGGCCTCGAGTCCGCCCCGCCCGTGACGGACAGCGCTGCCGGGCAATGAGTTCCGGAGAACGCATCGGCGCGCATGATCTGCATCGGCTGACGGCTCTCGACATTGGCCGCTGGGTCATCGCGCTCGCGCTGGTAACTGGGGGTGGCGCCACAGCTTTCTGGCTGCTGCACAACTACACGCCGCCAACACCACAGGTGCAGGCTGCCGAGCCGGCCATGCTGATCGATCTCGCCCCGCTGCCGCCCGAACCGGAACCGGTCGTTGAGCCGGAACCGGTCGTCGAGCCGCCGCCTGAGGTGACGCCGCCACCCGAACCGCCACCCGTTGAAGAGCCTGTTCCCGAACCGGAACCCGTGGTGGAGGAGCCGCCCCCGCCTCCGGAACCGAAGGTCGTCGAGCCGCCACCCGAGCCCGAGGTGGTTGAGCCGCCGCCGCCTGAAGTGGTGGAGCCCGAACCCGAGCTCATTCCGGAGCCGGAAGAAGCAGAGCCCGAGCCCGAAGTCTCGCCCGACCTGCCCATGCCGATGACCATGTCACCGCAACTACAGCAGCGCCGCGCCGAGACCCCACCTACGCCCCGTCCGCAACAACAGCCACGGCCTCAGCCGCCGGCACAGCCGCGCCCGCAGCCCAATGCACCGGCACCTTCTGCGCCGGCCAGCACGGTCTCGCCCCAGCAATGGCAGCAGCAGGCGCTGACACGGATTGATTCCCGCAAAGTCTATCCCCGTGCCTCGCAGGCTGCCGGCGAGGAAGGCGTTGTGGTGATTAGCTTTTCCGTCAATGCCAGTGGGCAGATCGCCTCGGTCGGCATCGCTCGGTCATCCGGTTTTCCGGCGCTCGATCAGGCGGCCGTGGAGACGGCGCGCCGCGCTTCGCCCTTGCCAGCACCTCCGGCAGGGATTGCCGGTCAGCCACTGACGGCAAATATTCGTTTCTCGCTACGCTAAACCGCTGTCAGCCAATCGGTTCGGGCATCGGCACATGCAGTCCGGCCGCTACGTCCTTGAGCTCATCGATGATGCCGGCGTAAAGCACCACGCCGTCTTCCAGCGCCTTGCTGCGCCGGCGCAACGCTGCATCGCCGGGCAGGCGGACGGCTTCGACGCCGGGGCGGGGTGGGTTGGAGCGGCACTGCTCGGCGAGCCAGTCGGTCTGGCGGAGAAAATCGTCAATGCCGCCAAAGGCTTGCGGGTCGCGGACGTCGATCGTGACGGCGGCACTCGTGCCCTTGGGCGCGTCGGCGCGGCCATAGCCGGCCAGGCCCTGGGTGAGCGCCTCGGCGTGGAGCGCCATGCCGTAGCCCTTCTGGCCATGGTCGAGCCCGCCGGTGGGCAACAGCGTGCCGCCGTCCTTGAGCACGGCCGGGTCGTTGGACGGGTTGCCGGCCTTGTCCATCAACCACTCATGCTCGAAGACGCGGCCCTCGCGGGTGAGGCGCTGGCTCATATTGACGGTTGTGATCGAGGCGGAAATATCGATCAGCATCGGACCTTTAGACGTCGGGATGCCATGGGCTACCGGGTCGGGCGTATAGAGGCCCTTGAGCCCGCCAAAGGGCGCGACCTGAGCGCCCGATGGGCTGGAGCTGGTAATGCTGATCATCAGGCCCTGGCTGGTCGCGTCCTGCAGATAGGCGGCGAGGGCGCCGATGTGGTGGCTATTGCCGATGACGACTGTCGCAGTACCATATTCTTTTGCCCGTTCGCAGGCCAAGGCGACACCCTGGGAGGTGAGCCAGGCGCCGGGTAACCTGTTGCCATTCCAGCAGATTGCGGCGCCGCGGTCGGATAAGACCTCCGGGCTGCCGGATTTGGTCATCACACCATCGGCGACGCTTTGCAGATACCAGCCAGCGAGGGCGAGGCCATGCGTGGTGTGGCCCATTAAATCGGCCTCCACCAGATACTTGGCAATGGCAGCAGACTTGTCGGCCTCGACGCCGGCGGCTTCGAACAACTGGCGGGTAAAACTCTGCAGTTCGGACGGGGAGTAGCGTTCCTGAACGGTCATTCTGCTTTCCCTTCAAAGACTTGGCGGTTGAGCATGCGGGACGGACGGCCGCCGGTCAGCATGGTCTCGATATCGGCTATGTTCATCAGGCTGGTGCGCTCGACGGACTCGGTGGTGTCGGCGCCCATGTGCGGGGTGAAGACGGCGCGGGGCTGGCTGAAGATAGGATGGGACCAGTCGGGTGGCTCGGTGACGAAGGCGTCGAGCGCTACGCCGCCAAGTTTTTTGCTGGAGAGTGCGTGGTTTAGCGCGTCGAGATCGACCACTTCGCCGCGCGCCAGGTTGAGCAGGCAGGCCGTCGGTTTCATCAGTGCGAGCTTGTCGGCGGTGATCAGTGTTTCGGTGCCAAAGACATGCAGCGACACGTAGTCAGACTGTGAAAGAAGGTCGTCCAATGCTAACAGACTGATAGCATTGAGCGTCGCAAAATCGCGATCTGGATAAAGATCGGTGGCAACCACGCGCATGCCGAGGCCAATGGCCTTTTTGGCGAGCAGTTTGCCGATATTGCCGAGGCCGACCACGCCCAGCGTCTTGCCGGAAACCTCGCTGCCAACCATGCGGACCCATTTGTGCTCCAGCATGTTCATGTGACCGGCCGGGACATTGCGGGCGAGGGAAAACATGGCTGCGACAGCGAGTTCGGCGACCGCATTGGAATTGGACGCCGGGGTGTTGAGCACGGGAATGCCGCGCGCGGTGCAGGCAGCGATGTCGATATTGTCGGTCCCCACGCCATGCTTGAGCACGGCGCGGAGCTTTGGGGCCTTGGCTAAAGTGTTGTCATCGACTGGAATAAGTCCGGTGATGAGAAAATCGGCGCGGGCCAGGGCATCGCCCAACCCGCCATCAGGCAGGCTGGTATCCACGCCGCGCAGCACTTCCCAGCCCAGCTGTTCGAGCTTGGCTGGGACCTGTCCAAAACGGCCAAAGCCGGGCGATGTGGTGGCGATGACCGTCATGGATAGTCCTGTCAAGAGTCTGTGGAATCAGGAAATTGTGGCTGACACCGAACCGAGGTCGCCACCGTCCACCACGACATTCGTGCCATCGAGCGGCAGCGGGCCAAGGCGGGCGCCGGTGATGACGACATTCCCCGACTGCAGCGGCAGGCCGCGGGCGGCGGCGTGATTGGCGAGCCAGGCGAGCGAGGTCAGCGTGTTCTCGGTCGAGCCATTGCCGGGGGTGCTCTGCACCTCCTTGCCGTCGACAAGCATGCTCAACGACTTCTTGGAGAGTTCCGGCCAGGTGTCTGCCGGGATGGCTGGCCCGAGGATGACAGCGCCGCTATTTTGCAGGTCGGCGATGCCAACGAGGCTTGGATTATTTCGACGGTCGAAAAAACGCGAGGCGACGATTTCGATGGCGACATGCAGCGAGCCGATGGCGGCGCGGACATCGTCGGCCGTATAGCCCCCATCCTTGCCGGGCAGGTCGCGATTGAAGGTCACCGCAACTTCGCCTTCGATGGCGATGCCGGGATAGTCGCTGAGCTTGAGCGTGACGCCATTCTCGAAAACGGTGGTGGAGAGGATCGGCGAGGTGAAGGGTTCGCCGGTCTCGGGATAGGGCTGCACCTTCCAGGCGCCGGCCGGGCCGATGGCCTTGATGGTTTCGGTCTGCACCAGATAGGCCGTGGCGGCATCGGCTGGCACGAGGTTGTCAGGCAGCGTGTCGATCAGCGCGCCGCTGGCACGATGCGTCAGCAGCAGGTCGGTCAGGGGATGGGTCATGTCGGCTCCGTTCGCGTTCAGAATGCGCTCTTATAGATCGACAGAATGTCTTCCACACCCAGCGCGCGCGGATTGTTGTCGATCAGGCGCTTGATCGCAAAGGCTTCTTCGGCCCAGAGCGACAGTTCGTCCTCCTTGGCGCCATGGCTCTGAAGGCTCATGTCGACGCCCAGTGACTTGCAATAGTCATGCGCGCTGGCCAGCACGATGCGTTCGTCGGCATGATTGGGCAGGCCGAGGGCAGCGAGCACGGCAGCGGTCTTTTCCGGCCGGGCCGAGGCGTTAAAGGCCAGGACATGCGGAAAGATGATCGCATTGGCGAGGCCATGCGGGAGTTTCAGCTGCGTGCCGAGCGGATAGGCCAGGGCATGGCCGCCGGCGGTGTTGACCGGACCGAGGCAGATACCGCCGTAGTAAGAGGCCAGCATCATGCCGGCGCGGGCTTCGGTATCGGTGCCATCCCTGACGGCGCGGGCGAGATATTTGCCGACCAGTTCGATGCCCAGGCTGGCATAGCCGTCGATCAGCGGATGGGCCTTGATGTTGGTGAAGCTTTCCACGCAATGGGCTAGGGCATCCACGCCGGTGGCTGCCGTGACGGCTGAGGGCACGGAATAGGTCAGCTCGGGGTCGAGCACGGCAATATCGGCCAGCATGTGCCGGCTTTCGACGGCGAGCTTGGCCAGCGTCTCGGGATTGGTGACCAGCGAGCGGATGCCGGCTTCCGAGCCGGTGCCCGAGGTGGTGGGCACCTGGGCGAGCGCCGAACGGCGGCCGGCGACCTTGTCGACGCCGACGACGTCGAGGATCGACTGTTCGCTGTCCCACAGCACGGCGACGAGCTTGGCGACATCCATCACCGAACCGCCGCCGAGGCCGATCACCAGGTCGGGCTTGAAGGCGCGCGCGGCGGCCAGCACGGTTTCGAAGGCCGGCAGGTCCGGCTCGGGCGGGATGTCGGTGAAGGTGGTGACTTCGCCCTTGAGGCCGATGCGGTCGACAAAGCCGACCGTGGGTGCCATGGCGACGACGAAGATGCGTTTGTAGGCAGCGGCCCAGTCCCCGAGCTTGCTGATCGCGCCGGCCCCGATCTCCAGCCGCGCGGGCTGCAGCAGGGTGATCGGGCGGGCCATGGAGAGGGTGACGTCAGACATTGTCCTCGGCCTCCAGCTTGGCCATCTGGCCCCAGACCACGTCGAGTTCGGCCGCGGTCAGCTCGACCAGCGGCGGGCGGACGCGGGTCCAGCCGGAATGGTTGCGGCGCTTGGCCAGCATGGCCTTGATGGTGGGGAGCTGGACATAGGCGTTGGACAGGTCGCGCCAGGCATTGATGCGGGCCTGGGCGGCATCGACCTTGTCGTTCTGACTGGCGTCGAACCAGTTGTCGAACACAACGCGCAGATGCTTGCCGATAAGGTTCGAGCTCGAGGTGATGCAGCCTGCACCACCGGCGCGCAGCAGCGGCAGCATGAAGGGATCGGCGCCGGCGAGGACCGAGAAATTGTCGAATGCCTTGGCGAAGGCTTCCATGCTCTCGATCTTGCCCGAGGAATCCTTGACGCCGACGATGACGCCGGGGAAGGCCTCGCGCAGGCGCGCGGTGAGTTCGAGCGAGATGCCGATCTGGGCGATCGGGGGGATGTGATAGAGAATGACGCGCAGGTCATTGCTCTTCACGCCTTCGATCAGCTCGGCATAGAAGCGGAACAGGCCCTCGTCGCTGACACCCTTGTAATAGAAGGGCGGCAGGACCACGCAGGCTTTCACGCCGGCTTCGACGGCATGTTTCACGAGGGTGACGCTGTCGGGAACATTGGTCTGAGACGTGCCGGGCAGCAGGCGCTGCGGATCGAGGCCGGCAGCGATGACCTTTTCGAGCAGTTCCTGGCGCTGGCGGATCGAGAAGCTATTGGCCTCCCCGGTGGTGCCGAGCAGGGCGACGCCATCGCAGCCCTCTTCGATCAGCGCCCTGGCATGGATGGCAAAGGCGGCGTGGTCGGGCGAGCCATCCTCAAGGACGGGCGTGGCGGAGGCGCAAAAGACGCCGGAGACGGGCAGTTGGCGAGCGGGATTCATGGCTATTTCCCCGAAACGAGCCGACGCGCATAGGCGATGGCGGATTGCATATTGGTGTGATTGGCCTTGCCGGTGCCGGCAATGTCGAAAGCGGTGCCATGGTCGACCGAGGTGCGGTCGATAGGCAGGCCGAGCGAGACGTTGACCGCGGTATCGAAGGCCACGAGCTTTATCGGGATATGACCCTGGTCGTGATATTGCGCGACGACGAGGTCGAAGGCGCCGTTATAGGCGCGGTGATAGACCGTATCGGCCGAGATCGGGCCGGTGACATTGATGCCCTCGGCCTGCGCCATCTTGACGGCCGGGACGATCTGCTCGTCGTCCTCGGTGCCGAACAGGCCACTCTCGCCGCAATGCGGATTGATGCCGGCGACGGCAATGCGCGGGTTTTCGTAACCGATGCGCTTGAGATGCTCGTTGCCGGTGCGGATGGTGGCCAGAATCCGCTCGGGCGTAGCGCGGTCGATGGCGGTCTTGAGCGAGACATGGGTCGAGACGTGGATGACCTTGAGGCGCTCCGAGCCGAGCAGCATCCAGGCCGTCTTCTGGCCGGTGAGATGGGCCAGCATGCCGGTGTGGCCATCATAGTGGTGGCCGGCCAGGTTGAGCGCTTCCTTGTTGATCGGCGCGGTGACGATGCAGCCGATTTCGCCGGCTTCGGAATCGCGCACGGCCTTTTCGATGAAGCGGAAAGCGGCATCGCCGCCGCGCGGATCGAGCTTGCCCCAGGGCAGGGGACCACCTTCGATCGGCAGGTCAACCACGACGCCGTCGAGATCGACATCGACTCCGAGTGCCGCGCGGGCTTTGTCGAGGGTTTCGCGATTGCCATAGATGCGGGTGCGGGCGCGGTCGTCGGCGCTCATTTCCGCCACGGCCTTGACCGAAATCTCCGGGCCGACGCCAGCCGGGTCGCCCATGGTAATGCCGATGATGTCGCTCACGAGTGTTCTCCGTCGATCCATCCCGCGGGGAGACGGACATGTTTGATGGCGCGCCGGAAATAGGTGTAGGCGACATGCAGTTCGCCGCCCTGGCCTTCCAGCAGATAGGGGTAGGACAGCTCCTTGTTGCGCCCGTCTTCCGAATTGTTGGAGAGGCAGGTGCCGGTGCTGTTGTCGACGATGCGGCGCAGCGGCCAGGTCTTGCCGCCGTCGGTCGAAATGCAGAGGGTCAGCGGTGCGCGCGGCACGCCCCAGATCGGCGAGCAGCCGCCCGAGGCATCGGGCCGGTCGTCGCCTTCTTCGATCTCGTCATAGAGCGAGACGCGACGATCATCGGAAGTCGCGGCCGACGTCGGGTTGCAGACCATGGCAAGGCGCCCGTCAGCCAGGCGGATGACATTGATCGAGGAATTGTTGTTCGGCACGTCGGTCATCTCGGGGGGCGACCAGGTCACGCCACCGTCGAGGCTCTCCGAACGGCCAACGAAATCGGACTGGCGGCGGCGATAGAAGGCGACCATGTGGGTGCCATCGAGCGGCACGATGGTCATGTGCACCGAGCCGATGGAGCCGGGGACTTCGGACATGGTCCAGGTTGCGCCTTCGTCATGGCTGACGGCGACGGCGGCGGTGTCGTGGCTGCCGTTCCAGCGCTGGCCGGGGCGGGAGATGCAGCGGAACACCGGCATCATCCAGGCGCCGTCCTGCCGGCGCACGAAACGGCCGCGGATGAAACTGCCCAGCGGCAGGTCGAGGTCGCGGGGCTCGGCATCCTTGAGCGAGCCGCCTTCGACCGAGATCACGCGAGCGCGCAGCAGGCATTCGTCCTGATTGCCGGAGGGCTGGGCGGTGTGGAACAGCTGGAAGACACCGTTGCCATTGCGCCAGAGCACCGGGTTTTGCTCGGAGCGATCGGGGTCATGGCTGAGGCGCACATCCTGGCTCCAGGCATCAGCACCGGGTGCCAGGGTCGAGGCATAGATGGAAATGTCGGACTTGCCCTCGAGCGTACCGCCAAACCACAGGCAGGCCAGCGAACCATCATCGAGATGTTCGAGAAAGGCAGCGTGATTCTGCACCATGGGCGAGGGCAGGAATGCCTCGACCCGACCGTCATCTGCGGTCGTGAGCTGGCCGTTCATCCGGCCTGCGATCTCCTCCGGCGTCATGTCCTCTCCCTCCTGTTTGTTGGCGTCAAAATTCACACTGAACAACATGTTGTCAAGTTCATGTTTGGCAGAAATTGCATTCTACCAAAGTGTGATCTGGCATAAAGCGCAGCAATACCAATGGTATAAATCTGTTCTGGCAAACCGAAAGAGCGGATTTCGATTTTTAATTTGACAACTGCAGGGTGTCTGCGATTAGTTTCGAACCGTGGATGGCGTGCCGTCCCGGAGGAAATTTGCGTGAGTGCATCCGCAGCGGCGCTCACAGCCCTGAAAAGCTGCGATGGGAGGTTACATTGTTGCTGAAGCCAATTCTTGTCGGTGCCCTGCTGGCATCGACGGCTGTCGGCCCTGTGTTTGCGCAGGCTGCCGACACCGATATCACCGTGGTGCTGAGTGAAGAGCTCGACCTGGTCGAGCCCTGCATGGCGACCCGTTCCAACATTGGTCGCGTCATCCTGCAGAATATCAGCGAAACCCTGACCGAGCTCGACGTGCGCGGCGACGAGGGCCTCAAGCCCCGCCTGGCCGACAGCTGGGAAGACAGGGGCGATGGCACCTGGCAGTTCAAGCTGCGCGATGGCGTCAAATTCTCTGACGGCACCGATTTCGACGCCGAAGATGTCAAGCACTCCTTCGATCGCGTGTTCTCGGACCAGATCACCTGCGAGTCCAAGCGCTACTTCGCCGATACCGCCCTGACCTTCACCGTGGTCGATGACCTGACGCTCGACGTCAAGGCCGAGCCGGCCCAGCCGGTGCTGCCGCTGCTGATGAGCCTCGTCACCATCGTGCCGTCCGAGACGCCGATGGAATTCGTGCGGGATCCGATCGGCACCGGCCCCTATGTCATGTCCGAATGGACCGCTGGTCAGCAGATCGTGCTCGACCGCCGCGACGACTATTGGGGCGATCAGCCCGAAGTGACCAAGGCCACCTATGTGTTCCGCTCCGAGCCGGCCGTTCGTGCAGGCATGGTGGCCGCAGGGGAAGCCGATATCGCGCCGCAGATCACCGCCGAAGTGGCCGACAACCAGGCCACCGACTTCAGCTACCTGAACTCGGAAACCGTCTACCTGCGTGTCGACAGCCAGGACGAGCCGACCACCGACCTGCGCGTGCGTCAGGCGATGAATGCCGCCATCGACCGCGAAGCCTTCATCGGCACCGTGCTGCCCGAAGGCACCGAACTGGCCGTCGCCATGGTGCCCCCGACCACGCTGGGCTGGAACCCGGATCTGTCGCCGCCGGCCTATGATCCGGAACTGGCCAAGTCGCTGCTTGAAGAGGCCAAAGCCGATGGCGTCGATACCAGCCTGCCGATCGAAATCATCGCCCGCACCGAAAACTTCCCCAATGTGACGGAAGTGGCCGAAGCCCTGACCCAGATGCTGGTCGATGTCGGCTTCAACGCCACGCTGCGCATGGTCGAAGTCGCCGAGCACGAGCAGTATTACTCCAAGCCGTTCCCCGAAAGCGAAGGCACGCGCCTGGTGCTGAGCCAGCACGACAACAGCCGTGGCGACCCGGTGTTCTCGATGTTCTTCAAGTATGACAGCCAGGGCACCCAGTCGGGCGTCAACGATCCCAAGGTCGACGACCTGATCGCCCAGGCTTCGGCTGCCACCGGTGACGAACGCGCCGCCCTCTGGTCCGAGCTCTTCAGCTATGTCCAGAAGGATATCGTCGCCGACGTCCTGCTGTTCCACATGGTTGGCCTCAGCCGTGTCAGCGAACGCCTCGACTTCACGCCGACCATCGCGACCAATCAGCAGCTGCAGCTGAGCGAGATCGGCTTCAAGTAAGACCTGCCTCCCAGAGGTCAGATGCGAGGTGCCGGGGTCTCTCCGGCACCTCCGCCAATTTCAAGCACAACGGGTGACCGCCATGACCAAGATGATCGGACAGCGCGCCATCGCCAGCCTTCTCTCCCTGTTGGGACTGATGATCCTGGTGTTCTTCCTCTCGCGCCTGACGGGTGACCCGGCCGTTCTCTTCCTGCCGATCGACGCGACCGAGCAGATGAAGAGTGAATTCCGCGCCCTGCATGGGCTCGATCTGCCGCTGTTCGAACAGTTTGCCCGCTATGTCTGGGACCTGTTGCATCTCGATTTCGGCGAAAGCCTGCGCAAGGCGCGGCCCGCCATCGACATCGTCATGGAAGCCTATGCCTGGACCTTCCCGCTGGCGCTGATCACCATGGGCCTGGTGGTGGTTTCGGCCATCGTGCTGGGCTCGCTGGCCGCCTTCAATGTCGGCGGGTTCTTCGACCGCCTCGTCTCGATCGTCTCGCTGGTCGGCGCCTCGGCGCCCGACTTCTGGATCGCCATCGTCGCCATCGTGGTGTTTGCGCTGGGGCTGGGCTGGGTGCCGACCTCGGGCGTGGGCACGCCGCTGCACTGGGTGCTGCCGATTGCCGTGCTGTTCATCCGCCCCTTTGGCCTCGTGGTGCAGGTGGTGCGCGGTTCCATGCTCTCGGCGCTCGGCTCGCTCTATGTGAAGACCGCCCGCGCCAAGGGCGTCAAGAATACGCCGCTGATCTTCGTCCACACCCTGCGCAACGGCATGCTGCCGGTCATCACCGTCATCGGCGACCAGGCCGCTGCCATGCTCAATGGCGCTGTGATCGTCGAGACCATCTTCGGCTTCCCCGGCATCGGCAAGCTGATGATCGACTCCATCCTGCAGCGTGACTTCAACGTCGTGCTGGCCGCCATCATGGTCACCGCACTCGCCATCTTCATCATGAACATCCTGATCGACATCGCCTATGGCCTGCTCGATCCCCGGATCCGGAACTAGGAGGCGCGAGATGGCTGACCTGTCCCTCTCTCAACCCACGAAGCCGGTCGAACCGCGCGGGCCGTCGATCCTGTCGATGCTGTGGCGCGACAAGCTGGCCTTCATTTCGGCCGTGGTGCTGGTGCTGATCGTGCTCTTCGCGATCTTCGGGCCAACGCTTCTGGGCGAGCTGGCCAGCAAGCAGAACCTGCGCGGCCGCAATTTTGCGCCCTTCAGTTTCGATCGCGGCTGGGCGCTGTTTTTGGGCGGTGACTCGCTGGGCCGGCCGATCCTGGCGCGGCTTGTGGTTGCTGCGCATTCCACCATCATGATCGCCGCCGGTACCGTGTTTGCCGCGGCCGCCGTCGGCGCCGTGCTCGGCCTGATCGCCGGCTATGCCGGCAAGACGACGTCGCAGGTCATCATGCGGCTGGCCGACGTCATCATGAGTTTTCCTTCGCTGCTGATTGCGGTGGTGGTGCTCTATGTGCTGGGCGCCTCGATCCCCAACATGATCCTCGTGCTGGCCATCACCCGCATTCCGATCTATCTGCGCACCACGCGCGCCGAAGTGCTCGAAGTGCGCGAGCGCATGTTCGTGCAGGCGGCAGTGGTGATGGGCGCAAGCCATGCCCGCATCATCCTCCGCCATATCCTGCCGGTGGTGGCGCCGACGCTGGTGACCATTGCCACACTCGACTTCGCCTTCGTCATGCTGGCGGAAAGCTCTTTGAGCTTCCTCGGCATCGGCGTGCAGCCGCCCGACATCACCTGGGGCCTGATGGTGGCGCAGGGCCGTCCCTATCTCAACACCGCCTGGTGGCTGGCCTTCTGGCCGGGCCTGATGATCGTCATCACCGCGCTGTCGCTGAACCTTCTGTCGAACTGGCTGCGCATTGCGCTCGACCCCGCCCAGCGCTGGCGCCTCGAAGCAAGGAAGACCAAGAATGTCTGAGCCCCTGCTGACCGTCAAAAACCTCTCGGTCGATTTCCATACCGCCCGTGGCACCGTCAATGCGGTGAAAAATGTCAGCTGGTCCGTCGGTCGCGGCGAGACGCTGGCGATCCTCGGCGAAAGCGGCTCGGGCAAGTCGGTCTCGGCCAATGCGGTGATGAACCTGCTCGACATTCCGCCGGCCGAGATCGTCTCGGGCGAAATCCTCTATGAGGGCAGGGACCTGCTCAAGATTTCCTATGAGGATCACCGCGCGCTCAACGGCAAGAAGATCGCCATGATCTTCCAGGACCCGCTGGGCCATCTCAACCCGGTCTATACGGTGGGCTGGCAGATCGTCGAGATGATGACGGCGCATGGCCGACCGGCCGATGCGGCACGGGCGCGGGCGCTGGAACTCATCAAGCGGGTTGGCCTGCCGGACCCAGAGCAGGCGATGCGCAAATATCCGCATCAGTTTTCTGGCGGGCAGCGCCAGCGGCTGATGATCGCCATGGCGCTGATGCTCAAGCCCGATATCCTCATCGCCGACGAGCCGACCACGGCGCTCGATGTGACCATTCAGGCCGAAGTGCTGGCGCTGCTCAAGGAATTGCAGGCCGAAACGGGCATGGGCCTCGTGCTCATCACCCATGACCTGGGTGTCGTCGCCGAGATTGCCGACCGCGTCGTGGTGATGAACAAGGGCGAGATCGTCGAGACCGGTTCGGTGCGCGACGTCTATCACGACCCCAAGCATCCCTATACCCGCAAGCTGATCGATGCTGCGCCTGGCAAGGGCGAGATAAAGCTGCTCGACCCCCAGGCGCCGCTGCTTCTGCATGCCCAGCGCCTCAACAAGACCTATGGCGGCTTTGCCGCGCTCAAGGATGTGTCGCTGACCCTGGCGCGCGGGCAGACCCTGGCGGTCGTTGGCGAAAGCGGGTCGGGCAAGTCGACGCTGGCCCGCACGCTCCTGCGTCTCGAACAGGCCGACAGCGGCGAGGCCCTGTGGAAGGGGCGGGACCTGATCAGCATGGGCGCCCGCGAATTGCTTGGCGTGCGCCGCGAAATCCAGATGGTGTTCCAGGACCCGACGCAGTCGCTCAATCCGCGCATGTCGGTCTATTCGCTGATCGCCGAAGGCTGGGACATCCACAAGCTGATGGGCGACAAGTCCAAGCGCCGGGCGCGGGTGATCGAGCTGCTCGAACAGGTGGGCCTGTCGCCCGAACATGTCGACCGCTATCCGCACCAGTTTTCCGGTGGCCAGCGCCAGCGTATCGCCATTGCCCGGGCCCTGGCGCTCGAGCCGGAACTGATCATCTGCGACGAGGCGGTTTCAGCATTGGACGTGTCGATCCAGGCGCAGGTGATCGCGCTGCTCGACGACCTGCGCAAGCGGCTGAACATCTCGTTCCTGTTCATTGCCCACGACCTGGGCGTGGTGCGCGACTTTGCCGATACCGTCATCGTCATGAAGTCGGGCGAGATCGTCGAGCGTGGGCCGACGGCGCAGATTTTCGATGCGCCGCAGCATCCCTATACTCAGCGCCTGCTGGCAGCCAATCTCGACCCCGATCCAGACGTGCAGGCGCAGCGCAGGAATGCACCGGCCCATGCCTGAACGCGCGATCATCGCCGATGATCTGACCGGAGCGCTTGATGCCGCCGCGCCCTTTGCCATGCGCGGGATTTCGACGGCGGTGGCGCTGGATGTTCACGCCTTGCCCGAGGCGATTGCCACGGGCGCGCGGGTGATCGGCGTTTCGACCGACAGCCGCGAGATCGCGCCGGATGCGGCGCGCGAGGCGGTGCGTCTTGCCGTGGCGCAATTGCCCGAGGGCACGCAGCTGTTCAAGAAGGTGGACTCCCGCCTCAAGGGCAATATTGCGGCCGAGCTCGATGCCATGCCGCATGAGCGCAGCCTTGTCGTGCCCGCCATTCCGGCCTTTGGGCGCTGGATGCGTGATGGCAGGCTGGGCGGCTTTGGTGTTGCCGAGCCGATCGCCATTGCCGAGCGGCTGGGTGCGCATGCTGACGTCGCCGCGATCCCGGACATCGAAGACCAGACCGATATCGAGCGCGCCTTGTCGCAAGACGTCGACCTGTTGATCGGCGCGCGCAGCCTGGCTGAGGCTCTGGCGAAGATGATGGCGCCCGATGCGGTTCTTCCCGACCTCTCGCTGCCCCAGGCCAATGTCTATTGCGTCATCGGCTCAACCGATCCGATCACCCTCCGCCAGTTGCAGCACCTGCGCGAGAGCAATCCCGATCTTGTCTATATTCCGGCCCCAAACGGCACGGCACCAGACGGTGTGCTGCCGTATCCCGGTCGGCTGACGGTCATTCAGGCCGTGCCGGGCGATGCGCCGGCCGATGGCGTGGCCGTCGGCATGGCGCTGGGGCAATCTCTCGCACGCCTGTCGCCAGCGCCTGGGTCACTGTTGATCTTTTCCGGTGGCGCGACGGCACAGGTCATCCTCGGTCAGCTTGGCATCAGGGTGCTCGAACTTGTGGGAGAAGCCCAGCCGGGCCTGCCTTTGGCGCGGGCCGGGGGCTACACTGTGATTACAAAGTCAGGTGGCTTTGGTGACCGGGAGGCCCTGACCCGGCTGACCGCTGCCTATCGCACGATCGGGAGCCCAGTGCAGCATCATGTCGGATAGTCCCACTGGGCGGCGCAGCCTGTCAGAAACTGTCTTCGAGCGTATCCAGCGCGCCATCAAGTCCGGCGCCTATGCCGTCGACGAGCGCCTGCCGACCGAACATGCCCTGGCCGCAGAATTCCAGGTCTCCCGCCCGATCATCCGCGACGCCCTGCAGCGCCTGCGCGACCAGGGCCTGATCTATTCCCGCCGGGGCGCCGGTTCCTTCGTGCGCGAACAGGGCATTCGCGAGCCGCTCGGCTTCGGGCAGATGGAAAATCTCTCCGACCTGCAGCATTGCTACGATTTCCGCCTGACCATCGAGCCAGAGGCGGCGGCCATGGCCGCGCAACGCCGCACACCCGAGGCGCTCGGCAAGATCAAGACGGCATTGAACCTGCTGCAGGATGCGACCAACCGGCAGGCGCACCGGGCGGATGCCGATTTCATGTTCCACCTGTCGATCGCCCAGGCCGCACTCAATCCCTACTTCGTCACCGCCATGCAGGCGCTGGAAGAACATATCGCCGTCGGCATGCGCCTGCACGGATTGTCGCTCAAGAGCACCCAGGGCGGCCTCAAGCATGTCTTCGTCGAGCATACTGCGGTGTTCGAAGCCATCCGCGACGGCAATGCCGAGACCGCGCAGCGCCTGATGCGCGAACATCTTACCGGCTCGCGCAACCGCCTGTTCTCGACCGACACGGCGCACTGACGTCAAACGGCCGGACGGTAAACTACTCATATCATTCAACGAGTTGGGTCAATTTTACTTGGCGTGCAGCGTCTTGTCTTGCGCCTGGAGTCGCCCGGACTCTGCCTTGCAGTTGATGCCTGTGATGTTGTTGCATCTGTTTGTTGATTAATAAGTATTTGGTGCTTGAATGAACTTGTGGGGAAACAGGCAGGCGCGTAAGGATTTGCACGTTCTGCCGGGGGGCTGTCACCAATGTCTGCGAATTTCTTGCCGCGCCTGTTGATGGTGTGCGGAACCTTGGTTGTGACTGGCGCAGTCCAGGCTGCTGACTTGACCGGCTACCGGGCCGGCATCTGCATCAGCCACAGCGATTCAGCGCTGGCGTCGCAGTCGACCGAGACCATCAGGCAAACCGTCTGGGCCAATTTCGAAAGCGCCAAGACCGGCATGAGCGATCCGCAGGTGCTCGCTTCCAACCGCTCGGCCTTCGTCTGGGCCATGGAGGCGCGCTGGGCCTGTGCCACGGCGGCCGGCTATCTCAAGGGCGGCAATGTGGACGTCGAATCCGTCGAGAAATGTGACTGCTTCCACCAGCGTTACGAGTCGTTCCGCTAAGCGGGCGTCTGCAGGAAAACAACAATGAAGACCAAACTTCTCAAGGCCGTTCTGCTGTCGGGCGTGGCACTGCTGACGCCGGCCATGGTCAATGCCATGGGTCTCAACGAGGCGGTGCAGATCGCGCTCGAAAGCAATCCCGAAATCGGCCAGGCCATCGCCAATCACGATGCGACCGGCTTTGAACTGCGCCAGGCGCAGGGCCTTTACGCCCCCCGCGTCGATCTCGACGCTTCGGTCGGCGTGCAGCTGGTGGACAATCCGACCCGTCGTGCCCAGGGCATCGACGACGAGGGCCTTTATCCATCGCAGGTTGGTCTTTCGGCGACCTGGGATCTGTTCGACGGCGGCTTCCGCGACAGCGAAGTGGCGCGCCAGTCCTCGCGCGTCGACAGCGCCTCCTACCGCGTGCTCGAGCGCAGCGAATTCATCGCCCTGCAGATCGTCCGCGTCTATTATCAGGTCCTGCTGCAGCAGCAGATCGTCGAACTGACCCGCCAGAACGTCGCCTTCCACGAAGGCATCGTCAATGACGTGGCCAGTTCCATCGACAGCGGCCAGTTGACCGAAGCCGATCGTTTCCAGTCGATCGAACGCCTGGCTGCGGCCCGCGCCCGCCTGACCGAAGCCGGTGTCGAGCTCGCCGCCGCCCAGATCGAGTTCAAGACCTTCGTTGGCGTCATGCCGGGCGCCGTCAGCGCGCCGGCCCGCGCCGCCTCGGCCATTCCCGGGTCGCTCGAACTGGCCATTGCCAATTCCGTGCTCAACAATCCGCGCACCCTGTCGGCCGGCGCCGATATCGATGCGGCCTCGGCCCTCGTCGATCAGGCCGAGTCCGCGCTCTTCCCGAAACTGTCGCTCGAAGGCCGCGTCGGCACGGGCTACGACATCTCGGGCACCGACGGCTGGAACAGCGATGCGCGCGTCGGCCTCTCGATGCGCTGGAACATCTATGATGGCGGCATCCGCGATGCGCAGGTGCAGGAAGAACTGCGCCGCGAAAGCGAAGCCAAGCTCTCCTTCGACCAGACCGTGCGCGAAGTGGAACAGGCCGTTCGCGAATCCTGGCTGCGCCTCGCCAGCCAGGGCGAACTGGCCCGTGTCTATGACCAGCAGCTCAATTCCTCGGCCGAGCTGGTGGCCTCCTATCGTGATCAGTTCAATATCGGCGATCGCTCGCTGCTCGATGTGCTCGACGCGCAGAACACCCGTTTCAACGTGCAGATCCTGCGCGAGACGGCCCGCTATAGCGTGATGTTTGCCGAATATCGCGTGCTCGCCTCCGGTGGCGACCTGCTCGGCTTCATGGGCGCCAGGCCGCACCAGAGCGCCAGCGCCGGAACGCGCTCCGCTCTCGACATTCCGTCGTGGCAGGAGTCCGAGCCGCGTGCGCTCAAGCCATTAACCCTGCCGACAAACGGCAACTAAGTCCTGGCAGCCATTCATCGCCGCCGGGCTGCCTCTATGCTTTAATAGCCAAAGTGTTGTGACCCAAATGGTGATCATGCCCATGTGCATTGCTTGGGCGGCGGTCTGATCATGTCCGCCGTTACTTCCGTCGATGCTGAGCCGACGCATCAGGACCCTGTCCTTGACTGCATTCGCTTTATTGCGCGGGCCTGGCGGAAGTCCGATTCACCAGCGACACTGACGGCCGGCCTGCCGCTGCAGAATGGCGTGATGGATGTGGGGCTGGTCCAAGCGTCGCTCGGTCGGGTCGGCATCACCGCGCGACCAGTGCAGGAAGCCTTGGCGCGGCTCAAGGATTTCGACTTTCCCGCCATGCTGCTGCCGGGCGATCGCGCGCCGCTGGTGGTGCTGTCGAGGGTCGGTCGGCGCATGTATCGCGTCTATGATCCGCTGCTTGGCGGCGAGATCAACATGGATGCCAAACAGCTCGATGCCCGCCGCTCGGCGAGCCTGCTGCTGGTCTCGCCCAATTTCGACAATGTGCAGGAGCAGTCTGGCCATCGCTTTGCCCGGACCGGGCACTGGTTCTGGTCGGCGGTGCAAGGCCATGCCGTCAGCATCGTCTACGTCCTGCTGGCGGCGGCCTTCATCAATATCTTCGCCATCGCCTTTCCGCTCTTCACCATGAATGTCTATGACCGTGTGTTGCCCAATTCGGCGCAGACCACGCTCTGGGTGCTGGCCATCGGCATAGCGCTGGTGGCGGTCTTTGACCTGCTGCTCAAGCTGGCCCGGGCCGGCGTCATCGAATTCGTCGGCCGCGCCATCGATTTCCGCCTCTCCTCGGCGCTGTTCGATCGCGTGCTCAACACGCCCATGTCCTCGCGGCCCAATTCGACGGGCGCCTTTGTCAGCCGCATCGGGCAATATGAAGTGCTGCGCGAGTTCGTGGCGGCCAGCACGCTGGTCATGTTTGTCGACGTGCTGTTCCTGGGGATCTTCGCCTATATCATTGCCGTGCTCGTCGGCTGGCTCGTGGTCTTCCCATTGATCGCTGGCGTCATCGCGCTGGTCATGACGCTGGTGGTCGGCGTGCTCTCCGGTCGCGCGGTCAAATCGGCGCTGGCGGAATCCTCGGCCCGCAATTCCGTGCTGGTGGAAGCGCTGACCGGCGCCCAGACGGTCAAAGCCTCGCGCGCCGAGGGGCAATTGCTGCGCCGCTGGGAAGCGGCCGTGCTGGCCTCCTCCCATACCCAGGACCAGCTGCGCATGCTGCAGTCCATCGCCACCAACACCACGGCGGCCCTGTCCCAGCTCTCGCTGGTCGGCATCATCGTCGGCGGCTCCTATGCCTTTACCTCGGGCGATGTCACGACCGGCGCCATCATTGCCGCCATGATGCTGTCCAACCGCCTGATCGCCCCCATCGGCATGATCGCCGCGACGCTCCTGCGGGCACGCACCGCCATGGAGGCCTATGCCACGGTCGACGCCATCATGAAGCTGCCCGACGAACGGCCGCGCGGGCAGGGCGTGGTGCAGCGCGTGGTGCAGGCCGGCCGGATCACGCTCAACAAGGTGCGGTTCGCCTATCCGGGCAGCAAGGTCTTCGTGCTCGACGGCGTCTCCTTCTCGATCAAGCCGGGCGAAAAGATCGGCATCATCGGCCGCATCGGTTCGGGCAAGACGACGATCGGGCGCCTGCTGGTCAATTTCCACCGCGCCACCGAAGGCGAAGTGTCGATCGATGGTATCGACATCGATCAATATCATCCCGACGACCTGCGCCGCGCCGTGGGTCTTGTCGTGCAGGATCCGGAAATCTTCAACGGCTCCGTACGCGACAACATCATGATGAGCGACCCCACGGCCAGCGAGGCGCGCGTGCTGGCTGCCGCGCGCAAGGCCGGCGTGGAAGACTTCGTCTCGCGCCATCCCCAAGGCTATGACATGCCGGTGGGCGAGCGTGGTGTGCTGCTCTCGGGCGGCCAGCGCCAGGCGATTGCTTTGGCCCGCGCCATGCTCGTCGAGCCCAAGATCATGTTCCTCGACGAACCCTCGAGCTCGATGGACCTCGCCACCGAACGGCAATTGATCCGGCACCTCGAAGCCAGCCTCATGCCCGACCAGACCGTGCTGATTGCCACCCATCGCTATAGCCTGCTCTCGCTGGTGACGCGGCTGATGGTGGTCGATAACGGGCGGCTCGTCGCCGACGGCCCCAAGGACGAGGTGCTGGCGCAACTCCGGGCCCGCGGGGAGAGCGCATGAACTTCCACCGGCCCAAGGGCGAGGCCAGGAACAGGCCCTATCATCTGGCGCTCGACAAGCCGCCGCGCGCCTGGAGCTATATCATCCTGCTCGTCGTCGGCGTGCTGCTGGCCTTCCTGCTCTGGGCCAATTGGGCCGAGGTCGACCAGATCAGCCGCGCCGAAGGCAAGGTCATTCCTTCGGGCAAGATCCAGGTGGTCCAGAGCGCCGAAGCCGGTGTTGTCACCGACATCCTGGTCCGTTCGGGCGAACAGGTGACCGCCGGCCAATTGCTGATCCGGCTCGATGACACGACGACGGCCTCATCTGCCGGCGAAGTCGAGGCGCGTGTCCTGGCGCTGCAGGCCCAGGTCGAGCGGCTGCGCGTCGAAAGCTTCGGCCTGACGGTGGCTGACTATGTCTGTGCCGACGAGGTCGCCGCCCAGGCGCCCGATGTCTGTGCCGCCGAGGTCGACCTGCTGAAGTCACGGCTCGCGAGCCTTGCCAGCAGCAAGGATGTGCTGGCGCAGCGCGTCGAGCAGCGCCAGCGCGAACTCAATGAAGTCGCGGCCAACAAGTTGCGCCTTGAGGGCAATCTTGGCGTGGCCCAGCAGCGTCTCGACCTGATCGCCCCCATGGCGGCGCGCGGCCTCGCCGCCCAGACCGATCTTCTGGCCCTGCAGGGCGAAGTGGCCGATCTCTCCGGCCAGATCGCCGGCAGCGACGAGAGCAGCGCTCGTCTCACCGCCGCGCTGCGCGAGGCGCAGTTGCAGATGGATCAGGCCGAGCAGCAGTTTCGCCAGGAAGCCCTCTCCGAACTCACCCTGCGCCGGGCGGAACTCGCCAGTGCCACCCAGCAATTGCGCGGCGCCACCGACCGCGTCACCCGCACCGAACTGCGCTCGCCCGTCGATGGCGTGGTCAACAGCATCGACCTCACCACCATCGGCGCCGTGGTCAATGCCGGATCCCGCGTACTCGATATCGTGCCGAAATCGGACTTCCTGCTGGTCGAAGCGCGGCTCAAGCCGTCCGACGTGGCCTTCGTCATTCCCGGCCAGCTCGCCCGCATCAAGTTCACTGCCTATGACTTCTCCGTCTATGGCGGGCTCGAAGGCGTGGTCGACAATGTCTCGGCCAATTCCATCGTCGATGAGCAGACGCGCGAGACCTACTACCTGGTGACCGTTCGCGCTGAAAAGACCACGCTCGACTATCGCGGCCAGGAACTGGCCATCCTGCCGGGCATGGTGACGACGGTCGACATCATCACCGGCAAGCACTCCATCCTCCAATATCTGCTCAAGCCCATCAACAAGGTGCAGCAGGAGGCGCTCATTGAGCGCTGAGCAGGATACCTTCGGCATCGAGCCGGCCTCGGACAGCGAAAAACACTGGTCCACGCCGATCTTCCGCACCGTGTCCACGCCAGATGGCCGCCAGGCCCTGCGGCTGGAATCCGTGTTCTGGGATGCCATTGCCCATATGGCCAGGCGGCAGAACCGCAAGACGCCCGACATGGTGCGCGAAATGCTGGGCCAGGCGCGTGCCGACGGCACCAATCTGTCGAGCGGGCTGCGCAGCGTCGTGGTCAAGCGCCTGCTCGACGATGCGGAGCGCCTTGCCCCGCTCTCGGCGCCCATGGCCGTGGTCAAGCTGATGCAGATGGCGCCGACGCCCAGCTTTGCCCTCGATCGCAACAAGCATCTGGTGCGGGTCAACGACGAATTCGTGCGCTATATCCGGACCGTCCTGGCGCGCTCCGGCCCGGTCGACAAAGCCCAGCTCAAGCTCGATCGTCCGGCTGAGGCCCTGTTCGCCGAGCTCGAACCTGGGACCGCGATCGAGTGCGGCCTCTCAATCCAGGTCGACAATCACGAGCGGCGCACCCATGCCCGCATCGTCATTCCACCGCCGGCTCCAGCCAATGTCCTGATTGGTTTTATTATCAGCTGACTTGTTCGATCGCATATTCAGATATGTCAGAGCAGTTAAGGTTAAACGAATAACAACAAGTCCAGCATATCGCGATATGCTTTAAGCTGGTGCCAACAATTGTGAGCGTTGTTCTGCCAATATATGTTTACCCTCAATTAACCACTCTGCGTGGTCTGGGGGATAGTCATGGTAGAAAGCATTCGCGGCGAAGAACTGGTTTCGGCTGAAACTGGTGCGCTCAATTCTCCGGTGGTCCTGGTCGCGCAGGCCGATGTGTCCGCCCCGATCGAAACGGCCGCTGACGAACCCACCCGCCTGGTGATCGAGGTTGAAGACGGCAATATCCTCCGCCTGCCGCTGACCGCCAGCGTGGACCAGCCCCGCGTCAATGGCACGGATCTTGAGTTCGTCCAGCCCGACGGTTCGATCATCGTCGTACCGGAAGGCGCCATCCAGGGGCTGACCATCTTCATCGGTACGGTCGAAATTCCGCCCCAGGCCGTCGCTGCGCTGTTTGAAGCCAATGGCATCGAAGCCGCGGCCGGCCCCGAAGCCGGCACTGCCAATGGTTCGGGTGGCAATTTCGAAGTGCCCGTCGGCGGCATTGGCGACGCCTTCGACATCGGCGACCTGCTGCCCCCGACCGAACTGAGCTTTGAAGACCAGACCATCGAGGAATATTTCCCGGCCAACGGGCGCCCGGTCTTCGGCACCGGCATTTTCGGTCAGGGCGCCTTTGGTTTCACCCTCTCCGAAGAAGGCCTGTCCGATGGCCTGCCCGACTCCAATCCCGTCGGCTCGGATTTCTCCAACAGCACCAGCTATACGATCGATCTTGGTGCATCCGATCCCGACGGCGATGGATTGAGCTTCACCTTCGGCGCGCCCACTGCACCGTTCACCTCCAATGGCGTCGAGATTACCTGGGAAGGTGTCGGTACCGATCATCTGATTGGCAAGGCCGGCGACGTCACGGTATTCGACATCAAGATTGGCGGACCAACGGGTACGGTAACGATCCAGCTGCTGCAGCCGGTCGATCATCCGCTGCAGGGCGAAGATGTGGTCAACCTCGGCCTGACCGTGACCGCCAATGACGGCCGCGGCGGCACGGCGACCGCCACCGTCACCATCGGCCTTGAAGACGACAGCCCGGAAATCGGTCCGCCCGACAATGCCATTGTCGACGAGGATGGCCTGCCGGGTGGCATCGGTGACCATGCCGAAGGCGATGACCTCGGCGGCAATGGCGAAGACGAGGCAGGGGAAGCGACCTATGTCGGCAGCCTCAATATCCGCTGGGGTGCCGACAACTACGACGCCGCCGATAGTATCAACGAGGACGGCAGCTTCGCCCAGGATGGCGTGGGCCGTTCGGTCTTTTTCTCCCAGGCCGATTTCGACGCCTTTGTCGCCGCTAATGGGGGCCTGACCTCGGGCGGTCGGCCACTCAACTTCGCTCTGTCGCCCGATGGCACGATCCTCACCGGCTGGGTCGGCGAGGGTGAAGGCGCCTACGGGGTTTTCCGCATCTCGCTCTCCGACGATGGCGCCGGCAGCTACAAGTTCCAGTTGCTGGGCCAGCTTGATCATCCCTCCCAGACCACCCCGACGGGTGGGGAAGGTGGAGAGGAAGGGCTGTTCCCGGTCCTGCTGCGTGCGGCCGCGCCGGAAGGCAGCAGCGGCCATGAAGACAATATCGACCTCGTGGTGCAGTTCACCGCCAGGGATTCAGACCGCGACCTGGCCCATGGCCAGTTCTCCGTCAGCGTTGACGACGATATTCCCGTCATCAGCGTTGCAGCGATCGCCGACAACACGATCACCCATGACGAATCTGCCTGGCCGCAGAACGCCCTGTGGGACCGTTTCGGTCCGACCGGCGATCGTGACGACAATGACGTCGAGGTGGTCAAGTCGATCCTGAAAGTTTCCCAGCTGTTCAGCGACGTGGCCAGCAAGGGCAATGACGCCGATGTGCCTGCCGCGGCCAGGATCTTCTTCGACGGTGCCATCGGTTATGCCCAGAGCACCCAGGCGCTGGTGTCGGTCGACGTCAACTTCGGCGCCGATGGCCGGGCAAGCAGCAATGCCCTCGTCTTCGGCCTGTCTCTTGGTCTCGACGGAGAAAGCGGCCTCTTTACCACTGCGGGCCAGCCCATCGTCCTCGTAATCGAAGGCGATCTCGTCGTTGGCCGCGTTTGGGACGGCGAGATGCTCGGCGATGCCGCGATCGCCATTCATGTCGACGCGACGACCGGCAAGGTTACCATCGCGCAGTGGCTCTCGCTGCAGCATGCTGACGCCAGCAGCCCCGACGAGGTGGTTTCACTCGTCGCCAATGCCGTGCATGTCGTGGTCACGGCGACCGACGGGGACAATGACGCTCAATCCGCTTCCGCCGATATTTCCGCCCAGATCCGCTTCGAGGACGATGCGCCTGCGATCAGCAATGTCCGTTATGACAACAGGAGCAATGCGCTCGACGACGATGCGCAGTTTCGCGGCATTCCGGGCGGCCCCGGCGATGATGCCGGCGATGCAACCGTTTCCGGCCGGATCAACTTCGACGCCGGTGCGGATGGACTGAAGTCCATCACCGCCAGCCAGGACGGCACCGTGAGGGCTATCTGGATCGACGGCGATGGCGTCGGCCATATCCTCGATGTCACCACCACCTGGGTCACGGACGGCAAGGGCGGCAAGCTCATCGGCACCATGACCATGGGCGAGTCGACCCGCGAGGTCTTCGAGCTCTCGATCGACAAGGACGGCCGGTTTACCCTGACCATGAGCGCGCCACTGGCTCATCCTGGCCAGGATGATCCGGCAACGGAAGGGCAGGATGTCGTCTATGAGGACAACCTGCCGCTCAATTTCAACTACATCATCACCGATGGTGACGGCGACGCGGCCGGCGGCAAGCTGGGCTTTTCCGTCGACGACGATACGCCCGAATTCATCAACGGGGGCGTCGAGAACAACGACATCGAAGTGCTGGGCCAGTCTGTCTCCGGCCTGGTCAACGCGGCCTTTGGTGCCGACGGCCAGTCCGTCGACAAGGGCCTGTTCATCTCCACCAATTCGGTTCTCAAGATCGACGATCAGCAGATCGACGGCGCGCGAGAAGAATACAGCAACAACTACCGCACGCTGACCGGCTATATCGACGGCGAAAAGGTCTACGAGCTGACGGTGAACCTCAACGGCACCTATACTTTCACGCAGTTCAAGCGGATCGATGGCTTCGGGCAGTTGAACTTCCAGTTCGGCGCAACCGATGGCGACGGCGACCAGCAGTTCGCGGGCTTTGCCATCAAGCTCTATGACAATGCACCGCCGAGCGTGGTGATCGATACGGGCAACCGCAATTTCGAGAACGACGTCGTCAACGAGTCCGGGCTGGCCACAGGATCCAACCCTGGCGCTGGACACATCGCCACGGGCGCGATCGTGATCGGCGACGCCGATGGGCTGACTGATATCGACAGCGTGACCATTTCGGGTGCGGGCTCGCAAACGCGCAGCCCCGCCGACTGGGTGGGCAAGACCATTGTTGGCAACTACGGCACATTGACGATCACCAGCGTGTCCGACGGCCGCATCAGCTACAGCTATGAGCTGACGTCGCCGACCAATGACCATCCGGTCGCCGTGGAATTCGACCGCTTCGATGTCTCGGTCAGTGACGGCAAGGAAAGCGCTGCCACGGCCATCTATATCGAGATCGCCGACGACGTTCCGACGGCCGTCGCCGATACCGGCTATACCGTCACCGAAGACGCTGCGGGCGCCAATCTGGTTTCGGGCAATGTGCTGTCCAACGACGTGGTCGGCGCCGATGGCCCGGCAAGCTTTGTCGGCTGGGCGGCTGCCAATGCCGCGCAGGTCACCGAACTCAGCAAATATGGCACGCTCATCCAGGGCAGCGACGGCTCGTGGAGCTTTACGCTCGACAATGGCCGCGCTGAGACCCAGGCTCTGGGTGCCGATTTCAGCCAGGACTTCACGCTGGCCTATACAATGCGGGATGCCGACGGCGACGAAAGCTCGGCTGCGCTGACCATCACGGTCAAGGGTGCGGCCGACAGCGCGGCGGTGGTGACCCGCGGCGACGTCGATCTCGGAGTCCTGGAGGCAGGCTTGCCGACCGGCACGGCGCATGATGGCTCCCATGTCGGCATGGGTACCTTCAACGTCTCGGCCACCGACGGCATAAGGACTGTGGTGATCGGCACGACGAGTTTTACACTTGCCCAGATCCAGGCCTTTGCCACCACCAATGGCCTGGTCGATACCGGCGAGGGCGTGCTGCGGTTCACAGCCTATGCCGGTAGCGCCAGCGCCGGCACGATCAGCTATAGCTATACGCTCAAGGCTGCCATCAACAGCGCCACCCACGACGGCGCCAGCGATGCTGGCTTCAGCGACAATCTCAACATCACCGTCAATGGCATCGGCGGCACCACGGCGACCGACAACCTCAATATCTATGTCATCGACGACGTGCCTGTGCTGGCCAATGACAGCAATGCGCTGGCCTTTGCCCAGAAGCTGACGGCCGGCGGCAAGGGCGCGGCCAGTGCCAATGGCAACCTGCTGGACAATGATGACCTGGGCGCCGACAGCGGCAGGATCACCAAGCTGGTCGGCTGGAAGGACGATACCGACACCACGTCCAGGAACGGCTTCGAGGTTGATGGCCGTTACGGCAAGCTCGTGGTGCAGGTCGACGGCAGCTACGTCTACACGCAGACCACGAATGGCTCGGGCCTGCCCAAGGGTGCGCGCGAAACCTTCACCTATACGGTCACCGATGGCGACGGCGACAGGGTTTCGGCCAATCTGGTCATCGACCTGACGGTCAACAAGGCGCCGACCGACATCGTCTGGGAGGGGATCGCGCCATCGGACGACGCGCTGCCGGGACGCGGCATGCAGATCGCGACGCTTGTCGCCGTGGATCCGGACCATGCCAAGGGCTTCACCTACGCGCTGGTGGAAAAGGAAAGCGCCGCCAACTATTCGGTCAATGCGACGACCGGCGCCGTTTTCCGGACCGGCAGCGCCATGCCCGAGGGTGACGATCATCACCTCACCATTCGCGTGACCGATCCGGCAGGCGCCTCCTACGTCAAGACCTTCGACATCGCGACGGGATCGAACTCCGCCGCACGGTGGCACGGTGACATGCTGATCGGCGCGCTGCATGATGATGTCATCTATGGCGGCAAGGGTGACGACAGCGTTTTCGGCTGGAGGGACGATGATACTCTCTATGGCCAGGCCGGCGATGATTTCCTGAGCGGCGGGGAGGGCAATGACACCCTCTTTGGCGGTGCCGGCGACGACTTCCTCACCGGCGGCGATGGCGACGATATTCTCATCGGTGGTCTGGGCAATGATACGCTGTTCGGCGGTGCTGGCAGTGACACGTTCGTCTTCGCCGAAACCGGTGCATCGAACCGCGACCTCATCGCCGATTTCGACATCACATCGGACGAAATCGACTTGAGCGCGCTGCTCGACGGCGACAAGGTCGGCGGAGGTGACGTCGACAGGTTTGTCCAGGTTGTGGAGAAGGGCGCCGATGCCGTGCTGCAGGTCAGCACCAATGGCAACGACCACTGGTCTGACGTCGCTGTGCTCTCCGGTCATGGCACGCATGACACGCCGATCGACATCAAGATCGACGACCACGATTTCACCATCAAGGTGATCTGATCGAGCAAGTTGAAGGGCCCGCTTTCGAGCGGGCCTTTTCGCTGCTAGGGGCCGACGCCCGGAGCAACCGTGGCGAGGTCCGCCGGCATGGCCGCGACTGCACGGCTGCCGCTTTCAAAGCCATGGATGAAATTCTTCGCCCCGGCAAAGCTCATGATCGGCTGATACTGGCCATAGGCGCTATCGGCCTGCAGCCGGTTGCTGACATTGTCGAGCACATAGCTGCCCGTGGTCATGTGGGCGACCAGCACGGCATGGAAGACTTGACGACGCGTATCCTGCAGGATGACCAGCTGCAGGTTTTCGTCGGCCACGCCGAGGCTGCGCAGCAGCCAGTATTTGGCGATGGCATAGTCCTCGCAGTCACCGGCACCCCGGGCGGCCATTTCGACCGGTGTCGCCCAATGATCGCTCGTCCCCCAGACCTGGCGGTCGTCGCGATAGGTCATGGCGCCATTGACGCTGCGATTGGCCATGTCGAGCAACTCGCGCTCGAGCCCGGATGCCCGGTTTGCGACGTCGCGCAATGTCGTTGCGAAGGCGCTGTCGCACTGTTCAAAACCAGCCGTTTCGCATGCAGCCGAGAAGAACACGGCATAGTCGGTCTCCCGCGCCTCCTGCCAGCGGGCAGCGGACGGCAGGCCAGCGGCCGAGATGGCCACCGATTGGAAAACGCCAAAGTCGGCAGGGACGACACGTATTGCAGGCGTCGCGGTGACCTCGACAGCGTTGACTGCGCTGCGCGTCACGGCAATTGTGTCCTTGCGCAGGATTGCACTCTCCAGATCAGGGCTGGAAATGCCCTGATTGAATACTGTTCCGACTAGGCCAACGATGACGGCAGCGGCGAGGTTCAGGCTCATTCATGCCTCTATGCGTTGGGCATGAACCTATTGTTTGCATTATAAAATTCTCCAAAGCGACATGCTCTATCTGGAGTTCATTTGGTCGATGCAATTTTATCGAATTCACTAGACCTTTGTTGTCCTCGAAATTTTGCACAAATTGTCTGAATTGTTTTAGCGGCTCCTGAGATGGCGTCACGCAGGGTGTGCCCAGTTCTCAGTGGATGGGTCAGATGAAAAACTCCTGGTTGGGCTGGATGAGACGAGACGGATCGGTTGGCGATGACCGTCGGGCCGAGGTTCCCATGGCCGCCGAAGCCATCAGGCCCGAGGATTTCGATCCCAGGACGCGGACCCTCAAGTGGGATCGCTTCATGGCCATGATCGAGGCGGAACGCGACCAGGGACCGGGTGCCCTGCTGCTGATCGACCTGACGGACCAGTCGCGCATGGTCGCCGGTGCGGTGCCGGGCGCTGCCAATGATGTCCTGCCGCTGCTGGCCCAGGCGCTGCGCGCTGCAATTCGTGCCGATGACCTCGTCGCCCACAGTGATGGCTATCGCTTTGTCATCCTGCTGCGCGGAGCATCCGAGCAGGTCGGAAAGGACGTGCGCGAGCGCGTCATCGATTCCGTCGAGGACACGATCTTCATCACGCACGACGGCATCATGCCCATCGCCGTCAACGTCGACTATGTCGATCTGAAGGACTACGCCTGATCAGCCCGCGTTAGCCGTCTCCGCGCGCGCTCCAATCCGCAGCGGCGCAGGAGTTCCCGGGCCAGTCATCAGGTCGCCGAGCCGCCTGGCCTCGGCTGCAATGCTGAACTCGCGCTCGACAATCTGCCGGCCGGCGTGGCCCATGCGCGCGCAGAGCGCGGGATCAGTGATCAATTGCTCGATGCGCTGTGCCAGGGTCGTCACGTCGCCCGGCGGCACGGTAAAGCCCGCAATCCCGTCCTGCACCAGTTCCTGAACGCCCGCCACGCGCGAGGCGATGACCGGCCGTCCGCTGGCCATGGCTTCCATCAGGACGACCGGCACGCCCTCGGCAAAGCTTGGCAGCACAAGCAGGTCGGCGTCGGCCAGATGCGCCGCGACCTCGGCCGATGTCCGGTAGCCGACGAATCGGGTGATCCCGGCCAGACCCAGTTCGCGGGCTGTTGCTTCGATCCCCGGCCGGGAGGTGCCGTCGCCGACGATGGTGAGCTGCAGGTCGGGATGGCGTTGTCTCAGGTTGGCAACAGCATCCAGCAGGACGAGCAGGCCCTTCACCGGCTCCAGCCGGCCCACATAGACCAGATGCTTGCTCGCGCTGGTCTTTGGCGCAAAGGCGTAGCGTTCGGGGATGACGCCACAGTGCACGATGGCGATCTTGTCCCAATGCTCTGGCGCTGAAAAGAGCATGAGCTGCGAGCGGCAGAAGTGGCTGATCGCCACCACGAACCGGGCCCGCGCAATCTTTTCGTCGAGCCGCCATTTCCCGGCCTCAAAGAAGATCGTCGGCCCGTGTTCGGTAAAACTATAGGGCACGCCGGACAGGACGCTGGCGAGCATGGCGACGGTACAGCTGGAATCGCCAAAGTGATTATGCAGATGGGTGATGCCGCGCCGGTTGAGTTCATCGGCCAGCAGCACGCTCTCGGCAAAATAGAAGATCTGGTAGAGCAACCCTTTGAGACCCGGAGAGCGCATCCGCCATGCAAGGCTCAAGACTTGAAAGTAAACGGCAGGCGACCGGACGAGCTTGCGTAGATGCGCCCCGAGAAAGATGCCAAGTCTTTTGCAGTTCTCCAGCACATAATAGGTCTGCTCCTCTTCGGTCCGCTGGTCCGAGAGGACGCTGCTCGAGGCAGGGCGCCGAATGGAGAAGGTCTCGACCGACAGTCCCTGCTGGCGGAGAGCTTCGATTTCCCGCTGGATAAACGTATGTGAAACCTTCGGATATTCGCCTGTTGCATAGGCAATGCGTGCAGGGAGATTCTGGAAGGTCATGTATGTTTCCAGCTAGGATCTGGTTCGGGACGCCGCCTGGTGGCTTGCAAGTCGATATATCGCCCTGCAGTGCTATCATGGGTCTTGCTGTGGCAAAAGCGGAACGGGGGGCCATTTGCAGCAAGAATCGTGATTTTGGCGGAGACTATGTGACACTATATTGTGTTGCCTTGAAATATATATTGAGATTAACCCTGAAGACATAATAATTACTATTGCGTCAACTATTGTTGTAATTATCAAACGCGGTTCTGAGATCAGTGCCATGAGATTTCGAGAAACACGCCTCCAGGGCGCAATAGAAATAGTCCCCGACCGGCACGCCGATGCGCGCGGCTACTTTTCCGAGACATTTCGGCAGGACTGGTTCGTGGCCAATATTGCCAAGGTCTCCTTCGTGCAGGAGAACCAGTCGCTCAGTAGTCGGGCCGGTGCCGTGCGCGGTCTGCACTGCCAGCTCGCTCCCCATGCCCAGGGCAAGCTGGTGCGGTGCCTCGTCGGTGCGATTTTCGACGTGGCCGTCGACATCCGGCAGGGTTCGCCTACCTATGGCCAGTGGACCTCGGCAACGCTGACCGCCGAGCAGGGCAACCAGCTCTGGATCCCCGCGGGATTCCTGCACGGCTTTTGTACGCTCGTTCCCGACTGTCTCGTCAGCTACAAGGTGACGGCCTATTACAACAAGGATGCCGATCGCGGTGTCCGCTGGGACGATCCGGCCATCGGTGTCACATGGCCCGATATTGCGGACCCGACCCTGCTGTCGGCCAAGGACGCGGCCCAGCCGCTGCTGCACGAACTGTCGACAAAATTCACGATTGGCGAGGAAGCCTGAGATGCGGGTTCTGGTTACCGGCGGCGCCGGCTTCATTGGCTCGGCCCTGGTGCGTCATCTGGTGCTGGAAAAGCACTATGAGGTGCTCACGGTCGACAAGCTGACCTATGCCGGCAATCTCGCCTCGCTGCGCGACGTCGAAGGCAAGAACAACCATAGCTTCCTCAAGGCCGACATCTGCGACGCCCGCGCCATCAATGAGGCTTTCGCAAGTTTTCGGCCCGATCGGGTGATGCATCTCGCCGCCGAAAGCCATGTCGACCGCTCGATCACCGGCGCCAAGGATTTCGTAGAGACCAATGTCATCGGCAGTTTCACCATGCTGGAAGCCGCGCGCGCTTACTACGCTGGCCTCAGCGGCGCAGAAAAGCAGCGCTTCCGTTTCCTCCATGTCTCGACCGACGAGGTCTATGGTTCGCTGGGCGACACGGGGCTTTTCACCGAAGAAACGCCCTATGATCCGAGTTCACCCTATTCGGCCTCCAAGGCCGCTTCGGATCACCTGGCCAAGGCTTGGGCCCGCACCTATGGCCTGCCGGTGGTGGTCTCCAACTGCTCGAACAATTACGGGCCCTATCACTTCCCCGAAAAGCTGATCCCGCTGACCATTCTCAACGCCATGGAAGGCAAGGCGCTGCCCGTCTATGGCCAAGGCACCAATGTGCGCGACTGGCTTTATGTGGAAGATCATGCCCGTGCGCTGGACCTCATCGTAGAGCGTGGCCGCGTGGGCGAGACCTATAATGTCGGCGGGCGTAACGAAGTCCGCAATATCGACGTTGTCCGCCGCATCTGCGCCATCCTCGACCAGCGCCTTCCGGCAGGTCGCCCGCGCGAAGAGCTGATCCAGTTTGTCACCGATCGGCCGGGCCATGATGCGCGCTATGCCATCGACGCCACCAGACTGGAACAGGAACTGGGCTGGAAAGCGCAGGAGAATTTCGAAACCGGCATCGCCCGCACCGTCGACTGGTATCTGGGCAATGACTGGTGGTGGCAGCCGTTGCGCCAGGCCTATGCCGGGGAACGGCTTGGCGTGCTCGACACCGGCAAGCCAAAGGCCGCCGAATGAGGCTGGTGGTCTCGGGCAAGACCGGGCAGGTTGCAACGGCTCTGCGGGAGGCGGGTGCCGGGCAGGGCGTGTCGGTCATTGCCATGGGTCGACCCGAACTCGACCTTGCCGATCCGCGAGAGGGCCTGTTCAAGATCGCCGAGGCGCGGCCCGATGTCATCGTCTCTGCTGCTGCCTATACTGCAGTCGACAAGGCGGAGACCGATGCCGATATGGCGCGTCGGGTCAATGCCGCGGGACCTGCAGCGCTTGCCGAGCTGGCGGCGGACCTGAGCATTCCCATTGTGCATCTCTCGACCGACTATGTTTTTGATGGCAGCAAGCCGACCCCCTATGTCGAGAGCGATGCCACCAATCCACTCGGTGTCTATGGTGCGACCAAACTGGCCGGTGAGAGGGCGATCGCTGCCGCCACCGACAATCATGCCATCCTGCGCACCGCCTGGGTCTATTCGCCTTTTGGCGGCAATTTCCTCAAGACCATGCTGCGCCTGGCCGAAACGCGTTCCGAACTGCGCGTTGTTGACGATCAGCGCGGCAATCCCACCTCGGCGCTTGACCTCGCGACAGCGGTCATTGCCGTGGCCAAAAACCTGCTGGCTCGTCCGGATGACGCAAAGCTACGTGGTACCTTTCACGTGGCCGGCAGCGGCGAAGCCAGCTGGGCCGACTTTGCCATCGAGATTTTCGCCGTCGCCAAATCGCTTGGCGGACCCGGCGCCAATGTCACGCGCATCGGCACGGCGGACTATCCGACGCCAGCCAGGCGACCGGCCAACTCCCGTCTCGATACGTTCAAGCTCAAAGCCACCCATGGCTTGACCATGCCAGGCTGGCAGGCCTCGACACGACACACCATTGAACGCCTGCTTGCAGGCATGGATCATCGCCTGGAGGAGCAGCGATCACGATGAAGGGTATTATTCTGGCCGGCGGCACCGGCACACGGCTGCATCCGATGACCCTGGCGGTCTCCAAGCAACTCGTGCCGGTCTATGACAAGCCGATGGTCTATTATCCGCTGACCACGCTGATGCTGGCGGGGATCAAGGACATTCTCATCATCACCACGCCGCACGAGGCCGAAGGCTTCAAGCGCCTCCTGGGTGATGGCTCGCAATGGGGCCTGTCGCTGAGCTTTGCCAGCCAGCCGCAGCCCAATGGCCTGGCGGAAGCCTTCATCATCGGTGCCGCCTTTGTAGCTGGCGGTCCCTCGGCGCTCGTTCTGGGCGACAATATCTTCTATGGCCACGGCCTGCCCGAAATCATGAAGCGCGGCGTCGATCGCACCCAGGGCGGCACTGTCTTCGCCTATCACGTGACCGATCCCGAGCGTTACGGTGTCGTCGATTTCGATGCCGACATGCGCGCCCTCAGCATCGAGGAAAAGCCGGAGAAGCCGCGCTCCAGCTGGGCGGTGACCGGGCTCTACTTCTACGACGAGCAGGTCGTCGACATCGCTGCCAATCTCAAGCCGTCACCGCGCGGCGAGCTCGAAATCACCGACGTCAACCGCGCCTATCTCGACAAAGGGCAGCTCTCGGTCGAACTGATGGGGCGCGGCTATGCCTGGCTCGATACCGGCACGCCCGACAGCCTGCTCGATGCGGCGCAGTTCGTGGCGACGCTGGAAAAGCGCCAAGGCTTCAAGATCGCCTGCCCCGAGGAAATCGCTTATCGCATGGGTTTCATCGACGGGTGCCAGCTCGAAAAGCTGGGTGTGGCGATGAAAAAGAATGCCTATGGGCAGTATCTGCTGAAGATCCTGGGCAATCAGTGATCATCGCTTGGCGGATTGAACCGTCTGCTCGTAAATCTCGAGCAGGCGTTCGATCTTGCGGTCCCAGTTGAGCGTGCCGTTCGATACTTTCTCGGCCGCCGCGCGACCCATGCTCTGGCGCAGCGCGGCGTCGCCTGCCAGCCGCTGCATCGCAGCCGTGAGACCGGCGATGAAGCTGTCGTGGTCCCTGGGATCCACCAGGATGCCGCAGCTTTCGTCGAGATAATCCCGCGGCCCGCCCCAATTGGTGGCAATGACCGGCAGCCCGCTCGCCATTGCCTCGAGTACGACCGCACCACCTGCCTCGTAAAGACTGGGCAGGACGAGCACGTCGCTGTCGGCCAGAATGGCGGATGCCTGCTTCTGGCTGAGCCAGCCTGTGAAGCGCACGGATTTGTCGAGGCCAAGCGCGCGGGCCTGTTCCTGCCAGGCATTCCGCATCGGGCCGTCGCCGACAATGGTCAGCGACGCCGAGCCATCATTGAAGCTGCGGGCAAAGGCCTCGAGCAACAGGTTGACCGCTTTCCAGTCCACCAGACGTCCGATGAAGACGAACCGCGCCGGCCCCTGCTCGGCTGTCCGCGTGGTTCGCTCGGGGGGAGACCAGACTGTGAGGTCGACACCATTTTCGATCAGGGTGATGACCTTGCCGCGGCAGCCCTGCGGTAGGGCCAGGCGCGTGCGCTCATTGGCCACCAGCAGCGTCTCGGCCCGTAGTTTGCCTGGCATCAGCTGATGCAGCGCGCCCGATGCGTAGCGGGCCGCCGCGATCACCCCGGACAACGCGCCAAGCCGGCCATTGCCGGTGCTGAATCCCGGCGGAAAACTCATGCCGCCGTTGAGCGGGCCCATGACCATCGGCGCCCCCAGATCATGCAGCAGCGACGGTTCGCGCGGCGATACCGGAATGGGCTGGTGCACGATGGTGACCCCCTGTTCCCCGACCATCTTCCTGGCAAGCCGCCGCGTCGTGATCTGGCTGCTCAGCCGGCTGACATAGCCCGTGCTGAAATAGGCGATCTGCGCGGGCAGAAACTTGCCCAGCCGATAGGTCAGCTTGTTGATCCAGGTGTCGGGCACGAAATGCACCCGGTCGAGCTGGTCGGGAATGGCGATCTGCAACTCGTCGCGCGTGCGCGCGTGGGTGATCATCCACGCTTCGATGCCACGGGCCCGCAGCTTGCGAAAAATATGCAGCGGTAGACTGGCCTCGCCACCAAATCGATCTGAAGCATGCTCGGTGACGACGAGAACACGCATGGCGCTGTGGTCGATCTGGCTGCCGGATTTCATTGCGAGCACATCCCCTGCATAGGCGTCTGCGAGATATCGTTGACTTGGAGATTGCGTATCTATCTGGAAATATACTGCAATTGGAAAGTGTCGGATTGGTTATCTGGCGTCAGATCAGTAGTCGTTTGTTGCAAGGCAGCGTTGCACGTCAACCATTCTGCTAAAATAATCCTGATTTTCTGCTTCCGCATCTTTGCTTTCAAAGCAGCGTGATTGACACTGTCCCAATGTCCGTCACTACTCAAGTAGAAGCGGGCGTATGTCTTTGTAGACACGGGGACCACTTGATGGCGCCTTTCATGCGGACGGAGCGGGATGACGGACGCGGGCGGGCCGATCGGCACGTCGCCGGCGGCGCCTTCTATCGCCCCGAGATCGACGGCCTGCGGGCTGTGGCGGTCGTTGCGGTGGTGCTCTATCATTTTGGCGTCTGGGGTGTGCCGGGCGGTTTCGTCGGCGTCGACATCTTCTTCGTCATCTCCGGCTTCCTCATCGGCGGCATCCTGTGGCGCGAGCTTGCCGAACGCGGCCGGATCTCTCTCCCCGATTTCTTCATTCGCCGCATTCGCCGTCTGGCGCCCGCCTATGTCGTCATGGCCATCCTGGTCTCGATGGCCGGCTGGGCCATTCTGCTGCCCTTCGAATTCCGCGAATTCGGCAAGTCGCTGATCGCGTCGACAGTCTACCTGTCCAACGTCTATTTCTTCAGCCAGGCCGGCTATTTCGACATCGACTCCAGCAACAAGATCCTGCTCCACACCTGGTCCCTGTCGCTCGAGGAGCAGTTTTACTTCTTCCTGCCGGTGCTGCTGCTGGTGCTGGCGCGCTGGAAACGCATCCTGCTGGGTGCCATCGTGGCGATCTGCGCCGCCTCGCTGCTCGCCAATCTGGTCTTTACCCCGATCAATCACTCGTCCGCCTTTTACCTCTTCCCTTTTCGCGCCTGGGAACTGCTGGCTGGTGTGCTGCTGGCCATTTATGGCTATGAGCGCGCCGCGACATGGAAGGTCCATGGCGCACTGTCCTGGATCGGCCTGGGCCTGATCATTGCGACAGTGGCGCTGATTTCGGCGGGCCGCGATTTTCCGGGCTTTGCCGTACTGGCCCCGGTCCTGGGCACGGTGCTGCTGATCCTCAACGGCCGGCACGCCAATCCCGTCAATCGCCTGCTGACCTGGAAGCCGGTCGTCTCGCTGGGCCTGATCTCCTATTCGCTCTACCTCTGGCACTGGCCGGTGGTGACGCTCTGGACCTACTACCGCAATGGTCAGACCGGCCCGCTCGACATGCTGTGCTGGCTGGTCCTCTCCCTGCTGCTGGCCTACCTCTCCTGGCGCTTCGTCGAACTGCCGTTCCGGCATGGGTTGAAGATCCGCAAGCGCTTTGCTTTTGGCGGCATGGTCGCTGCCTCGGTTACCCTCGTGGCGATCGGTTTTGGTCTCTACCGCACAGACGGCCTGCCCAGTCGCTTCCAGCCGGAGGTGCGCACCCATATCGAGGCATCGGCGGATTTCCTGCAGGACTGGAGCCGCTGTGCCGTGGCGAGCGATGAACCCTTTGCCGGCATCAACCTCTGCCCCCTGGGGCCGGCTGGCGCACCGAAATTCCTGGTCTGGGGCGACTCCCATGCGCGCGCGTTCAAGGAAGGCCTCGAACGCATGGCGGCTGAACAGCAGGTCCCGGGCATCCTGATCTGGCGGGCCGGCTGTCCGCCCCTGTTTGGTATCCAGAAGCAGGAAAGCGCCACAACCCGCGATCAGGACGAGGAATGCACCCAGTCCAACGAGCGCATCCTGCAGGCGACGACCGGACCGCTCGATATCGACACCATCCTGCTGATCGGGCGCTGGTCCTATTACGCGCAGGGCGCGGGCACCGGCTATGACGCGGTCAACACCATTACTTTGGCCAGGTCGCCCGGCCCGATCCCCGGCACCGAGCCGCAAATCCAGGTCTTCGACAACGCCGTGACACAGACGCTCGACATTCTGTCGGCCCATTTCGACAATGTCTTCGTGCTGCGCCAGGTGCCCGAGGTTCCCTGGTACGATTCCCGCGATGTCGCCCGCAAGCTGGCGCATGGCGGTGCGGTGGCCGAGGAGGCCAATCGCTTCAGCATTGACCTTGGTGCCGTGGCCGAACGCTCGTCAGCCTCCGAAGTCCCGTTCAAGCGGGCCATCGCCGAGCACAAGGTGACCTGGATCGATCTCGACAGCTACTTCTGCAACGAGCAGAGCTGCTCCGTCCTCTACGATGGTCAATCCAGCTATTTCGACAACAACCACGTCACCAATTCCGCGGCGATCCGCAGCCGCGATCTTTTCGTCCCGCTGGTCAAGGCTGATGCCAATCCAACCCAGGTGAGTGTTGCCAATGCTCCATGATGTGACGACCAAAGTCTGGGATGTGATCGTTATCGGCACCGGGATAGGCGGCGGTACAATCGGTCGAAGCCTGGCCGAAAAGGGCTTCTCGGTCCTGTTCCTCGAAAAGGGCCCATTTGGCCCCCGCGCCGAACAGCAGAACATGAGCTATGATATTCTCGATCCCCATGCCCGCCTGATCCGAGGGCTGTGGCCGGTCGAGATGACGGGCACGATCAATGGACAGACATCGACCTTCCTGGGGCCGCTTGGCGCCGGTGTTGGCGGCTCCTCCGCCTTCTATGCGGCGACCCTGGAACGGCCCGAACGCCACGACATCGACGAGACGAGCCAGCACAAGCACCCCACTGGTGGCTGGCCGGTCGACTACGACAGTTTCGAACCCTATTTTACCGCAGCCGAGCAGATGTATTGCGTGCGTGGCGGCGTCGATACCCTCTCTTCCGAGCCACCTGCCGACATCCTGCCGCCCATCCCAATCGAAGCGGGTGACGAGTCCCTGATGGCCAGTTTCAGCCGGTTGGGTCTCCATCCCTATCAGTTGCACCTTGGCGTCAAGGCTTTGCCAGGCTGTGGCTTCTGCTTCGGCAGCAAATGTCCAAGAGTGTGCAAGATGGACGGGCGTTCGGCCGGGGTGGAGCCGGCGCTCGCCACCGGCAATGCCTCCATTCTCGACATGTGCGAGGTCAACTTCCTGCGGGCTGATGCCGATCAGGTGTTGCATGTTGAAGCACAGCGGGGCGGACAGAATATCGCGGTGCGCGGCCGTGCCTATGTGCTGGCCGCGGGCGGCTTTGGTTCGCCCAGGCTGCTGCTAGCCTCCCGATCGGAGCAATGGCCGATGGGGCTGGCGAATGGCAGCGATATGGTCGGCCGCAACATGATGTTCCACCTCACCGAAATGATCGCCGTCTGGCCGGAACGCGGTGGGCGTTTTGATGCGCCGACCCGTGGCCTCGCCTTGCGTGACTTTTATTCGAGCGAGGGCCAGCGCTATGGCTCCTTCCAGGCCATGGGGGTCAACGGTTCCTACGGCGAGATCGTGCAATATCTGAAAAACGTCTTTGACCGCTCGCCCCTGCGCAAGCTGCGTCCCCTGCGGGCGCTGCTGCGCATCCCCGCCTATCTGGCCTCAAGGATTTTCGGCAATGCCAAGGTCTTTGTCGGCATTATGGAAGACCTGCCCTACGCCGAAAACCGCGTGCTGCTTGATCCTGAAAAGCCGGAGCGCATCGTCTTCGAATATTTTATTCCCGCTGAACTGCGCACGCGCCGCGCCGAATACCAGAAGCTGATCAAGCGCAAGCTGAAGGGTCTGAAATCGACCTTCCTCACCTTCCAGCCGAACCTGAACTTTGCCCATGTCTGTGGAACGCTGCGCTTCGGCAATGACCCCAAGACCAGCGTTCTGGATGCCAACTGTCGCACCCATGAGGTCAAGAACCTCTATGTGGCCGATGCATCCTTCATGCCGACCTCGACGGGCATCAACCCCAGCCTGACCATCGCGGCCAATGCGCTGCGGATTGCCGACGCCATAGCGGGACAGCTTCGCGCCGATCCTGCCGGGGCCACTCGCAAGGAAACCTCGCATGCTCATTAGTGGGGTTGCCCCCCTGGTTGATCCGCTGGTGGTTATCACCGGAGCCGGTTCGGGACTGGGACGCGCCATGGCAGCCAGTTTCTGTCGCAAGGGTATTCCCGTGGTCGGCTTCGGCCGCTCGCCGTCAACCCTAGGGCAGGCCGAAGATAGCATTGCCAGTGCCATCTTCACGGCGATGGTGGTGAATGTCGCCGACGAGGACGCCGTCAAACTGGCCTTCCGCACGCTACGCGAGCGGCACGGCGATCCGTCGATTTTGATCAACAACGCGGCAGTCTATCCACATCGTGACTTCATGGAGGAGAGCGGTACGACCTTCATGCAGACGCTGGCGGTCAATCTCGGCGGCGTCGTCAACTGTTCGAGGGCCGTGCTGGACACCATGACGATCTCGGGGCGTGGCCGCATCGTCAATGTCGGCAGCTTTGCCGGGCAGGCCCCGACGCCTGCAGGCAGCGCCTATTCCGTATCCAAGGGTGCAGCGCGCATTTTTACCCAGGCGCTCGTGGCCGACGTTGCCGACCGTTTTCCCGACATTGTTGTCAGCACCTGGATGCCCGGCGTGCTCAACACGCAGATGGGGCTGGCGAACGGGCTCGACCCCGACATTGCCGCAGAATGGGGTGTCGACCTGGCAATGCGCAATGATCGCTCGCTCAATGGTGCCGAGTTTGAACGCAACACGGAAATCCTGCCCAGCCGATCGGCCAAGCGCCGCGTGCTCGACGCCGTGCTGCGCCGCCGTCCCGCGCCGGCCCGAATATTGGGACAGTTTACCGCCGAGCCGAAGGCGGCATAGTGTTCACCGATCAATGGATTTCTTCGGCCATCTCCTGCGCCATGCCAGCAAATTAATGATAGGCAGCGGATTTGTTTTGCCGGTTCGCAGCTATAACCTAGTCAAGACGTAGTTGATATCGCTCCGGGGGGAGACATTGACGAGTGATTGAAGCGCATTGTGTGTCGCCAGGGGGCAGGGACCTGTATCTTTCTTTGTATTTCGCCTTTGAGGCCCCGGCCAGTCCGATAGGCTGCAACACACGCGCCACGGTCATGGACTGCGTCCGGCTAACCGCAATATGGGCCTAGTTCAGCAAGTTCTGCGCAGCAACGGGCTGTTTGCGCGCGCGCTGCGTGGCTTTGCCTGGGCTGGCTCGGGCCACATCCTGTCGCAGGTCATCCGCCTCGCTTCCAACCTGATCCTGACCCGCCTGTTGTTTCCTGAAGCCTTCGGGCTGATGTCGCTGATCACGGTGCTGATGGTGGGCGTCGCGATGCTGTCCGACGTTGGCATCGGTGTTTCCGTGGCCCAGAGCAGGCGGGGTGACGAGCGCGATTTCCTTGATACGGCATGGTCGCTCCAGGTCCTGCGCGGCATTTCGATCTTCCTCTTCGTGTTGATCTGCGCCTGGCCGCTGAGCCTTTTCTACCGCGAGCCGGCGATCCTCTACCTGTTGCCCGCGGCAAGCCTCTCGGTGTTGATCTCCTGTCTCAATCCCATTCGACTCGAGACGGCGGGACGTCATCTGCTGCTGGGCCGGGTGGTACTGGCGGATCTCATCAGCCAGGTCGTGACCATGCTCATCACGGTCGTGGCCGCAATTCTGATCCCGTCGGTCTGGTCACTGGTGATCGGCATGATCCTGGGCACGGCGTTCAAGCTGCTGCTGGTCACGATCATGATCCCCGGTGAGCCGAGCCGCTTCCGCATTGATGTTACGGCAGCCCGCGAAATCCTGACCTTCGGTAAGTGGATCCTGCCCAGCACGGCCTTCGGCTATCTGCTTGGGCAGGGCGACCGGCTGATCTTGGGCGCCTATCTGTCGCTCGAGATGCTCGGTATCTACAATATCGGCCAGTTTCTGGCGGCCGCGCCGCTGGTGCTGGCGACCTCGGTGGTCAGCAAGATCCTGGTGCCGCTCTATCGCGAATACTTCACCCATCCCGGCGAGCAAAGCGCGCATAAGCTGCGCCTGATGCGCTTTGGCCTGACCGGCGGCGTGATGGCGCTATTGCTGTGCTTTGCGCTCAGCGGGCCCTTCATCGTTACTCTGCTTTACGACGCCCGCTATGCCCAGGCTTCGGCCATCGCCGTGCTGGTGGCTCTCGCCTGCCTGCCCCAGACCGTGGGACTGACCTATGACTGGAGCGCGCTGGCAGCCGGCGACTCACGCAGCTTCTTCTTCGTCATCGCCTTCCGCGGCACGGTCCAGGCTCTCGCCTTCATTATCGGTGCGGAAGTGGCCGGACTGTTTGGTGCCCTGGTGGCCCAGGCGACCGGTTTTCTGGTCGGCCACCTGGCGCTGATCTGGCTGGCCCGCAAGCACAAGGTGTGGGACGCCCTGCACGACGCCACCTATCTGGTCGTGGCTCTATTGATCACCGCCATCGTCACCTTCGTGCACTGGGACCTGCTCTATGCCTTCGCCCATCTCAACGGGTGAATCATTGCCCGATGAAGCTCGTCTCCGAACGCTCTTCCCACCAGCCGGGATTGGCCTGGTTGAACTCGACGATGGCATCCCAGCGCGGATTGTCGTCATTGAGGTGACGCAGGGCGCCCCAGCTGCCGAATTTGCTGGCCGAGGCCACGTCTGCGTAAATGGTGAAGACCGTGCCTCCGGCTTCCCTCCAGCCCGACATCAGCTCGCGGTAAAGACCGGCCATCTCGGATGAATAGTTGAGCGTCACGTAGAACTCGGCCAGGGCCTCGTCCTCCTGGTTGAGCCCGATACCGACGACATGGGTACCGCCCTCATACATGATGAGATCGAGACCGTTGTCGCTGGCGATCTTGGCCTGATAGGGCAGTGTGTTTTCCAGATATTCGGCGATCGTGCTGGATGTGTCGCCGGTGATGCTGCCATCCCGCAGCTCTTCTGCGGCCAGTGCGATCGCCTGGTCAAAGCGGTGCTCGGCGACAAAGGCGGTGGCGGCCGTGCCCGACAGGCCCTGCGCCTTGCTCTCGGTGGCAGCAGCTTCAATGCTGTCGGCAATCCACTCGCGCACCAGATCCGCCTTGGCATCGCCCAGGCTGTAGCCAAAGTAGCCGGTTACCGCATAGGAATCGAAATAGTCGGCCGCGCTTTTGTTCTCGGCCGGGTTTTCCGCGATCCATTGTGTCGGCGCAACAATGTCGGCCTCGATCCCCTGCCAGCCGGTGAAGGTGGCCAGCACCATGTCCAGCCGCTGATCGGCATCCGCGCCATAGACCGCGCGCCAGGCCCTGGCCATGTCCATTGCGCGCACCGAATAATATTGCAGCCACCTGTCCTTCTGTCCCCAGCGCGCGATCGCCTGTTCATCCGCCCATTGGGCCTGGTCGAACATCCAGTTCCAGACCTCGTTGGAAAACTCCACATGGGCCTTGAGCTCGGGGCGGAGCGTGGCGTGGACCGCCTCGGCGAAGCAGGTCAGATATTCATCGGTCGCCAGATGGGGCATGTTGAACCACGGGTCCGCGCCGATCTCGTTGGCCAGTTCCACCATGATCTCAAGCGGCGCGCCACGCAGGGCATAGGTGTAGTCGCCTGGCAGCGGGCGGTCGGCCCATTCCGACTGTTTGGAGTGGTTGGTCTGCATCCAGTCCATGAAGCGGACGAGCCGGGCGTCGCGGACATGCTTGATCCAGAGCGGATTGAAGATCTCGCCGGCATCGAAGGCGGCGACATTCTCTTCCTTGACGACCGAAATGTTGCGGATGTAGTTGCCGGTCTTGTTGGGGTCGGTCTCGAAGATCTTGATGCTGACGATCGTATTGCCGGTGGACGCCTCGAACCAGAGTTCGCCGCCCGTTGTTTCCCAATATTTCAGCATCGAGCTGACTTCGATCCGGCCCTCGCCTTCGAAGGTCAGGCGATAGCGGCCGTTGATCGACGTGGCTTCGGTCGGCAGACCGCTCAGCATCAGCAGGTCCACCGAGGTCAGCTCGGGTGGAATGCTGGTCGGCCAGCCATTTTCGTCGAGATAGCCATGCGTTTCAAGATCTTCATGGCTCCAGCCGCCCCATTGTCCGGGCAGGTGACCCGTCCATGGCCGCGCCGTCTTGGCGACGTCGATGAAAGGCTGTTCGCTGGTCCAGTCCTCGATGCCGGCCAGCCCCATCCCCACGCTGGGGTCGACCAGCTCGTCGCCTGGCGCCGCCCGGCTGGCGACGCCCTCGATCCGGTGCTCGGCCTGATAGGCAAGGATACTCTCGATGCCGCAGGCGGACTGGGGTGAAGCCAGTGGTGCCGCCTCCTGTGCCGGAGTGGCTATTGCCGTTATCAGCAACAGCCAGGTCGAAAGACAGACAGGTGCGGCAAGTTTCAGCATTGTGTTGTCTTTCCATGCCCGAGTGGAGAGGAAACATTTCAGAGTTCTCCGATGAGTCTCTGAACCCAACAATAATGCAAGTAGAAAGCTTGTGACGCGACGCAATGTCCTAAGTTATTCGGCCGGCTTCCGTTTCGTAGCCCAAGGGGCAGGTCTTAGCGTCGCGGCAATCGATGGGACCGGCGCTGTGGTTGATCCGACTGCCGACGGCGAGGCCTTCCACTGCATGTGCCCGAATATGGCGCCGGCGATCATCCAGGTGACGGTCACCAGCGTCGCATTGGGAATGAGATCGACCAGGCTGGCGCCAAGTATCAGCGCCAGAACCGCCAGATAGGGATCGATCTCGACTGCCTTCTTGCGCGTCTTCGCAGCCAGTTCGAACAGCGGCAGCGTCAGCAGGCCGAAGAAGCCGAGATAGCCCAGCCAGCCACTGGCGCCGATGACGCCCACCCAGAGGCCGTCCGTCACTGTCATCACGCGCCCCGTTACCGGGTCATGCACATGGTTGCGCCCCCAGCCGCCCCAGCCGAACAGCGGGCGTTCGGCCGCGCGGGCGAGCAGCACGTCCTCGTTCGCCAGCCGGAAGCCAAGCGATTGCGATCGGTCCGCGTCCATCGACGTGGCTTCACCCATGATGGCATCGATTGGAATGAGCCCGCCGCCGCGCAGCATGGGATAAAGGATCACGATGAAGGCAAGCACTGCCGCAATGCGTATCTGCGTTCGCCTCGAGGCAAACAGCGCCAGCGGGGCAAAGCACAGCGCATAGATGATGGCGCCTGCGCTCTTGCAGAGCACCAGCACGGCCGCGAGATAAAGGGCGATAGCGAAGTAGCGTGCCCTCTTGTCGGCCTCGTTTCGCAGCATGGATACGGCAGCGGCAAAGGTCATGAAGGCGAGGAAGGCCACCCACAATCCGTGCTCGAGGAAGACGATCGGCCGGAACCCGCCATAGCGGATCATCTGCGCAAAGGAATGCTGGAAGAACCCGTAGACCCAGATGTTGATCTGCGGGCTGAGCCGCACCTCGATCAGCATGGGGATGGAATAGGCGAGGCCTGCCACAACGAGTGCAAAAACCAGCTCGCGCATCGCTGCCGGTGTCCTGAGCACGTTCTGCGCCAGCAGCAGCGGCAGGACGAGATAGAGCTGGCTGAGCATGCTGGCGAGAACCTCGCTGGTCCCCATGCCAGGCCGATAGGCTGCGCCATCGATCAGCGCGTCACCATTGCTGAGTACGGTCCCGATGCCGCTCAACATGAAGACGGCGAGGGAAAGCCGCGCCAGTTTCGACTGCGGTAGCAGGCTCGGGAACTGACCTTGGCGAGCCCAGAGCGCAAAGAGCGCCGACAGTGCCGGAATCGAATGCTTGTCAAATGGCGGCAGGACCGGTGGATCGAAATTCACCACGGGTGGCAGGATCAGATAGCCGCCAAGGATCGACCAGATGAACGCCCGCTCCAATGGCAGGCGGCGGAAAAGCATGGCAACCACCAGTGGCCAGACTGCAAGCATGAGGAAGGAGAAGGCGTTCGGCATTGCAGATCTATGGAGAGTGTTGCGCTCTCTTACCCAGGGTTTGATTGATGGGAGGCGCCGCGCTTTTGGTCCGTTCGGTCATGTCATTCACTTCATGTCAGACGTCATGGGGCGGCTGAAGCGATGATAGTGTATATCCTGCGCGTGGAAAGTCGGCAGATCATAATATCGATAACACTGCTGTAACCGAAGGTTGCATGTAAAACTTTTGCTTTCGGTTTGGCGTGGTTGCAAGTTTTTGCCGCCACGGTCGATGCATTCCGGCATCTCTGGCTGCGTTAATACTTTCCTAATGTGTGAATTGCCAAGTCCATTTTGGCAGTTCAAGATGCTTCAAGCGTCCGAATTACGCAACAGATTTTTGGGGTGGGGAAATGCGGGAAGATGTCGAGGAGATCAGCGGGGCGATTGTAGTTCCGGGCGACATACAGGATGCTGTTGCGCCAATGTATCTTGCAGATGCATTCAAGAATTCCATGCGAAATCTTGCCGCGAGCGTGGCTGTCGTCACGGTGCGGGCGGGTGACGACGCCGCCGGCTTCACGGCGACCTCGATCATCTCGCTGTCCATGGACCCGCCCACCCTCCTGGTCAGCATCAACCGCACCTCGTCCTGCTGGCCACTCGTCCAGCGCAGCGGGCGTTTTGCGGTCAATATTCTCTCGTCCGCACATCGGGAAGTGGCGGATACCTTCGCTGGCCGTCGCGGCCTGAGCGGCAATGACAGATATGTCGATCCGCGCTGGCAACGCGATGCCAGTCAGATTCCACGGCTTGTTGACGCGCTTGCCGTCATTGAGTGTGATCTCGAAGAAGTGCTGCCGCGCTATTCTCACGCAATTCTGATTGGGCGCGTACTCAATGCATCGTGCAGTAATTCATCCCGGCCACTGGTTTATTGGCAGGGAGAATACAATGGCCTGTCTGGTCTTTCTGATAATATCTAGTTTGGTGTGCGGCTCGTGTAAAATTAACATATCAGCCTACGCATTTGGGTGGGGTGGATGAACACCCGAATCCACAATGATTCTTCGTGCGATACTTGCGTAATTTATTTGTGATCGCGTCGATGCGGCCGTTGTAACTTATGCAAGTGTGGTAATTGTACCATGTTGGCACAGTTTTCAATTAACGCTGTTGCTAGTGGCTGCTTCAAATGTGTTAATACTGTGTTAAGAATGGGCTGAAATCTAGACGAGGCCACAGAATGGTTGAAGCGCACGCTCTATCGATTGGCAATCTCGAAGATCGCAAACACGTTGCCATGCAACGGAGTGTTGTGTCTTACCTTGTTGCTGCAGTCGACTCGGTCATCGTCGTTGTTGCGGCCATCGTTTCTGGCATCGGCTACCACCATTTCGCCTTTGGCTTCTGGGACCAGCCAACGAAGTACCTTGCCATCGGGCTGGTCTTCGCCGCCGGTTTTGTCCTGCTGATGGTGGCCAAGGGCTATTACAAACCTTCGGTCCTGGTCTTTTTCTCCAAGCAGCTCGCCTATATCGTGGCCAGCAGTTTCATCCTGGCGACTTTCTTGGCGCTGGTGGTCTTTCTTCTGGGTGCCTCGGACTCGTTCTCCCGCGCCGCAATTGCTCTTTTTGCCGCCACTTCCACTGGTGGCATTGTGCTGAGCCGGCTGGCCTGGGCGCAGTATATCCGCGTCGCCACCACGCGCGGCACCGTGCAGAAGAAAAAGGTCATGCTGATCCGCGGCGCAGGGCATGACACCGCCTCGTCCCAGGCCCAACTCAGCGATTTTGGTCTCGAAGCAGTTCATGTGCTCGATATCGACGAACAGGGTCAGCTCAACCAGCTGCTGCCGCGGGTCAGCCTGTCGATCTCCAACAATGTGAGCGAAATCTATGTGATGACAGACGGCATGTCGCGCGATGCGCTTCAGGGTCTGATCAAGCAGTTGCGCACACTGCCGGTGCCCGTCCACTTCATGCTCGACTCCTTCGTGTCCCAGTTCGCCGTGCTGCCGGTCAGCACCTTCGGCGAGACGACCATCGTCGAGCTGCAGCGTGCGCCGCTCAATCTGGCAGAGCGTTATATCAAGCGCGGCTTCGACATCGTCTTCGCTTCCATCGCCATATTCTTCTTTGCCCCGCTCATGCTGCTGGCGGCCATAGCCATCAAGCTCGATACACCTGGCCCGGTCTTCTTTCGCCAGCAGCGTCGCGGCTTCAACAACAAGCCTTTCGACATCCTCAAGTTCCGCAGCATGTCCGTGATGGAATCGTCGGGCGCCATGACCCAGGCGATCAAGAACGACTCCCGCATTACCCGGGTCGGCAGGTTCATCCGCTCCACCAGCGTCGACGAATTGCCCCAGTTCTGGAACGTGCTCTTCGGTCATATGTCGGTGGTTGGCCCAAGGCCCCATGCCGTGTCGCAGGAAGACCATTACGACCAGCTGATCGCCCGCTACGCCTTCCGTCGTCACGTCAAGCCGGGCATTACCGGCTGGGCGCAGATCAACGGTCATCGTGGCGCCACCCCGACGGTCTCCAGCATGGAAGACCGCCTCGAGCACGACCTCTGGTACATGCATCACTGGTCGCTGTGGCTCGATATCCGCATCATGCTGCGCACCTTCGGCGCCATGTTCGATCGCAAGTCCGCTTTCTAGGGCGCGGCGTTTCCGGCTGAGGCAAAAGCAACAATGAACTGGTCACTGGCCCGAAAACGGCCGGTGACCTTTTTCAATGCATCGGTGGCGATGGCGACTTCGAATGATCCGCTGGGTTCAAGTGCGATAACCTCGACATCGTGAAAGTCGAGCATGGTCTGCGTGATCGGATATTGCGCCTTGTAAACGGCTTCCTTGATCGAGAAGATCACCTTCACCCGGCGCCCCGCATCGGGCTGATCGTCCAGCCAGGCCAGCTCAGATGGCGTGCAGATGCTGCCCCACAGATCGACCTCAAGCGCCGTGGCCTCTTCGATGTCGATGCCGACAGGGCCACGCTCCGGCGTGAGCCGCGCCGCAATGGCGATCACCGCACCCCGGCAGTGTGAAATGCTGCCGGTAAAGCCCGCCGGCCAGCCTGGCCCGCGCGATTCTGCTACGGGTAGGCCTATTGGCCCCTGACCCAGGTGCAGCAATGCCTGGCGCGCAGCCTGTCGTCCGGCTGCAAACTCGGCCTGTCGTGACGGCACGGCGCGGAGCACCGCTGCTCGTTCCTCGGCAAAAAGCTGGCTGACGTCGCCATGCGCATCGCGGATCGCCACGGCGACGCCTGTGGGGAGAATTGCTTGGGCCATCGCCTGGACAAGTGACAGAGGCGGGACCATGCCCGCCTCCTCAGTCAAGACTGCACCATCGGCGTCGCCCCTCGATCAGCCGCCATTTGGCCGCAGGCGATTGGCCATGGCATTGCGCCGCTCGGCGGCGCGTTGCGCGGCGCCGGTGAGGCGAACATCGGGCTGCCCTGATTGCGCGATGCGTTGAGCCAAGCCCGCCACCGTCGGATAGCGGAAGATGTCGGTAATCGCGAGATCGGGCGCAACGCTGCCCTTGAGTTCGCGATGCACATGCACGGCCAGCAGCGAGTGGCCACCCAGGGCGAAGAAATTGTCGTAGAGCCCAATCTGCTGCAGTCCCAGCGTCCGCTTGAAGGCCTCGGCAATGGTGCGCTGAGCGTCGTTTTCCGGTGGCGTATCCTCGTCATTGCCAGCCGCAGGCTGAGCCGGCAAGGCCTGCGCTTTCGGTGCCGGCAACTTGTTGCGATCCACCTTAGCATTGGGCGTCAGCGGGAAAGCCTGCATCACCACGAACTGGCTCGGAACCATATAGGGCGCCAAGGTCGCCGACAGATGCGCCCGCAAGGCAGCCTCGTCGAATTCGACGCCTGTGAGCCGCAGATAGGCCACGAGACGAACATCGCTCGCGTCATCCTTGCGCGCCAGCACGACATTTTCCTTGATGCCGGCAAAGCCCCCGATCGCCGTCTCGATTTCACCCAGCTCGATGCGATAGCCGCGCACCTTGACCTGGAAGTCGGTGCGGCCGATGAACTTGATCTGCGGCGACTGTGGATCAACGCTGACCAGGTCGCCTGTCTTGTACATGCGCCCGCCCGTTGCCGGATCGGCGAAAAATCGGGTTTCCGTCAGGTCCGGCCGGTTGTAATAGCCGCGCGTCACGCCATCGCCGCCGATGAACAGCTCGCCCGGAATGCCCATGGGCACCGGCTGCTGATTGGCATCAAGCACATAGAGCTGCGTATTGGCGATCGGCGTGCCGATTGGCACAACGCCATCTACATTGGCCGGCACGCTGAGCGTCGACGACCAGATTGTGGTCTCGGTCGGCCCATACATGTTCTCGATACTGGCCGACGTGGCCTCGCCGATCTGGCGCACCAGCGACGCGTTGAGCGCTTCGCCGCCGATGAACAGATGCCTGACCGCGGCCAGGGCCGCCTTATCCTCGTCGGCCGACAGGAACATCATCGCCATCGATGGCGTGCATTGCAGGTGCGTCACCTTGTGCTGCTGCACTTCGGCGGCAAGCCCGCCTTCTTCACCCTGCTCGATCTCGGCCGCGCCGACATCCTTGACCAGCGCGGAGAGCGTGGTCAGCCCCTCCAGCACCTGCTGCGTGGGTATGCCATAATCAATCAGGCAGGCCACTTCATCGACGCCGATGCCGGCAACCTGCTGCACCCGCGCCCAGCCGTCTTCCACCGTGCCGAACAGCCCGCTGTCCTCGAAATAGCGCAGGAAGGCATATTCGAGAATGCCGTCGAGTTCTTCCTCGTTGAGCGTGCGCAGGTCGACATCCATCGCCTGCGTCGCCCCGGCCGGCTTCTTGAAGGCGGGGAAGGCCCAGGCATATTGCTTGATCAGGGCGGTGGCGCTGCGCAGATAGTCCTTCATCGGCTGGCGCGCCTGCTCGCGCACCACCTCGCGGTCAGCGCCCATCAGCGTATGCAGCATCAGGGTGACCTTGTATTGCGACGGGTCGCGGCCCAGTTCGGCCAGCGTCTCGCGATAGGCGCGGATCTTTTCGGCCAGCTCGTCGACCGACTGGCCGAGCAGATGCGTCAGCACATTGGCGCCCTGGCGCGCCGCCTCGCGGAAGGTTTCAGGATTGCCCGCCGAAGTCACCCAGATCGGCAATTCCTTCTGGATCGGCCGCGGCTGCGTCACCACTTCGACGTCCATGCCGCCGGCGCTGAACTTCATCTTTTCGCCGCGCCAGAGCCGACGCACCGTGTCGATATCGCGGATCATCGCGGTCTTGTTGTTGGGCGGCGCATTCTCGGGCCGCAGCACGAAATCTTCCGGCATCCAGCCCGAGGCAAAGGCCATGGCCACGCGGCCATTGGTGATATTGTCGATCACCGCCCATTCCTCGGCCACGCGGGCCGGGTGGTGCAGCGGCAGCACGCAGCTGCCAGCGCGGATCGACAGGTTCTTGGTAATCGCTGCAACCGCAGCGCCAGTTACGGCCGGATTGGGATAGGGCCCGCCAAAGGCGCCGAAATGCCGCTCCGGCGTCCACAGCGAGCTAAAGCCGTTCTGGTCGGCGATCCTGGCGCCTTCCAGCAACAGTTCATACTTCGCAGGGCCCACACCATCGTCATTGCCCCAATAGTAGAGCCCGAATTCCACCGGTCGGGCCAGCCCGCCGCGTTCCGATTTGGCCGCCGCGGCGTGATGCACATGCAGCACCACCTTGAAGCCGCGGGTCAGCGTCCAGCACAGTTCCAGCACCGAAATGTCGAAGGAGAGGCTCGTAACGGCCAGCCAGACATTGTCGCCCTCGGGATTGACCGCAATGCGCTGGTCCATGCCGGCGAAGAAATTGGCGACATTGCCATGCTCGACCATCACCCCCTTGGGACGCCCGGTCGAACCGGACGTATAGATGACATAGGCGAGGTCGCCAGGCGCAGACCGCCCGCCCGGGCGTTCGCCTGCTGGACCTGCCAATACATCCTCGATCAGCACCAGTTTGCCACTATCAAGCCCCAGCCCGCCGGCATGGCGACGGTCGGTCACCACCAGCAACGCCTTGCTGTCCTCCACCATATAGCTGATGCGGTCGGCCGGAAATTCGGGGTCGAGCGGCACATAGGCGCCGCCGGCCTTGTGGATGCCGAGCACCGAGATCACCATTTCGACCGAGCGCAGCAGGTGCAGTCCGACCAGCGTGCCCGCGCCAACGCCGCGCGCGATCAGCGCTGCAGCCAGCTTGTTGGCAGCATCGTCGAGCTGTCGATAGGTCAGTGCCTGGCTGCCACGTGCGACGGCAATGGCATCAGGCGTGCGATCGACCTGCTGCTCGATCAGCGAATGCACGGTTGCCGTGCGATCATAGTCCAGCGCCGTGTCGTTGCGCGTGTAGAGCAGCTCCTGCAGCTCATCTGCGCCCAGGATCGGCATCAGCTTCAGCGCCGTCGTCGAACTGTCCTGCGCCGCGCTGGCAAAAGTTTGCAGCCATCCGGCGAGGCGCCGCGCATTGGTCGCCGACATCCGCCGGTCATCAAAGACCAAGGTGGCGCCATTGGTGCCGACGGCGATGGTCACGGCAGTGCTCGCGATCAGGGCCGGCACCGCGCCCTCCATGATGCCGATATCCAGCTTTGGCTCGGAAAGGTCAGGCTGGCGGGCCACGAGGTCGGCCAGATAAGGACCATCCTGACGCAGCTTTTCGATCGTGGCGCCAAGCATTGCGATGTAGTCGCCCGCGGAAGTATCCGGCGCGGCGACGAGGTTGAGCGGGACACTGGCCGAGAAATAATCTGAAAATTTCTGGCCGAGGGCCGCAAACTGGTCATTTGCATAGGCCAGCGACAGGTTTTCCTGCGCCGACAGTCGCGCAAAGAATGCCGCGATGGTTTCTGTATTTGTCCCGGTCGGCAGGTTGAGCGCAACCGATTGCGTCCGCCCGGCAGCCTCGCTCTCTGCAATCAGCGGCAGTTCGACATTCATCGCCTTGGCAATGCGCGTCCGGTGGCGCGTTTCGCCGGCAACCGCATTCTGCGATGCGGCGGTGAGCGCGATGCTTTCGTCCGCCGCCAGGCCCAGCGTGTCACCCGATCCGACCACCTGCACCAGCTGGCTGCCATCGGCCGCGGGGCCGGTCGCAAGGCTGATATCGAAGTCGGCGGTGGCGACCGTAACGCCACCCTCGGTTATCGAAACCACCGTTCCCGGCGTAGTGGTGCTGCGAATGTCCGAGATCGTCAGTGCGGTAACAGGAAAGACGCGCCCCAGCGCAAAAACCTTGGGCGTCACCAGCGGATTGCGATAACCCTCGCCAAAGCTCAGGGCGCGCACCAGGCGCGACAGTTCTTCGGCGGATCCGGTAAAATCCAGCGTCGCCAGGGCATCTGGCCGTTGGTTCTTGGCATAATAGTGCCGCTGCGACAGATCCTGCGTCCGGCCCTGCAGCGCGCCATTCTCAATCTGCCCGACGACCTCGACAAAGCTCGCCATGCCGGCTTCAAGGCACTTCGCATTGAGTGTCAGTGCCGTCTCGTCGGGTGCTATGGCAAAGCTCTGCTGCGCCAGGATGTCACCTTCGTCGATCCCCCCCGCCACAACATGCCAGGTCACGCCATGCTCGGTGCTCCCCTCGATCAGTGACCAGCTCGGTGTATTGAGGCCCGAAAAGCGCGGCAGCAGACCGTCATGGAAATTGATCGTGCCTTGGCCGGGCAGGGCAAGGGTCGCATCGGCAATGATCGACAGGTTGGCAATGCTCAACAGCCAGTCGAAAGAGCCGGCGGAAAAGCGCTCTGGCAGTTCGGACAAAGTGTTGAAGACGGGGATATTCTTGTCCGCTGCCCAATCCTGGTTACGTGGCGCTTTCGAGATCAGCGCACTGATTGCGTGTCCGCGTTCCAGCAAGATCTCTGCGCATTGCAGAGTCAAAAATTCATCGCCAGTAATAACAAATGTGGAGATTGTCATAATAATCGTTCCCGGACTGGCCTCTAAACTATTGAAGAGGATGTGCCAGTTTCCGGCAAGCGGTCTTTTTGCAATCTTGCTTATAGAGTTACCGTCGGCGTCAATTTACCCTGCTGCTGTAAGCGAACTGGACGAGCCTGCCCAAGCCAGTCCAATGTGGGCGAGCCGGTTCGGCGCCGAAAGGATTTCCATGCTCACCGTTATCCTGCCCGCCAGCAATGAGTCAGCGCTCCTCGGCCGCTGTATCGCGGCGCTCCTCGACAGCACATTCGAACAACCGACAGCTTGGCAATTGATCGTCGCCGCCAATGGTTGCCGCGACGATACGGTGACCATAGCGCGCTCTTTTGTCGGCGCCGCCAGCAACAGGGGCGTGGAATTGACCGTCCTCAACATTGCCCAAGGCAACAAGCTCAACGCCATCAATCTGGGGGAGGCCGAGGGCAGGGGCGATGCGCTCGTCTATATTGACGCCGATGTGGTGGTGGAGCCGTCTCTACTCGCTCAACTGGCCCAGGCGCTTGATCGGCCATCGCCGACCTACGCCACCGGAACGCTGCGGATCGCGCCAGCGGTCACCTGGGCGACGGGCCTTTACGCCCGCTTCTGGAGCCGGCTGCCTTTCGTGGTCGATGGTGCGCCGGGATGTGGCGTCTTTGCCGTCAACAGGGCAGGGCGCCAGCGTTGGGGGCAATTTCCATCCATCATTTCCGATGACACCTTCGTGCGTCTGCATTTTGCGCCGTCCGAGCGCGTCAATGTCCCGGCCGGTTTCAGCTGGCCCATGGTCGAAGGTTTCGCCAATCTCGTCCGCGTCCGCCGCCGGCAGGATCGGGGCGTCGAGGAGATCGATCGTCTCTACCCGCACCTGCTTGCCAATGAGGGCAAGTCGCAGTCCAACCTGCCGCGGCTCGCTGCCGCCGATCCGATCGGCTTTGGCCTCTATTCGCTGGTGGCGCTGATGACCAAGCTGCCCACACGCTCGGGCGGCACCTGGGTGCGCGGCCGCTAGGCCTGCAGCGCCGCCACTGGCATATCCACCGGATTGTCCGAAGGATTATAGATGCCATATTGCTCGATGTCGGCGATCACCCGTCCGACAATGCGCCGACCGATCTTGGCTACGCCATCGCTGAAGCCATAGACAAGGCACTTGTCCGCCACGATATTGAGCGAGCGCGGCGTGCCCTTGGCATAGTCGAAAATCTCGTAGATGGCCGGTCGGGAGAAAATCCCGGGCCGCCCGCCAGCCACCCGCAAGCGGTGCTCGAAATAGGGCACGGCATCCGTCCGCGCCAGCGGCGGCAGGTGAAAATCAGATGACACGCGCTGGGCAAGCTGCCGCATGCTGGGTTCGCGCAGCATCTGGCGCAGCTCGGGCTGCCCCACCAGCACCAGCTGCAGCAGCATGCGATCGACATTGAGATTGCTCAGCATGCGCAGCTCTTCAAGTCGCTCCGCCTTGAGATTCTGCGCCTCGTCGATCACCAGCACGACGCGGCGTCCGCTTTCTGCCTGTCGCAGCAGGAAGTCGCCGAAATCACGATGCAGGCGCGGATAGGACAGGCCTTCGAACGGCTGACGGAAAGCCATCATGATCCATTCCATCAGCGTGCCCGAGGCGATGGAGGTCGTCGAGATCAATCCCAGCGTCACCGGCATGCCGGGAATGGAATGGACCAGCTTGTGCACCAGCGTCGTCTTGCCCGAACCGATCGCGCCCGTGATCACGGTAAAGCCGGCCTGTCCGACCAGGCCATACTCCAGCATGGCATAGGCGATCTGGTGATGTCGGCCGAGATAGAGGAAATGCGGGTCCGGCAGGATGGAGAAGGGCCGGACCTGCAGCCCGAAATGTCGCTCATACATGGTACAACGCCAATACGCGGCTAGAGGTCATAATCCCGTGCCTTGTTGAGCACCAGCTGAACGCTTGCCGCGTCGTGCAGATAGCTCTTGCAGGTCTCAAGCTCCGCCTTGGTCGACTTGCCAGTGGCCAGCACGAGAAGAGCCAGGTCGAGTTCGGAAATGAAAGAACCGACGCGATCGTCAGTGAGCAGTGGCGGCAGGTCCAGCACGATGGTGACCGGGCCCAGGTCGCGACGAGCACCGGCGGCCCAATTGCGCAAGGCCAGCTTCAACTCGTCACCCGACTTGCCGTCGACCACTGGCCGCAGGCTCGCCACACGCAAGGAGGTGTCGCCAACCTCGAGGGTCATCACCGTATCGCGCAGGGCGCTTGGTGACAGATCCATCTGGTCAATGCCAAGCTGGCGCCACCAGCCCTGGCCCGCCGGCGTCAGATCGGCCAGCATCACCGCGCCCTTCTGCTGGCGCGCCAGCGAGAAGGCGAGGTTTATCGCCGTGGTCGAGGCGCCACAGCCAATGCTCGGCGAGGTGACGCCCAGGATCGGCCGATCGACCACGCGTGGCGACAGGTCACGCGTGCAAGTGTTGCGCAAGACGTCGAAGGTCCGGGTAATGCCGTCGCTGCCGTCAAAACTGACGATGCGATTGGCCTTGAGCTTGTCTGGTGACAATGCCAGCACCCGCTCGCTGATCTTGAGCTGCGGAATATCCGTGGTTGGCAGCGTTTGGACCTGGGACCAACTTGGGTCCTGGGCACGCGCGAGAGCATTGATGAAGCTTTCCATGTGTATCTCCTGCTCAGCTGTGCCTGGCCGCGTCCTGCGTCCGTTCCGCCGACTGTTCATGCGGCGTGTCGATACTGGTTGATCCCGACAATGCGCCCAAGGCCAAGAGCCCTGCAAGCGAGGCGAGCCGCGCCCGGGGAGTTTTGCCCTTGTTCGGTTTCCAGCTGGGGATAACTGCCAGCGTGCCACCCTCGAGGATGTCCCTCAGGTCGCGCTTGCTCTTGATCGTCCGGTCGAGCAGGTCGAGCAGGATCAGGATGCCGAAGCCGGCAAACAGGGACAGCGCCGCCACCATGGCCATGTTGCGCGTGCGGGTGCTGCTGGTGGGATTGGTCGGAACATCGGGCTGGTCGATGATCGAGATCTGCGATTGCGTCTGGGTTGTCTCGAGCCGCTCGCCGATCCGCGCCGTGTCGAGGCGGTTCTGCATGTCAGCGAGATTTTCCTCGGCGGCTTCGTGGCGACGCTGCAGCGTCAACATATCGGCCTCGACGCCTGGCATCTGCGCAATCCTGCCGCGCAACCAGCTGAGCCGTTCCTCGATTTCGGCGCGCCGCGTCGCATAGTCGGCTTCCTGTTGCCGCGCCGAAGCGATGCGTTCGGCCAGCATGGCGCCTTCGGCGGTGACGGCAGTGACGACCGGCTCTGTCGCATCGGCGGGGGTCTCGCCCAAACCATCGGTGCTGTTTTCGAGCGCGGCAATGCGCGAACGCAGCGAGATGATCTCGGGATGCGTATCCGAATAGGTTATCTGCTTGGTTGCCAGTTCCTGACGCAGTGCAGCGAGCTGTGTTTCGGTGCCAGCAATCGGTCGATTGGCGACCGAGAGCTGGGTTTCGAGAACACGGGTGTCCGCAGCCAGGGTCGTGCTGGCCGTCTGGATGGTCTGCATCTCGCCCTGCAGTTCCTGCATTTCCGTCGAATAGATCGACAACCGGCTGGGCAGCAGCGCCTCGTTGGTGGCGATGAACGCATTCCACTCTGCGTCAAGCTGCACCGTCTGGTCGCGCCGGTTGATGACTTCCTGTTCAAGGAAGGTCCGCAGGTCGGTCGCTTCGGTGAGACGCGCCGTGCGATTATCGAGGATGAGCATCTTGACGATCTCGCCGGCACCAGCGGCGGCCATTTCGGGCGTGTCGGCCATGAAACCGATGGTCAAGACCGCCGAGTTCGATGACGGATCATTGGGATTGGTCGGCATGACCTGCAGCGTGATCAGCCGGCGAACGGTATCGGCAATCTGGCCATTGGTCATGCTGGCGCGCATCTGCGGAAACAGCTCGAGCGTGTTCGCCAGCGCCACCAGATTGTCGCGCGCAAAGATGCGCTGCTCGAAAAACTGCAGGCGCTCGTTGGTCACGGTCGACTGGACCAGCGTGCCCGAGGTCTCCGGCGACTGTGCAGCCACGCGCGCGGTCGACAGGTAAACCCGTGGCTCCTGCATCACGACATAGCCGCCGATGCCCGCCACCACCAGCATGGGCAGCAGCCAGCGGAACGGGTGGCGCCGCAGCAGGCTCCAGTAGTAGCGCACGAGAAAGAGTTCATTCTCCATGGTCTGGGCCTTGCTAGCTGGGTTCGCTCACTGCCGTCGGCAGCGAGGTCGTGTTGTCCGGGACAGGTGTCGCAGCCGATGTGCCGGGCTCCGCGTCGAGCGTGCTCATGGTGACGCGGATCAGGTCACCGGCAAGGATCGTGCTGCGCTCGGTGGCGTCGACATCAAGTTCGCCGCTGTCGCTGGTACGAATGATTTCGTAGCGCAGGACGGTCGGGCTCTCGGCTGATGGCTCATAGAGTGACAGCGTCTGCAGATAATTCGCCAGATCTTCGGTCAAGGCCTCGCGCTCCCGCTCGGCGGCGCTCAGGTCTGTGACGAGCCCAACATGATACTGCTGGACCAGCGTGGCGACCCGGCTTTGCTCGGTCATGATCGCGGCCTGCTGTGTCGCAATGCTGGTCCGCAACTGGCTGATGGAGGTTTGCATATCGACGATATTGACCTCGATTTCGCGCACCTGGCTCGCTTGCACCACGCCGCGCTCCGCCAGGGTGCTGGTCGCTGACAGGCGTTCCTGTGACAGGGCGATACGCTCGGTGATGCCCTTGATCTGGTCGTCGATCGCCGCGATCGACTCCTGGTTGATCGTCGTCAGCCTGGCGGATGCAGCCTGCTGGTCGCGGATATTGTTGTCCTGCATCGTCATCAGCGATTGTTCGCGACCGGCAAAGCCAGCGGCCCCAGCCGCGCTCACTTCGGCAGGCACGGTGAATTCGTCCTGGCCGGCTATCTGCGCATTGAGCCGGGCAATGATGATGTTGAGCTCGTCCATGCGCTTCTGCCCATTGGCGATCAGCCCCTGGACTTCCATCGACCGGTCGCGGTCGGAGGCTTCGAGCGCGGTGCGGTAGAGCCCGCCGGCAACACTGACCGCATGCAGCACAGTCATGCCGGGGCGGAATGGATATTGGCCGGGGGCTTCGACATCGCCAGCAATGAAGATGCTGGGCTGGTTCTGTTCGCTGGGCACCAGCGATACGTTGAGCCCCACGTCTTCCTTGAAAAACGGCTGCAGCCGGTCGATCAGCGCGCCCTGCAGCGCCTCGATCGTCATGCCCTGTGCCTGCATCGCACCGGCAAGCGGCATGGAAATCCATCCGTCAGGGGCGAGCGTAACGTTCCGCGTCAAGTCGGCCGACTGCGCAACCCAGATTTCGACGGCGTCTCCGGGCTGGAGTCGGTAGGTCGACTGGGCAAAAACTGGCTGCGCGCAAAAAAGAAAGCACAGCAGAGAAAACAACTTAGTTGCGTGCATTTTTCTTTTTGCCCTGCTCTCGCTCTCCCGATGTTAATTCACTATTCCGCTGCCGGAGCGTTGTCCATTGACTGTCCAGATCAATGGTAAATGTGATCGGATTCAAGTCGTGTGTGTAGCCTTGCTGTTACACAAGCCTGTGGATACCGGTCTTTTCGTAACCGACAACAGTATCCCAAACAGTCCGCTGGATAAGTTCGGCAAGCTGTGGTCCGGGAGGTGTCGCGGGACTGTTGTCTGCCTTCATCAGCGCATGTGGAAGGCCGGTCGGGTCGGTCTGGTAAAGTACAGCGTAGTGAGTAACTGCGATGACGTAATTGCCCAGGTCGCTGAGGTGGATTGTGTCTTGCGATCCGTCCGCCGCTATTGCGAAGAAATCCTCGAGCCGGGATACGCCGTCGATGCCACCGGCCGCCATAACCGCCTTGACCGTCGCGGCAAGGGCCTGCCCGCCGGGAATGAGATAGATAGGCTCTCCGCCGGCGCGCACTGCCGGAAGCAGGATCTCGGCTTCCCAGTGCCGGGCCAGGTCTTTCTCGACACGGACGAGCCAGCCTTCCTCGTCATCGATGGTTGGCCAGCTTTCATAGAAATACAGCCGCACGCTGGGATTGGCGGCGCGGGCCCGTCTGGCCCAGCGATGCAGATAGTCGGCGCTGTCGTGGTAGCGGATCGCATCGCGGATCTCGACCATTTCGGTGAAGACAACCGCGTCATAGCCCCCGCCGTCCACAGCACCGGGCGCGCCGCGGGCCGCAGGATGATCATTCTCCTCGACGAGACCATTGACCTCGTCGTCCCAATGCCCCTTGAGCGATGTGCCCCAGCCGATCTGGAAATGCGAGGCATGTCCCTCACCCGCCAATTGCGCGAGCATGACCGGCATGTCCCGTCCCACCAGGCTATGGCCAAGATGAAAGACGGTCTGTGGTCCGGTTGGCGCTGTCAGCGGCGTCGCATAGAGATCGCGCGCTTCCGCCTCGGTCAACACGGCGCGCGGCGTCTTGCGGCAGCCGAGCAGCACGCCAGCCAGCCCCCCGATCATTGCAGTCAAGGCGATCCTACGCAGCACGCCATCTCCCCGAAGTACTGTCTGTCGGGGTCAGTGTTTCAGAATTTACCGAGATTCACAAAGCGCGTTATTGCAGAGCTGCGATCTGTTAGTGTTCATGGTGAGATTGGTTCTTATCTGTTGTGGGGCGACAATGCATGAATTGACGATCGCCATCGTGAACTACAGAACTGCCCACCTGACGATTGATTGCCTGGCCTCGATCATTGCCGATCCTTTCCTGCCAGCCTCGACGCGCGTCATGGTGGTCGATGGCGTATCCGGCGATGGTTCGGGAGAACTGATCCGGTCGGCGATCGCGGACAATGGCTGGACCGATCGCATCGCCTGCATCGACCTGCCCATCAATGGCGGTTTTGCCTATGGCAACAACCAGGCCATCCACGCCGCCGACACCCGCTGGGACAAGGCGCGTGCCTATCTGTTGCTCAATCCGGACACTCTGGTTCGACCCGGCGCCATCGGCCACCTGGTGCAATTCCTCGCCCGGCACGCTGATGCGGGCATCGTCGGCAGCCTGCTCGAAGACCCAGATGGCACACCCCAGGCCTGCTCGTTCCGTTTCCCCTCGGCCCTGGGTGAGTTCGAAGGCGAGGCGCGGTTAGGTCCCGTTTCGCGCCTGCTCGACCGCTGGCGCGTGGTGCTGCCGATCGGCGCGTCACCCAGTCGCGCCGACTGGGTCTCCGGCGCCTCCATGCTGGTCCGTCGCGAGGTTCTCGATCAGATCGGCGAACTGGATGACGGCTATTTCCTCTATTACGAGGAACTGGATTTCTGCCGTCGCGCCGCCGATGCCGGCTGGCAGTGCTGGACGGTGCCGCAGAGTCACGTCGTCCATTTGTGCGGGCAATCGACCGGCGTCAGCTCCAGGGAGCCGCGGCGCCTCAATCGCCGGCCCGCCTACTGGTTCAACTCGCGCAATCGCTATTTCGAAAAGCATCATTCGCGCATCGGCAAGTTTGCCATTGATCTCGCCTGGATGGCCGGTCAATCCATCTGGCACCTGCGTCAGCTGCTGCAGCGCCGGCCCAACAATGACCCGCCGTTCCTCGTGCGCGATTTCCTCGCCAGCCTGTCGCCCTGGGCGAGCAAATGAGCAGCGACAGCGTCGGTGTCGTGGTCATCGGCCGCAATGAGGGCCAGCGGCTGGTCGATTGCCTCGCCTCGCTCGGCGAGCTGTCGGCGCGGACGGTCTATGTCGACTCCGGCTCCTCCGACGGCAGCCAGATCAAGGCCGAAATGGCTGGTGTCGCTGTCATCGACCTCGACCAGGCGCTGCCTTTTACCGCCGCCCGGGCCCGCAATGCCGGCTATGCCGCCCTGTTGAAGAGCCATCCCGACCTGCACCATGTCCAGTTCGTCGATGGCGACTGTACCCTCGATCCACGCTGGATCGAGACGGCGAGTGTGTTTCTCGATGGGCGGCCCGAAATTGCCCTGGTCTGCGGCCGGCGCCGAGAACGCCATCCCGAACACTCCGTCTACAATGCCATGTGCGACGCGGAGTGGAATGGGCCCAAGGGCGATATCGTCGAGAGTGGCGGGGACTTTCTGATCCGGACCGAGTGCTTTTCCGCTGTGGGTGGTTTTCGCGACAGCCTGATTGCCGGTGAGGAGCCCGAGCTTTGCCTGCGTCTGCGCGAGCGCGGCTGGAACATCTGGCGCCTCGATGCCGAGATGACACTGCATGACGCCAATATCCTGCAGTTCCGGCAATGGTGGCGCCGCGCCCTGCGGGCCGGCCACGCCTTTGCCGAAGTGGCCTTCCTTCACCGCGGGTCCCCCAAGCGGATCTGGCAGCGCAATGTGATCCGAGCGCTGGCCTGGTCGGCCATTGCACCGATCGCGCTCCTCGGGACCTTGATCACACCATGGTCGCTCCTGTTGTTGCTGGCCTATCCAGCCAATATCCTGCGCCAGGCCGGGCGGTCCGGATTGTCGCCCTCATCCTGGCGTGCTGCGCTCTATTCGACGATCGGCAAGTTCCCCGAGGCACAGGGCGTAATCAAATATCATCTGACCCGCCTGCGGCAGGGCCGATCCACCCTGATCGAATACAAATAGCATCTGTTGCCGCGCCAATGTCGATGTATGTATGCCATACATCTTGCGTGTCTCGCCTTTGCTCAAAACACATCAGGTTCAGCAAAGTAACCAATCTGGTAACGATTGCTGAGAGGGCGTTTATCACTAGTATTGATTGCGCTAGGATTGTTTCATGGGCTGCGGTGGGTTCAAAACCCGCCGCCGGGAATGAGGGCAATCTGCATGTTGGACGCTTCAGAGATTTCCGCGAGTGACATCGCCATCGTCGGCATGGCGCTGCGCGTTCCCGGAGCAAACACGGTCTCGGACTTCTGGGCCAACCTGTTGGGTGGTGTGGAATCCATCCGCCAGCTGACGCCCGAGGAACTGGCCGAAGCCGAGCGGGCCGGCGATCCGATCCACGAAGCCAATTACGTGCCGCGCACCTCCGACCTGCAGGAGATGGAATTTTTCGACGCCGACTTCTTTGGCCTCAGCCCCAAGGAAGCCGCGGTCATGGACCCCCAGCATCGCCACTTCCTCGAATGCGCCTGGGAGGCGCTCGAGGATGCCGCCCGCATGCCCAGCCGCCAGCAGGGCCCCGTCGGCGTTTTTGCCGCCAGCGGCATGGGCAGCTATTTCTATTTCAACGTTTGCAGCGACCGCGAACTGGTCGACCAGACCGGCATGTTCCTGCTGCGCCACACCGGCAATGACAAGGACTTCTTGTCCACCCGCGTCTCCTTCAGCCTCGACCTGCGCGGCCCCAGCGTCAATGTGCAGACCGCCTGCTCCTCCTCGCTGGTCGCCGTGCATTACGCCGCCCAGAGCCTGATGAATGGCGAATGTGACATGGCGCTGGCCGGTGGCGTCACCATCGAGCAGCCGCATCGCCGCGGCTATAGCTTCCAGGAAGGGGAAATCCTCTCCCCCGATGGCCATTGCCGCGCCTTCGATCATCGCGCTGCCGGCACGGTGTTCGGCAGCGGTGTCGGCGTCGTCGCACTGCGTCGCCTTTCCGATGCCATCGCCGATGGCGATACCATCCATGCCGTCATCAAGGCTTCCGCCATCAACAATGACGGCGCCAGCAAGGCGGGCTATCTCGCCCCCAGCGTCACCGGCCAGGCCGAAGCGATCATCGAGGCCCAGGGCCTCGGCGGCATCGAACCCGACAGTATCGGCTATGTCGAATGCCACGGCACCGGCACCTATCTCGGCGATCCCATCGAAATCCAGGCGCTGACCGAAGCCTTCCGCCTCGGCACCCAGCGCCGCAATTTCTGCCGCGTCGGTTCGGTCAAATCCAATATCGGCCACCTCGATACGGCCGCCGGCGTCGTCAGCCTCATCAAGGCTGCGCTGACCGTCAAGCACGGCAAGATCCCGCCTACGCTTGGTTTTGAAAAGCCCAATCCGGCCATCGATTTCACCAATAGCCCCTTTGTTGTCAACGACAAGCTGACCGATTGGGCGGCGACCGCTGCGCCGCGTCGCGCTGGCATCAATTCGCTGGGTGTCGGCGGCACCAATGCACATGTCGTCATCGAGCAGCCGCCTAAGGTGGCCTCCGCGACCGCCGGGGGCGACAGCGAACCGACCTTGCTGCTGCTCTCGGCCAAGAGCCGTAAGGCGCTCGACGCGGCCCAGGTCCGCCTCGGCGAATTCATCCGCGATAACGCCGATACCCCGCTTGCCGACATCGCCCATACGCTACTCCATGGCCGTGAGGCTTTCGAGCATCGCGCCGCCCTCGCCGTGCGCGACCATGCCGATGCCAGCAACGCCTTGCTGACACCCGAGCTCAAGCGCGTGTCCGCACACACAGCGCTCGACAATGCTTCCGGCGCGGTTTTCCTCTTCCCCGGCGGTGGAGCCCAGCACCACGGCATGGCGCGCAATCTCTATCGCAACGACAAGGCCTTCCAGCGCCTCGTCGATGAAGGCATTGCCTATCTGCCTGTCCCGGCCGCTGCCGAACTGCGCACCGCCTGGCTCGAAGCCGACGAGCCCGCTGCCCGCCTGCTGCGCCCCTCGATCCAGCTGCCCGCCATTCTCATCATCGAGGTTGCCCTCGGCCGCCTCTTCATGGCGCGCGGCATTACGCCCAAGGCGCTAGTTGGCCACTCCATGGGCGAAAATTCTGCGGCCTGTCTTGCCGGTGTTTTCACCTTCAAGGATGCGGTCAACCTCGTCCGCCTGCGCGGCGAGCTCTTCGAAAGCCTGCCCAAAGGCGGCATGCTGTCGGTGCCGGTCGGCGAGGCACAGCTACGCGACCTGCTCCCGGCAGAACTCGACATGGCCTCGGTCAATGCCCCCGGCCTCTGCGTTGTCTCCGGCCCCGATGAGGCGCTCGATGGCTTTACCGAACGCCTCAAGGCCCAAGGGATCGATGCCAGCCGCATCACCATCGACGTCGCTGCTCATTCGCAGATGCTCGAGCCGATCCTCGCGCCTTTCCGGGCCTTCCTCGCCAGCATCCGCCTCAGCCCGCCCAACATCCGCATCATCTCCAATGTCACCGGACAGACGCTGTCTGCCGCCGATGCCACCAGCCCGGATTACTGGACGCGCCACCTGCGTTCCACAGTGCGCTTCGAACAGTGCCTGGCCGAACTGAGCGGCGATGCATCGCTCATCTATATCGAGACCGGTCCGTCGCGCGCCCTGTCCTCGTTGGCCAAGGCGCAGGGCAATATCGACGCCAACCGCGTCATCAACGCCCTGCCGCATCCCGATGAAAAGGTCGATGACCAGATCTATTGCCTGACCGCCATCGGTCGCGTCTGGGCCACCGGCCTCTCGGTGCCGGCCGAAAAGCTCGTCTCCGCCGGCCGCCGTATTCACTTGCCCAGCTATCCCTTCCAGCATCGCAAATTCTTCATCGAGCGCCAGCAGCCGTCAGCCGAGGGCGAAGCCCCGCTGCTGCGTCTCGACGACATGGCCGCCTGGGGCTATCGCCCGGCCTGGCGCCGCTCCGTCCCCGACATCGTCGCCGGTGGCACCGCCGAGAAGCACACTTTTCTTGTCTTCCTCAACGACGCCGATACCGGGCAACGCCTAGCGCAACGCCTGCGCGATCAGGGCCATCGCGTCGTGACCATCGCCGCTGGCGATGGCTTCGCGCGCCGCGATGCCGATACCTATGTCGTCTGCCCCGAACATGGCCGCGCCGGCTATGACGCGCTCGCCGCCGGCCTTGCCGCCGATCAGGTCAACCCCGACCGCGTCGCCTACCTGCCGCTGCTGACCCACACCGCCAGCTTCCGCCCCGGCTCGAGCTTCTTCAACCGCATCCAGGAAAATGGCTTCCAGGGCCTGATGCATCTCATGCAGGCGCTGTCCGAGGCCAATATCGCGCCAAAGCTGCATATCACCGCCATCACCAATGGCGCCCAGCAGGTCGATGGCGAAGGCCTGGCGCATCCGGAAAAGGCCACGCTCGAAGGTCCGGCCCTCGTCATTCCGCGCGAATTCGAAGGCACCACCCTGCGCCTCATCGACGTGGAGCTTGAAACCCGCGCTGCCGCCAATCGTGGCAGCAAGTCCAAGGCGTCTACCGTCACCGCGGACGACCTGCTCGAAACGCTTGTAGACGAACTCTCCGCCGACGCAGGTTCCGAAGTTGTCGCCTGGCGCAAGGCCCGCCGCTGGTCGCGCACCCATGTCGCCTTGCCGCTCACCGAGCCGCAGGATCGCACCGCGCTGTTCCGCGACAATGGCACCTACCTGCTGACCGGTGGTCTCGGCGATCTCGCCCTGACCTTTGCATCCCAGCTCGTGACCACCAAAAAAGCCCGCATTGCGCTCCTCGCTCGCACGGCCCTGCCGACGCGCGAACAATGGCCAGTGCTCACCCGTGTCCTGCCAATCACTGACCGCCGCCGCACCGCCATCTCCGCCATCGAGGCCATGGAACAGGCTGGCGGCGAAGTGCTCGCGCTGCAGGGCGACGTCACCAATCCGCTCGATGTGAAGAACGCGCTCGACCAGATCACGGCGAAGTGGGGCAGCCTCACCGGCGTGCTCCACACGGCCGGCATGGTCGATGATGCGCCTTTGCTCGCCAAGACGGTCGAGTCCGCCGAGCTGGTGCTCGCGCCCAAGGTGGTCGGCACCATGGTGCTGGCCGAAGCCTTGGCCGATCAACCGATCGAAACCCTGGTGCTTTTCTCCTCGACCAGTAGCGATTCCGCGCCTGCCGGCCAGGTCGACTATGTCGCCGCCAATGCCTTCCTCAACGCCTTTGCCGAAAGCCAGGCATCGCGTACTGACCGCAAGACTGTTGCCGTCCACTGGGGCATCTGGACCCAGGTTGGTATGGCTGCCCGCAGCATTGTCGAAAGCGACGAAGCCACCAGGACGCTCCAGCCGGCCAAGGGCCCCTTCTTCCAGCGCTGGATCGAGGATGGCGACGGCACGGTCTGGCTCGAGGCCGACATCGCCGCCAGGACCAACTGGCTGTTCAATGAACACCGCCTGGCCTCCGGCGAAGCTCTCATGCCCGGCACTGGCTATGTCGAACTGATCAGCCAGGCCATGCGCGAGGCTGACCTGCCTGCCATGGCCATCACCGATCTCGAATTCCGCAGCCCCATGTTTGCTCCCGAGGGACAGCTTCTCTCGGTCCGCCTCGGCTTCGGCTATGCCCACGGCGCCTATTCGGTCACCGTCGCCTCCTCGACCGGCGATGGCGTCATCGTCAATGCCCTGGCCCATCTCACGCCGGCTCAACCGGTTCTCGCCACCCTGGATGTCGCGACGATCCAAGCCCGCACCACGCTGCGCACTGCTGCTGCCCAGCCCGGCGAAGCGCTGAAGTCTGCGCAGGAGGATCACCTGCGCTTCGGTCCGCGCTGGAAAGTGCTGCGCACCCAGCAATCCGGCGCCAATGAAGCCTTCGCCCGCCTGGCACTGGCCGATAGCTTCAAACCCGACCTCGCCGCTGGCTACCAGACCCATCCAGGCCTGCTTGATATCGCCACCGGCTTTGCCATGGATATCGTGCCCGGCTATACCGGCTCCAACACGCTGTGGGCGCCCGCCTCCTATGGCCGCATCACCCAGCTGCAGCCGCTGCCCGCCGAAATCGTCAGCTGGGTCCGCCTCGCCGACAGCACCGCCTATGGCGAAGGTTTTGCCGGTTTCGACATCGTGCTGGCCACCCCTGAAGGCGCAGTGCTGCTCGTGGTCGAAAAGCTCCTGCTCCGCCGCATCGAGGCATCGCAGGGTCTCGTCCGCATGCCCGCGCCCAAGCGGCACCAGACCGTTTCCGGCAATGCCCAGCGCCAGCTCGCCAAGCAGGTTCGCCAGGGCATCCTGCCGCATGAAGCGCTCGATGTCCTCGAGCGCGCCCTTGCCACCGGCGCCACCCAGCCCGTGGTCAGCTCCATGGATCTGCCCGGCCTCATCCGCCGCGCCGACCTGATGGCTTCGGGTCCGCGCAAGTCGGGGCTCGATTTCGGTCGCTCGACGGATCTCGACAGCAGCTTCGTCGCGCCCTCGACGACCACCGAACTGCGCCTTGCCAGCTTCTGGCGCGAACTGCTCGGCATCGAGCAGATCGGCATTGACGACAATTTCTTCGACATCGGCGGCCATTCGCTGGTCGCCGTGCGGCTGTTCCGCTCCATCCGCAAGGAATTTGGCGTCGATCTGCCGATCTCGACGCTCTTTGAAGCGCCCACCATTGCCTTGCTCTGCAAGCTCCTGCCGGTGGCTGCCAATGACGAACTCGACGTCAAGCCGGCAGCCGATGCCCAGCTCGCCGTGGCGCTGACCCATCGCGTTGCCATGCATATCCCCGCCGATGCCAGCGCCACCCCGCTGTTCATCTGCGCCGGCATGTTCGGCAATGTGCTCAACCTGCGCCAGCTGGCGCGTCAGGTCGGTACTCAGCGCCCGGTCTATGGCCTGCAGGCGCGCGGCATCTATGGCGATACGCCGCCGCATGAAACCTTCGAGGAAGCCGCTGCCAGCTGCATCGTCGAAATGCGGGCCATCCACCCCGAAGGCCCCTATCTCCTGGCCGGTTTCTCCGGCGGTGGTCTCGTTGCCTATGAAATGGCGCAACAGTTGAAAGCCGCCGGCGAAGAGGTCAGCCAACTGATCATGCTCGATACGCCGCTGCCGACCCAGCCCGACCTCAGCAAGTTCGACCGCGTCACCATGAAGCTGCAGGATCTGCGCCGCGATGGCACGGGCTTCTTCACCCGCTGGATTGCCGACCGCATCGCCTGGCAGCAGGAAAAGCTGCAGAAGCAGGAAGGCCTGGCTGTTGCCGGCGGTACCGATCGTCTCAACAACGAAGCCGTCGAAGCCGCCTTCCGCCGCGCCCTCATCCGCTATCAGGTCCGCCCCTATGCCGGCAGCGTCGCCCTGTTCCGCCCGCAGCCCGAGATCGAATATCACCTCTCCAATGGGCGCAAGCTCATGGCCGGCCGCAATTTCTTCTTCGAAGACAATGGCTGGACGCCCCTCGTGGACACATTGTCGGTGGTGGTGGTTCCCGGCGACCATGATTCCATGGTCCTCGACCCCAGTGTCCGGGTGCTGAGCAATCACATCCGTCGCCTGCTGGCCGCGGCCGATACTGGCGTGGACAAACGAAAGGCCGCCGAATAACGGCGGCCTTGATCGGTCCAGGCATCGAAGGAATGGCTCAGGGGCCCTTGGGTCCCATCAGCTCCAGCCAGTAGAGCCGCAGCAGCGGCGGCACCGAATAGACATAGCGCTTCCACAACCGTCGCGGCTCGGTCGCGATCCGGTGCAGCCATTCCATACCGCTCCGGTTCATCCAGGCCGGCGCCCGCGCCCGGTCTCCGGTGATGAATTCCAGCGATGCGCCGACGCACAGCGCCGTACCATGCGCCTGCCCACTGGCCCGCGTTTTGGCTGCAATCACTTCCGACTGCGGACTGCCGATGGCGATAAAGATGAAGCGCGCCGGGTGATCCACGATGAAATCGACCGCCGCACACAGCGCATCCGGCTTGTCGAGCACGCCGAAGGGCGGCACATGCCAGTGGAAGGTGACCTCCGGAAAGCGCGCCATCAGCTTGCTGGCTATCTCTTCGCGCGCCACGATCAGCGTCACCACATCGCCCGCCTCGAGCAGGCTGTCAAAGATCGCCTTGGTCAGGTCCGATCCGGTCACATGCGTCAGTGGTCGTCCAACCGTGTGCGACAAAACCTGCAACGGCTTGCTGTCGCATAGGCAAAGGCTTGCCTGATTATACTGCGTCAGCGTGGCCGGCTGCGCCGCCAGTCGCACGATGTGATCGACATTGGGTGTCACCACATAGCTGAATCCATCATCGGATCGGCACAGGCGCATCTTGTCGATGACCTGCCATTGTTCGAGGCAATCAAAGAATACGCCGAGAAACCGGGTGCGCTCCGGATGTACCTCAAGGGTTGCTGTTGCTGCAATTTCTCCCCCCATCTGCATTCCTCCTATGCAGGCCAGGGCGTGACATCAGACACCTGTCCGCCCTCGGCAAAGAGTTCACGCGGCAAGGGATGACTGATGAAGTTCATCGGGCTTGCCGTTGGGCCATAGGCCCCGCTTGGATGAATGGCGATCAAATCGCCCGCTGTCAGGACGGGCAGCTCGGCGCCCGCCGCAAGACGGTCGATCGAGGTGCAGAGCGGTCCGTGAATGTCGTATTTCGTGAGTTGTTTTCCGCCACCGACGCGGTGCAGCAGATAGTTGCGGCGCAGCACCATGCCGAACTGACCGGTCGCCGCCAGATGCGCATTCATGCCGCCATCGCACAGCACCACCTGTGCGCCGCGCGACGGCTTGACCCGCAGCACGCGGGTCAGGAACACCCCGGCCTCGCCCACCAGATGCCGCCCCAGCTCAAGCACCAGCTCGGTGCCGGCAAAGCGACTATCTTTCTTGAACTGCTCAAGGTCCTCGGCGATGCCGGCGGCAATCTCGGCCGTATCCAGCGCCACGTCCCCCGCATGATGCGGAATGCCGAGGCCCGAGCCGAACACCAGCCGCTCCGGCACGAGGTCGATCATCTCGGAAAAACGGCGGAATTCGGCAAGGAAGATGCGCCAGTTTTCAATGACAGCGGCAGGCTTCAACGACTGCGTGCCCGAATAGATATGCAGCCCTACGACATGCAGATGGTCCATCGCCGCGATCTGCCGCAGCGCCGGCTCGGCGTCTTCCACGTCGATCCCGAACGGGCTCGGCCGGCCAGCCATGTGATCGCCGAAACCTTTGGGAACATGGTCCGGCGCCAGCCGCACCAGGACTGACTGGCGGCGTCCCAGGCTTCTGGCGATATCATTGGCCGTTTCCGCCTCTTCGAGGCTTTCCAGCACGAGTTCACCGACGCCAAAAGCGATGGCCTCCTCGATCTCTGCCTGTCGCTTGGCCGGTCCGGTAAAGCTCAATTCGGAGGCTGGCCATCCCACCGAGGTCGCACGGCGCACCTCGCCGATGGATGACACATCGAGATAGGGCACGCGGCCGCGCAGCCAGCCCAGCAGCGCGGGGTTGGGATTGGCCTTGACCGCATAGCTCAGCGCAAACCATTTGCCGAAGTTTTGCTCGAGCTCGGCCAGCCGCGTCTCGATGCGGTCCGCCACATAGAGATAGCTCGGCGTGACGAAGCGCTCCGCAGCATCGGCCAGCATTGGATCGAGATCAGTCCAGGGTTGCAGCATAGGCGACAATCCGGCCAATCGTGTCGAAATTATCCAGCGTCACATCCGCCGGCCGCACCTCGCCACCGCTGCGCTGCTCGATGAACATGATGACGCTCATCATCGACACCGAATCCAGCAGCCCGGTGGAAAACAGTTCCGTGTCATCATCGAGCGCCTGCTCGATCGACAACTCTGTCTGCAGATAGTCGCGAAGCTCGTCGGCGGTGAACTCTGTCTTGGTGGCCATGATCTCTGGTTCCGGAATTACGTGATGGCGTGGATGTCGCCATTGCCACAGGCAGCGATGACACTTGGACGATCCAGCTTGCCACTGGCGGTGCGGGGCATGATGCCGGGCCACTGGAAGACGCTCGATGGCAGCATGTAGCTCGGCATGGTCTGCCGGAACGCCGCCCGCAGCGCTTCGGGGTCGGCACCCTCATGCAGGCTGACGGCGACGTGGATGGTCTGTCCCCGGTCAGCGTCTTCCCGGCCAAAGGCGACGCTTTCCTGCGTCAGCCCTGTCCGCGCCACAGCATCCTCGACCTCGGTCGGGCTGACGCGGAAACCCATGGTCTTGATCATGTCGTCCATGCGGCCGACAAACCAGAGGTCCCCATCGGCATCGACTTCCACGAGATCGCCCGACCAGACGACATTTTGGTCGCCGATTTCGGCGGCAAGCTCGGGGCAGGGGCGGATGCGCGCGGCGGTATCAGCCGGACGCTCCCAATAGCCCAGCGAGATCAGGGGGCCGACATGCACAAGCTCGCCCTGTTCGCCCGGCTGGGCGCGGCCAATTCCATTGCGCACGGCAAAGACCTGCGAATGCGGCACGGCCTGGCCGATCGAACCCATCTTGGCCGCGAATTTATCCGGCGCGAGGAAAGTCGAGCGGAAGGACTCTGTCAGCCCATACATCAGGAAAATCCTGGCGCCCGGAAATGCCCCGGGCATGGCGCTCAGGATATCCGGCGAAATCTTGCCGCCCGTATTGGTCACCCGCTTCAGCGCCGGCAGCTCGGTCGGCGCATCGACCAGATAGCGCACGATCATCGACCATAGCGGCGGCACACCGGCGATGCCGGTCACCGCATGCCGCTTGGCCGTCGCCACGATCTCGGCGGCAAAGATCACCGGCTGATGCACCACCGTACCGCCCACCAGCAGCATGGTCGTCAGCTGGTTGAGCCCGGCATCAAAACTATAGGGCAGGATCGACAGCAGCCGGTCGCTCTCATCGAGCCCCAAATATTGCGTCACGGACAGCGCGCCGATGCGGATATTGCGATGGCTCAGCATCACGCCCTTGGGCTTTCCCGTCGAGCCGGATGTGTAGATGATGGCGCAGAGCGCGCCAGGATCGGCCTGATGCGGCGCAACATCACCGGCAGCCGCCATCGTTTCATTCCAGATCGAGAACCGGTCCTCACCATCCTCGACGGCAAAACCGCCGCGCGCGATCACATGCTCCAGCGTCGCCGGCAATTCCGCCGCCCGCAGCGCCTTGGCCGAAGCGGCGGCCACCACGGCCACCCGCGCCCGGCAATCGCTGGCCACATAGATCAACTGGTCCGTGGTCCACTGGTGATTGACATTGACCATCACCGCGCCCAGCCGCCACGCGGCATGCATGGCCACGACTTCATCGATGCTCTTGCGGAATTGGACGATCACCCGGTCGCCGGCCACCACGCCCAGCGCGGCCAGGCGCGCTGCCAGCCGGTCAGCCTCGTGCGCCACTTCGGCATAGCTGAGCGATCGGTCCGCATCGATGAGGCAGGTCTTGTCGGCACGCTCGGGCAGATTGGCCCACAGCAGGTCCCAGATCGGCGCGTCGGCGCGCGGTATGAAGGCTGACGCGTTCATTTTGCCTCCGTCTTGGGCTGCTGCTTGAGCAGGGACAGGCGCGGATAGATTTTTGCCGGCGAGCCGATCACCACTGAGTCCGATGGCACATTGGTGGTCACCGCAGTATTGGCGGCGATACGCACCCGGTCCCCGATCCTGATCCTGCCCAGGACTGTTGAATTGACGCCGATGAAGACGTCATCGCCAATAATCGGCGCTCCCGGTCCCATATTGGTGCCGATGGTCACATTGTGCATGACGCCGACCCGGTCGCCGATCACCGCATCGGGGTGGATCGATAGCGATCCTTCCGCATGAATGATGTGGAAGTCTTTCCCGATCACCGTAGTTGGCGGGATCCAGATCTTCGTCACATTGAGGATGAAGAACTTGAGGAGGCCATAGAACAGGTTGGCGACCCTGCGCGTAATTCGATGTCTTCTGTTGACCGCCCATTTCCCGTAGCGAAAAATGCACAGTGAAACGAAGGCTGGCTCAATTATCGAGCTCCCATGGCGAACATAATCGCTGCGCACCTCGTCCAGCATCATTTCACGCCTTCGCACAATGCCTGTTGTCCGCGGCGTGTTCGAAGAACCCTTCGCCGGCAAGTAAATACAACCAGTAATGCTATTCTTTCAAAACCATACTGACTTGAAGTTATTATGGGAAGTCATGGAATTAAATCGAGGGTGGCTTCGATGTCTTTTGGGTTAATTTCGAAGCCGTCTGTCGTGCCTTGTCCGATCACCATGGCAAAGTTCATACCCAGTCGATCGGTCATCAACTTCATCGCCGCCGTCACACGGTCCGGCGGCATCAGGGCCAGCATGGTGGTTCCCGGGGCCATCACCGCCAGCGCGTGCACCAGCTGGCTACCCTCCACGCCGATCAGGACGCGGGCTCCAGCGCAGGTTTTGATGAGGCTTTCGACCGAATGCGCCATGGTATCCACCGCGCGAATGCCGTGCCGCGCCTCGAGATCCTCGGCAAGCTTTTGTTCATTGGTCAGGATGCGGGCGTCGCCAGACCGGCCCCGCAGCAGGAAGACGCCCGGGTGGGGCTGTGTTTCCGGAATGCTGGACAGCAGCCTTGCCCGTCGGTCTGCACCGCGCGCCATTTTGCCCGAGTTGTTGGCGAGATCCTCGAACAGCACGAGCTCGTCGAATTGCGCAGACTGGGTGCGCAGCGGCTGCATGGTCAGTCGATCTTCATAATCCTGCTTGTGTCCGGCTGGAGACTTCGAAATCGACACGGGATTGCCGACTGTCTCGGCCAGCCGGAACGTCTCGGTGTCATCCATCAGCCAGTTGCCGAAGTAGCGTAGCCCGATCCAGCTGTCGTATATGGCGGCCGAGGCGATGCTGGGCGGCGACCCTATGGTCGGCAGACGTCTGTTGCGGCGGGTCAGGTGATACGCAGCGGAGTTTTTGTAGAGCACGCCGTCATGCAGCAGCACATCGCGGAAGCGCGCTGCAATCGTGGGGCCGATCTGCTGCGTGCCCGAAATGGTCAGGGCATTAAGCGTCATGCCGAGGTCGCCGAAAATGGTCTGCTCGATGCGATCGAGCTGACCGGGCAGGAAAATGGCGGCCGGAAAGATCCGCTCTTCTGCTGGTGCCATTTCCCAGCTCTCTTCGGCGAAGTCCCAAAAATCTGGGCGGGCACCGCGCAGATGCGTCAGGAGGATTTCCAGTGGAGGTAAAATAACCACTCAGAGACTCGCCATTGAATTACGGATTTCGCGTCGAAGTCATGCCGAAAGCACGAATGAATACTGTTCGGCCGCAGTCGTTCCGTCAATATTCAAATATCGTTAGCGTAAATGGGGAGGCTGAATCACGCAGATTTTCGCCGCGCGGCGATCCTGATCCTGCAGCAGCCTGTCTATAACCGGGGTCAGTCAGGAAACAATGGCCCGCAATGCGACCCAGACGAGGGCGAGAATTCCGCCGACTACAACCCAGGACGCAAGCGCCAGGGCAAGTAGCTTCCAGCCTTTCGGCACCGCGGGTAACTGTCTCGACACAATACCAACTGGGGCGGAATGAACCATCCCGCAAAGCTGTAGCACATTGGTTAACAAAAGGTAAATGCGCCGGGCAAAGACTTGTGGTGCGAAGTATTCGTCATGCCGCGCCGCGTGCCGATAACACCAGTCCGGCCACGATTAACACTAGCCCGGCCACCCGCGTGATGCTCACTGTTTCCAGTTTGAGCCCGACACTGACCACCGTCAGTGCAACCATCGCTATTGCCGTCACCGCCGTATAGGTCAGGCTCAGCGAGAACGTCCTGACCGCTGTCATGAAGGCGCCGACCAGAACCAGTCCGCTGACCAGCGACGCCCAGGTCCAGGGCGACAGTAACGCGCTGAGGATAAACTCGCCTGGCGACGTCAGGCGCAGGGCATGGCTCATCTGTTTCAGGCTGAGATTGAGGGCTACGTTTGCGCTGGCGGCAAGTCCAATCAATATCCAGTGGTACAAAACTCAGACTTTCACCTTGGAGCGGGTCGCCATGACCTGGCCGACCAGAAGAGACGAAGCATGCCCGGCAAGCAGCGCGATGAAGGGCACGGCCGACATGTGGTAGCGGTCTTCCACCACGATGACGGCATGCACCGCAGTAAAATAGCCCCAGCCCAGCACGCAGGGATGGAACAGCCCGCTCAGTCGCCGGCTCAGGATCAGCGCGCCGATGGCAATGAAGGACAGGACGAGCAATCCATACCAGTAGCCGGTCGACAGCAGCTTGACGCCCATTTTGCCGGTTTCGCCCAGCATTTGCCCGATGGCATTCTCGTTCCAGGCAACGCCGATCGTCTCATAGGCGTGCAGCAGCCCGACCTTGTACAGCGTCCGCACGACGAACTGGATCGGTTCGTCCTTGATATAGGACACCGCCACTTCCTCGAGGCGATCCGACCGTTCGATCTCGCCCATGCCATGCGTCCAGGTGGGCAGCTTCTGGTAGCGGCCCGTCGTCTCGGGATTGTTGCCCATCCAGAAATTCGGACCGAAATTGGTCGACACCATCACCGGCTCGCCGAAGGCCTGGTAGTTCCGGTAGGTCCAGGGCGAAACGGTCAGCACGATGAGCACGACCACAATAACCGCGCTTCCCGCCGCTCGGATCAGTTCACGCCAGCTTCCCCAGGCCGACAGCACCAGCGCAAACGGCAGGAGGATGATGACAGGCCGGACATAGCAGGCTGCACCCCAGATCAACCCACAGGCCAGCAGGTTGAGCCAACCCTCCTTGCGTCGTTCCCAGAACAGCAGTCCCGCCGCGCAGAGGGCGATGAAATAGAGCTCGCTCGACAGGATCGAGTTGAACAGGATGAGGTTTGGCCAGAAGGCCGTAAGCCCCAGGGCAAACAATGCCGCCGTCCGACCGAAATAGCGCAGGCCCAGCTGATAGATCAGTACCAGCGCAATCAAACTGGCCAGGAGATTGCTGAGGACGACTCCAAGATCGGATTCCCCAAAGATCAGATAGGTGACGGCAACGATGGCCGATGTGCCCACGGCCCAATAGGCCGAAGGATCATGCGGGGTGAAGCCGTAATTGCCGTAGTCGACAATGTTGCGCGCCAGGATCTGATACGCGCCACTGTCGGACACGGGTTCGACCGGAAAAACCAGAACCCAGGCGATGCGGATCGCCATGGCCACCACGATGATCCAGAGGGCTGCATGTCTGTGTTCGATCAGCCCGTCCACGCTGTTCCTGACGCTATCCATTCCCTACCAACCCCTGACGGCAACAAGCATGATCACCGCGGCCAGGGCGCCCACGATCAAGCTGATCCGGTCGCGCATGGCAAAGACGATCGGATCGTCCTCCATGTGACCGCGGTGGGTCATCACCTCCATGCGGCCGAGCCAGTAGAACATCAGCGGGCAGATCAGCCAGATGACCTCGGGCGCGGCATAGAGCATGCGGGTATCGGGATCGGCGACATAGAGCGCCAGCACGAGAATGGCGGCATGGCCGGAGCTCACGGCCATGGAGCGGATGACGGAGAGGTCATCGTTGAAATAACCGCGTCCCGGCGCGCGATCCTTGCCTTGCTGGATATGCGCGATCAGTTCGGTCTGCCGCTTGATGGTCGCCAGCGAGAAGAACAGGAACATCGAAAAGGCGAGCAGCCAGTGCGACAGCATGATCTGCGCCGCCACGCCGCCGGCGATGATGCGGATGGTGTAAAGCCCGGCCAGGGCGATCACGTCGACCAGCAGCTTGCGCTTGAGCCATGTCGAATAGGCGAATGTGGCGGCGAAATAGGCGGCCAGCATGGCGATGAAATAGTGTGGCGTGAAGGCGATCGCGAGCGCAGCAGAGGCCAGCAGCAGGACTGCCGCCATGATCAGTCCCTGCCGGGCTGAAAGCGCACCTGAGGCGAAGGGGCGAAGCCTCTTGCGCTGGTGTGCCCGGTCGGACGGTATGTCGATCAGGTCATTGATCACATAGACCGCCGAGGCCGTCAGGCAGAAGCAGACAAAGGCCGCCAGCACGGCCGGAAACTGGCCGAAATTATGCGACGCGAGCAGCGGCAGGAACAGCAGGACATTCTTGGACCACTGATGCGGCCGCATCGCCCGGATATAGGGCTTGATGCGGGCAGGCAGCGCAACGGCCTCGCCGATATCTATCACATCAATCTTGCGCTGCGCCGCGGCGCGCCGCGTCCGCGACGCGAGATTGACGCCATAGGCACGTCGGGCATGTTGCCAGACCTCGAGGTCGGTTAGGGCGTCGCCTATATAGTCGAAGCCGCCATTGCCATAGCGCGTCGTAAGCGCGGCAGCTTTCGCCTTGCCACCCAGATTGACGTCGCGGCCAGCCTCGCCACCGGTGCCGATCACGTCGTCGAATAGACCCAGATGATCAGCGATGGCTTCGACCTGCCGCTGATCCGACGCGGAAACGAGCGCGGTCCGTCGACCTGCCTGCCGCGACTCGCGCACGACGTCCAGTACATCCTCGTTATAGACCAGAGAACCGGGCGCCAACAGGACATTGTCCGCCACGCTGCGCTTGAACGCCGCCTTGTCTCCGGTTCCGCCGGCCAGCAGCTTTGCCACGCCGATCGGCGATTTCAGCGCCATGGCAATCAGCGCCTCATGCAGAGTATCCGTCTTGCAAAGGGTGTGATCGAGGTCGACGACCAATACAGTATCGGAAGTCTGCTCAACGGAGGCCAAGGGGCTGATTTCGCTGGCTAGAGCCATTCGTCCGGTCTCCCGAGGCTTCCGACATGTCTGAAATTCAGGCGCATCCAATGCTGGCCCCGCAAGCCAATCTTCTTCGGCAGGCGGAAATCCAACAGTTGAAATCTAGATCAGAATTCAAAATATGATCCAGCTTTCGGGGTTAATAGTAAATAGCGAAGATGAAACGTTTTTAAGGCGCCTGAATTCCAGGAAATACTGAGTTATCAGGTTTTGGATTCGGCGTGCGTGATCGCGGAAAGTATTCATTGGCTGCGGGAATTTGAGGTGTTTCGATAGCCAGGCAAGCGTCTGCGCGAAAGCTGTTGTCCTGTGGTCGCTCGCGGAAGTTTTGCTGTCAGGTCAGCAAGAGTTGATCGCGGTTCCGATGCGCATCTCTCGCTGCGGCAGCCGACATCGCGCGAAAGTGCCTGGGACCACCTTTTCAGCCAGCGTGTTCAACGCTATGAGCGGCCTATGAACCGTCACTCAACTGTCGTAATTCTGGCTTGGCTTGGTCTGCTGGCCATCGCCGTCATGACGCTGTCGCCCATCGGCTTGCGGCCGCATATGCCCGTTTCGGTCAATGCCGAGCGCGCCATGGCCTTCATGGTCGTCGGCTTTCTCTTTGCCGTCGCTTATCCCAGGCACATCTGGTTCGCGGCGCTGATCGTCCTGACCGGCGCCTTTGGGCTCGAAATCCTGCAGGAGCTTCGCCCCGATCGGCATGGCCGTTTCCGCGACGCCATGTGGAAGTCGGTCGGCGCTTCGATCGGGCTCTGCCTGGGCTGGTTCGCGGTGACCGTCCTGCCAAATCTGCGCCGGCTGATCACGTCGCGCTAGGCGCGTTCTAAGCGACTCAGGTGTTTGCCCAGCCGCCATCGACGAGAAACTGCTGCGCCGAGATCATGGCGCTGTCTTCTGCGGCGAGGAACAGCGCCATCCGCGCCACGTCGTCGGGATAGACCCGGCCGGCCAGCGCCTGGGTCGCATCGATCTGCTTTTGCGCCTGGTCATCCACCCAATGGGTCAGTTGACGCTCCGTCATCACCCAACCCGGCACCAGCGAATTGACGCGGATGCCATGCTTGCCCAGCTCGCGCGCCATGGCCCGCGTCAGCCCATGCGTCGCTGCCTTGGCGGTTTCATAGACCGGGATCTTGGGCGACATGATCATCCAACTGATCGAGCCGGTATTGATGATCGACCCTCGTCCGGCCGCAATCATCCCCGGCGCCACGGTCTGGATGGCGAAGAACGCATGCTTGAGATTGACCGCCATGCGGTCGTCCCAATAGGCGGGCGTCACCTCGCTCCATTCATGCCGCTGGTCATGCGCCGCATTGTTGACCAGCACCAACGCATCGCCATGCCGCTCGGCAAACCCCTTGATGGCAGCCTGATAGGCCTCGGTATTGGTGATGTCGCAAGCACTGAACACAACGCTCTGTCCGGCGGCCACCAGCTCGTCGGCCAGCGCCTGGCCCTGTTCTGCCTGCACGTCGACAAAGCCCACCTTTGCGCCCTGCGCGGCGAAATTGCGGACAAGGCTCGCCCCGATGCCCGAGGCGCCGCCGGAAATCACGACGGGCGTTTCGGCAAGGCTGGGATAGCGGGCGAAGTCAGTCATGAAAGGCTCCGGCAGGTCGGTTAGACTCAGATGAAGAGGGCAGCATGCTGGGTTTCCAGCTCAGGCAGGTCGTCCAGAATGCTGGCGAGATGTTTGCTCATGGCTTGCCGCGCTGCCGCCACATCCCGCGCGTCGATGGCTTCCATGATGGCATGATGCTCGCCAATGCGGCGCAACATGTCTGCTTCGTCGCGTAAAGTCATGTTGCAGACGCGGTCCATGTGGGTCTTCATGTCGGCAATGGCGATCCAGGCAATGCCCACGCCGGCGCCCGTTGCAATGGCAATGTGAAACGCCTCGTCATGCTCGCGGAAGCCGGCGTGGTCGAGCCGGTGCGCTGCCTCTTCCTGCTGGCCGAGAATGGAATTGATCCGCTTGCGCTGCCAGGCGTCGAAATTTTGCGCCGCCTTTTCGACAACGGCGATCTCCACCGACTGCCGGACGAACAGCGCCTCGGTCATTTCCTTTGCCGAGATCCGCGCCACCACCGTCCCGCGATGCGGCCGGATTTCGATCAGCCGCGAATTGGCGAGCCGGATGAGCGCCTCGCGCACCGGCTGCCGCGACACGCCGAGTCGGTTGGCGATGTCCTGCTCGCTCAGCCGAGTGCCGGGCTTGAGCTCGAGCTCGATAATGGCGCGGCGCAGGTCTTTTTCGATCGAGGCGGCAGCGCTTTCGCCGCTCTCAGCCACCAGCATGTCCATGGTCATCCTACAACTTGCCCCTGCCATTGACAGGGGATGTCAATGCGCCATACGGTACCATACAATTCCATACAGGACGCGTCAAAGCCGTCCGGATGTTTCGGGGAGGGTGGGCTCAGCCCGCTATCGCATTGCACATGCAGTCACGCTTTCAGGACAATTTTGTTGCGCCGAACCTTAGTGATCCGCGGCTGGCGAGTAAACGCGCCTATCGCATGCTGATCGACGGCAAATCGGTCGACGCGCAATCGGGTGAGACCGTCACCCGCGAAAGCCCAGGACATCGCGGCAAGCTGGTTGGCGAATGGCCGGCCGGCAGCACAGCCGATGCCGATCTCGCCATCGCCGCCGCCCGCAAGGCATTCGACAACGGCCCCTGGCCAAAAATGAGCGGCGGCGAGCGCTCGACCATCCTTCACGCCGTCGCGGCAAAAATCTCGGCCCATGTCGATGAACTGGGCCTGATCGAATGCCTCGAGACAGGCAAGCCGCTCTCCCAGGCCAAGGGCGAGATCGGCTATTGCGCCGACCTCTGGACCTATGCCGCCGGCATGTCGCGCGGCCTTGAAGGCGCGACGCATAACAATATCGGCGAGAACCGCCTGGGTATCGTGTTGCGCGAGCCGGCCGGCGTCGTTGGTATCATCACGCCGTGGAATTTCCCCTTCATCATCGTCTCCGAGCGCGTGCCGTGGGCGCTGGGCGCCGGCTGCACCGTTGTGGTCAAGCCGAGCGAATACACCTCCGGCACCACCATCCGCCTCGCAGAACTCGCGCTTGAGGCGGGCCTGCCTGCCGGCGTCTTCAACGTCATCACCGGCTACGGCGCGGCTGCCGGCCAGATGCTGGCCGAGGATCCGCGCGTCGACGTTCTGGCCTTTACTGGCTCGGTGCGTGTCGGTACCCACCTGGCCGGCCTCGCTGCGGCCAGCGTCAAGCGCGTTGGCCTCGAACTGGGCGGCAAGGGCCCGCAGATTGTCTTCGCCGATGCCGATCTCGAAGCGGCCGCCGATGGTATTGCCTTCGGCGTCTATCACAATGCCGGCCAGTGCTGCATTTCCGGTAGCCGCCTGATCGTCGAGAATTCCATCCGTCCGGCCCTGCTCGAACGCCTGCTCGACCTTTCCCGGCGACTACCCTTTGGTGACCCGTTGGGCGAAGGCACGCGCTACGGCGCCATGGTCAGCCAGAACCACCTCGAGAAGGTCGCAAGCTATGTCGCAGCGGGTGTCAACGAGGGCGCCGAAGTGCTGATTGGCGGCGACATGGTCGATGCCACGAACGGCAATTTCTTCGCTCCGACCGTTTTTGACAATGTCCGGCCCGATATGCGCATCGCGCAGGAGGAAATCTTCGGGCCGGTCCTTGCCACCATCGGCTTTGACACGCCCGAGGAGGCTGTCGCTCTCGCCAACGGCACGCCCTTCGGCCTTTCTGCAAGCGTCTGGTCGCGCGATCTCGAAAACGCCATCCAGACCACGCGGAAAATCCGTGCCGGTCGCTGCTGGATCAATTCGGTTATCGACGGCACGCCTGAACTGCCCATCGGTGGCTACAAGAAATCCGGCACCGGCCGCGAACTCGGTCGCTTCGGCTTCGACGAATATTCCCAGTTCAAGGGTCTGCACATGACCCTCGGACGCGGGCAGCCCTGGTTCAGCCACTGAGGAGTAACGGAACCGGGAGACACGAAATTCGCGCGGTATGAGGATGCCGCGCGAAGCGGGACCTGAGGAGGGCCCGTTTCATCCAAGGGAGGACTAGAATGAAACTGACCAGATTGACGGCAGGCCTGCTGGCCGGCTGCACCATGCTCGCTTCTGCGGGCGGCGCCTTTGCGCAGGATGATCCGGTGAAGGCCACCATGATCATCTATCTTGATCCAAGCGTTCAGTTCTTCAACCCGGTGGTCAAGGGCGCGCAGGACGCCGCGGCCGCCTTCAACGTCGATCTCGACGTGCAATATGCCAACAATGACCCGGTCCGCCAGAACGACCTGATCGACACCGCCGTGGCCACCGGCGTCGACGGCATTGCCGTCGCCATCTCGTCCTCGGACGCCTTCGACGACAGCATTTGCGCCGCGGTCGAAGCGGGCGTCGTGGTCATCGGCTTCAACAATGACGACCTTGAAGGCGCCGATGGCAATTGCCGCCAGGCCTATGTCGGCATGGACGAGGAAGCCTCGGGCTACGAACTGGGCCAGCGCATGATCGAGGCCTTCGATCTCAAGGAAGGCGATACCGTCTTCAACCCGCGCGAAATCCCCGAAGCCAGCTTCGCCGTGGCCCGTGGCGGCGGCATCGAGCGCGCCATGACCGAACATGGCATCACGGTCGAGACGGTCCGTGCCGGCCTCGATCCTGCCGAAGCCCAGAATATCATGGCCCAGGCCCTGATCGCCAATCCCGACATCAAGGCCGTCTTCGGCACCGGCTCGGTGACGTCCACCGTTGGTGCGGGTGCCATCAAGGATGCGGGTGTCGATGTGCCCTTCGGCGGCTTCGATCTGGCGGTGGAAATCGTCAACGCCGTCGAGAGTGGCGCGATGTTCGCCACCATGGACCAGCAGCCCTACCTGCAGGGGTATTATCCGATCGCCCAGATCGCCATGGCCAAGCGCTACGGCCTGACCCCGACCGATGTCGATACCGGCCAGGGTGCTTTCCTTAATCAGGAACGCATCGGCGTCGTGAAGCCCTTCATCGGCACCTATCGCTGATGTTCCCTTGGCCGGGTGGTCTCCCAAAGGCACCCGGCCAAGCTCCATTCATTCCCAGAGTTTTTGACCGTGACCATGTCCATGACCCACGATCGCGCCGCCGTTCCGAGGCGAACCTTCGCTGACCGACTTTATGCTCTGCTGGAAATGCCGGCCGGGGCAATTCTCCTGGTCTTCATTCTCGTCCAGATCTCCTGCATCACGGCTGGCATCCTGTTCGCCGATGACTTCCGCTATCTCTCCTCGGCCAATATCGGCATCATGATGCGCTCCGTGCCCGTCATCGGCTGCCTGGCGCTCGGCGCCGGCGTCTTGATGATCGCCGGCGAGTTCGATCTCTCCATCGGTTCGGTCTATACGCTCACCGCCATCGTCATGGCCATGCTGGTCGGCAATGGCGTGGATGCCTTCATTGCCGCACCGATCGGCCTCATGGTTGGCGCTGCCATCGGTCTGCTCAACGGCGCCATCACCCTGCGCTTCAATCTCCCCAGCTTCATCGTCACCCTCGGTGGCCTGCTGTTCTGGCGTGGCGCGGTGCTGCTGATCAATGGCGCGGTGCAGGTCCGTTTTGATCCCAATCCGGTCTTTGGCGGCCTGTTTGGCGGCACCATATTCGGCTTCAACGCCGCCTTCCTCTGGTTCATCGGCCTGTGTCTTGTCTTCTGGGCCATGATGCATCGCCATCGTTTCGGCAATCACGTCTTTGCCACCGGCGGCAATCGCTCCGCGGCCACGGCCATCGGCGTCAATACCGGCCGGATCAAGCTGATCGCCTTTTCCATTGCCGGTCTCATGGCGGCCTTCGCCGGCATTCTCGCCACCACCCGCGTCGGCTCGGTGCAGCCGGGGCAGGGCGCCGGCCTCGAACTTCAGGCCATTGCCGCCTGCGTCATCGGCGGGCTGTCGCTCCGCGGTGGTCGCGGTTCGATCCTGGGCGTATTCCTCGGCGTCATGCTGATCTTCACCATCACCGACGTGCTGCTGCTGCTGCGCGCCCCGGGCTTTTATCTCGACATGTTCATCGCCACGCTGATCGTGGTGGCCTCGATCTTCAATCACGGCTTGGATCGCCGGGGAGCATCCCTATGAGCCTGCTCGCCCTGCACAATATCAACAAGACCTTCGGACCACTGAAGGCCCTGACCGATCTGAGCTTTGAAGTTGGCCACAGCGAGGTCGTGGGTCTGCTCGGTGACAATGGCGCCGGCAAGTCGACCACGGTCAACATGCTCTCGGGTATTCACCGTCCGAGCTCGGGCCATATCTCGGTCGATGGCGTGAAACAGGATTTCACCAATCGCCGCGACAGCGCCGAGGCGGGGATTGAGACCATCTACCAGAACACCGCTCTGGTCGACTGCCTCTCCATCTCGCGCAACATCTTCCTCGGTCGCGAGCTCACCACCCGCTTCGGCTTTCTCGACCTCAAGAAGATGCGCGATATCGCCATGCAGGTGCTCGAGAGCGCCGTGCATATTTCGGGCATCGATAGTCCGGACAAGCTGGTCGGCGATCTCTCGGGTGGCCAGAAACAGGCCGTTGCCATCGCCCGCGCCGTCTTCTTCAAGCGCCGCGTTCTGCTTTTGGACGAGCCAACCTCGGCCCTCTCGGTGCGTGAGACCGAAGCCCTGCTCAATCAGGTGCTCAAGCTCAAGGAGGAGGGTGTGTCCAGCGTGCTGGTGACGCACAATCTCTATCACGCCTACCAGGTCTGCGATCGCTTCGTCATCATGAGCCATGGCACCAAGGTCTTCGACGTCGCCAAGGCTGACACGACCATCGAGGAACTGACCCAGCATGTCGTGCTGACCTGACCACAAATGCATGGCGACAGCGCCATGCATTTGGACCATCATCACTGCAGTCACCGATTTGGAGGCAGCGTTGAAGGTCGTTATTCTGGGCGGCGGCGTGATTGGGGTCACGTCGGCATACTATCTGGCCAAGGCCGGTCACGAAGTGGAAGTCATCGAGCGCCAGCCGGGCGTGGCGCTCGAAACCAGTTTCGCCAATGCGGGTGAAGTCTCTCCTGGTTATGCCTCGCCCTGGGCCGGTCCCGGCATCCCGCAGAAGGCCATCAAATGGCTGATGATGAAGCATCCGCCGCTCATCCTGAAGCCCAATCTCGATCCCTATATGGTCCGCTGGATCCTCCAGATGCTGACCAATTGCACGGCCGGGCGCTATGCGATCAACAAGGCCCGCATGGTCCGTGTCGCCGAATATAGCCGCGACGTGATGATCGCCCTGCGTGCCGATACCGGGATCAAGTATGACGAGCGCACCCAGGGTACGCTGCAACTGTTCCGCACCCAGAAGCAGGTCCATGGCGCCCACAAGGACACCGAGGTCCTTACCCAATATGGTGTGAGCTACGAGGTGCTGGATCGTGCAAGCTGCATTGCCGCCGAACCGGGTCTCGCCAATTCGCCCGCCGATATTGCCGGTGGCTTGCGTCTGCCCGGTGACGAGACCGGCGATTGTCATATCTTCACCAACCGTCTCGCCGACCTCGCGGCCCAACTGGGCGTCACCTTCCGCTATGGCACCACAATTGATGGTCTCGATATCGAGGGCGGCCAGGTTAGGGGCGTCCGGACTAGCGCCGGCCTGATCAAGGGCGACCGCTATGTAATGGCGCTCGGCAGCTTTTCGCCCATTTTGGCGCGCCAAGTGGGGATCGATCTGCCTATCTATCCGGTCAAGGGTTACTCCATCACCGCGCCGATCGTGGATGCCGGCGCTGCGCCGGTCTCGACCGTGCTTGACGAGACCTACAAAATCGCTGTCACCCGCCTTGGCGACCGCATCCGCGTCGGTGGCATGGCCGAGCTCTCGGGCTATACCACACACCTGCCGCCGCGCCGTCGCGATACCCTGGCCCATTGCGTCAACGAGCTGTTCCCCGGTGCCGGCGACACGATCAGCGCCAGTTACTGGACCGGCCTGCGGCCGATGACGCCGGATGGCACCCCCATCATTGGCGCCTCGAAGCTGGGCAATCTCTTCATCAATTCCGGTCACGGCACGCTCGGCTGGACCATGGCCTGCGGCTCGGCGCGTATCATGGCGGACCTCGTCAGCGGCACGCGGCCCGATATCGACATCGCCGACCTGGGACCGGGCCGTTACTAGGGAATGGCCTCGGGGGCGAGGGCGCAATTTGGCGCCTTCTCGTCCCAGACGATCTCCACGGTCGAATGGGTGATCGCGTAATCGGCACGCAGCGCCGCCTTGACTCCCTGCGTCACCGCCGGTGCGTTTGCACCCTGGTCCAGCACTACCTCCAGCGTCGCCACCGGCTTACCCGAAGTGATCGACCAGACATGGATATGCCGCACTGCCTTGAGGCCTGGTACCTTGGCGACCAGCGCCTGGCTCAGGTCTTCCACCACCACATTGCCCGGCGTGCCTTCCATCAGGATATGCAGCGAACCCCGGAACAGTTTCCAGGCGCTGCGCAACACCAGCAGCGACACCAGCACCGAGAGGATCGGATCGATCGGCATCCAGCCGGTCAGCCAGATGGTGATGGCGGCGACAATGGCCGCAACCGACCCGAGCAGGTCGCCCAGCACATGCACCATGGCGCCGCGGATATTGACGTGTTCCTTGTCGCCGCGCGACAGCACGATGAACACGGCCACGTTGATGACCAGCCCCAGCACGGCGACCACGAACATCGGGCCGGCCAGCACCTCGTGGGGCGTCATGAAGCGCTGGATCGCCTCATGGATGATCCAGCCGACGAGGATGAACAGCGTCACGGCATTGATCAGCCCCGCCACCACTTCGAGCCGCATATAGCCGAAAGTCCGCTTGGTATCCGACGCCCGGCGCCCGAAGCGGAAGGCAGCCCAGGCCAGCAGCAGGGCGGCGGCGTCGGTCAGCATGTGTCCGGCATCGGCGATCAGCGCCAGTGAGCCCGACAGCACGCCGGCAATCACCTCGGCGAACATGAAGCCGGCGGTCAGCAGGAAGCCGATCAGCACCACCCGCTCATTGCCCGCGCTTACCGTCGGCGCATGGCTATGCCCGGCATGATCGTGGCCGGAATGATCGTGTCCCGCGTGGTCACGGCCAGCATGGTCGTGCTCATGTGGCTCATGCTCATGGTGGTCATGGTCGTCATGCTCGTGCCCGGCATGCTCATGCCCCACCGCCGCTCCTGCCGAATTCCTGCCGCTTGTCATGGCTCACTCCTCACTTGCTTCATATGAATACATGTTCATATGTTTGTGCAAGGTGATTTTCACGCCGAGGCTGCGGTCAGGTGTCGCTGGTCTCGTCGTGCTCTTCAATCGCATGCTCGATCATGTCGGTGAGCATATGGGCGATATGCTCGTCGGCTGTCTGGTAAAACACCTGCTTGTTCTGTCGCGTTCCGCGCACCAGCCGTGCCCCGCGCAAGAGACGCAGATGGTGGCTGACCAAAGAAGGCGAGGCATTGGCGAGTTTGGCGATATCGCCAACGGCGATGGGACCCGCCAGGCATGCCAGAAGGATGCGCAGCCGCGTTGGATCGCCGAGCAGGCGATAGGTTTCGGCAATCACGGTGATCTGTTCGTCGTTGGGCGTGGTCACGGTCATGTCTCGAGGGCTTGCTGACCCATAGGTAAGACGCTTCGCCACACCGCGCCAGAGGGTGACCCAGGGAGCGCATCGTGCCAAGCTGGCGAAAAACCATAAGGAGTCGACCATGACATTCCGCGCCCTGCTGACGGAAAAACAGGCTGATGGAAAGGTAACGTCCAGCGTCCAGACGCTGGATGACTCCAACCTGCCCGATGGCAATGTCACGGTCGACATCGACTGGGCCGGCCTCAACTACAAGGACGGACTCTGCCTCACCGGCACGGGGGGCCTCGTGCGCGACTTTCCCCATGTCGCCGGCATCGACTTCTCCGGCACGGTTCGCGACAGCATGGATGCGCGCTTCACGGCGGGCGACAAAGTCGTGCTCACCGGCTGGCGCGTCGGCGAAACCCATTGGGGCGGCTATGCCGAACGCGCCCGCGTCAGTGGTGACTGGCTGGTGCCGCTGCCGGAGGGCCTTTCCACCCGCGACGCCATGGTGATTGGTACGGCTGGTCTCACCGCCATGCTGGCCGTGGACAAGCTCGAAGAAGCCGGTCTGCGGCCCGGTAGCGGCGACGTGCTGGTCACGGGCGCAGCTGGCGGCGTGGGCACAATCGCCATCGCGCTGCTGCACAAGCTCGGCTACCAGATCGCGGCTCTCTCCGGCCGCCCTCAGCATGCCGACGCCCTCCGCGCTCTCGGCGCCGGGACCATTGTCGATCGCGAGGAGTTTCTCGCGCAGCCGGACCGGCCGCTCGAAGCCTCGCGCTGGGCTGCGGTGATCGACAATGTCGGTGGCAAGGTGCTGAGCAAGGCGCTGAAACAGGTCAATTACGATGGCCTCGTGGCCAGCATCGGCATGGCTGGCGGGGTTGAACTCGACACCACTGTACTCCCCTTCATCCTGCGGGGGATAAGTCTGTTTGGAATCGACAGCGTCATGCGCCCGGCAGGCCCGCGCCTCGCGGCCTGGCAACGCCTCGGCACATTGTTCGATGCCGGGGCCTATGCCGGCATGGTCGAGGAAATCAGCCTCGAACAATTGCCCGAGGCGGCGCAGCGCATCCTTGCCGGTGAGGTCAAGGGACGGCTGATCGTCAAACCAGCCTAGCGATAGCCCGCCGCCTGCAGTTCGAACAGTTCCGCGTAACGTCCGCGCAGCGCCAGCAGGTCTTCATGCGAGCCGGATTCTAGGATGGCGCCATTCTCCAGCACCAGGATCCGGTCGGCCATGCGCACGGTCGAGAAGCGGTGCGAAATGATGACCGCTGTCTTGCCCGAGGCGAGGCTCTTGAACCGGCTGAACACTTCAGCCTCCGCCTTGGCATCGAGCGCCGCTGTGGGCTCGTCGAGAATGATCAGATCGGCGTCGCGCATGTAGGCCCGGGCGATGGCGACCTTCTGCCATTCGCCACCCGAGAGGTCGCGGCCCTTCTTGAACAGGCGCCCCAATTGCTGGTCATAGCCCTCTGGCAGCTTGGCGATCACCGCATCGGCAAGGCTGCGCTCGGCCGCTGAGCCGATCCGCGCCATGTCGTCCTGATGCTCGATCAGCCCGACGCCGATATTCTCGCGGGCACTGAAACTGTAGCGGATGAAGTCCTGGAAAATCACCCCGATATGGGCGTGGATATCGCTGACCGACAATTGCTTGAGATCAATGCCATCCACGGTGATACGCCCCTCGTCGGGGTCGTAGAGCCGCGCCAGCAGCTTGACGATCGTCGTCTTGCCCGCGCCATTCTCGCCCACCAGCGCCAGCGTCTCGCCGGCCTGGAGGGTAAAGCTCAGATGCCTTATCGCCCAGCCTTCGGTATCGGGATAGCGAAAGCCAACATTTTCGAAACTTATGCCCTGCCGGATTGGCGACGGAAACGGTTTCGGTTTCACCGGCGACAGGATCGTCGGTTCGATCTCGAAAAACGAGAACAGGTCATCGAGATACATCGACTGGCCGGCAATGGCGGTAAAGCCGAGGAGGATCTTCTGGAACAATCCGTTGAGCCGCAGGAACGAGCCCGAGAGGAACGCCAGGTCGCCGATGGTGAAATCGCCGGTGATCGTGCGCCAGACGATGAAGCCATAGGCGCCATAATAGGTCAGCGACGAGATCGACGAGAACAGTGCGCCCCAGGCCGCGCGCTGCGTCGAGAGGCTGCGGTTTTCGAGATAGATCGTATTGGCCAGGGTCTTGAAGCGGGCGATGAGGAATTCGCCCAGCCCAAACAGCTTGATCTCCTTGGCCGTCTCGGGCGTGGCGCCGACATAGCGGATATATTCGAGCTCGCGCCGCTCCGGCGTGCGCCAGCGGCTCATGAAATAGGCCAGCGTATTGAACCGCGTCTCGCCCCAGATGGCGGGCACGAAACTCAGCGGCAGCAGCAGGATCAGCCAGGGGGCATAGAAGAACAGACCTGCCGCCAGCGTGATGACGGTGATGATGTCCTGCGCCTGGCCGAACATCTGGCTGAGCAGGGCATTGCGCCCCGCCGCCTGCCGACGCGCCCGCTCCAGCCGGTCCTGGTATTCCGCGGATTCGAAATGCATCAGATCGAGCCGCGCCGCATGCGCCATCAGCTCGACGCTGACCTGGTTGGCATGGAGCTCGGAGAGAATGGAATCAACAAGCCCCGTGGCGCGGGCGATGAAATCATTGGCCAGCACCAGCGCGAACTCGAAGCCCAGCAGCAACAGCACATGGTTGAGCTCGCCACTGACCCACCAGTCGCCAAAGCTGGCGCCGGGCGGGGTGATGCCGCTCAATCGGACGACTTCGTCGACAATCAGCTTGGCTGCATAGAGCACGGCAACCGGCTGCAGCGATGCGACCAGCCGCAACCCGATGCTGGCTGCGGTCAGGAAGGGGCTGGTGCGCCAGATCTGCGCCACCAGCCGCCCGAGATGGCGGATATTGTCGAGGCGTTCGCGAAAGGTGGGAGGCGTGTCAGGTGTGGGCGGGGGACGGCGCCCGGGGAGATCGGTCATGACGTGATGATAGCTCTGGGCGATGGGGCGGGGAAACTAAATTCGCGGCAATGCAGTCGGGTCGGCCCGGCGCTGGCCGTCTTTGAACTACCCAGCGCCCTCTGACGTTGCGTTGAGACAGAGCGAGGAGATGAAAATGTTCAAGGACAAGGATTCCAGCGCCATCGTCGCCGTCAGCGACATGGCCCGTGCCCGCGACTTCTATGCCAATACGCTAGGGCTGAAACTGACCCATGAAGACGCGAACGTCATGACCTTCCAGACCGGCCGTACCACCCTGGTCGTTTATGTCTCCGATTTCGCCGGCACCAATCAGGCCAATGCAGTGGCCTGGGGCGTCGACGACGAGGTGGAAAGCATCGTTGCCGACCTCAGGTCCAAGGGCGTCAGCTTCGAGCAGTATCCGGGCATGGACTACAAGGATGGCATCCATTCAGCCGGCGAGATGAAAATGGTCTGGTTCAAGGACCCGGACGGAAACATCCTGCATCTCAACAATATGTAGGGCGCGCCGCTCAGGGCCGTTCGCGCAGGAACTTCGCCAGATCGTCTGTGATGTGATGCACATGCGGGCCGGTGGCGCGGGCCATCTCCCAGGCATCGATCTGCTCGTGGGCAAAATCTTCGCCGGCCACGACATGCACCGTCGACATGCCCATGTCGTGCGGCACAACGAGGTTCTTTTCGAGATCGTCGAACATCACCGCGCGGGTCGGGTCTATGCCATGCAGGGCGAAGAACCCGTCATAGGCTGCCTTGTGCGGCTTGGGCACATAGGTCATGGCGCGGATATCGTGCACATGCTCGAAAATGTCGTCGCCCCCCAGGCGCTTCAGCACCGAGCGGGCATGGCTGACATCGCCATTGGTCAGGATGAACTTGCGGCCGGGCAGGGCGCGGATGGCATCGACCAGATCGGGATGGGCATCGACCGGTGAATAGTCGATGGCATGGACCGTGTTGAGGAAGTGGTCCGGATCGATCTTGTGCTGCTGCATCAGCCCGTTCAGCGTCGTGCCGAAATCGCGGTAATAGGTCTTCTGCAACACACGGGCCGCGTCGAAATCGAGCCTGGTCAGATCCATCACGTAATTGGTGATGCGGATATCGATCTGCGCGAAAAGATTGCAGGTGCGCGGATAGAGGGTGTTGTCCAGATCGAACACCCAATCGGTAATGTGGCTCAGGCTGCGCTGCGGCGTCATGTCGTTCATCCGCACACTATAGCGCCGATTTATGAAGGTGGGGATAAACTCCGCGCCATCAGGGGCAGGAACGGCGCAGGGCGCCGTTCCCGATGCTCAGATTACTCGGCAGCCGTATTGGCTTCGATGACGAGGCCAAGCGCGTCGATCAGGCCGGCCGGGTTGGCAGCGGCAGCCATCAGCACCAGCAGCGAGGTCGGCGACGGCGGCGCGACCTTGACTTCGATGCTCTGCGGATCGTCGAGGAAGGCTTCCACCGGCGGGATCACGACGTCGTTGAGCGCCGGAATTCCCGTGCCGGCCAGCATGGCAGGCAGCTGCGCCTTGAGCATTTCGACGAAGGCAGCACGATCGCCGCCCGACTGGGCCGCGAAGAAGTCGAGCAGCTTGGGCGCGAGGCCCGCATCGTCATAGCGCACCGCAGTGTTGACGATATTGACGCCCTGCATGATGGCCATGCCCTGCATCATCTGGGCCTGGGACTGCTCCTCGGTCATCTCGCCTTCTTCGCCCATGCTGGTCGACATGGCGTAGAGCTGATCGAGCACGGCCGGGGTGAAGCCGGTGAATTCGCCGGTGATGTTGAGCGCGCCGACATCGGCGAAGTCGAACAGGAATTCGCCCAGCGTCATCTTGCCGTCGGCCATCGACCAGGAGAAGTCCTGGGTGATGTCGCCGCTGATGGTGGTGAGGCCCAGCGCTTCAATCACGGCGCCAGCAGAGGGGTCTTCCTCGCTGACGGTCGACAGATCGAGCGAAATGCCGGCGATGTTGAGCGTCGAGCTGACATCGACCAGGTCGACCGTGCCCTGCTGCGGATTGAAGGTGGAAACTGCTTCCATGGAGTCGACGGAGAGCACTTCCTCGCCATTGCGGGTCAGCAGCAGCGGGCCGGTGCTGATCGATTCCAGCAGCTGCAGCGTCATCACGGCCGGAACCGTGTCGCCAGCGGGCAGGTAGAGGTTGTCGGCACGAATGTCGCCCAGCGTGATATGGCCGGTGATGTCGTCTTCAACGAATTCGCTGTCGATGTCGGGGATGGTCATCGCGGAGACGGAATAGCTGCCGTCGCCATTGTCGGTCACGCCCTCGAAGGTGATCTCGGTATCGAAGACCATCGGCTCGAGGTCGTCAGTCTCGGGGCCGGTGAAGCCGACGGTCACGCCATCGACAGTGACTGTATCGCCATCCAGAGTTGCCGCACCAAATTCCAGATCATAACCGATATGGCCATAGACCTCGGCGAAACGATCAACGAAGGCCTGCGCCTCCAGAGCGTTGGCAGTGGTCATCATGGCGACAGTCGCGACGCTGCTCAACAGCAGCAGGCGGGCAGTCTGGTTGGTCCTCATCGTCATCTCCGGCATTGTTTGGTTTGATTGTCGGGTGGGCGCATTTCTTGACAGTAGAACCAACGCCCGCACTGGGCAGATGGCTCCTTGAGCGTTGAATTGCAATAGATTCTGGCCACAAAGCGGCCAGCTGCCTCTATTGTCGGTTTATTGCATCATAACAGCTGCGACACAGTTGTGACGTTTGCCGCGTCACGCACCTTGGTGATCGAGAAACTGTTGATAGGCCGGGTTCTCCGTCTCCTCCCAATAGGGAAAGCCGATGGCCTCGATATGGGCGATGAAGTCCTCACGCGTCGCCGCCGGCACCTGTACGCCCACCAGCACACGGCCATAGTCGGCGCCGTGATTGCGATAGTGGAACAGCGAGATGTTCCACTCATCATTGAGCCCTTCGAGGAATTTGAGCAAGGCGCCCGGACGCTCGGGGAACTGGAAGCGATAGACCACCTCGTCGCTCAACGCCTCGACGCGCCCGCCCACCATGTGACGGACATGCAGCTTGGCCACTTCATTGTCGGTCATGTCGGTGACGCCAAGGCCGTGGTTTTCCAGCAGCGAGATGATCTCCTGCTTTTCCTGGTCGCCGCGGCTGAGCTTGATGCCGACGAAGATCTTGGCGGTGGCCCCATGGGCGTAGCGATAGTTGAACTCGGTGATCGAGCGCTGGCCGAGCAGGCGGATGAAGGCGCGGTAGCTGCCCGGCCGCTCGGGAATGGCAACGCTCAGCAATGCCTCGGCCCGCTCGCCGATCTCGGCGCGTTCGGCGACATAGCGCAGCCGGTCGAAATTGACATTGGCGCCCGAATTGATGGCGATCAGCGCCCCGCGTGGCGCATCGCCCGTCTCGACCTGACGCCGCAGCCCGGCCAGGGCCAGCGCGCCGGCCGGCTCGGCAATGGCGCGCATGTCATCGAAAATATCCTTGATCGCGGCGCAGATCTCGTCGGCCGTTACGGTGACGATATCGTCGAGCAGGTCGCGGCACAGCCGGAAGGTTTCGTCGCCCACCTGCCGCACGGCCACACCATCGGCAAACAGCCCCACCTGGTCGAGCGCCACCGGATGGCCGGCAGCGATCGCCGCCTTCATGCTGGCGGCTTCTTCAGGTTCGACGCCAATGACGCGAATGTCCGGGCGCAGGAATTTGACCATGGCGGCAATGCCGGCCGCCAGTCCGCCGCCGCCGATTGGGACGTAGATGGCGCCGATTTCGCCCGGATGTTGTCGCAGCAATTCAAGCCCCACGGTGCCCTGACCGGCAATGACATCGGGGTCATCGAAGGGATGGACGACGACATAGCCATGCTTTTCCGCCAGCTCGGCGGCATGGGCGCGCGCCGCGTCGAAACCGTCGCCGAACAGCACGACCTCGCCGCCCAGCCGGCGCACCGCCCCCACCTTGATGATCGGCGTCGTCGTCGGCATGACGACCACAGCGCGAATGCCCATGCGCGTTGCCGACAGCGCCACGCCCTGCGCATGATTGCCCGCCGAGGCGCAGATCACGCCGCGGGCGCGCTCCTCTTCGGTCAATTGGGCAATACGGTTATGTGCGCCGCGGATCTTGAAGGAAAAGACCGGCTGCAGATCCTCGCGCTTCAGCAGCACATCGGCCCCGAGCCGCGCCGACAGCAGGTTCATCGTCTCGAGCGGCGTCTGCTCGGCCACTTCATAGACCGATGAGGTGAGGATGCGGCGAACATAGTCTTGCATGGGGCACTCCAAAGCTTGGGCTGATGGAGACCCGGCACGGGATATTGTCAAGTTCGGAAGCCGCGCCGAACGACCGGCGTGCGGAAACGCCGCCCCGGCCTTCGCCTTGCGGTTTTCACGGATGACGGGCGGCCATTGGCCCAGAAACTACTAGTGAAGTGCGAGCCAATGGCCGCCCGTCACGGCCTGGAGTTTTCTCACCGGGTCCGGAACTCACCGGGGACTATTATCGCAAGCCCAGGTGCCGACTTTCAGCCCGGCCAAATGGGCGCCCCCATCTCCAGCCTCCCCGCCCGGTGCTGCGTCGGCACCGCGTGTCTGACGGGAATGGGCAGAGTATGGGGGAGATCCCGGAGGGCGGGGAAAACTATTTGATAAAGCGCTGTGGCTTCATCAAAAAACTCGCCCGGAAATGGCGAGATCGCTACTCGATCGTCCCGGCGTGCCTGGCAAACAGCGCCACCTTGTCCGCGTAGTTCAGCTTCACCTCCTGGCGGCAGGCCTGGCAGGGATAATGGGCGCGGGCGCGAAACCAGCTTCCTTCCTTGGTGATGACATGACCGCAATGGGGGCAGGGGAAAGACATATTGATATGGTGTAAGTCGCGAGAGAGTGGCATCAAACATCGCTGTTGCGGGCATGGCCCGCCTATGGTGGTTTTTGAGCCAGGCTCGGATTTCGACCGTTGCAAGTGCGGTGAAACAGGCCGGGCGGGTGACACGCGTAACACTCCCTAGTCCCCGATTTCCCACCGGCTCGGCTATAACATGCGCTAAGCGAACGAAATTTATCTGTGTCCCAGAGACAGATAGCGCAGACGACAAATTTGCCTCAATCATCTGATTGATTGAATACCTCGGCGGGAGTATAGAAGCCGTCCCGGCGAGGTAAGCATGACAATCGACCACTCCCACAGACGCGAAAGCGGTGATGACCGTCGCCAAGCCATTGCCATGGCGGCCCGGGCGATCATCGTCGAAAAGGGCCTCGAAGGCCTGCGCACGCGTGATATCGCCGCCCGTGTCGGTATCAATATCGCCACGCTGCACTACCACGTGCCCTCCAAGGAGGCGCTGGTGGCGCTGGTCGCCGAAAGCATCCGTCACGATTTCCGCGCCCAGGCCTTGCGGCATCCGCGCCAGGGCAAGACGGCGCTGGCGCAACTGCACATGGAATTCGCCGATTTCCGCGAAACCACGACCGACATGCCCGATCTCATCATCATACTGACAGAACTTGTCGAACGGGCACGGCGTGATGCGGTCATCGCAGAGATCGTCTTGCCCATGCATCAATACTGGCGCAGCCAGTTCGCCGACATTTTCCGCCTGGGACTGGCCGATGGCTCGTTCCGGCCGGACCTCGATCCCGATTCCGCCGCCATGATCACCACGGGCGCCCTGGCCGATTGCTGGCGCCGCCCCGACACAACCCCGCAACTGCTCGACACGGCCTTCGCCGAACTCGAGCGCGCCTTTATTCGAACATCCTGAGCCCCAAGGAAAACGCCATGTCTGCAACTCACAATCCCGGGGCGCCTGCCACGCCCGATCCGCGCCGCTGGGTGGCGCTGGTGGTGCTGCTCATCGCCAATTTCATGAACCTGATCGACGTCACCATCGTCAATGTCGCGCTGCCCTCCATGCGCACCGGCCTTGGCGCCAGCGACACCCAGATCGAATGGGTCGTCGCTGCCTATATCCTCGCCTTCGCTCTGGGCCTGCTGCCCTTCGGTCGCCTCGGCGATATCCTCGGCCGCACCACGCTCTTCCTCTGGGGCGTCGGCGGTTTCACCGTGGCCTCGGCGCTGTGCGGCATGGCGCCCAATATCGAATTCCTGATCGCCGCCCGCATCCTGCAGGGCCTGGCTGGCGCCATGATGACGCCGCAGGTGCTCGCCATCGCCACGGTGACCTTCCCGCCGCAGGAGCGCGGTCAGGCCTTTTCGCTCTTCGGTCTCTCCGCCGGCCTCGCCTCGGTCTGCGGCCCCATCGTCGGTGGCCTGCTGATCGATGCCCAACTCTTCGGCATGGACTGGCAGCCGATCTTCCTCGTCAATATCCCGGTCGGCATCGCCGCTGTCGTGGCCGGTCTCTATCTGATCCCGCGCGTGCCCGGTCACCCCGATCTCAAGAACGACTATGCCGGCATTGCCCTGTTCGGCATTTCGCTGATCGCGGTGGTCTTCCCCATCGTCGAGGGCCGCGCCTTCGGCTGGCCGCTCTGGGCCTTTGCCATGATCGTCGCCGGCCTTGCCGGCCTCGTCGCCTTCTTCTTCTATCAGGGTGCCCGCGCCAAAGCCGGCAAACCGCAGCTGCTCAACTATGATCTCCTGACCAACAAGGATTTCATGTTCGGCGCCATGGTGGTGACCATCTTCGCCTCGGGCATTCCGGGCATGTTCATGGTCATCTCGCTGCTGCTGCAGGGTGGTTTCGGCTTTACCCCGCTTGAATCGGGCCTCACCAACACGCCCTTCTCGGTCGGCGTGCTGATCGCCTCCTTCATCGCGGGCCGTTTCGGCGCCAACTACCTGCGCGGCCGCCTCGCTGCCGCTGGCGCCATGCTGACTTTCGGCATCGGCTGGCTGCATTTCATCATCGCCGGCGTTGGCGACACCATCGACCACTGGAGCTTCCTGCCGCCGCTGCTGATTGCCGGCATCGGGCTGGGCCTCGGCTTTTCCTCCTTGTTCCAGTTGGTGCTGGCCAATGTGCCGCCGCGCGATGCGGGCGCCGGTTCGGGCTCGCTGCAGGCCTTCCAGCAGGTCGGTGGTGCGCTCGGCGTTGCGCTGGTGGGCGAACTCTTCTTCACCAGCCTCACCAATGACATGGCCTCGGGCGCAGTGCCCCATGCTGCCTTTGCCGGCTCGGCCGCCCATGCCCTCTGGTATCAGGTGATTTCCTTCGCCCTGGTCCTGCTGCTGGCCTTCTTTTTCAAGAAGCCCAGAAAGCTGCAGGGTCATGCCGCGCCACAGCATGTGGCCGTCGAGGCATAACAAAAAGGCCGCCCCACGGGGCGGCCTTTGAATTTCCGGGGCGCGATCAGGCTAGCGCACGATCAGCGTGCCGGCACCGAATTCGGTGAACAGTTCCACCAGCACGACATGGGGCTGTTTGCCGTTGAGGATCACGACACCCTCCACGCCATTGTCCAGCGCTTCAAGACACGTCTCGACCTTGGGGATCATGCCGCCCGAGATGGTCCCGTCGGCGATCAGCTCCTTGGCCTCACGCACGGACAGTTCCGGGATCAGCTTGCCATTGCGATCGAGCACACCGGGCACGTCGGTCAAAAACAGCAGGCGCTTGGCGCCGAGCGAGCCGGCAATGGCGCCAGCAAACGTATCGGCATTGATATTATAGGTATTGCCGTCGCGGCCGGGTGCCACCGGAGCAATCACCGGAATCATTTCCGACCGGGCCAGCAGATCGAGCAGCGTGCGATCGACTTCCACCGGCTCGCCGACGAAACCGAGGTCGAGCACTTTCTCGATATTGGAGGTCGGGTCCTTGACGGTCTTCTGCGCCTTCTTGGCAAAAACCATGTTGCCGTCCTTGCCGCAGAGCCCGATGGCCCATTCGCCCTCGGCATTGATCAGCGCGACGATTTCCTTGTTGATCGAGCCGGCCAGAACCATTTCGACCACTTCCATGGTGCGCTGGTCGGTGACGCGCAACCCGCCCTCGAACTTGGATTCGATCCCCAGCTTTGCCAGCATCAAGGCGATCTGCGGCCCGCCGCCATGCACCACGATCGGGTTGACCTTGCTCTGCTTGAGCAGCGCGATATCGCGGGCAAAGGCCTGGCCGAGCTTGGCGTCGCCCATGGCATGGCCGCCGTATTTCACCACGACGGTCTTGCCCTCATAGCGCTGCATATAGGGCAGAGCCTGTGCCAGAATACCGGCGTCGTGGCTGAAGCGGTCGGTCGAGCTAGTCTCTTCGGTCATGAACGGACCCATTTTGTTGGCAAGGCGGCATAAAGACCGCAACGGGTCTAGAGCATGAATGCGGAAAGGAAAAGACGCTTCTGCCGCATTTGCCAATTGATCCATTTGTCATTTTGGGGCGTTCTAGCTGCGCCAGACATCGAACCGGGCAAGGGCGATGGTGCTGGCACGGTTGGGAGGCCACAACCTATGACGACACAGACCGCACCCGCGCGGGAAATTGCCGACCTCATCGGCCGCTGCGCGCTTCGCGATCGCGCTGCGTTCCGCACGCTCTATGATCGGACGAGCGCGAAACTCTTTGGCGTAACCCTGCGTATCTTGAAAGACCGTTCGGAAGCCGAAGAGGCTATCCAGGAAGTCTACGTCAAGATTTGGCAGCGTGCAGATCGCTACGTCGCCGGCAACACCAGCCCGATAAGCTGGCTCGTTGCCGTGGCGCGCAATCACGCACTCGACATCCTGAGGGCCAGACGCCCGGTTTCCGACGATATCGATGTGGCACTCGAAGTGCCTGATGGTGCCCCCTCTCCGGAGCGGGCGACGCAGGACAGCGAGGAAAAGGGCCAGATCGAGAAATGCCTCGGCACGCTCGAACCCGATCGTGCCGACGCGGTGCGCGGTGCCTACCTCGATGGCTATAGCTACGAGGAACTGGCCACCCGCTACACCGTGCCCCTGAACACGATGCGGACCTGGCTGCGCCGGAGTCTCATCAAACTGAAAGAGTGTCTGACAGCATGAGCACGAGTGATGACATCGGTGACTTCGGAGGGCGCAATGCCCTCGTGGCCGAATATGTGCTCGGCCTGCTCTCCACCAGCGAGCACCAGCGCATCGGCAGCCTGATCGACAATGACCAGACCCTGCGCGCCGAGCGCGACTTCTGGATTTCGCGCTTTTCCGCGCTCAATGACGAATTCGCCGAGACCCCGGTCCCGGCCCATCTCTATCCACTGATCGCCACGCGCGTTTTTGGCGAGCAGCCCAAGTCGTCCTTCTGGGAGAATCTGCTCGTGTGGCGGTCCATTGCCGCCGGTGCGCTGGCCGTGGCGGTTGCTGCAGTCGGTTTCAACCTTCTCCAGCCCGCACCCGATGCCAATGCTCTGGCGACCCAATTGGTGGCCGCGCTTCAGGGCGAGGGCAGCAATGTCCAGTTCGTCGCGCTTTACGATGGCGAGGGCAATGTGCGCCTGACCGCACTGTCGGGCGATGACGTGCCCGGCAGCGACTACGAACTCTGGGCCATCCAGGGCGGCAATGCGCCGGTCTCGATGGGCGTGATCCCGGTCAATGCCCGCAGCACCATCACCTTGTCGCCCGAAATCATGGCTGGCTGGGGTGAAGGCTCGGTCCTCGCCATTTCGCTCGAACCCGATGGCGGCTCGCCGACGGGCGCCCCGACCGGTCCTGTCGTGGCCAGCGGTACCGCAACGCAGATCTAGTTTTAGACTGGTCTGAAAAATTTTGGCGCGTCGCAGAAGATAAATCTGCGGCGCGCCGAATTGTTTTTGAATTGTTCTGTTGATACTTGCCGATCACTACGAATTCCTGACAATAAAGTTTCAGGATTATTTGTGCAAATAGACTGAAACTGCTGAGAACTGGATCCGGTCGACCTCCGTATCTTCCTTCAGATCCCAGATAACGATGGGACGAAAAGGAAGGAACGACCATGAATTTCCGCGCTCTTACGCTTGCTGCCATGCTCTCGGTTTCCGCATTTTCGGGTGCTGCTGTCTACGCCCAGGACAATCCCGAAGTCGGTGGCGCTGCCATGTTCGCCGACAAGAACATCATCGAGAATGCCGTAAATTCTGCCGACCACACCACCCTGGTTGCCGCCGTTCAGGCTGCGGGCCTCGTGGAAACCCTCTCCGGCCCCGGCCCCTTCACCGTTCTGGCTCCGGTCAATGCTGCTTTTGACGCCCTGCCGGCCGGCACCGTCGAAAACCTGCTCAAGCCTGAAAACAAGGACATGCTGTCGACGATCCTGGCCTGCCACGTCATCCCGGCAAAGGCCCTGTCGACCGACATCGTCTCGATGGTCGAAGAAGACGGCGGCGAGCACGTTGTCGACACCGTTGGTGGCTGCAAGCTGACCCTCAAGGCCGCTGACGGCAAGGTCACCGTGACCGACGAAAACGGCACTGTTGCCAATGTCACCATCGCGGACGTGATCCAGTCCAATGGCGTCATCCACGTCATCGACGCCGTCCTGACGCCCAAGTCTGCAATGTAATCGGCGCGGCGCCGGGCGACCGGCGCCAGCCTTTGACGATGATTAGCCTAAAACTGCGGTGAAAAACCGGCCGAAACTCTCGACTGCGCGTCTCCGTAGCTACTGACAGTTAGGGAAAAGGGCCGCCTCCGCCCTCACCATAACTTGACGGCGAAGGGCCTTGCCCCAGGACTACCTTTGGCTGTCAACTCCGCCCGTGCCGCCCTTTGCAGCTTCTCCTGCATCCGGGGGCACGGGCTCTTCATGAAAGGTGATCGACATGGTCCTCAAGCGTCGCGATGTGCTGCTGGGTGGTTCTGCCCTTGTTGGCCTCTCAGCCCTGGCCCTGCTGTCGCCCATGCAGGCTGCCGAGGGTGATTTTCCTTTCAAGCTGAGCGATGGCGAGTGGAGGGCCAGGCTCGACCCGCTGGCCTATGACGTGCTGCGCCACGAGGCCACCGAACGCCCTTTCACCTCCCCGCTCAACGACGAGCATGCCACCGGCACCTTCCATTGCGCCGGCTGCGAGCAGGCGCTGTTTGCCTCCGATACCAAATTCGACAGCGGCACCGGCTGGCCCAGCTTTTATACCTTCATCGACGGTTCGCTCGGCACGACGGTGGACAATTCGCTGTTCATGACCCGCACCGAAGTCCACTGCTCCAATTGCGGGGGCCATCAGGGCCATGTCTTCGAGGATGGTCCCGAGCCGACCGGCCTGCGCTATTGCATCAACGGCGCCGCGCTGAAATTCATGGCCGCCTGATCAATCCGGCTTCCGCCTTGCGGAGGCCGGCGATATATCGGGTTCATGAAACTCACCATCATCCAGACCGGCGATGTCCCGGCGCCCCTGCGCGACCGTTTTGGACCCTATCGCCAGATGTTCCAGACCATGTTCGACCGGACGGGGCAGGGCTTCTCTTATGAGACGCTGGCCATTTCCGATGGCGAGCCCTGTCCGGATCTCTCAGGTGTGGAAGCCATCGTCATCACCGGCTCGCCGGCCGGCGTGTACGAGGATCATGCCTGGCTCGATCCGCTGCGCGCCTTTATCCGTGGCGCCTATGCGCGCAAGACACCCATGCTGGGGGTCTGCTTCGGCCACCAGATCATGGCCGATGCCCTGGGTGGCGATGTGCGCAAATCCGAAAAAGGCTGGGGCCTTGGCCGGCACACCTACGGTGTCAAAGCTCGTCCCGATTTCATGCGCACGGCGCCAATGGCCTTGGCCGTTGCCTGCTCGCATCAGGATCAGGTTATCACCCCGCCCAAGGAGGCCGAAGTGATCCTGGCGTCGGACTTCACGCCCAACGCGGGTCTGGCCTATCGCAATGGCGCGGCGCTGAGTTTTCAGCCGCATCCCGAATTTGCCGATGACTATACCCTGGCGCTGGCCGAGCTGCGGCGCGGCAAGGTCCCCGACAATCTCGTGGATAGGGCCGTAGCCTCTGTTGCAACGCCATCAAATAGCTCGGATGTTGCAGGATATATAGGCCAGTTCTTCAGGGGGCGCTGAGATGGCTGTCGCGGAAAAGCTGTCTGTTGTCGACATCTACATGGATAGGCTGCAGCACGGCCGGAAGGCCGAAATCGAGACGCTGCGCCACCTGATCCTTGATGCCGTGCCCGGGCTCGACGAAGCCATCAAGTGGAATGCCCCCAGTTTTGGTCTCGGTGATGATCGCCTGACCATGCGCATCCACCCCGGCGATCGCCTGCAGCTGATCCTGCATCGTGGCGCCAAGGCCGGCGCTGACGATTTCTTCCGCTTCGAGGATCCCGACCGGATCATCGCCTGGGCTGCGCCCGACCGCGGTGTCGTGACATTCAAGGATGCTGCTGATCTCAAGGAAAAGTCGGACGTCCTGCCCGAAATCCTGCGCCGCTGGGTTGCTTGCACCACGCGCTGATCTGTCACGGGCGGGATTGGTTCGCATCAAGCATCTATTAACCCTGCTGGCGCATGGTGCGGGCGTTTATTGAAGCGTCAGTATTTCCCGCCATGTTTGACTACCGCAATTTTTCCATCACGCAGAAACTCGTCGCTGCCTTTCTCGGCTTCGGTGCCCTGGTCATCCTGTTTGGCGGTTGGGCGATTTACCAGCTTCTCACGCAGGACAATATGACGGTGCTGGTGCCGCTTGCCCTGGCCGGCGCCTCTGCCGCTGCCGGTTGTCTCAGTGTCTTTATCCTGTTCCAAAGGGTTGTCTCCGCCCGGCTTGGGACGCTGGTCGATCTGACGGCCGAGCTGGCTGCCGGCAACACCGATGTCCAGATCCCAATCCAGAAGGCTGCCGACGAGCTGACGATCATGTTCAAAGCTCTCGAAGGTTTCCGCACGGCCCTGGTCGAACAGGCCGCCATGCAGGAAAACGAACGCCAGCGCGACGCCGAGGCCGGTCTGCGCCAGCATGCCGCCGACCGGCTGACCGATGATCTGCAGACGACGCTTCGCGCCGTTATGGCCGGCGAGCTGACCGGCCGTATCGACAACAACTATGATCAGGTCGAGCTGCGCCAGCTGGCAACCGAAGTGAATGTCTTGCTCGAGGCGCTTGACCACGGCCTGACAGGAACGGGCGAGGTCCTCTCCGCGCTGGCCAAGGCTGATCTCAGCGCCCGCGTTGCGGGCAATTTCACCGGCGCCTTTGCCGCCCTGCGCGACAATACCAATGCTGTTGCCGAACGCATGGCCGCTGTCATGGGTAATCTGCAGCAGACCTCCGGCCGCCTCAAGACCGCGACCGGCGAGATTCTGGCTGGCTCCAACGACCTGGCCGAGCGCACCAGCCGTCAGGCCGCCATGGTTGAGCAAACCTCGGCCAGTGTGGAACAGCTGTCGGTCACCGTCAGCGCCAATGCCACCCGTGCCGGCGAGGCCAATCGCTCGGTCGCCGAAGCCTCGCGCATTGCCGTCGAAAGCGGCGTCGCCATGGAAACCGCATCGCGGGCCATGGAGCAGATTTCCACTTCCTCGGCCAAAATCTCGAACATCGTCAAGCTGATCGACGACATCGCCTTCCAGACCAATCTCCTGGCGCTCAACGCTTCGGTCGAAGCTGCCCGCGCGGGCGATGCCGGCAAGGGTTTTGCGGTGGTGGCCGTGGAAGTGCGTCGCCTGGCGCAATCCGCCGCCTCGGCATCTGCCGATATCAAGCAGTTGATCGATGTCTCGGCCAGCGAGGTCAAGTCAGGTACGCAGGTCGTGCTGCAGATCGGCCAGCGCATTGCCGCGCTCAACAGCTCGGTCACCCAGAGTGCGGCGTTGATCAATCAGATCACCGAGGCCAGCCGCGAACAGGCCGTCGCCATCGACGAGGTCAATGTCGCCGTGCGGCAGCTCGACGAGATCACCCAGCACAATGCCGCGCTGGTGGAACAGACCAATGCCGCCATCGAGCAGACCGAACATCAGGCCGAGTCGCTCGACGGAATCGTCGCGGTGTTCAATATCGACGGGCGCAAGCCATCGGATTCTCGCCGGGCTGCGTAGAGGGCGCCACCGCTTCCACACACGCGATGTCATCCCGGCCTTGAGCCGGGGCCCATCCTGAGATGTATGTCTTGCCGCCAGGTCGATGTGTTTGCCACCACCTTGCGGCTGTGGCGTGATCTCGGGATGGGCCCCGGCTCAAGGCCGGGGTGACATCGTGGTTGTGGCACCAGCGTGCAGACAACCCCAATCGCGTCTGCCGTCTCAGCTTTCCAGCAGCATGGCGATTTCTGTGCGCAATTCTTTCAGGCCATCGCCCTTGAGCGATGAGGTCAGGATCACATGCGGATGCGCGGCAGGGCGCTTGAGGATGGCCGCCTGCGTCGCCGCGATCACTTTCTGCAATTCGGCCGCGCCCGGCTTGTCGGCTTTCGTCAGAACCACCTGATAGCTGACGGCGGCCTTGTCGAGCTCGTTCATGACGGTCAGGTCATTGTCCTTGGGGCCATGACGCCCATCGACCAGCACATAGACGCGGCGCAGCGTCGAGCGGCCGGTCAGATACTGATGGATCAGCTTGGTCCACTGCCGCACCTTGTCTTCCGGCGCCTTGGCATAGCCATAGCCGGGCATGTCGACGATGCGCAGGTCTTCGCTCTGGCTCTCGAAGATATTGAGCTCCTGCGTGCGGCCGGGCGTATTGGAGGTACGCGCCAGGCTCGACGTGCCGCAGAGCGCGTTGATCAGGCTCGACTTGCCGACATTGGAGCGTCCAGCAAAGGAGATTTCCACCTTGTCCATCGGCGGCAGGTCGGCGATGCGCACGCAGCCCTTGATGAAGAGGAACGGACGGGCAAACAGCAGGCGGCCGCGCTCGATCATGTCGGTTGGGTAGTCGATCTCGCTCATGGGTCTGCTCCAAACAATAAGCCCGCCGGATGGTCCGGCGGGCTGTAACATGATCCTGGCCGTGTGGCGATCAGGACTTGGCTGCTTCTTCCGCCGGCTTCTTCTTGCGGAAGGTGTCGAGGATATTGCCGATCAGGTTCACCTCCACGCCGTGGCGTTTCATGATGAACCACTGCTGGGTCACCGACAGCGTATTGTTCCAGGCCCAGTAGATCACCAGACCCGCCGGGAATGTGCCCAGCATGAAGGTGAAGATGATCGGCATGTAGTTGAAGATCATCGCCTGGGTCGGATCCGGCGGCGGCGGATTGAGCTTCATCTGCACCCACATGGTGATGCCCATGATCACCGGCCACACGCCCAGGTGCAGGAACGAGCCGATGATCGGAACCACCGTGGGATTCCACGGGATCAGGCCGAACAGCGTGAAGATATTGGTCGGATCGGGCGCAGCCAGATCCTGGATCCAGCCAAAGAACGGCGCATGGCGCATGTCGAGGCTGATGAAGATGACGGTATAGAGCGCGAAGAACACGGGGATCTGGATCAGCACCGGCCAGCAACCGCTGAGCGGATTGATCTTTTCCTTCTTGTAGAGCTCCATCATCGCGGCCTGCTGGGCCGGACGATCCTCCTTGAGGCGCTCCTGGATCGACTTCATTTCCGGCTGCACGCGGCGCATCGCGGCCATCGAGGCATAGGAGCGGCTGGCCAGCGGGAAGAACAGCGCCTTGACGATAACCGTCACTGCCAGCACGGCGAGGCCGAAATTGCCGATGATGCCATTAAGGAAGGTGAGCAGGAAATACATCGGCTTGGTGATGAACCACAGCCAGCCCCAGTCGATCAGCAGGTCGAAGCGGTCAAAGCTATACTGCTGCTGCAGCGCGGTGATGACCGATTCTTCCTTGGCGCCGGCAAACAGATAGCTCTCGCGCGTGGCACTGGCGCCAGCGGCGATCACGACCGGTGCAGTCTCGACATAGGAGGTCTGGTAGTCGTCATAGCCAGCCGAATTCTTCCAGGTGAACTGGGCATTGATGCCGGTGCCGGCAGGCGGCAGCGCGGCGGTTGCCCAATACTTGTCGGAAAAGCCGAGCCAGCCCGTCGTATTGTCAAAGCGCGCGACCTGGTCATGCTGCAGGTCGGTGTATTTCTTGGAAATCAGGTTGTTCGAGCCCAGCACGCCATGCGGGCCTTCATGCTGGATGAAGAAATTGGCGACATGGGGCGTGTTGTGGCGGGTGACGCGCGCATAGGGATAGAGCGCCACATCGCCGCCCGACTGGTTGTCGATCGCCTGGCTGACGGTGAAGAGATAGTGCTCGTCCACCGAAATGGTGCGGCGGAAAGTGAGGCCCGCGCCATTGTCCCAGACCAGCGTCACCGGGGTCGTAGCGGTCAGCGCCGTGTTGGCGCCCTCGACGGTCCAGACGGTCTGTGCGGTCGGCACGGCAATGGAATTGCCGGCAACCGGCAGCCAGCCTTCTTCGGCGAAATAGGCATTGGGCACGCCAGCCGGGGTCAATAGGGTGATGATCGGGGAGGTTTCGTCCACCGTCTCGCGATACTGCTTGAGGCGCAGGTCATCGATCAGCGCGCCGGTCAGGTTGATCGAGCCCGACAGGTCCGGCGTATCGATCGAGACGCGGGCGCTGGCGGCAATGGCTTCATCGCGGCTGGCATAGGTCTGCGTGCCGGTATTGGCGGCCGGCGCTGCAGCCTGTCCCGGAGCGCCCGGCGTTGCTGGCGTGGCCAGACCCGGATCGGCCGCTGCGGCCTGTTCATTCGCAAGCTGCGCCTGCTGCTGGGCGCGTTCCATCTGCGGCCCGGCAACGAAGAACTGCCAGCCGAACAGCACGATCATGCTGAGCACGATGGCCAGGATTATGTTGCGATTGTTTTCCATTATCTCGGTTTCCGTGGGCCGCGGCCGGAAGAAGAGCGCTCGTCGGGGGACCTTGGCGTGTGCACGCGCGTGATCAACGCGCCCAGGTCCGAAACAAGCTTCGTAAAGGGTTCTGTCAGCGCTTCACGCCGTCCGACCAGCACATAGTCATGGTGGGGCACAAAGTCACGCGCGCATGCTGTCACAGCCGCCCGAAGACGACGTTTTATGCGATTGCGCTCTGGAGAATTGCCGGTTTTCTTGGTCACGGTAAAACCGATACCGGGCTGCGCCTCTTCGGCGGCGATCATCTGCAGCCCAAACGCAGAGCGCCCGGCGCGATTGCCCCGGGCAGCCCTTTGAAACTGGCTTCGCTTGATCAGCCGACGCAGGGCGTCAGGACTGTGCTCGATGGCCGTCATACGGCCACGTGGCCTTAGGCCGTGAGCTTCTTGCGGCCGTCGCGACGGCGCTTGTTGATGATCGCACGGCCGTCCTTGGTGGCCATGCGGGCACGGAAACCGTGACGGCGGGCACGCACGAGCTTGGACGGCTGATAAGTACGCTTCATGACATCAAACCGCGCCGGGCACGGTTCCTCTAGTTTGGCTCTGCACAAGCAGGAAATTTCAGACACACGCCGAGCGCTGGGCGCCCACGGTGCGGGTTGGTGGCGTCTATAGGGAAAACTCGAGCCCAAGTCAACGCGCCATGGGCACCTTCCTTGCAACCCTTCCCCCGTTGTTTTGCACGGCGGATCACCCCATAAGTCCACCAATAGTCTAATAGACCGCCGGTGGTCATGGCAGAAATCCTCAAACCCGATCTTTGCGTCATCGGCGCGGGCGCCCTTGGCACTCGCCTCGCCATTCTCGCGCGCCAGCGCGGTCTTGAGGTGACGCTGCTGCCGCGCCCGCGCGACGAAGCCAATGACCCGACCGCCGGCGCCCTGCGCCGCGCCGCCTTCATCGCCAGCGCCAACCGCGCCCATGCCATCCGCACCGCCGGCACGCTGGGCATGAACAATGCCGACCCCAAGCCCAATTTCCGCAGCATTGGCGAGCGCGCCACAGCCATTGCCGATGCCGTTGCCCCGCGCGACACCGATGAGCGCCTGACGGCACTCGGCATCACGCTCCTGTCGGACGAGGCGAGCTTCACCGATCCCAAAACCCTGCGCTGCGGCGAAACCACGGTCCGCGCCAGACACTTTGTCCTTGCGACCGGCGCCACCCCTTCCATTCCGGCACTGCCCGGCCTCGACCAGGTCAAATATTTCACGCCCGAGACCATTGCCGACAACCTGCGCAAGCTGAGCCACCTCGTGGTTATCGGCGGCACGCCCGTGGCCTTCGAACTGGCCCAGGCCTATCAGCGCCTCGGCTCCATGGTGACGCTGGTGCCCCAGGGCGGACTGCTGCCCGGTTTTGATCCCGAACTGGTCGCGGTTCTCCTCCGCCATCTGCGCGAGGAGGGCCTGACGGTGCTCGACGACGCCGAGGTCACCGCCATCCAGCCACGCAGCCAGGGTACGGGCGTCTCCCTGATCCGCGCCGGCAGTGAGGAAAAACTCGACGTCTCCCACATTCTCGTCGCCATGGGCAATGAGCCCGATCTCGATGCCAGCGTGCTCGATGCAGCCAAGCTCAGGCGCGACCGCAAGGATACTGGCGCTCTGCTGCTCGGGGTCGAGGGGCAGAGCTCCAGCAAGGTCCTGAGTGCCATTGGCGGCGCCGCCGGCGAGGATGCCCCCCATCTCGGCCTGCGCCAGGCCCAGCTGCTGCTCGATCGCCTGACCGGCCAGGGCCATGGGCGGCTCGACCCTTTCCAGGTGTCCCGCCTCGTCAATACCAGCCCCCCGCTCGCCCAGCTTGGCCTCCTGCCGCGCGATGAAAAACTGCGCCCTGGCCAGACCGTCTTGCGCGCCAATCTCGCTGAAACCGATGCCGGCCGGGCCATCAGCGCCACCGGCGTTGTCCGGGCCGTGGTCGATGCCAGGGGCTCTGTCGCCAGCTTCGGCGCCGTCGGTTCCGGGGCAGGGGAGCTGGCCAGCCTTCTGGCGCTTGTGGGGCCGCGCCTGCCCGATCTGAAAAACCTCGCTTTGCCGCCCGCAAGCCTCGCCGCGGCGCTGGTCGATCTCGCCGAGCAGTTTGCCGCCACCCAGCCCCAGGCGAAAACCCTGTCGCTTCTCAAGAAATTTCGCGGCTAGAGCGTGCCCCACAGGGGCTTACGCAAAGCACTGCTTTCCCTATAATAAGGCGATATGACAGCCGAACGCAGCGTCCTGCCCGGCCGGTTCTCCGGCCTTTCGATCAAGCTCATCGCCACCATCATGGCGGTGATACTTCTGGTCGAAATCGTGGTCTATCTCCCCTCGCTCGCCAATTACCGCGCCAGCTGGCTCGATGACCGCCTGCGCGTCGGCGTCGTGGCGGCCCGCGTGCTCGATGCCGTGCCCGATGTCATGGCCCTGCCGCGCAACCTGACCGATCGCCTGCTGACCTCGGCCGGCGCCAATGCCATCGTCTATCGCCGCGAGGGCCAGAGCCAGCTGATCGAACTGGCCAATCCCATCACGCCCGATGTTGTCGTCACTGCCGACATGCGCCAGCGCGATCTCCCAAGCCTGATCATGGGTGCGCTCGATACGCTGTTTGCCGGCCCGGGCCGGACCCTGCGCATCGTTGGCGAAGGCGACCTCAACGAAAGCGCCGTCGAAATCCTTATGTCGGAGCGCCCGCTGCGCCAGGAAATGCTGGCCTATTCGCGCCAGATCGGCTTCGTCTCGCTGTCCATTGCCGCCATTACCGCCGTGGCGCTGTACCTGCTGGCCTCCTATCTCTTCATCTATCCTGTCCGCCGCCTGACGCAGAACATCCTCGCCTTCCGCCAGGCGCCGGAAAACGCCAGCCTCGTCATCACGCCCTCCGCCCGTCGCGACGAGATCGGCATCGTCGAGCGCGAGCTCGCGGCCATGGAATCAGACCTTTTCACCATGCTGCGCCATCGCCGGCATCTGGCCGACCTCGGCCTCGCCGTCGCCAAGATCAACCACGACCTGCGCAACACCCTGACCTCGGCGCAACTCCTGTCCGACCAGGTGGCGACCCTCGATGATCCTAAGGTACAGCGCCTCGCGCCACGCCTCGTCACCACGCTCGATCGCGCCATCGGCTTTGCCCAGTCCGTGCTCGACTATGGCCGAGAGACCACGGCCCTGCCGGTCATGGCGCCGGTCGCTATGCGCGCCCTGATCGACGACGCCGCCTTTGACGCGCGGCTGATGGGGCACCCCAGCATCCGCTTCAGCGACACCACGCCGGATGACCTGGTGCTCGAGGCCGACGCCAGCCAGCTCGGCCGCGTCTTCCTCAACCTGTTGAAAAATGCCCGCGAAGCCCTCGAGCTGGCTCCGGCCGGCGAGGTGAGCCCGGAAGTCTCGGTCACCATGCAGGCGGAGGGCGATTCCATCACCTTCACCATCGCCGACAACGGCCCCGGCCTGCCGCCGAGGGCGAAAGACAATCTTTTCGTCGCCTTCGAGGGTTCCGCCCGCGCCGGCGGCACGGGTCTCGGCCTCGCCATCGCCCGCGAGATCACCGAAGCCCATGGCGGCAGGCTGGTCTATGTCGACCAGCCCAGGGGCACCCGCTTCGACCTGATTTTGCCGGCAAATCTGAGGGTTGAAGCCTGACACCTGTGGACTGACAAAAAACTGTCACCACCACGCTTGCCAAACCCGGATCACCCCTATATGGATTGCGCCGCTTCAGGACGTTGAGCGAACCGCTCCCACCTGAACCGTCGTTCCAAACGACATGCGCGCCCGTAGCTCAGCTGGATAGAGCACCAGACTACGAATCTGGGGGTCAGGAGTTCGAATCTCTTCGGGCGCGCCATTCCATCTCATTGGTTGACTTCTAGAACTGCGCGGACCGCATTCCGCTCGCTCTGATGATCCATTGTTCATGGTTGGCCATTGGCTCGATCATCCGCCATCTTGACGTTGCTCCGGGATTCCCCGCTTCCCCAATCTGGATGCTGAGCCAAAAAAGGAACCGCTACGCCAAGCTGGTAGTTAGCCTCCTCCCAAGTTGGAGAAGGTCGATGAGAGTACTGGTCGTTGCGATGGCACTGGTGACGTTTTGCGCGTCAGTTCAGGCGCAGCAACCCGCGCCGCTGGTGGAACTCGCCAATTCTCGGGCCTCGATAGCGGCACTGGGCATCACCGTCGAGCAGGCAATCGGAAGTGACGTCTACGATGTCGAAGGCAATCAAATGGGGACGGTCATACGAGTGCTGGGCGATGATGCAGACTCCTCGACAGCTCTGGTTCTGGATGCCGAGGGGACGGAGGTAACCGTCAAACTTCTGGCTACAGAATTGATCGAAAACCGCATCGTTGCCAGCCGGTCAGGTCTGCCCATTGAGCACAAGGCACCTTTTGAGTAGCCGGATCTATGATGCTCTGGTTTTGCGAGATGTTGCCCGCATCGGCGATTTCGATGCCTTAGCCCCCATCCCAAGCAGTGTTCAACTGAAGAGCCTTCTCTGATCCATCTTGTTGCAGATCGGTTGCGATCATCCGCTACATCTGTGTTGTGGAACGCAAAAGGCAGCGCACCGTTGGCCGCCCGAGGCGGTGACGCATGTCAACCTGACACAGCGGCATAGGGAACGGGGATGGTTTTCCGGTTTCCCGCCCTGGCCCGGCCGCAAGGCCGGGCTTTTGCTTTCATGTTTGGAAGGACCAGACCGTGACCAAGACGCTTTCCCTCGCCGCCGGCATTTCCGCTGCGGCACTCCTGCTGGCATCGCCCTCCCTGGCACAGCCGCAGGGCACTATTGGCGAATATTCCGACGTCACCGTCGAGGGCTCGATCCTCGAACCTGAGCCCGTTACCGTCAGCGACGATGCCGAACTGGCCGGCCTGATCCGCGTGCCGGAAGGATTTGCCGTTGAGGTCGTCGCCCGCGACTTCGGCAATACGCGCATGCTGGCGACCCATGGCGACCATGTCTATGCCAGCCGTCGCACGGAAGCCGATATCATCCGCCTCGACGATGAGGACGGCGACGGCAAGTATGAAAGCTTCACCACCGTTGCCGCGCGTCCCGGCATGCATGGCATCGCCTTTCACGGCGACACGGCCTATCTCGCCACGGTCAACGAGGTCTATACCGCCCCGGTCAACGAGGATGGCAGCTTTGGCGAGCTGAAGCAGATCATCAATGACCTGCCCGATGGCGGCCAACACGCCAATCGCACGCTCGCCATTGGCCCCGACGACATGCTCTACATCACCGTCGGTTCGACCTGTAACGAATGCCAGGAAACCAATCCGGAAAGCGCCACCATCCTGCGCGCCAGCTTGGACGGCAAGTCGCGCACCATCTTCGCCTCGGGCCTGCGCAACACCATCGGCTTTGGCTGGGAGCCTTCCAGCGGAGCGCTCTATGGGGCCGATCACGGCACCGACTGGCTCGGCGACGAGGAGCAGAAGGAAGAGTTCAACCTTATCGAGCAGGGCCAGAAATATGGCTGGCCCTATGTTTTCGACTTCGGCAATTTCAATCCGCATATGAACCCGCCCATGGGCGTGACCCTCGAGCAATGGGCCGCCCAGAGCGAGGAACCGGCCTTGGGTTACACCGCCCACGCCGCGCCGATGCAGATGACCTTCTATACCGGGACTGCCTTCCCGGAAGAATATCGCGGCGACGCCTTCATCGCTATGCGCGGCTCCTGGAACCGCCGGCCGCCCAGCGGCTATGAAATCACCCGCGTCGATTTCGAAGACGGCCAGCCTGCCACCTGGGACCACTTCGCCGAAGGCCTGCTGGTCGAGCATGAGGATGGCAATTACGGCTTCCTCGGTCGCCTTGCCGGCATCACCGAAACTTCGGACGGCACCTTGCTCTTCGCCGATGACTTCAATGGCATCATCTACCGCATCAGCCACGAGGGCGGGGACAATGGCACCGCGGCTGAAGCGGCTGATGTTCCCGACGTCACCGTGAAGCCGCCTGCCTCCGACATCGCCATCAATCTGGTGGAAACAGAAGGCATACTGGAGGTGACGGCGCCCAGCTTTGGCAATGGCGAGCTCGTCCCGCTCAAGCATGCGGCTCAAGGCGACAATGCTTCGCCGGCGCTCGAATGGGGCACCCCGCCTGAGGGCACGCAGTCCTTCCTTGTCATCGCCGATGATCCTGATGCTGTCGAACCGAAACCCTTCGTCCACTGGGTGCTGTTCGACATTCCCGGCGACGCCACTGGCGTTGGCGAAGGCCTTGCCGCCGACCCTGTGTTGCAAAAGCCGGAAAATGCCAAGCACGGCACCAATAGCGCCGGCAAGCTCGGCTACATGGGGCCGCGTCCGCCGCTCGAAGACCCCGCCCACAATTACCACTTCCAGGTCTTCGCCCTGGACCTCTCGCAGCTGCCGGTCGATCCCGGTGCCACACGCGAGGATGTCCTTGCGGCCATTGAGGGCCACGTCATCGCCAAGGGCGAGGTAGTCGGAACCTATGAGCGCCCCGGCCCGGAAAAGCCGATCAACTGATCCAAACGCAAGCGGCGCCCCTTGAGGGCGCCGTTTCATTTTGGGCCTCTGGCTCATAAGCGTTCGAGAAACGCGCGGATCAGCGCGGTCGCCTCATCCAGATTGGTTTCGAGCAGCCAGTGCCCGCCATCAAGCAGATGCAGCTCAGCATCAGGCAGGTCGCGCAGATAGGCGCGGGCGGATTTTTCCGGCATGTAGTGATCCTGCGGTCCCCAGATGATCAGCGTGGGCGGCTGATGCTCGCGCAGATAGCGCCGATGCTCGGCAAACCAGGCACGATTGGACTTGAGCCCGGCGATCAGGTTGGCAGCTGCATCCTTGCGCGCCTCCGTCATCAATGACCAGTGCAATTGCCAGAGGTCGGGCGGGATCGTTTCAGCCAGCTCGGGCCGGACGTGGTTGAGGAACTCATCCCGGAAATTGTCTTTGGTCACTCCCTCGCGCAGCGCATCGCGCATCTCGTCTTCGGGCAGAGACCAGGACTTTTCGATATCGGCATATTTGGGCCCGAGCGCGTCCTCATAGGGAATGTCGCCATTCTGGATGATCTGGGCAAGGATCCTCTCGGGCCGCTTGATCGCCAGACGCGCGCCGATCGGCGAGCCGAAGTCGTGCAGGTAGATGACGAAACGCTCAAGCTGCAACCCATCGACGAAATGCTCCAGCCACTCGGCATAGCCGTCGAAGGAATAGTCGAAGTCCCCGGGCGTATCGCTATAGCCAAAGCCTGGGTAGTCCGGCGCAATGAGCCGCCAGTGATCGGCCAGCCGTGGCATCAGGTTGCGGAATTCATAGGACGAGCAGGGATAGCCATGCGGCAGCAGCACGACCGGTGCATCTGCAGCACCAGCCTCCCGGTAAAATGTGTCGATCCCGCCAACCTGAATGCGGCGGTGCCTTACGCGATTGTCCATGACCATCTCCTTTGCGGGATTAGCGCGAAGCATGCGTGATGGTTCCGGCAGCCAAGGTTAGGGGCACGTTTCAAATGTGGCCCTGAGGGGGCAGTTTCAGACACGGAAACGTGTAGCGCGTTGTCACCCGCTCAGAACCAACACTTTGACGCTGATCACTTTTTTCGGGCCGAATTGCCCCGGAACGGGCGGAGTCGTCACCCATTGTCCTCCCCGACGCCGCAACAGCGGGTCTCTCATGAGCGACACCGCAATGGTGTAACTCCCCGCCCGACGAACGGGCAAACGTAAGAAGGAACAATAACATGTCGATTCTTGATCAGCTTCTTGGTGGTGGTGACAACGCTTCCGTCTCGAACAATTCGGACACCTCCAACAATGAAGTCGCGGCCAGCCCAGTCTTTGGACTCAGCCTCGATGACGTGCTCCACTCCTCAAGCACGGAAGATGACGGCGACTCTTCGTCCTTCACCGGTATTGGTGGCCTGAGCGTTGGCCTTGGCGCCCCGATCTATCTGGGTTCGAGCTCGTCGAGCGACAGCTCCGACCAGCAGGTTTCGGACAGCGATAGCGGCGGTCTGCTGGGTGGCCTGCTCTAAGCCAGGAACCATCAAAGATTGGCGGGGTTCTCCGGAACCCCGCCTTTTCCGTATCCGGAACATCTCATGGCAGCCGATAACAACAAGAATAACGAGCTGAGCAATGCCGTTCGCGCCCAATATCCGCATTTTGCGGTGGCGGGCGTGTTCAGCGGCGTCATCAACCTGCTCTACCTGAGCTCCCCGCTCTATCTGATGCAGATCTATAACCGTGTTCTGGTTTCGGAAAACGTCACGACCCTGGTGCTTCTGACGCTGATCCTGGTCTGTGCGCTGCTGACGATGGGCGCGCTCGACGCCTTGCGCGCGCAGCTGCTGGTTCGCGCCGGCATGCGGCTCGACCGCTCTCTGGCCGGCCGCGTATTCGATGCGCTGGTGCGCAAGTCGGCGCGGCTGGGCTTTTCCAGGGGCAGCCAGACCCTGCGCCAACTGGATCAGTTTCGCACCTTCATTACGGGACCGGGCATCTACTTCGCTTTCGATCTGCCCTGGATCCCGCTTTATCTGCTGCTGCTGTTTTTCATTCACCCGGTTCTCGGCGCGGTCTCGACTGTAGGCGCCGCCGTCCTGCTGCTGCTGGCCCTGGTCAATGAGCGCACGACGCGCCCGTCGCTCCGCGTTGCCGAGAGCGAGGGCAATCGCGCCTATGCTTTCAGCGAAAACATCCTGCGCCATTCCGACGTCGTCGTCGCCATGGGCATGCAGCCAAGCATCGAGGGCCACTGGCAACGCAGCCGCGACACCATGCTGGCCAGCCAGGGCACAGCCAGTGATCGCAATGCGGTGGTGTCCTCGGGCATCCGTTTTGCGCGCCTGCTGTTGCAGGCCCTGATGCTGGGGGCAGGGGCGTGGCTCGCCATCGGCCAATATATCCAGCCCGCCACGATTTTCGCCGCTTCCATCATCATGGGGCGCGCTTTGGTGCCGGTGGAGCAGGGCGTCGCGACCTGGAAACAGTTCACCGAAGCTCGAAACGCCTATCGCGAAGTGTCCAAACTCCTCGACGAAGTGCCGGGGCGCGAAGACCGGACCATCGTGCCGGCCGATCAGAATGGCCTCACCGCCGATCGTGTGAGTTTCGCCATTCCGACGCGGCCCGAACCCATCCTGCGCGACATCAGCTTTGCCATCAAACCCGGCGAGGCCATCGGCATTGTTGGACCCAGTGGCTCCGGCAAGTCGACGCTTGCACGCCTGCTGATCGGCGCCATTTCGGCCAGTGCGGGCACGCTGGCGCTGGGCGGGCTCAACTACAAGAGCTGGGATCCGACGGTCTTTGGCAGACAGATCGGCTATCTGCCGCAGGATGTCGGCCTCTTCGCCGGCACCGTGCGGGAAAACATTGCGCGGTTTGGCGAGGCCGAAATCGAGGACGTGGTCACCGCTGCAAAGAAGGCCGGCATTCACGACATGATCCTGGCGCTGCCCAAACAGTACGACACCGAGCTCGGCCCTGAGGGCGTCGGCCTTTCCGGGGGCCAGCGCCAGCGCCTGGGTCTGGCACGGGCCCTCTTGGGCAAGCCGGCCCTGCTGGTGCTCGACGAGCCCAATGCCAATCTCGATACGGCGGGCGAAACCGGCCTGCGCCATGCGCTCGAGGCGCTCAAGACCACAGGCACCACCATCGTTCTCGTCACCCATCGCACCACGGTCCTCGAAATGGTCGATCGCATGATGTTCATCCGCAATGGGCGGCTCGAGGTCTTCGCGCCTTCCGAAGAGGTCTATCGGCACATCAAGGACAATGTCGTCCCCGAAATGCAGGCGGCAGAATGATGAGCCCGAGCGAAACCCTTAGCAGCAAGTTCCTCAATCCGCGCGTGCCGGCCCGTCTGGGCTTCATCACCATCGTGGTCTTCATCATGGTCATGCTGGGCTGGGGCGCTCTGGCGCCGCTGTCCGGCGCGGTGGTGGCCAATGGCGTGTTGCAGGCCGAAGGTGGGCGCAAGGCGGTGCAGCATCCCTATGGCGGGGTGGTCGCAGAGCTGATGGTTCAGGAAGGCGACAGTGTCCGTGCTGGCGCCGTGCTGATGCGCCTCTCGGATGCCGAGCCGCGCGCGCAATATGATGTCCTCTCCGCCGAGCGCGACACGCTGCTCGCCGCCCAGGGACGCCTGCAGGCCGAACTGGCGGGGACGGATGCCCCAGTCTTTTCCGAGGACCTGGTGAGCCGCAGCCAGGACGCCACCGTGCAGCAGGCGATGAACAACGAGATCGCCCTTATGGGTGCCCGCGCCGGCCAGTTCGAAACGCGCGAAAATGTGCTGCTGCAACAGAAGGCGCAACTCGACGAACGCGTCACTTCGGCAGAGGCGCAGATTGCCGGGCTCGACCAGCAGAAGGTGTCCATCACCGGCGAACTGGAGGACGCACGCGCGCTTCTGGCGCAGCAGCTGATCGAACGCAGCCGCGTGCTCGATCAGGAACGCGCGATCAACGAGATCGACGCGCAGATTTCCGTACTGCGCACCGATATTGCCACGGCCAACAAGGCGATGGCGGAGGCCGATTTCGAGATCGCCGGCCTCGACCGTGAGCGTCAGTCCGCCGCCAGCGAAGACCTAAGGGCCAATCAGGCCGCGCTGGCAGCGCTCACCCCGCAACTGGCCGCTGCCCAGGATGCTCTGGCGCGTACCGACGTCACCGCAACCGCCAGCGGCACGGTGGTCGGTCTCTCCGTCATCACCGAGGGCGGCGTCGTCTCGCCGGGCCAGGAACTGCTGTCGATCATCCCCGATGCCGGCCCCATGGTGGTCGAAGCGCAGATGCGGCTGGCCGATGTCACCGATGTCACGCGCGGCGAACGGGCCGACATTCGCCTTCTGGCCGTGCCCGCCTCGACGCGGCCGGCGCTCAGCGGAACCATCGAGACGGTTTCGGCCGACCGGGTGGTCGACGAGCGCAGCGGCCAATCTTTTTACGCCCTGCGCATCGCCCTCGACCCCCGGCAACTGGCCGATGCCAATATCGACCTCACGGCCGGCATGCCGGTGCAGGTCGTCATTCCCACCAGGGGCCGCACCCTGATCGACTACCTCACCAGCCCGCTGCTGGACGAGGTCAGCGGCGCCTTCCGCGAGAGATAGGAGATTCCGATGGACCCACGGCAGAAGCAAAAGCGCCAGGATGAAGTCCGCCAGCCGGCCCAGACGCCAATCGCCGACGCCATAGCCATCGGCACCGCCGCCGGGGGTCTGGTTCTGGGCACCATGCTGGCGCAGGCGATGATTCCCGAAACGCAGGATGCGCAGACGTCGCACGATACGGGCCTGCCCGCCGACGCGGCCCAAATTACCGTCTCTCCTGCTGTTCTGACGGACACCGCGGCCGGGGCCGATCCGGTCGCGCAACCTGCGCCTGAGGCTGTTCAACCTGTCCCGCTCGCGGCCGGGCCAGCGCCCCTTCCCGACGCCAATGCCACCCCATTGCAGGATCATCTGGTCAGCGAACTCTCCCAGCAGATGGCGGGAACGATCGGCAAGGTCATGCAGGGCGCCGAGCCCGGCGTAACTGCTGCCGATTTCAGCCAGTCGATCGCCAGCGATATCATTCAGTCCGCCCAGGACATCGTGGCGCGGCTCGATATCGGCGCGATGCTGGCCGAAACTCAGGGCCTCGGCGATAGCATACTGGCCCAGGTCAACGCTCCCGGCATTGTCGCCGAAATCCTCGGCGGCACGGCGGGACTGGCCGATTCCATACTGACCGGCATCGCGCCTTTGCCGGGTGAGATCCTGGGAGACACTCTGGCTTCGTTGGCCGACCTGCCATCGTCCCTCCTGGGCAATGAGGGTATGGATGGCCCCGATGGTCTTCTGTCCGCAGTCTTCTACAGTGACGGAGCCAGCGACAGTCTCTCGATCCCCGACCTCAGTTCCGCCGCCTCCAGCACGGTGGCGTCCCTGGTCGACGGGCCGGTTGGCCTCTTGGGACTGAGCTATGTCGATACATCAGATCACCAGGGCGGGCACGGCCTCAACGCTCTGAGCCTTTTGTGACACAGCTAAGCGGACAGTCCGGGTTCCACCCAGCCCGCCCAGTGCAAGTCTGAGCCGGCACGGCAGTCGGCTGCCTGAACTCCCCATGGTATTGCCGGCAGTCTGACTCCGCGCCCCCTTGGTCCTCAAAGGCTGAACGAGATCGGTACGCTCATGCTGGTCTGGCCCTGGCCCATTTCGGCAGGTGGTGCGGGCAGGGGGGAGGAGCGACTGACCAGACTGACGGCTTCCTGATCCAGCTCGGTAAAACCCGACGAGTTCGAGATGCGGGCAGACAGCACATTGCCGCGCGCGTCGATGGTAAAACTGACGACGACGCGGCCCTGTTCGCCCCGCGACTGCGCGCCGCGCGGATATTGCTTGCGGCGATTGAGATAGGTCATGACCCTTGATTGCCACTGTTCAAGGGTGGCGCGCGATACCGGCGCACTGCTGCCAACAGGCGCGCTATTGGCTTGCTGCGCCGGTGGCGTGTTGGTCGGCGGTGGTGCAGCGGTGCGGGGTGCCGCCTGCTGCTCGGGCGGTCGCGGCGTCGGGCGTTGGGCCTGACGCTGTTCGAGCAGGCGCTGGGACTGCTGCACCGGCATGGGCAGCGACAGATCTGGCGGCACCTCTGCTTCGGTTTCAACCGGTGGCGGCTCCTCGCTCAGCTCTTCGACCGGCTGGGTCTCTTCTGGCGGCGGCTCGTCGGGCAGGGGCTCCGGTTCCACCTGCGGCGGTGGCTCGGCAATGGGCTCCTCGACCACGGGCTCTGGTTCTGGTTCTGGTTCTGGCTCTGGTTCCAGCTCGGGCTCGGGCTCCGGCTCTGGCTCGGGCGGAGGTTCGACTTCTTCTTGCGCCTCCTCGCTGGGCTGGATTTCGTCCTGCTCCTGCATGGCCTGTTGCTCGGGCGCCACGTCTTCCACGGCGTCTTCCGTGGTGCTGGGCAGGGGCGCCATTTCGAGCAGGATCGCCTCGGGCACGACACCGGGGGCACTCGGTGAGGCTTCGGTCTGCTGCAAAAAATAGACGCCCCCGCCGATGGCGGCGAGCACCGTCGCCAGGGCGCCGGTCCACAACAGCATATCCTGCCATCCCGAGGCGCCGGTGTCTTCCGGGAGCTGACCGGGGTCGGTAGCCGTCATGGAGCAACTGTCTCTTCGGTACCGGGGGCGCCTGCAACGGATTCAAGTCCGACCAGCCCGATCTTGAGGTAGCCGGCGGTGCGGAGCAGGTTCATCAGATCCATCAGGTCGCCATAGGCCACGCCCTTGTCGGCGCGCAGGAAGATGCGGGTTTCCCTGTCGGTCTCGGTCAGCGCGTCCAGATCACCTGCCAGTGTCTGGCTGGTGGTGAGGTCATCGTTGAGGTTGAGACTGAGATCCTGCTTCAGTGTGACATAGATCGGCTCGTCCGGCCGCGGCGCCTGGGCCGCGGTGGAGACGGGAAGCTCGACATTGACGTCAACAGTCGCCAGTGGCGCTGCCACCATGAAGATGATGAGCAGGACCAGCATGACGTCGATGAAAGGCGTCACATTGATTTCGTGACTCTCGGCCAGATCGTCGCTGGCGTTCTCGCGGATACCGCCCGCCATGATCTACTCCGCCGCCTGGAAGGCGTGGGGATGCTTGCGCGCCACATAGCGATGGTCGAGGTCACTGCTGACCAGCCGCTCGATGGCGGCCGAAGCGTCGCCCAAAAGGTTCTTGTAGCCCGAGATCGAGCGGGCAAAGGCATTGTAGATGATGACGGCGGGAATGGCGGCGACGAGGCCGATCGCGGTGGCCAGCAGCGCCTCGGCAATGCCCGGCGCCACGACGGCCAGGCTGCTGGTCTTGGCGGCAGCGATGGAGACGAAGGAATTCATGATGCCCCAGACGGTGCCGAACAGGCCGACAAAGGGCGAGACCGAACCAATGCTGGCCAGCACCCCGGTACCCCGGTTGAGCTTGCGGCTGACGGCGAGTTCGATGCGGCCGAGACGAGACGCGACGCGATCCTTGAGGCCGGAATTGTCCGCATAATCGATGACCTTTTCGGCGCGGGCGACCTCCTGCTGCGCCGCCTGCAGCAGGCGGATCCCGGCGCCCTTGCGGCGCCTGAGCGCCTCGGCGGCGGCCTCGAGCGAGGTCGATTGCTGCAGAACGCGCAGCGCGCGCTTCAATCGCGTCTTGGCGCCCCAGATCTCGAGCGATTTCGCCAGCCAGATTGTCCAGGTGATGACCGAGGCCAGCGCAAGCCCGGCCATGACCGTCTTCACCACGATATCGGCCGCCATGAACATGCCCCAGGGGCTGTGGTCGGCGACGGCCTCAGCGGCAGCGGCTTCTGCGGCTGGGTCGGTTTCTGCCGTCGGCGGAGCAACCGCCGGAGCCGGTGCCGGAACGATAGTTTCGGTCGGCGCCGGCACGATCGCGGGGGCCGGGGTTTCATTGGCAGTCGGTTGAGGCGTTGGGACGCCAGTTGTCTCGGGCGTTTCAGGCTCTGCTGGTGGTGCAGCCACGTCAGGCTCCGCGATGGGCGCGGATGGCGCAGGAGCATCTGTCTGCTGCGCTGTCACGGGCAAGGCGAGGGCAAAGGTGGCGAGGAGCGGGATGAGGAAGGAGGCGGTTTTCATGGCGGTCTTTCAGGAAATCAGTCGTCGCTGCTGTCGTCGGCAGCGTTATGGGCCCAGTACCAGGCGAGGTAGGTGCCCACAGGCTTTCGCCCGCTTTTGCGAAGGGCGGATTTGACGGCGCGCACGTCGGCTTTTTCGCAGGCCACCCAGATGAAGGCGTCATCGGGCTGCTGGGTGATGGCAGCGAGCACAAGGTCGCTGAAGCGTGTCTCGGCTGCATAGGTGTTACGATGGATCCAGCGCAGGTCGAGCTGGCCCTGCGATTGCAGTGCCTGCTCTTCACCCGCGTTGTGCACTTCGATCAACGCGGTGACACGCGAGGTATGAGGGAGTTCCTCGATGATGCGGGCGATGGCCGGCAGGGCACTTTCGTCCCCGGCGAGGAAGATGGTCTCGGCCACGGGCAGATGTCCGCTGCCGGGCCCCAGTAGGCCGACGAGCGTGCCCGGCTGGGCGTCGCGGGCAAAGTCGGCGCCCGGCGTGGCGATGCCGGGTTCGGGATGCTGGAAAATGTCGATGGCGACTTCGTTGCGGATGGGGTCTACGGAGCGGATCGTATAGGCCCGCGAGAGCAACGCGTCCTCGCCCGACGGCCAGTCGATGCGGCCATCAATGCGCGGCTTGGGCCAGACGGGCGTGCGTCCGGTTGGCGGTACCAGCAATCGCACATGCATGTCGCCGCCGATGAAGGGGCGCACATCGGCACAGGCAAAGACCAGCCGGCGCATGGCAGGCGTGACCATGCTGGCCGAGACCAGTGTCGCCATGTGCAGGTTGGGCAGGGCCTGCGGCAGGCTGGCGTCGGACCATGAGAGATCGAGTGGGGCCGTGCCAGCGAAATAGAACAGATGTTCGGCCAGAACGGTCCGGCTCATCAGCAGTGCTTCGGGCGAAATGCCATTCAGCGTGAAGCGCAGCGTGTCGTCGGCGTGGGTGATTTCGGCCACGCCAAGCGGGTTGGTTAGCGTCACCCTGTTGCCGGCGCGGTGCACCTGGGCGTGTTCGACAAAATGGCTGGCCAGTTCCTCGAAGAGATGGGCCGCTTGGGGTGAGGTGGCGGTGCCGGTGAGGCGGTGCGACGGCAGTTCGGTCATAGTGTGCCTCCAACGCGATTGACGCGGATGATGAGGTAGATGAGGTAGGGTGCGCCCAGGGCACCGGTGATGACGCCGACCGGATAGCGGCTGGGCAGCAGATATTGCCCGGCATAGTCGCCCAGCAGCACCAGGAGGGCACCGACGCAGGCTGCTGGCAGCAGGACCGAACGGCCAGGGCCGATCAGGCGACTGGCAATGGGGCCGGAGAGAAAAGCGACAAAGGCGATGGGGCCGGTGACGGCAGTGGCGGTGGCGATGAGGCCGACCGAGCATAGGATCACCAGCACGCGTACCAGCGTTACCGGCACACCCAGGGCGCCGGCCGTGTCGTCGCCCAGCCGCAACAGCTCGATGCTGCGCCGCAATGCCAGCAGCATGCCGCCGCAGACCACCACGGTGCCCAGCAGCGGCAGCGCCTGAATGGCCTGGGCACCATTGACGCTGCCGGTCAGCCAGCGCATGGCCTCCTGCAGGTTCCACTCGGGCGCCTGGGTGAGGATATAGGCGACGAAACTCTCGAGCATGGCGGAAACGCCGATGCCGACGAGGATCAGCCGGGTGCCGGCGACGCCATTGCGGAAGCTGAGGGCGTAGACGAGCATGGCTATGCCCAGGCCCGAGACCACCGCAAAGATCGAAACCGCTGGTCCCTTGAGCCCAAGCACGACCAGGGCGAAAACGGCAGCAGCACTGGCGCCGGAGCTGATGCCGATGATGTCCGGGCTAGCCAGCGGATTGCGCAGCATGGTCTGGAAGGCCGCGCCGGCAATGCCGAAACTCACCCCGGCGAGAATGCACATGATCGACCGCGGCAGGCGCAACTGCACGACGGTGAAGCTGGCACCGGCAATGTCCTCGCCCAGGAGAATGCGCACCACTTGATCGGGCGGCGTGAAGCTCTGCCCCAGCGACAGGCTGAGTGCGAAAGCGAGAGCGAGCATGGCGAGCAACAAGCCAATGAGGCGTTGCTGGCGGCGGTCAGCTTGCCGGCGGGCGGCGGAAAGGGTGGCGGCGCTCATGCTCAGAGCTCTCGCAGTCGATGGCGCCGAACCATCCAGACAAAGAAGGGCGCCCCGATGAAGGCGGTCAGAATGCCGACATCAAGCTCGGCCGGGCGAGCAATGATGCGGCCGATGATATCGGCGCCCAGCAACAGCACGCCGCCACCCACGGCGGAGAAGGGCAGCAGCCAGCGATAGTTGCTGCCGAACTGCAGGCGACAGAAATGCGGCACGACGAGCCCGACAAAGCCGATCGGGCCGCAGGCAGCCGTCGTGGCGCCGCAGAGCAGGATGGCCCCGAAAGCGGCGACGAACCGCGTCCAGGCGACATTCTCGCCCAGGCCGGCAGCGAGTTCGTCGCCCAGGGCCAGGGAGTTGAGCCTGCGGGCCGACAGCAGGCTGATGGCGAGGCCGATCAGGATAAAGGGCAGCACGGGCAGGATGCGGTCGAGCGTGGCGCCGCCAACGCCGCCGATCTGCCAGGAGCGGATGCCGCCGGCAATGTCGTTGCGCGGCAGGACGACGGCGATGACAAGCGAGCTGAGCGCAATGGAGGTTGCGGCGCCGGCCAGCGCCAGCTTCAGCGGCGTGGCGCCGCCGCGACCGAGCGAGCCGATGGCGTAGACGAAAAAGGCCGTGCCGGCCGCGCCGACAATGGCTGCCCAGACAAAGTCGCTGGTGGATTGCATGTTGAACCAGACAACGCCGATGACGACAGCAAGCGCCGCACCTGTATTGACGCCCAGGATGCCCGGGTCGGCCAGGGGATTGCGGGTCACACCCTGCATCACCGCGCCGGCAAGGCCCAGTGCCACGCCGGCCATGACGGCCAGTGCCGTGCGCGGCAGGCGCAGCAGCACGGCGGACTGGCCGATCGTGTCGTCATGTCCCAGCAGGGCCTGGACAATATCCTGCCAGCCGACATCGCGTGCGCCAATGGCGACCGACAGGCAGCACAGCAGTAGCAGGACGATGGCAAGCGCCATCAGCCAAACGGCCCGCCGCCCATTGTGGGCGCGGGCCGGAGCCAGGCCTGCCGGGGTGGTCGTTGCGATCATTGCGCCTTCTTTGCCGCCGCGGCGAGAAGCGCGACATAGTCGTCGAGCACATAGGAGATCGACAACGGCGTCGGGTTGGCTGCCGTGCCCAGCGGATCGCGGCCCAGCACGACGAAGGCGTCATCGGCTACCACGGGCAGCTTGGCGAGAAGTGGGTTGAGCCTGAGCGCACCGACCAGGGCGGCATCACCATAGGTGACGGCAATATCGACGTCGTCGAAGGCGTCGACCTGCTCGGCGCTGACCGAACCGGAGAATTTGCCGGGTTCCGCCGCCCCGACGACGCTCGCCGGATTGGTGAGGCCGAGATCGGCAAAGAATTTTACCCGCGTGTCATTGGGCGTGTAAAAATTGATGGTGCTGAGGTCGAATGGATTGAGGTGGGTGACAAAGATCGCCGACTTGCCTTCGAGTTCGGGATAGCCGGCAACCGCCTCCTTTATCTCACCTTCAATATCGGCAATCAGCGCATCGCCTTCATTTGCCATGCCAAGGCCCGCACTATTGAGCCGGATCATGTCGCGCCAGTCGGTCGACCAGGGGTAATCGGCATAGGCGACGACCGGTGCAATCTGGCTGAGCGTGTCGTAGTCGGCCTGGCTGAGGCCGGAATAGGCAGCCAGGATCACATCCGGATCTGTGGCGGCCACCGCCTCGAAGTCGATGCCATCGCCCTCGTCGAACAGGACCGGGGTTTCTGCACCCAGCTCGTCGAGCTTGGCCTTCACCCAGGGGAGGAGGCCATCATTGTCATCATCACCGAAATTGGCCCGGGCAAAGCCGACCGGCACGACACCGAGTGCCAGCGGCACTTCGTGATTGGCCCAGGCGACCGTGGCAATGCGCTCCGGCTTTGCTTCCAGCACCGTGGTGCCAAAGGCATGGTCGATACTCATCGGATAGGTCGCCGCGACCTCCTGCGCCACGCCGGCCATAGGCGCAAACGTGACGCAGATGGCGATGGCCGAAACGAGGATGGACGTCAGGCGCATGGGAAAAACCTCCGACAGGAAAGTGGAGGTAAAATGTCTAGTTAGGGGGCGAGGTCAATCCGTTTGCTGGGAAACACCCCCAAAACCGGGAAATTTACATGGTTTCTTACAAAATCAGGGAAAGTTACAATACCGGACCCTTTCTCTCAGGTTAACGGGACCTGTTTGCCACGGCCGGCCGACCGGACGGGCGGGCAGACAAACATCCACGGGAGTTTGGGGTCGAATGAGTAACCGGGTGAGCAAGATCGAGGCGGCACGCCGCACACAGGCAAGGCTGGCAATGCTGCTGGGCTGTACGGCACTGGCCGGGTTCATTCCGGGCGTCGCCCTGGCGCAGAGCACGACAGTCGTGGCGCTGCCCGAGCTGACGGTGACGGGCGAAGTGCAGGGCGACGACGATCGCAGCACCGTGGTTGCCACACAGAGCTCCGTCGGCGGCAAGATTGCGACCAATATCCTCAATACGCCCGCTGCCATTTCCGTCATCACGGCGAAGGAAATTGAGCGCCGCAATGCCAGCACGACCGAAGAGGTCCTGCAGTATACCTCTGGCGTGATCGGCGACTTCTATGGCGCGGATGAGCGCTTCGACTATTTCAAGATCCGCGGCCTTGACGCCAATGTCTATCGCGACGGCATGGCCGTCGGTCGTGGTTTCCTGGGCGTGCGCGAAGAGCCCTATGCCTATGAGCGCGTTGAAGTGCTCAAAGGTGCCAATTCCTCGGCCTTCGGCATGAGCGATCCGGGCGGCGCGGTCAATTATGTGACCAAGACGCCCAAGAGCGAGCGCTTCGGCGAGGTCTACATGTCTGGAAATGCCTTCGGTAGTGGCGAGATCGGCGGCGATTTCGGTGACAACCTGACGGTCGATGACACGCTGTCCTATCGTCTGACCGGCAAGTTCCAGGTCGGCAATGGCGAGGTCGACTATTCGCCCAATGACGAATCCTTCGTCATGGCGGGCCTGACCTGGCGTCCGAGCGATGCCACGGAATTGACGGTTGTCTATGACAATCTCTATCGCAAGACGATCCCTGGTAACAGCCATCCTGATGGCACGGATCTGGACCCCAAGACCTTCTTTGGCGAGCCCGACTTCAACGAGCTCTATGTCAAGCGCAACACGCTGACGGCAAAGCTCGACCATGATTTCGGTTATGGCCTGAGCTTTGGTGGATCGGCGCGCTATAGCGACACCGAAAACGGCTACAAGTATGTCTATATCGACGGCACGCCGGTTGCCGGCACGGTCGCAGATCGCGTTGCTCTCGATTCCAGCGGCACACGCGAGCATTTCGTGATCGATGGCCACCTGCAGTATGACGCAAGCTTCGGTCCTTTCGACAGCACGACCCTTGTTGGCACCGAGTATAGCAACAACAAGACGACCGGCCTGTCCTATTACGGCGACACCACCGCTATCGATTGGACCAATCCGATCTATACGGGTGCTCCCGTCGGCCTGCCCCTGATCGGCGACAATCTAGCCACCGCCAAAGTCAACGGCATCTATCTGCAGCAGGACATCACCTTCGATCAGCTGACCCTATCGGGTGGTCTCCGCAATGACTGGATATCGATCGAGCAGACCACTTATCCGAGCCTCTATGCGGCATCGACCACTGTCCAGGCGGCCGATTTCAGCGAGTTCACCAAGCGCCTGGGTGCCAGCTACGCCTGGACGCCGGAAGTCTCGACCTACGTCAGCTATGGTGAGTCCGCCATGCCGGCCGCACCGCGTGGCTCCGATGTCCTTACCGTCGATCCAGAACGTGGCGAGCAGTGGGAAGTGGGCGTCAAGTATCAGCCGGAAGCCTTCCCGGGCCTGTTCACGGCGTCGGTGTTTGACCTTACCAAGACCAACATCACGCGCACCAATCCGCTGACGATGCTTCCCGAAACGATCGGCGAAGTGCGCGTACGCGGCGTTGATCTCGAGGCCAAGGCCGAAGTGCTGGAGAATGTCACCGTCACGGCAGCCTATGCCTATCTGATGTCGGAGATCGTCGAGAACGGCACCTTGGGCAACGAGGGCAATCAACTGGCGCGCGTGCCCAATCACCTGGCCTCGCTCTGGGTCGACTATACCCTGCCCGAAATCGGCTCGCTCAACGAGATGACCTTTGGTCTGGGTGCGCGCTATACCGGCGCCTATTACTTCGGCGATGAGAACACCACCGAGGCGGATGCCAATGTCGTCATCGATGCCGCATTCAACTATGCGGTGGACGAGAACACCGACTTCCAGCTCAATGTCAGCAATCTGTTCGACCAGAAGCACGTGGCCCAGGTCGGGACACCTGCTTTCGGTGCGACCTTCTACAATCCGGGTCGCAGCATCACCGCTACGCTCAAGCACAGCTGGTAAGATCATCGCATGAAAAGACCGCCGTCCTTCGGGGCGGCGGTTTTCGTTTTGGATGCTCAGATCAGCTGTTCTGCAGGCGTCGCCAGGCGGCAGGTGTTTCGCCGGTGGTCTGGCGGAATGCCTTGGTGAAATGGGCCTGATCGGTGAAGCCGAGACGAGCCGCGATCGCCGCAACGGTCAGATCAGCCTCTTGAAGCAGGGCCTTGCTGGTATCGATGCGCCGCTGCAATTGCCACTGCAGCGGCGTCTGTCCCGTGGTGTGCTTGAACACGTTGCCGAACCAGCTTTCCGAAAGACCGACGCTGGCTGCCATATCGGCCACGCTGACGCGGCCGGCGCTGCTCGATGCCATGTAGGAATTCAGTTTTCGCATCTGCGCCGAAGTCAGGCGTCCAGGCGCTCGCTCGGTTTCCGGTGGCCGGATATCCAAGAGCCCGACGAACAAGCTGCTCATCAGGCTTTCAGCATAAAGCGCGGGCTTTCTCGGGGACACCAGTTCTTCGACAATCATCCGGGCCAGCACTTCCGTCGCTCCCCCTTCAGCAAGTTCCACCGGGCGCGCTATGGCCGACAAGGCACTCGATCGCCCGACTGCCGGCGACAAAAAGCGCAAAAGCCTGTCCTTGTGAATATGCAGGTTGAGATGCGTAAACCGGTGTCTTGCCTCGCTTGACGTCCACATGGGCATCCCGGGCGGAATATAAATGGCGCGTGCCATTGGCCGGGAAGCGCGTTGTGCGGTTTCGCCATCATTGGACATTGCCACGCGGCTCGACACGTCGTTGAAATAGACCATGATGCGAGGATCGTCGGCCAGATAATAGCCGCGCGACCCGCTCTGGCTTTCCGCCTGCCAGAAGGCACCCATAGCTCCGTCAAACTGACGCCAGCGCACGGGCTCCAGCACGGTAATACCTTCCGTGTACCAGGACATTTCCGGCATGAAACTCATTGTCAGTCTCACAAACAGACAAGCACAAGACAGGTGAAGACTGCGCCGATCGTCACCACGGTGACAGGACGCAATTCAATGCACTTATCATACATGAGTAACAATGTCATGTATGCGCTTGGCGAGATCGTTCATCCGGCGCTACGAGCCGACTTTTGGCTTGTCACGGCAACGGGAAGGAGCCGGTCCAGGGTGACTGCCAGTCTCTGGTCGAGCCACGGAGCTAAATCGTCGAGCTCGCTTAGCGCGCGATTTCTCCAAAAACCCAAAGTAGATCTATAGGATCTTGCGGCGGAAGGCTTCGGCCACGGCATGGGTATGGTTGTCGGCATCGAGCTTGTCGATGATGCGGCTCATGTAGTGATGCACCGTTCGCGTCGCGATGCCCAGGATGGCACCTGTGACATCGGCCGTCTTGCCCTGCGCGCTCCAATGCAGCACTTCCAGCTCCCGCGGTGTCAGCAGGCTCTCGTGGGGCCCCTCGGCCATGGCGCCGGGTGGACCCGAGATGACGCTGCCTTCCACAAAGATGCCGTAGTTTCCGCCGCCGGGGTTGGCGATGGCCGAATAGAGCAGGTTGATGCGGAATTCCTCGCGCGGCTGTTCCTTGACCCTGGCGATGACGAGCGGAATGTCGCGCGCTACATAGCTTTCGCCAGTGCGCAGCACATGGTCGAGCTTCTCGAAGAAGCCCTGATCGGCCACGTCAGGGGCCGCTTCGCGCACCGGGCGTCCGATGAAATCACGGTCGCCCATCAGTTTGCGATACTGCGCATTGGCGAGCTCGAAGACATGCGTGGGCCCGCGCAGCACGGCGATAAAGGATGACGTGTCTTCAAAGGCCGCCAACATGCATTCCAGAATTGGAATCTGATGGTTAGCTGCAGCCACTTGGCGCCCGCCTGCGCTTGACGATAAATCCATGTGCCCCCTCATGCCACACGATCCGCCTCATAGGTCGGAAGCGCAACGGACCACAAGGCGTCCCGTTCCCGACTAATTCACAATTGGCAGGATCATGGTTGATGCATTGATTTGCCTATCGGTATTTTTTACGAGGCCGGACGCATTGTCTCCGCTCAGTGCAACAGGCGCATCGTCCGCCCGCGCAGGGCGATCCATTCCGAAATCAGCTCGCCGATCGGCGCGGCAAGCTCCGGCCAGGCGACAGCGAGGCTCGAAAGTCGCCGGATTTCCCGGTCGGCGCGCCGCAGCACGGTCCCGACATCTGGTGCACCACCCTGCTTGGTGCGTGTGAGCAATTGTCGCGAAAGCGCGAGCTCCTGCTCGGCTGCAGAAAGTGTCATCGATCGTCGAAAGTCCCAAAGTCTTGCAGTTCCCACGGGGCGAACGTGGGCAGCGGCTTTAGGTTGCGGCAATGCGTTCAGTGCGCGATGGCGCGGAACTGTTCGACCAGTTCGTCGGCATTGTAGGGCTTTGGTATGAACACTGTCTCGTCCGGCAGTTCATCGCTGTTGAGGCGCCAGAGGCCCGAGGTGACATAGATGCGGATCGGCGGCCAGCCGTCCCGTACCGCCTGCGCCAGCCTGATGCCATCCATGCTGCCCGGCATGTCGACATCGGTGAAGATGATCCGGATATCGTCACGGACGGCGAGCAGCTTGAGGGCCTGATCGGCATCGCGGGCCTCGACCACGTCGAAACCGCTTTCCTCCAGATGATCAACGATTGCCATGCGGATCAGGCTTTCGTCTTCTACGACCAGAATGGTTGTCATGGCGCGCCATCCTCCAATATGGCCTGAACGATGCCAGACGCCGGCGCGCGCAATTCGCAAACCAGACCCTCCGGACGGTAATCTGTAGTGACTTCACCGTCGAAATCGGCCGCCAGCACGCGAGTGATCAAGCGCGAGCCGAAGCCCTTGGTGGTCGGTGGCTTGACCGGCAGTCCTCCGCTTTCGGTCCAGCGAAAGCAGAACTCGCTCTCGCCTGTGTCACCCTGCTCGAAGCCCCAATGCACATGCACGCGCCCCATGCTCGAAGCCAGCGCACCATATTTGGCGGCATTTGTGGCCAGTTCGTGGATGGCCAGCGCAATGGACAGCGCCTGCTTGGCAGACAAGTCGAGATTGACCCCGTCCAGCACGAAACGCTCGCCACCCGACAGATGTGGCGTCAGCGCGCTTTCCACCACCGACTGGATCGGCGCCCCCTGCCAGCTCTTGCTGGTCAGGATATCCTGGGCATGCGAGAGCGCCTCGAGGCGCGAAACGAATGTCGAACGCCGGTCCGCAATATCGTCGCCGCGCAGGGTCTGCGCAGCAATGGCATTGACCATGGCGAGGCTGTTCTTCATCCGGTGCTGCAACTCGGCATTGAGGATCTGCTGGCGCAGCTCGGCTTCCTTCTTGGGTGTGATGTCGCGCACCGTGCCGATAAGGCGCTTGCCGATCGAGGAGGGCAGCACCTGCGCCCGGGCATGGACCCAGCGCTCCGGCCGCTCGCCCTGGGACAGCACCCGATATTCCATATCGAGAATGCCGTCGCCCTTGGGGTCAAGCGCCGCGCGGGCCGAGGGCTCGAGCAAAACCCGGTCATAGGGATGGATGCGATCGGCGAAGGCGTCAAAGCTCGCCGTCTCGCCCGGCTTGCCACCCAGCAGCGAAATCGCCCGGTCGTCGCCCTGCAGGTTGACGAACTGTCCATCGATGAACTGGCACTGCCAGACACCCATTTCTGCGGCCGCCAGGGCCAGCCGCACCCGGATCTCGCTCTCGCGCAGCGCCAGTTCCGCGGATTTGAGGTCGGTGACGTCATTGCCCTCGACAAAGACCCCGACGATCTCGCCCTGCTCGTTGCGAACCGGTTGATACAGGAAATTGAGGTAGCCCTTCTCGATAGGTCCGCCGGGCTTGTGCTGCAGGTCGATCTCGATGCCGCGGCCAACGAAGGGCTCTCCGGTCATGTAGACCTTGTCGAGAAGCTCGTAGAACCCCTGGCCCTCGATGTCGGGCAGGGCCTCGCGGATCGGCTTGCCCACCACATCGCGGTGCCCGATGAGCTGCTTGTAGGCGGAGTTGGTGATTTCGAACACATGGTCCGGCCCCATCAGCACGGCCATGAAGCTCGGCGCCTTCTCCAGCAACTCCCGCATCCGGTCCAGTTCGCGGCTGCGCTGTTTGCCATGCAGCACGTCGGACGTGATTTCGAGCGCCGTGCAGAACATGCCAACGACCTGATCCTGCTCGTCATGCACCGGGGTATAGCCAAAGGAGAAATGCGTCTCGACCACCTGGCCATGCCGGGTCATCTGGAATTCGATGTCATCCATATAGGTCGGCACGCCGTTATAGGCCGCATCCATGATGGGGCCCACATCCTCGATGATGTCCGACCACACCTCGGCAAACGGCCGACCCAGGGCCCAGGGGTGCCGGTTGGTGCACATTGGCGCATAGCCGTCATTGTAGAGCATGGTCCGATCCGGACCCCAGGCAATGAACATCGGTTGCTGCGAGGCCAGCATGACCCGAACCAGCGTCCGCAAACCCTCCGACCAGGAGCTCGGCGCTCCGAGCGGCGTGGATGCCCAGTCGAACGCCCGGATCAACTCTCCCATGTTTCCGCCCCCGGACAGGAAACTCAGGCCGCTACCGGGAGAGGTCATGGCGTCTCGTGGATTTGCTGATGGATCGTCACGGTCGGCAACCTCGGCAGGGCTGGGAGAAGAAAGCGCATCTGGCACATCAGACCCAGCGCCCGCACTATCAAGGTTTAATCCAGGGCCCAGATTGCGTGATGCGGTCATCCGACCATGGCCCGATCGACTGCGCTGTCACTCATCGGCTTGAAAACCCTTCTCCGCACCCCGCAGAATTCTGGCAGGCCATCTCCTTCGGTCGCCGCAATGATGACGGGCACCATCTGCTGGTCGCATTCTTCCAGCACCACCTCGCAGGTTTCCGATCCGAGATGTGTATCGACAAAGGCCAGGTCCGGCGGCTCGCGCCATAAAAGCTCCAGTGCCGACGAGCAATCCATGGCCGGCCCGATGACCCGGTGCCCGCGCGCCTCCAGCAAGGCCTTGAGGCTGGACGCCATTGCGACGTCATCTTCGACAATCAGTATTTTGGACATCACAGGTCCCCCGCCTGGCGGAAGACACCAGATCGACAGGCAACGACGCAGCGCGCCCAACTGTTCCCGCATTGATTGCCCTCAAGGCCGTTGGGCCGGTCTCGCCTCGAGACGGAGGTCGTTGATCAAGCCGGACAAGGCTGCACCTTGCCTAATGCAATAGCAAAGGGGACGCCCCGGTCAGGCGTCCCCTCTCGTCGTCAACGGGAAAAATCAGAACCGATAGTTCACGCCGGCGGTGATGGCATGCTTGGTCAGGTCATCGGTGCTGGCAATGCCGCCGATGGTGCTGTCCACGTCCCAGTAGCGCGTCTGGGTATATTCCGCCCGCAGGCTCCAGCCATTGCCCAGGCCCTGTTCGATGCCGGCACCAAACACGGCGCCCGCATAGGTTTCGGCCTCGGAAGTGGTGGCGCCGGCCGCTTCAAGTTCGGATAAGGCGATGCCGGCCGTGCCATAGATCAGCGTCTGGTCCAGCGCCACACCAGCGCGCCCCTTGGCCTCGATAGCCCAGCTTTCCTGCAGGCCCGCACCAGGCTGGATCTGGTAGTAGAGATCGTCCGACAGCGACGCGGACAGCTCGCCGCCGACCACAAATGTGCCGAACTGCTGCAGATAGCCGGCCTGCACGCCGCCGGTCCAGGCGCTGTTGGCCTCGTCGAAATCATCTGTCGTGGCGCCGCCAATGCTGGCGCCGACGTAAAAGCCCGTCCAGTCATCGGTAGCGATGGCCACGTCGAGGCTGTTGTAGCTGGGCGCAATCGGCGCGGTGGCGAGCGGCAGGTCAGCCGCCATGGCAGCCGAGCTGGCGCCAGCGACCAGAATAAGGGCCAGTACGCTGGCTGTGGAAACACTCTTTGACATGGAAACTCCTGGTAATGTAGGCCGCCGATAATCGGATTGGCTGCAGCCGCAAAGCGGGCCGTTGCAGATGTTTTTGCCCTCCGATGATTGCCGCAACATTGCTTGTCCCCGAGGGACTGAAATAAAGGCAAAAAGAAAGGGGCCGCCTCGTGGGCGACCCCTGTCGATCGGTTGGCGCAGCGTCTTGGAGGTCGTGCCGCCACCGCCAACCATGTGGACTGCGAGCCTTGCATGCGCCCGCAGCCGTCGTGAAATTCAGCGCAATTGCACATCCGGCATCGCAATGGCCCGGTTCTCGAAAAGCGCATGGTCAAACCGCTGTCGCGCCGCCGCAATCTGGCTGTGCCGCGTCACCGCCAGCCTGCCAATCGCCGCCATGCTCTCGAACAGTTCGTCACCCAAGTCGGTCAGTTGATATTCCACCCTGGGTGGGATGGAATAGTAAGCGGTCCGTTCGACGAAGCCATCGCGTTCGAGTTGCCGCAAGGTCCGCGTCAGCTGCTTTTGTGCTATGCCCGGAACCTCGCTCCGCAAGACATTGAACCGCGCCGTCCGCCCCTTGAGGCTGGTAACGACCGGGCCGGTCCACGCTTCGCCTGTCAGGGCCAGCAATTCCTGGGCCCGTTCGACGTCCGGTGCGCGCAATCCGGCAGCGTCAATGTGAGTGTTTTCCCCGTCGTTCATGATCGGGATCTCCGTTTCCATTGACCCCAGACCTAACGGGCCTAGGTTGCGCCAACATTGCCAGTCTCCTGCAGGAAACGGATCTCGAACCGGGCGCCGCCGCTCGAAGAACTGCCCACACTGATCGCGGCGCCATGCTGGCGCACGATGCCCTCGACCAGCGACAGGCCCAACCCCGCCCCCTCGCGCGACGGCTTGACGCGGTGAAAGGGCTCAAAGATCCGGATGCGTTCACCAATCGGAATGCCGGGCCCGTCATCACTGACGATGACGCGGCGGTCAGTCTCGACGCGCAGCACGATGCGCCCCCGGTTGCCGCCGTGATCTATGGCATTGCGCGCGATATTGGAGAAAGCGCGTTCAAGGCTCGCCGCGTCGCCCTCGACCATCACCGGCGCGTCCGGCACCTCGAGCTCCATCTCATAGCCCGCCGCCACCGCCAGCGGCGCCAGATCCGCCACCACATTGGTCGCGATGGCCACAAGGTCGACCGGGAACAGGCGCAATTCGCTGAGCGTCAGCCGCTGCAGGTCGAGCAGGTGGTTCATCAGTCCGGACAGCCGTGTCACATCGGCCAAAAGCTTTTGTTGCCCCTCGAAGGGCTCGGTCGTCTCGATGCGGGCCATCAGCACCGCAACCGGTGTGCGCAGCTCATGGGCCGCATCCGCCAGAAAGCGCTCGCGCCGCTGGTTGGCATCGTCGAGCCGCTCCAGCGCCGCATTGACCGCCAGCACCAGTCTGAGCACTTCCGTCGGCAGTCCGCTGTCGGGAATGCGGATGCCGCGCTGTTCGGCAGCGATCGTCGCCGCCGCATCCGAAGCCGCATTGAGCCCGATCAGTTCACGGCGGATGAAGCGGGGTATGGCAATGATGCTGGAAAGGGCAAGGAAGAGGAAGATCGCCAGCATGATGGCGATGCTGATGATGGGGATGAGGTGCCCCAGCCCCCAGGTCGGTCCGCCGGCAAAGGCGATCTTGACCGGCCCGCCCGGCAGCTCGAACGTGCGCACCGTCAGGTTGCTGTTGGTCTCGTCGCTCTCCAGCATCACGTTGAGCGAGATCAAATGCGACAGCACCGGGCGCAGGTTTGCCGCCTCGGCCGGCATCACCCCGAAACTGACCGATTGGCCATCAGTGCTCTGAACGAGAAACCAGAAGTCGGGATAGTCGGCTCCCATCCGCTGCAGCGCAGGCGTGGGCACCAGCGCGAGCGGCGCTCGTGCCTGATAGTCGAGCGATTCAACGATAGTGGGCACGATCTTGGGGTCCGGCGGTCGTACATTGCGCACGCCGACCAGCATCGGCAGCAGGAACAGCGGAATGAGCACCAGCACCGAGCAGGCTGTCAGCGTCATCAGCTGCACGATCAGCATGCGCCGCGTCAGCAGCCGCGACAGGCTCTTGGGGCCAGTCGTCTTCACGGCAATTCGCGCAGCAGATAGCCCACGCCCCTGACCGGATGGATTTCGAATGTCGCCCCGCGATCCGCCAGTTTCCGGCGCAGGCGGGAGATGATGGCATCGAGCGAGTTGGAGGCGATCTCGTCATCGGCGCCATACATCGCCTCTTCGAGGCTGGTCCGGCGTACCGTTTGACCCGCTCGCCGCATCAGCGCCTCGAGCGCAAGGCCCTCGCGCCGTTGCACGGCGAGCGGGCTGCCGTCGACGCTGACCTCGCCCCCGGTCACGTCGAACCGCACATTGCCAAAGGACAGTGGTTCGACCTGGATCTGCGTCGGCCGGCGCAGCACGGCGCGCATTCGCGCAATCAGCTCCTCGATCAGAAAGGGCTTGGCCAGATAGTCGTCGGCGCCGAGATCGAGGCCCTGGACGCGGTCGCGCGGCTGTCCCATGGCCGAAATGACGATCACCGGAAGGCTGGGCCGGCGCTTGCGGATCAGCGCCAGAAGGTCGATGCCATCACCATCGGTCAATTGCCGGTCGAGCAGCACCACGTCGTGCTCGATGAGCACGATGGCCTCTTCGGCCACCTCCAGCGTTTCCGCATGATCCACCACGAATCCGCGCCGCTCCAGCGCGGTCCGGACCATAGCCGCGAGCTCCGGTTCATCTTCTACCAACAGGGTTCTCATGCGGTTTGCATGCCACGCACCGGACCCGTTGGCAATCGCATGGCTGTGCCGCTCGCGCCGCAGGGAATGGGCAATGTTGCGGCAATCTTGCGGGCGCAGTCTGCGGTCCGCCTGTCGCCTGCGTCTCGCCATCGTAACCGGTCGTTAATGATCCGGGCGGTGAAGGCTATCGGCGCTGTCCGGTCAATTTATAGTCGGGAGGTGCATGTCTGGACGGAGCCCTCGATGTCCGCGATCGCTTCCGGGATTGCCATAGAACCGACCAGGACACTCTATCGCCACGCCCTGATCGGAACGCCGGGCTACAGCGCACCGCAGTTGGCCGATGCGCGCTGGTTCTCCTTTGCCGAAATTGCCGCAGGTGCGGTGGACAATCTCGCGCTACAGTCAGACGCATGGGACGAGAACAATATCGTGGTGCTCGAAGCCGGCGCCGTGCTGACGCGGCCACTGCGCATCCACACCAAGCCGCGCACCCGGGGTGCCATTGTGGTGCTGGGGCGCGACCTGACCCTTTGCGGTGATCTTCGGCTCATGGGCACCGACCAGACCGTCGTGCTGACCGGCGGCATTGCCGAGGTCGGCCATTCCGGTCAGATGAGCGCCCAGATCTGGGGAAGCGGCGCCGCGCTTTTTGTCGGCGCCAAGTCCACCACGAATGGCGCGACTTTCGTGCTGTCCGGCGACCAGCGCCACATCTTCATCGGTGATGATGCCATGTTCGCCAATGGCATCCACATCTCGACCCATGACGAACACGCCGTCATGGACATAGCCAGCCGCCAGCGCGTCAATCTGCCGGGCAGCGTGCTGGTCGAACCCCATGTCTGGCTGGGTCGCAACACCACGGTTGGCAAGAATGTCAGCATCGGCCTGGGCTCGGTGGTGGGGGCGCATTCGCTGGTCACCAGGTCCTGCCCACGCTTCAGCGTCATCGGCGGCGCACCTGCCAAACTGATTCGCACTGGCTCGACCTGGGATCGCTATGCCTCGGGCCGCCCTGAAACCGTGGACCGCGTACTGGCCCTGTCTGAGACGGTGGCGGCGCCGCCACCGGATTTCTTCGACTAGACCGCGAGCTGCCGCCGGCCCACGAGCTGGCGAAGCGAAGTGACCTGCCGCCGCAAGCTGTCCTCCAGTCCCGCACGTTTTTCTATCGTGTTGCGCGCCCCCAGCCGCAGCGGCGCCATGGCGGCCGGATTGTCCAGCGCCTGCCGCATGGCGCCGACCAGCGCATCCCGTTCGAAGAACGGCACCAGCAGGCCCGAACGTCCGTGCTCCACATACTCCTCCACCGGGGCGGTGCGCGACCCGATGATCAGCGCGCCCGACGCCATGGCCTCGAGCATCGACCACGAGAGGACAAAGGGATAGGTCAGGTAGACATGCGCTGCCGAGACCTGGAACAGCTTGATCAGCGCGGCGTGGGGCAGGGTGCCGAGGAAATGCACGCGGCTTGGATCCATTCCCGTTTCTTTCATCATGACATCGCGCCACGATCCGCCCTGTGCCGGGCCCGGCCCATAGCTCGTCCCATCGCTGCCGGCGACGAGAAAGGTTACCGTCGGGTCGATGCGCGACAGCGCCGCCGCCGCGCGCATGAACTGCGGAAAGCCGCGATAGGGCTCCAGATTGCGCGCGGCATAGGTCACGACACGTTCGCCCGCAGCGATGACCTTGCCATTGGGCAGGGTGAACCGGGCATTGGCATCGGGACGGCAGAAGCCGAGGTCGATGCCATCATGCACCACGCCGATATTGGCCTGCGCGGCCTTGGGAAAAAGGCTGCGCTGCCACTGGGTGGGGCTGACGCCAGCATCCACGCTGGGCAGTGTCGCCAATTGCGCGAAATTGCGCCCCTTGAGCTTGGCGATATCGGCAAAGCGCGTCGGCACGCCTGGATCAAAGCCGATATCGGCGCCCTTGGCCTTGTAGAAGAATTCGCAATAGGCAACGAGCGGCGTGTCGGGAAAGATGTCCTTGGCAAACAGCAGGCTCCCCCAACCGCCATGTCCCATGATGACATCGGGCGCACCTTCAGCACGCCGCAGCGCGTCTAGCACCTTGGCGACCTCTTGCCCGAGCCGCAGCTGATAGGCCGGCGCCGTGCCGTCGAACTCGCTGGGATTGATGGAGCGGTGCTTGATCACCCGCACGCCCGGGATCGCCACATCCGAGGTCTCGCACAGCAGCGTCACCCGATTGCCGAGCTTTGCCAGATGTCCAGCGAGATGCACGAACTGCCCCGGACCATGGCGGTGGACGAAGAGGATATCGCTCATCCCAAGTTGTTCGTCATGTCGTTCAAATCAGCACCGCCGCGCATGCATAAAATTGGAACGTCTATATATTGAATTACCAAATAACTTTCGGCGCATTGCTATTGGGTAGCTAAATCCAAGCAAGTTGAATTGGATTTTAGCTGTTCGGCGTGACGATCGAGGGCTGTCGTATGGGTCGACCCAAGTATACCTCCGGCCATCAGTCGATGGTTGCTCATGCACGCAGGTCGATCTTCCATGGCCTGCTCTATGTCGGCATCCTGAGCGCCTTCCTCAACGCACTGCAGTTGCTGGTGCCGCTCTACATGCTGCAGGTGCATGATCGCGTGCTCAACAGCCGCAGTCTCGACACGCTGACCATGCTGACCATCCTCGTCGCCGGCGGCCTGCTGCTCTACGGCTTCCTCGAATATATCCGCAGCACCGGCATGCTGACGCTGGGCGCCCAATTCGTCCGTCAGCTCAACCTGCCGCTGATCGAAAGCTCCTTGCGCTCCTCGATGGGCGAGGGCTCGTCCAGGGCGACGCAGGCGCTGCGCGACCTTTCCGAATTGCGCGGCTTCTTCGCCACCGGTGCCGCCGGCGCGCCGATGGAAGCCATCTGGTCACCCATCTTCATGCTGACGCTGACCGCCTTTCATCCCATCTACGGCTTGATTTCGCTGGTCTCCGCCGTGCTGATCGTTTCCCTCAATCTGATCGGCGACCTCGTCTCGCGCTCGCTGCTCAAGGATGCCAACATGGCCCAGATCGAGGTTGCGGCCTCGGTCGGCGGCAGCCTGCGCCAGGCCGATGCCATCGACGCCATGGGCATGATGCGCGATCTCGGCCGCCGCTGGCAGTCGTCGCAGAACCACGCCGACCACATGTTCGACATGGGCATGCGCCGCAACAAGGTGATCGCCGCCGCCTCCAAGGTCGTGCGCTACGGCATGCAGGTCGCAGCGCTCGGCGTCGGCGCCATCCTGATCATCGACCACCTGATCACCCCCGGCACCATGATGGCCGCCAGCATCCTGATGGCCCGCACGCTGCAGCCCTTCGATTCCATGATCGAAAACTGGCGGCAGTGGAACAATGCCACGGCCGCGTGGTCGCGCATCCAGTCGCTGCTGGGCAGCGAGGCGGTCGATCGCGAGACCAATCCGGTGCCCACCCCGACCGGCGATCTCGTCGTCGAACGCCTGACCTATGCCGTGCCCGGCAGTTCCACGGCGCTGCTCAAGGGCCTCGATTTCAGCCTCTCGCCCGGCGAGGCGCTGGGCATCGTCGGCCCTTCCGCCACGGGCAAGTCGACGCTGGCCCGGCTGCTGGTCGGCGTGCTGCGGCCTAATTCGGGCGGCGTTTTCCTCGGCGGGCACAATGCCTTCACTTCCGAGCGCAATTCCTTCGGCGCCGCCGTCGGCTATCTGCCGCAATCGGTGTCGCTGATCGAGGGCACCATCCTCGATAATATCTCGCGCCTGCGCGAAGGCGATCCGGCCGAAGTCATCCGGGCGGCCCGCATGAGTGGCGTGCATGAAATGATCGGCCGGCTGCCGCTCGGCTATGACACCACCACCGGCGACATGCGGCTGACCCTTTCGGGCGGACAGAAGCAGCGCATTGGCATCGCCCGCGCCGTCTATGGCAAGCCACGGCTCGTCGTCATGGACGAGCCCAATGCCAATCTCGACGCCGAGGGCGAACAGGCCTTGCTGCGCGTCATCGACCAGCTCAAGGCCGATGGCGCCATCGTCATCATCATCGCCCATCGCCCCGCCATCCTGCAGTCGGTCGACAAGCTCCTGCTTCTGCAGAAGGACCAGGGCTGGCAGCTCGGGCCGACGGCAGCCATCTCCGCCATCATCGGTGGCGGGATCGGCGAAGACCGCGTGGCCATGATCGGGAACCGCAAATGACCGCTGAAGCGACGGATTTCGAGGGTGGGCAGACCCGGGAATGGGTACCATCGCTCCGCAACAACATGCTTGCCGGAAGCCTCGCCATTCTCGCCGGCTTCGGCGGCTTTCTCGTCTGGGGCTATACCGTCCAGCTCGACAGCGCCTCGGTGGCCTCGGGCTCGGTGGTGGTCGACACCCGCCGCAAGACCGTCAGCCATCTCGAGGGCGGCATTCTTCGCGACCTTTTGGTCAGCGAGGGCCAGGCCGTCGCCGCCGGTGAACCCCTGTTGCGCCTCGAAAATACCCAGGCCCAGGCCAATCTGCTTGAATTGCAGTCCCGCCGCACTGGCCTTTTGGCGCGGCTGGCGCGGCTGCGCGCCGAACAGATCGACGCGCCAACCATTACCTTCCCCGATGAATTGCTGAGTGGCGATACGCCCTATGCCAGCGACATCCAGCGCAATGAAACCCTGCTGTTCGAGCAGCGCCGGGAAACCCAGCTGCGCAGCCTCGACGTCTATCGCAAGCAGGTCGCCGTCTATCAGGCCGACGCCGGTTCGGCCGCCGCGCAATTGCAGGCCAATGCCGAGCAACAGGCGCTGATCGACAGCCAGATCACCGCCATCGGTTCGCTGGTCAATGATGGCCTCGCCACCCGCACTCAGCTGGTCGACCTGCAGGGCAAGCTCAGCGCCCTCGTCGGCGATGCCGGCGAACTGGCTGGCGCCAGGGCGCGTGCCGAACAGTCCGAGGCCGGCGCCGAGCTTGAACTCTCCCGCGCCGTTACCACCTGGCAAAGCGATATTGCCGACGCCATCCAGGCCGCCCGGATCGAGCTCAGCGGGCTCGACGAAACCGTCACCGCCGCCGCCGACGTGCTGCGCCGTGTCGAGATCGTCTCACCCGCCGCGGGCATCGTCACCAATATCCAGGTCACCACCACCGGCGCCGTTATCGGCTCGGGCCAGCCCATCATGGACATCATTCCCGACGCTGATGAACGCATCATCGAAGCCCGCATCGACCCGCGCGACATCGATGCGGTGCGGGTCGGCGCCGACGTTCAGGTGCGTCTACCCTCCTACAGCATGAGGCAAACGGCACCTTTGCATGGCAGCCTTTCCTATATTGCAGCCGACCAATCCGTCGATGAGCGGACGTCCACGGCCTTCTATGTGGTGCGTGCAACTGTGTCGGAGGACGCTCTCGCCGCCGCGCCGGACATTGCACTCTATCCCGGCATGCCGGCAGACTTGCTGATCCTCAATAAGCCTAGGCGCGCAATAGACTATTTCCTGTCGCCAATAACCGACAGTATTTCCCGGTCGTTCCACGAAGAGTAATTTTTAGTCTTTCGATCTATGCGAAAACTGCATTGGTTAACGGCAAATTACCTCCAAGTTATTGTTTCCGTTAAATAAGATTATATTGCAGATCACGAATACTTGAGCTTTCCTGCTATAGCCAATGTTGCTTAATTTTTACGCATTGGCATTCCGAAGCTAGACACAGAGTCCCATACAGGAGAAGCGGCTATGGCGACATTGGAAGGCGGTGCCTTCGACGACGTGCTCTTGGGCAGCAAGTTTAACGACATCATTCTCGCTCACGGCGGCAATGATTTCGTTTTCGGCGGTGCAGGAAACGACACGATCTTCGGTGAAGCAGGCGAAGATATCATCTACGGCGAGCAGGGTGACGACGCCCTGTTCGGCGGTCTCGGCAATGACTATCTGTCGGGCGATGCAGGTAACGACCTGCTGGACGGCTCCTTTGGCGACGACCTTTTGTTCGGCGGCAAGGGCAGTGACATTCTCCTCGGAGGCGAGGGCAATGACTACCTGTCTGGCGGTGACGGCGGCGACGTGCTCCTTGGCGGTATCGGCAACGATATCCTCGAAGGCGGGGCCGGCGGCGACATCCTTTCCGGCGGTGCCGGTCAGGACATCTATGTCTTCAGCAGCGGTGGCGGCAATGACGTCATCATCGATTTCCAGGCTGGTGAAGACGTGCTCCAGATCGAAGGCGACATCAATGGCTCGGGCATTGCCACGGCCGCCGACGTTGCTGCCAATGCGATCGCCGTGGGCAACAACACCCTGATCAACCTGGGCAATGGCGACACCGTTCTGCTGCGCGGCGTGAGCCTGTCGGACATCCAGGACGATCCAGATTCCTACTTCTCGGTTACCTGACACTTCTAGGAAGCGCCTCCGGGCGCTTCCACGTCGATTGCATGGCGCAGTTTCGGTACGGAGACTCAACCAGTGGCATTCCCCGATCCTTGTTTCGTCTCGCTGAGCGCGCGCGTCGTGCTCGCTGTCTGGTCGCCTGCGGTCCCCATCGAGGGCCAGAGCACGCTGACCGGCTCCTTTGGCGAAGTGATCACGCCCCTCAGTGGCCTCCGCGTGCCCCAGACCGACGGCGGCACGCGTCTCGTCTTTGCCCTGCGCCGTACGGACGAAGACACCACTTTCATGCTGGCCGCCGGCGGGCTGGGCTCGACGCCCGTGGCCTATAGTCGCGAAACTGCCAAGCCGATCAGCGACACCATCTTTGACGGCCTGACCCCGGCCGGGCGCATGTCGCTCGCCAATGCGCTGGTCAGCGCCTGGCCAAATCTCTTCCACCTGCAGCGCGACAAGGGCTTCATCGCCACGCTGCGCAGGTTGCTGCCCGCTCCGGAGGGCGATGCCGCCCGCGTGGTGCCGCTGCTCGGCGCCGGCCGGGCCCTGGTCTTCGAGACCCAGGTGCCGCGCCAGTTCGGGCCGGTCAAATCAGGCTATATCGTCGATGGCGACGCCATCATCCCGCTCAAGCTCAAATCGCTTGCCGCCACACCGACGGGCGATCGCGCCAACACGCGCCGGTTTTTTGTCGACACGCCCGAGGCTGGCGAGGGGCTTCTTGTCCTCCGCGGCACCAAGGGCATGCTGCTGCGGCGCTGGAGCAGCGCGGCCGCGCCGTCGGCCGAGGCCTGGTGGCGCAAGCAGGGCCATCGCGAGCCCGGCCTGCGCGAGGAATGCATCGCCTTGCTCAACGCCCATTCGCCCGCAGCCCGCGCAGCCTCGGTGGAATTCCAGCTGCGCTGCCCGCTCAAGCCTGCCGCAGTCAATGGCGGCCCCATGCTGCCGGGCGCCCAGATCGAGCTGGCCCTCGCCGGCAAGAGCGGCATGCTGTTCAGCGGCTGGTATCGCGACCCGTCCGACTTCATCGAAGGCTTCGATGTGCTGGGACCCAATGACACCCCGATCAGCCTCGATGCGGTGACGGTCACCTTTCCCGGCCAGATCGCCAATGCCGAGGGCAAGCCGACGGCGGCGACGGGCCTTTTGGGTTTTGTCCCCGCTGTCACCGGGCCGCTGCTGCAGCCGCGCTTCCTGATGCGGCTCAAGTCCGGCGTGCGCCACCTGCTGACGCCGGCCGTGCAGCAGCTTGACTGGCCTGCCGCCCGCGCTGCGGCGCTGCGCTCGGTGCTGCCGCAGGCGCTCAACGACCATATCATCAGCACCTGTCTGGCTCCCATCATCACTGAATTCCAGGATGCGGCCAAGGCAACCGTCGGCGCCGCCGAAATCAGGCAGTTCGGCGCCCCGGTCGACGATCCGCTCGTCTCCATCATCATTCCGCTCTACAAGGTGCTCGAATTCCTGCCCTTCCAGATCGCGGCCTTCGCCTCCGATCCGCAGATCGCCTATCGCTGCGAAGTCATCTTCGTACTCGATTCCCCCGAGCAGGCCGCTGTGGTGGAACACATGCTGACCGGCCTGCACCTGGTCTATGGCATGCCCATGACGCTGGCCGTCATGCCGCGCAATGGCGGCTATGCCATCGCCAACAATCGCGGTGCCGCCCATGCCCGCGGCGCAGCATTGGTCCTGCTCAACTCCGACGTCATCCCCACCGAAAACGGCTGGGTCGGCGAACTGATCCGCCGCCTCAATGATCCCAGCATTGGCGCAGTCGGTCCGAAGCTGCTGTTCGAGGACGATTCCATCCAGCATGCCGGGCTCTATTTCCACCGCGACCATCGGGGCCGCTGGCTCAACCACCACTATTACAAGGGCATGCCGCGCCACTATCGCCCTGCCGGCGAGGAACGCCTCGTGCCCGGTGTCACCGGCGCCTGCGTGGTCACCCGCCGCGACATTTTCGAAAAAGTCGGCGGCTTCACCGAGGACTATGTCATCGGCGATTACGAGGACAGCGACCTCTGCCTAAAAATCCGCGCGGCGGGCTTCGAGATCGCCTATGTCCCCTCGGCCGAGCTTTATCACCTTGAGCGCCGCTCGATCTCCAGCAGCAGCGACTACATGCAGGGCGTCGCCAGCCAATACAATTCCTGGCTGCATGAACAGCGCTGGAGCGACGCCATGGCCGAACTGATGGCCGAGGCCGTCACGCCCGCCGCTCAACCGAGGAGAGTTGCATGACGGCCCTGGCCTTTCCCACCCGCGCATCCAGCGAGGCCGCCACCATCAGTGCCCTCGAACTCGAATGGCTCGTCCGTTCGGTGCAGAACAACCGCTTCCTGCCGGCGCCCGAACCGGACAGCGTCTTTGTCGGCGACGGCGACTTCCGCGCCATCGGTGCCGAATTCCTCGCCCATCTCGTGATCATCGGCGGCGTGCTGCCCCAGCATCGCGTACTCGATATCGGTAGCGGCCTCGGCCGTCTCGCCGTCCCGCTGACGCAATATCTCAACTCCGAAGCCAGCTATCTCGGCCTCGACCCCGTGCGCGAGGGGATTGCCTGGTCGCAGCGCGCCATCACTCCGGCCTATCCCAACTTCCGCTTCCGCCACCTCGACATCGCCCATGACATCTACAATCCCAACGGACTGCTGCGCGGGGAATCGCTGATCCTGCCGGTCGGCGACAACAGCGTGGACTTTGCCTTCATGGTCTCGGTGGTGACGCATTTGCCGCCCAATGAAGTGGAAGTCTATGCCCGCGAAGTAGCGCGTGTGCTGGCGCCCGGCGGGCGCTTCATGGTGACGAGCTTCATCATGGATGACGTGGCCATGGCGGCGACGCGCCCCGACCGGCCCTATCCTTTCGCTCGCACCGAAACGGGCCCCGACTGGTATGTCGATGCATCGGCGCCATCCTTTGGCGCTGTCGCGTATGACGATAACTGGCTGAAACAGGTGCTGGTGGCGGCAGGGCTCCAGGTGGAGACCACAAGTCTCGGCCATTGGCGCGGCACGCCGGCGGCCCATTTTCAGGACATTCTGGTTGCCACCAAGCCAGGAAAGGCCAGCTGATGCGCGTGCTCGTCCTCGCCCACAACCATCCCGCGCTCCATCCCGGCGGCACTGAAATCTTCGCCCACGACCTGTTCCATGCCTACAAGCGCCAGGGCGCCGAAGCGCTGTTTGTGGCCGCCACCAATGATCTGCACCGCAAGCAGCGCCCGGGCACCAGCTTTCAGACCATAGGCCCTTCGGGTGACGAGGTCGTGCTCTGGGCGGGCCATTTCGACCGCTTCTACATGAGCCAGACCGACAGCTATGGCACCATGCAGGACATGGCGCGGCTGCTGGCCGACTACCGTCCCGACGTCGTGCATCTGCACCACCTGCTGCTGGCCGGCGCTGAACTGCCGTTCGTGGCGCGCCGCGTCCTGCCCAAGGCCGAGATCGTCCTGACGCTGCACGACTACTACCCGATCTGCCATCGCGACGGGTTGATGCTGCGCAACCGCACCAACGAGCATTGCACCACGGCCAGCCCTTCGGCCTGCAATGCCTGTTTCCCTGATATCGGCGCAGACCGCTTCCTGCTGCGCGAGCGGAACCTCAAAACCCTGCTCAAGGCCGTGGATCGCTTCATCGCACCCAGCCAGTTCCTGCGCGACCGCTATGTCGAATGGGGCCTGCCGCCCGATCGCATCACCGTGCTGCACAATGCCCGCCCGGCAGTGGCCGAGGCGCCCACGCTGCTCAACCGCGTCCGCACGACATTTGGCTATTTCGGCAATCTCAACCCCTTCAAGGGCGTCGATGGCCTGCTTGAGGCGGCAAAGATCCTGCGCGACAGCGGCCTCGATTTCGAACTCCGCGTCCACGGTGGTGCCCCATATCAAAGCCCCGCCTTCACAGAAAAACTTGACCGCTTGTCGGAAGATCTCGGCGGCAATCTTGTCCGCATCGGCCCCTATGGCCGCGATCGCATTCCCGCGCTGATGGCAGCGGTGCACTGGGCCATCGTACCCTCGATCTGGTGGGAAAATGCCCCTCTGGTGATTCAGGAAGCCTTCCAGCATCGCCGCCCGGTGATCACCAGCGGCATTGGCGGCATGGCGGAAATGGTCCATCATGAAGTCACGGGCCTCCATGCTCAGCCCAATGATCCCATCGACCTGGCCCGCGTCATGCGCCGCGCCATCGAGGAGCCGGGCCTGCACACGAGGCTCGCCGCCGCCATTCCCAAGCAACGCACCATCGACGACTGCGCCGCCGAGCATCTCGCGCTCTTCGCCGCCAATCGTCCCATGCTTTACGAGGTCGCATGATGAGCGAAGCCATAGTGGCGCCGACGCCAACCACCGCAACCACGCCCGTCCTGCAGCGCATGCAGGGGCGCGTCGACGCCATCGATGCCGGCCATGTCTTCGGCTGGGCCTGGCACGCCGAACGCCCCACTGAACGGCTGACCATCGAGGCCATCTATGATGGTCGCGTCATCGCCACGGCAACGGCCGATCGCGCCCGCGTCGACCTGCGCCGCAACGGCATCGGCGACGGCTCCTACGCCTTCGACATCCAGGTCGACGACAACTTGCCGGACCTTTTGCAGCGTCTTTCGATCCGCGCTGTGGCGTCCGATGCCGAGGCGATCACCCTGCGCATTCCCAGCAGCGACGAACGCGCCGCCGAGGCCGCCGTTGCCGTGCCTCTGGCCCGCGTGCTGGAGCGCATGGAACTGCTGATCGCCGCCCAGCGCCAGACCCAGTTCGGCCAGCGCGAGATGACCACCCGCATCGATGCCCTGGCGGGAGAGGAGGGGCAGATCGGCCTCGCCGTCAGCCAGGTGGCATCGGCGCAATCCGACCTCGCCACCCGCGTCACCTCGCTGGAAGTGTTCCTGTCGCGCTTTGATGTCACCCTGGGTGGCTTCGATCGGAGCCTCAAAACCTTGCAGAAAGTGGGCAGCAGCGAGGTCAAGCCGCTGGTCATCATGCTGGCCACCATGCTGGGCTTCGTCACCGGCGCCGTCCTCGTCATGTTCCTCAAATAGCATCATGGCCGGTGCCACCCCGCTCCACAGCCGCCCCTCTGCCCCGGCCATGGTCGGACTGATCGAGTCCATCGGCCAGCTCGGCGCCACCGAACTCTTCGTCGGCGGCTGGGCGAAAGAGCAGGCGGGGCAGGGGGCGATCATTCTGGTCGTCACCGCTGACCGCGCTGTGGAAGCCCGCTGGTTCGCCGCCTGGTCGGACCGCCCTGACGTCGGTCCCGACACCGGCTTTGCCGGCCTGCTCGAACTCGATGCGCCGATCCTTGCCGAAGCGGTGCTCGCCATCCAGCTCAGCGCCGGCACCGGCCTTGGTCTTTATAAACAGCGCCTGCTGCTCGACGAGCGGCAGGCCAGCGCCCGCTTGCGCGCCACGCGGCCCCGCCCGCAGCACGACAGCGCGCCTCTGGCCGAGGCAGCGTCGCGCTATGACGGCACAGACAGTATAGCCACGTCGCCGCTGCCGATCCGGCTGGGCGTGGATGATTGCGTGGCGCTCGACGGCGGCGCCATGCTGGTCAGCGGCTGGCTCTTCGATCCGGAAGGCCTCGTCCGCCAGGTAGAGCTCTCGGCGGGAACCGAGGCTCTGCCGATCAGCCAGGACTGGTTGGTCCGTCGCCGCGCCGACGTTCTGGCCAGCATCAGCCTGGAACCGCGCTTCGCGCTTTATGCCGGCAGCGGCGATCACTGCGGCTTCACCGCGCTGGTCTCGGGCCTCGACACCATCGATGATCCCCATCTGACGCTGGTGACCGCCTCGGGCAATCTGCACGCGCCGCTCGATCCGCGCCGCGGCAATGCCCGCGTCCTGCTCACCGGCCTGCTCAACGGCATCGATCCGGAACTGCCATCTTCGATGGATGTGGCGGAAAAGCTCGTCGCGCCGGTATTGGCCAGGCTCGAGCCGGCCAGCCCAGTTATCCTGCGCCGAAATCGGAAAGGCCTGGACCGCGACGCGCCGCTCGCTCTGGTTATCGGTTGCCATGGCGATGCCCATGACGTCGCCACCCATCTGGCAACTCTGGCCGCCGAACCGCTTTCGCGCAACACGCCCATCATCATCGCCGCACCGGCCATGGAACTGGCCGCCAGCGAGCGCGACATCCTGCAACGCTCTGACTTCTTCGGCCTCAGGGTGACGCTGGTCTTTGGCGAGGCCATCGCCGACCATGTCGATGCCCTGGCGCTGGGCGTGCTGGCGGCGCAAGCCGAGCGCCTGTGCCTGCTCGCCTGCGATATCGTGCCCGATGCCATGGATTGGCTGGCGCTTCTCACCGCCGCCCATCCGATAAGGCCATCCGTGCTGGTCCCCAACCAGTTCGACCACGCCAGCTTCGGCCCCCAATCGAGCCAGCGCGAACGCGCCCGCCTCCACCCCGGCGCCGATTGCTGCCTCGCCTCGCGCGACACTCTGCTCGATGCTTTTGACAGTCTTGGCACCTTCCTCGACCGCACCAGCAAATCCCGCGCCTGGCTTGCGGCGCTGGAACAGCGCCTGCAGCGCGTCGATGCGCTCGATGTCGACATGCTCAATGGCAGCGCCACCCATCCATCCGCCAGCCTGCTGCGCCGCGCCGACGCGGCTGCAGCCAAGATCCGGGCGGACCGCGCATGACCGGGGCGATGCGGGTTGCCACCATCTCCCATGGCCATCCCGCGCTATCGCCCGGTGGTGCCGAAATCGCAGCGCTGACCCTGCACACTGCGCTGGCAGAACTGGATGGTGTCGAGGCTTTGCATCTGGCCGCAGCGCCACCGACCCACCCCGGTATCGGAGGGGAACTCTTTGCCACGGGTCGGCTCGACGGACTGACCCTCCTGCAGCGGGAGCCAGGCCAGCTTGACCACCTGCTCACCCAGCTCACCGCCTTCCAGCCGCAGGTCATCCACCTGCACCATATCCTCGGCATTGGCGCCGATGCGCTCTTCGGACTGCGCCAGCGCTTTCCGGACGCGACCATCCTTTTGACGCTGCATGAGTTCATCGCCATCTGCCACAACCGCGGCCAGATGATGAAGACCGACGGCACGGCCTGCGAGCGGTCCAGCGCCAGCGACTGCGCCAGCTGTTTCCCCGAAATCACCGCAGCCCGTTTCCTCCGCCGCGAACGCGCTCTGCGCGCCATGCTGTCGCTGCTCGACGGCTTCATCGCCCCCAGCGCCTTCCTCGCGCAACGCTATGTGGAGTGGGGCGTGCCGGCCTCGCGCATCATCACCATCGAAAACGCCGTGCCGCTGCCGGCTCCGGTCCAAACGCGCCGTGACAGTCGCCCCGGAAAGCGTGGCCGCTTCGCCTTCTTCGGCCAGATGACACCGTTCAAGGGGATCGATGTCCTGCTCGAAGCCGTCGCGAGCCTGTCCGACGCGGACTGGCAGGGCAGCACGCTTGACATTCACGGCGCCCATCTCGAACTGCAGCCTGCCGACTTCCAGAACAAGATCGCCGCGCTGATCGACAGAGCCGGCGCCCGCGTCACCCTGCACGGCGCCTATGATAGCGTCACGCTGCCGGCGCTCATGCGCCGGGCTGACTGGGTCGTCGTGCCATCAATCTGGTGGGAAAATTCGCCACTGGTCATCCAGGAGGCCTTCAGCCAGGGCCTGCCGGTCATCGCCAGCGCTATCGGCGGCATGGCCGAAAAGGTCGCCCATGGCCGCAATGGCCTGACCTTCACCGCCGGCGACAGCGCGGCACTCGCCGAAACCCTCATGCGCGCTGCCGATCCCTCGCTCTGGGCCAGCATGCGTGCCGGCGTGGTGCCGCCAACCGATGCCGCCACCATCGCTCATTGGCACCGCCGGCTCTATCAGTCCCTGCTGCAGGGGCGCATGGCCCCTGCCCAGGCCGTCTGAGCCGGCACTACCCGGCCAGTTCCCTGACCCCACGCCCCACCACATCCGAGCGGATACTGATCAGCCGGCGCGCCGGCTTCGGCCGCCAGTCGAGTTTGCCCGGAAACCACTCGGCCAGCGCCGCATAAAGCGGCTGGGCCGAGATATCCCAGTCCAGCGACGCCGCCCGCACCGCCGCGCCGTCCGACAGCCGGGTCAACTCGTCACGGTCCTTCGCCAGCGCCATCAGCGACTGGGTAAAGCCGTCGATCACCCCACCATCATTCTCATGCGGAATGACCAACCCATCCTTGCCATGCTCGATCAGCTCGTTGACCGCCCCGACATCGGTGGCGATAGGCACGCAGCCGAGCCGCTGTGCTTCGAGAATGGTCAGCGGCGCGCCTTCCCAGCGTGACGGCAGCAGCACCACGTCGGCCCAGGCGAAAGCCTTGGTCAGATCCGCCGCGGCATAGAGCGGCGGCAGCACGGGCGCGCCGGTCTCCTTGAACCGCGCCTGCCAGGAAATCCCGGCATCGGCGTCGAGCACATCGCGCCCGACGATGCGCCAGTCGATCCCGGCGCCCAGCCGCTTGGTGTGGCGCACCACGGCATGCAGCCGCTCGATGCCCTTCTGCGAGTCGAAGCGCCCCAGGAACAGCGCCCGCAGCGGCCGCTCTTCCTGGGGCTGGCGACGCGCCTCCAGCACCTTGTCGCGTTCGGATGGCGCCAGCGCATAGCTGGGCGCATTGTCGATCCGCGTCAGCTTGGGCTGCGGCACGCCCATGCTGTGCAGCCATTCCACCATCTCGTCCGAACAGGTCAGGATCCGGTCATAGACATGCTCGAAGGCCAGCGCGAGATAGGGGTGGCCGGCATGCCGCCCTTGCGCCGTACGGTCAAGCACATGGATATAGTTGATGATCTTGACGCCGCGTCGACGCAGGCTGCCGAGCACGGCATTGACCGAGGCGACCTGGTTGTTGATGACCACATCGAGCCCCGACAGCAGGCCCATCAGGTCCGGCGCCATGGCATTGTGGTCGCCTTCCATCAGCAGCTCATGGCCGGCAAACGTATGCGCGCCGCCCCAGATGGGATAATCGGCGGCGAGGAAATTGATCGAGGCAAACAGCCCGTCATTTTCCTTGTGCCGCTCGTAGATCGGCTTGCCCAGCACGAAGAGATGCACCTCGCAGCCGCGCGCTTTCAGCACCCGCGCCATGGCAAAGGCGACCTTTTCCACCCCGCCGAAGCTGGCGACCGGCAGCAGCATGCCGATGCGCAGCTTCTTTTCCCCGCTGGGCAGGCGCGGCATGATCGCACCGGCGCTCAGCGCCTGGCGCAACAGTTCAAAGTACCGGCTGCGATTGGGCAGATAGGGCTGGCGCCAGTTCCAGCGCTGCGGCTGACGCTGCGTGTGATAGTCGGAATCGCGCAAGGCGCCGAGCGTGGCCAGAAGCGCATTGGTCGGCGACAGCAGCGTCCCCTGGGTTTCGACCAGGCTGAACGGCGCCTTGATCACCAGCTCCACCACCGTTGGCGACGGCACGCCATTGCGCAGCGTGCGCGCCCAGTCGTCGGATTTGTCATCGACACAGGCCGTGACGATCGACTGCGAAGTCATCCAGCCGACCAGCTTGCCCTTGAGTGGCGCATCGGTCGTGACCGGCTTCACCGAGACCTCGAACTTGGCATTGGAGGTCTCGAAGCGGATGGCGACGAAATTATACTGTTCCGACAGGCGCTCGCCCAGCCAGAGCATATTGTGCACCAGCCCCAACCGCGCCAGCGCCTGGCGATGCAGGTCGCTCATCCACAACAGGAATGGCGGCGTGCCGAAACTGTCCGGCTCGTTGCGGGCCGCCCAGAAGCGGCGGACGAATTCATCCAGCTTGTCGGCGCGATGCGGCGCCTGCGGATCGGTGAAGGCTTCCACGAGATAGGTGCCGACCCCGACATGGGCATAGCGCGGCGCCTCGTCATGCTCGGCCGCCAGCAGATAGTCGGTCTCGAACAGCGCCTTATGCTTCTGCCGGATATAGGAGAGGATGTTTTCGCGGGTGCGGTTGGAATCGCGCAGCATGCTCTCGGCACGCTGACGATATTCAAAGCCGAAATAGGGGTGGTTGGCGCCCCTGAAACCCTTGCCGATCGCCTGCAGCCAGAAATCCCAATCCTCGAAGCCGGCCTTCATGGTCTCGTCGAAACGCACGCCTGAGGCCACCAGCCGCCGCGACACCAGGCTCCCCGCCTCGCAGATATTGTCGAAGGTCAGGTGCAGCAGGCGGGAATAGTCGGTGGTGTAATTGCCGCTCCAGGCAATGCCGAACTTGTCGATATTGGGATAGACCCAGTCGATGTCGCCGCGCTCCTTGAGGAAGGCGAAGAGCGTCGCCAGCGCATTGGGCGTGATGCGATTGTCCGCGTCGAGCAGATAGATCGCCTCGAAGCCCGGGAAATTGCGCAGCGCAAAATCGATGCCATAATTGCGCGCCGAACTCAGCCCGCCATTGGGCTTGCGGACGTAAAACACATTGGGATGAGCCATGGCATAGGCCTGGCCAATCTCGGCCGTCTCGGGGAAGGGGCAGCCATCGTCGACGATCACCGTGGCGATCGGGAAGGGCGCCTTTTGCGCCAGCACCGCTTCCACGGCCTCGGCCAGCAGGCCCGAATGCTTGAACACCGGGATGATGACCACCACGGCCGGGTCGCGGCGCGGATCGGCAGCGGCGTCTTCGAGATGGTCGACGAGATCGTTCTTCATGCCTGCACCATCACGCTGAGATCCTTGAAACGGGAGCGGGCAAAACTGTTTTCGCCCTGCCTTGTCATCCGCGTCGCCACAAAGAACAGGGCATCGCCTGAACTGTCTTCGCGGAAGGCCGACAGCCGCCGGACCTGTCGGTTGTGAACCTGCGTCCAGCCCGAAAAGGCCTCGTGCGGCTCAGGCGTCGCCGTGCCCTCGGCCAGCGCCAGGGCCTGCGCCGTGTCCGCGGCAAGGATCAGCGCAAAGTCGACGTCGCGCGACTGCTGGTTGTCGATAAAGGCCGAGGCCGCAAAGCGGATCGCACCCTGCGGCACCAGGGTTGGCAGCCGCGCCAGCGTCACCCCATGCACAGGCGCATGGCAGAGGATGGCGCGCTCACCAAGTGGTCCCACCACGCCGGGGAAGTCGAAACTGACCTGCTCGGGATTGGCATGCTCCACCTGCGTCAGGTCTGCCGGGGGCAGGGGGATATCGACATAGCCGGCCTGCCGGCCCTTGTTCCGTCGCGGCTGATGCGCCTTGAACCAGCCCGGCAGCACGGCGCCGGGCAGGCCCCGCCACACCTGCAGCGCCATGCTGTTGCGCAGCATGGGCGTGCCCGAGGCGACATCGCGGATCTGGAAGCTGAGGATCGGCTGGCCGCTACCCAGCGATATCGGCGGCAGGCGATCGTCAGGGGCAAGCCGCGACAGGCGCAGCTCCAGCGTGCGGCTCTGGCCCGAAATGGCGCGGCTGAGTGCCAGCACGTTCCAGCCTGGCACGAGGTCCGTCGCCCGGATGCTCCAGCGCTCGATGAGGCGGCCGTCCTCGAGCGAGGTGAGCTGCGCCACCAGGCTCCCCGAAACCGTTTCGCTGGTCTGGGCGAGATGAATGCCCACTGCGCTGACGCCATTGCTCTGCACCGGCAGGATCTGCGCCGCGCCCGCTTCCACGTCACTTAGCGACATCACGTGTACGGGCTCGGTCATCGGCTCGTTGCTGAAGGCAATGTCGAGCGGCATGGCGCCGCTGCGCAGCAGGCTGCTTTCAGCCACGAGAAAATGGTGCTGCAATTCGGCATTGATCGCTCGCATGCGCGTCACTTCCGCCGCGACCTGCCGCTGCCGCTGCATGCCAAGCCGCGCCTGCCGGCCCAGCTCTTCGGTAATCTGGCGCAGCGCTGCGACTTCGGTACCCCGGCGCCAGTCGAGCAGCGGCACGCGCCAAGCGCCCACCGTCTCCAGCCAGGCGAGCAGCTTGCGCACCAGAGGGCTCGTCGGCAGGCTGGTCAAAACCGCCGACAGCAGCATCGGCGGGGCATGCAGGATGATCGGTCGCTTTTCACCAGCGACGGAAAACACCGGTAGTCCGGCCTGGAAATCTTCCAGCACCAGCAAATTGTGTTTTGGCGGGCGGCGCGCATCGTCATTGATATCGACGGCGATCAATACAGGCGCTGCGGGATCGAAAGCGGGTTCGGCTGGCGTGGCTTGAGGCTGCGATGGGAGCAGGGCCAGGTTGCTCATGCGGCGCTCCGCTCGGCTTCGAGTTTCTCGGTCGGTTCGGCCTGGGCAAGATCCTTGATGCTGAGGTCATGCATCACGCCCGAATGCATGATCCCCAGGATCGCAAAGCTGCTGCCGCTGTCCTCGCCGGGGTGGGGCTGGCAGCTCGCCGGGATTTTGAGGTCGTCAGGCGCCGGGCCGCCATGCAGCTTCATCCGATAGGTGCCCGACTGGTCCTCATCGAGAATATCGCCATAGATGAAGTCACCCAGCATCATCGACGTCAGGAAGCAGAATTGTCCGCTCTGCACTCCTGACTTCTGCGTCGCCACATTGATCGGCTTGTCATTATAGGTGACGCTCATCACCCCGGTGCGCGGCTCGCAGGCATACATGATGCCAGCCAGCTTGCCGCCCTCGATGCGGAATGACATCTCCCGCGTTCCCATCTCGAACGCCTCGGCCTCGAACAGCCGGCTCTTGTAGGGCACCAGCGGCACGCCGGAGATGTCGCGCAGCGTCCCGGCCGAAATCGTCGAGACATGCGCAAAATTCTTGGCATCCACCGCCGGCGGCATGGCGGCCGTACGCGGCCCGCGCGCCACGGCGGCCAGCACCTGCTCGGTCACGATCTCGGCCACGATGGAAGTGGCGATCGGCCGCTGGTAGTGCCCCTCGTCGAGGTAAAAATCGGGGGTTTGCACCACGGCGCGACCATAATGGGTCAGCAGGTGCCGATTGACGTCGATAACATCAACGCCATACCAGGACGACAGATAGTAGATGCCGGCCTCGATGGACGGCACGGCTTCGAGATAGGTGCCATTATTGGTGCCCAGGATCACCGAGCAGATCACCAGCTTTGGATTGCGCATCAGCGCATAGCGGATGATGCCCTCGTAGAGCCGGGCCCAGTGGCGGAACGGCCGGCGCTCATTGCCATAGATCCAGTTGTCATTGATCGTCGTGGCCACCAGCAGCACGTCGCTCTTTTCCAGCACGTCAGTGGTCTTGAGCTGGTAGAGCCCGGCAGCGCTGGTCGTGCCGCCGATGGCCAGGTTGGCAATCACATTGACATTGGTGCCCCGTTGCTCGGCCTTGGCCAGCATTTGCGGGAAGTAACCCGGGTTCATCAGCGTATTGGAGCCGCCGATGACGGAAAGGTTCAATGTGCGCATGAGCAACGATCTCCGTTGAAAAGCCTGCGAGGTGAAACAGTCTTCATGATGGGTTGATCCCGCCGGTCACGTCCTGTGCCAGCGTGCTGAGCCGGCCACAGCGCACCAGGCTGAAATGGGCGCTATCGGACCAGTCGTAAAAGAAGGTCGCCGGCACGCGCGCGGCGCTGCCCGGCTGCGACAGATATTGATTGAGCGCCGCAATAGCGTCGCGCCGCGCCTCGTCACTGACGTCACAGGCATCCTGCCACTGGGCAATGCCATATTCGGTGATCCAGCACGGCTGCCCGCCCAGTGCCGGCGTGCCGCAATCATCCAGCACTTGCCCGAGCATCCCGGCCCGCGCGTCGGTCTCGACATCAAGTCGCAGCGGCGCATAGAGATGCACCGCCACGGCATCGGTCAGCGCCAACGCCCCGCGCGCCTCCAGCATGGCGACGACGATGTCAGGCGCCACCAGCATGCCGCCGCTTTGCCGCACGAACTGGCCATCGATATCGGCCATCGCCCCTAGCACCACCGGCACATCCATGTCGCGCGCGCGCAGCGCCGCCTCGACGAGCCGAATGGCTTCCACATAGCGATCCACGCCACGCGCGAAAGCCTGCTGCGTGGGTGCATCGAGCTGGCTCATTGCCTCGATCCACGCACCGCTCGGTGCCAGCGGCAGGTCGCCGTTGAAGCCCGACCAGTTGAGCTCATTGCCCAGCTCAATCCCCGCCACGGCAATGTCCTCGGCGACGACGAAATCGAGCATGTCGTCGACCTGTGCTTCCAGCCGCGTGAGGTCGAGCCGCGACAGGCCATGCACTGCAAAGAAGTCGCCCGATGCCTGCCGCGCCAACGCCTCTGGCTCCGAGGTCGGCCCATCCGTCAACGGCAGCACGATCAAGGTTTCCAGCCCCTTGGTCGAAGCGTCACGCAACGCGATCTGGCTGCGCTCAATGGAACCCTTCCAGGCGATCCGCACCGCCTCGAACCGCGCCTCGCTGATGGCGTCGAGCGTGCTCGATATCGCCGGCGCCTGCTGCCAGGAAATATTGGTGATGCCCACGCCGACGAGCACGTCGTCGGCCCCGGCGGGGATCAGCATGGCCACCCAGGCTGCCATGCAGGCAAGGGCGGGGCGGACGGTCACAGATGAACCTTGAGCGCAATGCGACGGAAACGGGCCCAGGCATAATCCCTGTTGCCCGCCACCAGCATGCGGGTCGCCAGATACACCCGGCTCCCGCGCGGGAAAGGCCGCGCCTGCTGCACCAGAAGGCTCGAGCCGGCATCGAAATCGGCCGCTACCCAGCCGGAAAAACTCTCCTCCGCCCCCGTCGTCGCCGTTCCCTCAAGCAAGGTCTTCGCCCGCTCCGCATCGCTTGCCACCACCATGGCAAATTCGACGGTCCTCGACTTCGGGTTGCCCACTTCCACATCGAGCCCGATCCCCCGGATCGCCATGCCCGATGGCAGCGGCAGGCAGGCCAGGGTGAAGCCATGCGCGGGCGGATGACAGGCCACCGCCACCCGGTAGGGCACCCAGCTCACCGCCTTGAAATCGCCGACCGCCGGCTCGGCATCGACATGCTGCACCTGCGCGATCAGCCCCGGCGACAGCGGCACATCCACCAGCCCGTCGGCGCCCGAACGGCGACCGTCGGCCACCAGCGCATTGCCATGCCGCCCGAACGAGCCATGCGCATCGCCACACCACACCCGCATCGCCAATCCGCGCGGCGAGGCATCCACCTGCAGCACCGGGTTGCGCGCCCGGAACGGAGCCACGGTCTGGCCTGCGCCCAGTGATAGCGCCACATGCACATCCTCGTCGCATTCGACATCGAGCCGCACTTCCAGCCCATGCGTCGGCCCCACGATCGGCGCCGTCAGGCAGAACATCGTCCAGCCCGCGCTCGTATCCTCCAGAGGCACGGTCCAGCGATCCACCACCCGGTGATCATCGGGCGACACCAGATGCACATGCAGCGTCGCGCCATGTCCGGCACGGATATCGCTGAGCCGCAATTCGAAGGCAGAAATTCCGGTGCTCGACACCGGCAGCACCTGCGCCAGCCCATTGCTCGACCAGCCCAGCGTCAGCTTGCTGTCCGGCACGCCCGGCTCGTCCTGGAAGGTGAGGCTCAGCCCCGCCGCATCGGGCGGCAGCACGCGTTCCAAGCCATGGAAACAATTCTGCAGGTCTTCGTTGATCCGGCGCAGCCCGGTCAGCCGCCGCAGCGCGGCGACGCGCCGCTGCGCCGAGGTGAGCAGCAGCCTGCGCTGTTCATCGAGCTGCCGTTCGAGGTCGCCATAGCCATCGTCATTGGCTGGCTGGGGGATGGGCGGTGCGGGCCACAGCGGAACGATCGAGGGAATGCCACCCTCTCCCACTTCGTGGACCACGTGAGGCACCGGCTTGGCCTCGATCGAGGCGGGCTGGAGGCTGTCGCGTTCCACGGGCATCATCTCTGCGTCTCCCCATCAAACAGATGTGAACACACTCCGTGGCGACGCTTCTGGAACTATTGCCAGAATGGTTTGCATTTGTGTCGACTGCAGGCGATCGACGATGACTGTTCAGCTATAAATTGACCCAATCCAGCCGATATGTTGATTTGAGTAAAGCAGTAAGTACTTGAATTTGCGAAACTTGTTGTTTGTTTGCTGCGGTTTGCTGCGTTAAGAGTTATGCATCCTTGGCGTGGCAGGCATGCTGCCCGTGTGTATTCGTGCGTGGCTCAGTTTCAGCGGTTCTTGTGCCCTGAAGTCAAATTCCTGTTCGCAACACGGCTGGCGCCGCATTTGTTGCTGGACCACCGGGTTTCAACTGCTAGATTAAGTAATCGTTAAATACATCTTTGTCGGCGCATGCTTGCGGGATAGGAGGTGCGATGATGCTTGGTCGGATCGCTGGACTTATACTGGTTGGCATCATCACTTCGTCACCAGCGACAACCCTCGGCGTCGAGGATGGCGAACTCGCCAATTGCGCCATCATTCCGGGCGAACTCAGCCGCCTCGACTGCTTCGATGCCCTGGCCACCGAGGCCGGTTTTGCCCCCATTGCCGCTACTGCGACCGAAACGGCGGGCACCGGCAAATGGACCGTGCGCAGCGAGATCAATCACCTCGATGGCTCCGAAACCATCGTCGTGCGCCTGCAGGCCGATGAGGAACAGTATCGCCCCCGCGGCCCGGCAACCTTTGTGGCGCGCTGCCAGTCCCATCAGGCCCAGGCCTATATCTATTGGGGCCACTTTCTCGGCAATACCGACAACCAGTTCCAGGACGTCGTTGTCCGCTTCGGCTCCGAGCCGGCCCAGACCCAGCGCTGGACGCTCTCGTCGAGCGGCGATGCCACCTATTCCCCAAGCCTCTCGACCAGCCTGCTGGCCGAAATGGTGGCCAATCCCACCTTCGTGGCCCAGACCACCCCGGCCGACCGCGAACCGGTCACCGCCTTCTTCGATACGGCCGGCATGAAGAATGCTTTGGGCAGTCTCCTCGAAGGCTGTGACCTCTCGCTCTGAGACACCTCACCGCAGCAGCGACTGCCCGCCGTCGACATAGATCGGCACTCCAGTCACATGACGCGCCGCGTCCGACGCCAGGAAGGCGATGACATCGGCCACGTCCTTGCTCTCGCCCGGCTTGCCGCCGGTGATTGGAATATCGCCCTCGGGAAAGTCCACCGGTACTTCCGCCTGCTCGACATTGCGCTTGTCGGTATTCTCGTCGATCTCGGTGTCGATCGCCCCCGGGCACACCGCATTGACGCGGATCTTGTATTTCCCCAGTTCCAGCGACAGTTGTTGTGCCATCGCCACCTGCGCCGCCTTGGTCGCCGAATAGGCCGTGGCGCCCGCGCTGGTAAAGGTGCGATTGCCATTGATCGAGGAGACGATGATCACCGACCCGCCCGCCGCCTTCAGATGCGGCACGGTCAGATGCAGCGTCATATAGGTGCCGCGCAGGTTGACCGAAATCGTCTGGTCCCATTCATCGGGCGTCAGGTCGTCGATCGGCGCCCACATGCCGTTGATCCCGGCATTGGCCACCACGATATCGAGCTGCCCATAGGCATCGATCGTGGCCTCCAGCACCTTTTTCATCTCGGCTTCTTCCGACACGTCGGCATCGAGGGCCAGCGCCTTGCCGCCCGCCTTGATGATCTCGTCGCGCGTCTCTTCGACCTCTTCCAGCGTTCGGCTGATCACCACGACATTGGCGCCACCGGCCCCCAGCCGCAGCGCCGCCGCCTTGCCGATCCCCGATCCCGCGCCGGTCACCAATGCCGTCTTGCCAGAAAATTCCATCGTCCGCTCCGATGCATATGCCTTTCAGGCCCAACGCATCGGAGCGGGGATTGGTTCTAGCCCGCCAGCTTGCTCCACTTCACCTCGGGCACGAAGGCAAAATCCCTGTCGAACGGATATTGCGCAATGGACTTGTGCTTGCGCTCCAGCCGCTCGACGAACTGGTCCACCACCCCCGGCGACAGCGCCATCAGGCTTGGATTGGCGATCGGCCCAAGGTCCGGCGACAGATATCCCGATTTGACCACGACGATCTTCGCCGTACGGGGATCGAGCCCGAGCCTGGTGAAGTCCGGGATATTGTGGAACGGCCGCCGCCGCACCGTCAGCACCAGCTCGATCCCGCCGATCCGCACCACCGCCTCGCGCAGACGGGCGTCATCCACTTCGAGCAGGAACACGACCTCTGCCTCCGCCTCGACCTTCTTGCTCGACGGGTCAAGCGATGCCCCGATAACAAGCGAAACCTTTGCGCCAACACCGCCCGCATAGGCCACGTCCGTCGCCGCCTTGTCGGCAATCCCGGCAAACACCACGCCCTGTGCGTCCCGCGCGATCAATGCCGCCAGCACCTCGGCCCGATCACCGACGCCGCCGCCCGTCGGATTGTCCCCGGACTCCGCCAGCACCACCGGCGACGTCCCCGATGTCACCGCCCAGTCCACCGTCTCTTCGATGGAGCCGACCTTGGTGCCAAAGACAAAACCTTCGCGGATGTCCCAATAGCCCTGCGCCAGGTGCCGCGCCGCTTCCGCCATCGCCGCCCGGTCCGTGCCGGTCACCACGGCGCAGGCGGTCGAGCGCGGCTCGTCGGCCCACACATAGCCCACCTGGAACGACGCATCCCATATCCCGCTCGGATCTTCCACTGCCTGCAGCTGCGTATAAAATGTCCGCGCCGGCTCGTCCTGCGTCGACGTCCGCTCGCCCGGCAGCAGCACCGGCACCGGTGCCCAGCCGACCACCGGGCGTTCCCCCGTGCGCAGCGCCCGCACCAGCATGGTCACCGCCCGCCGCATCGTATCGGGCACGTCGATATGCGGCGCCGTGCGATAGGTCGAAAAGATGTCGAGACTATCGACGATCTTCTGGCTCACATTGCCATGCAGGTCATAGCTCGCTGCGACCAGCACATCCGGCCCGACCAGCTCGCGCACTGCGGCAATGAAATCGCCCTCGGCATCATGCAGGCCCTCGACGAACATCGCGCCATGCATGGCCAGATACACCCCGTTTAGCGGCAGCGCCGCCTTGATCCCCTCGAGCACCTCTGCCTTCCACTTCGCATAAAGCGCGCCCTCCACCGGCCCGCCGGCGATGGCGCGGGCATGCAGCACAGTGATGAACTCGGCGGGAAAATGCGTCAGGAAATCGAAATAGGCGTCCTTCAGCATCGTCGGTCCGCGCAGCACCTTGAAATCGGCTTCGCGGGCGAGAACGGGATTATAGGTGCTGCATTCGGTATGCAGTCCGGCAACGGCAATACGCATCAGATGACTCCAGCAATATCGGCTTCAGGATTGTGAGCTTGCGACCGGCGCGGAACCAACCGCCCCGTCAGCAGCAGGCTGACGATGAGAACAGGCACGAGGCAGGCAATGCCCAGCCGCATGTCGAAATGCTCGGCGACAAAGCCGATGACCGGCGGCCCGATCAGGAAACCAAGCAAGGCGACAAAGCTCAGCACCGCCACATTGGCCGACGGCGCGCGATCGCCGAGCCCCGCCGCAGCCGTGACCGCCAGCGGGAAGCCAACCGAAACGCCGACGCCGATAATGCCGAAGCCGATCAGCGCCACCGCTTCGCTCGGCGCAATATAAAGAACGCCCGCGCCCAGCACGGCCAGCGTGCCGCAGATCCGCGCCGTATTGATCGCGCCAAAAGCGCGCTTCAGCGTATCGCCGCCGAACCGTCCGGCCGCCACCATGGCGGCAAACACCGCATATCCCAGCCCCACCATGCCGCCCTCGGCGCCCAGCGCATCGCGCAGGAAGATCGCCGACCAGTCGGCCATGGCGCCCTCGGTCATGGTGATGCCAAAGACGAAAAAGCAGATGCCCAGCAGCGGCCAGCTCGGAAAGGCCCAGGCCGAACGCTGTTCCACTCCCTCCGGTGCCTCCGCCGTATAAACCGGCAATATATTGGCCACCACCAGCCCGATGGGCAGCACGACCACCGCCACCAGCGGGATCGCCCATTGCGCCGCAAGGCCCAGTGCCGCCAGCCCCGAACCGAGCAGGCTGCCCACCATGATGCCCACCGACCAGCAGCCGTGCGACGTGGTCATGATCAGCTTGCCCTCGCCCTTTTCCACCGCATCGGCCTGCACATTGAGGCCCAGCTCGACAAAGGACAGCGACGAGCCGGTCAGCATCAGCGCCACAAAGAGCATGATCGGATCGGGCGCGAGGGCCGGCAGGCTCACCGCGATCGAATAGAGCACCAGCCCCAGGATGATCGCCACCCGCGGCCCGATCCTGCCCACCAGCGGCCCGGCAAACGGCAACGTCAGCAGGGTCCCGCAGGGCAGCCCCAGCAGCGCCACAGCCAGTCCCGCCGGCCCCAGTCCCAACGCCTGCTGCACATCCGGAATCCGTGGCAACCACGATCCAAAAGCAATCGGCTGCAGAAAAAAGATCAGCATGGTCAGGCGTTGAGGGGTGAGCATTTGTTTCTCTGAACTCTCAGTCGTCAACCTTCTCCCCTTGAGGGAGAAGGTGGCTCGGCGCAGCCGAGACGGATGAGGGGTTTGCTTCCACAAGCGCATTGGCATGGGCGAGCGCAGTACCCCTCATCCTGACCTTCCGCTGAACGCGTCAGGTCTGTCCCTCTCCCTCAAGGGGAGAGGGTTGGCATCGCGCCCACACTCACCGCGCCATCAAATACGGCAAATACCCCGCAAACCCCGTCAGCTTCCACACCCCGTCCACCTTGCGACAGAAATACAGTGTCTGCCAGTGCAGCACATCCTTGCCGCCGTCCGTGAGCGCGATTTCGCCGTCGAACTTCTTGTGCGCTATGGCGATGTCGCCGTTGATCTCGATCTCGGTCAGCTTGGTCGCGCGGTGGATGCCTTCCAGCACGTCCTCGGCATAGTCGAGCTTCTGGCTTTCTTTTGCCTGGCGGATCCAGTCGTCGCGATAGGCTTCGAGCGTCGGAAAGCTGATCCCCCAGTCGTCCGGATTGCCCGATTTCTTGCCATTGATGCCAAGAAAGCCTTCCTTGATGAAATCGCCGTCGACCAGGCTCCAGTCGGCATTGACGAAGGCGGCGATGTCGCGCTCCACCAGCATGGTCCAGATGGCGCTGCGGTCGGCATCATTGGGAAAGGGATTGGGGCTGGGCATGAGGCGCTCGCAATCAGGCGGGGACGGGTCCCGCATTTCGTGTTTCAAATTTTCAGGACTGGTATTGGCGTGAAAGTGCCCACTGGAGACCAGATGAATACCAATCTGGCCATGCTGCCCCTTTCTCTGGACCTTGTCCACACCCCAAACTGGCATTTTGGCAGCAAATTCGCCCAGAAAATCGGCAAATTGCTGCCTCAATGGGCAAATGCATGGGGTGGTTTAAATTGGTATTGAACACGTGACGAATTCGTGTTGACATCACTTTCAGAACGACCCTAGTCTTGAAAATCGTTTACAGAATTCCGTACCAATCCAGTAGAGATTGGCCGAATAATAAACAGGGAACGTGACTATGCGGGTAGGCATAATTGGCCTTGGCCATCGTCTTGGATATCTGGCGCGGGTGTTCTCGCTGGCGCGGCCGGATTTTGAGATTGTCGGCTATGTCGATCCTGCGCCGGCCGGTCTTCCTTACACCCAGCAGCATGGCGTCTTCGTCGGTCAGTCCTATGACTCCCTTGATGCCCTGATCGACAATGGTCAGCTCGACCTCTTGATGGTGGGTTCACCCAATCATTTCCATCTCGAGCATATCCGCATCGGTCTTGATCGTGGCCTCAAGATCTTCACCGAAAAGCCGGTCGTCACCTCGGTGGAAGACACCATGGCGATCGCCGAGCTGATCGCCCAATACGGCTCGGACAACCTGATGGTTGGCCTCGTGCTGCGCTACGCCCCGCTTTATGTCGATCTGCGCCAGGCGCAGGCCGAGGGCCTGCTCGGCGACATCACCTCCATCGAGGCCTCCGAGCACATTCCGCCCTATCACGGCGCCTTCTTCATGCGCGACTGGCGCCGCTACGAGCGCTATTCCGGCAGCTTCATGCTGGAAAAGTGCTGCCACGATCTCGACCTTTATAATGGCGTCATGGGCTGTCGCCCGCAGTTCGTGTCCAGCTTTGGCGGCCGCCGTACCTTCGTGCCGGCCAATGCCCCGCAGAACCTGGGCATCAACGACATGGAAGTCTATCACCGCAAGCCGAGCGGCTGGCAGGGGTCCGACAAGGTCTTTGACAGCGACGGCGACATCATCGATTTCCAGACCGCCATGGTGCAGTACGAAAACGGCGCAGCGCTGACCTTTCACACCAATCTCAACGTCCCCGACGACTTCCGTCACTTTGCCGTCATGGGCGCGCAGGGCATGGCCGAAGGCGATTTCGTCCGCAACTACCTCAAGGTCACCGACTCCCGCACCGCCGAGAAGCAGGTGGACAAGATTTATCAGGCCAGCGACCTCAGCGCGCATTATGGTGCTGATGAGCAGATGGCCGAAGACATTCTCAAGCACCTGCTCGAAGGCGAGCCTCTGCCCGTATCGGTCATCGATGCGCTCGAGGCCGGTCTTCTGGCACTGACCATGGATCAGGCGATGCGGACGCGTTCCGTCGTCGACATGACCCCGATCTGGCAGCAATTCGACGCTGCCCTGGGTCGAGCGAGCTGAGGAGAACCCGATGACCAGCAGCCGTAGCGCCGTAATCTTCGCCCTGGCCCTGCTGGCCCCGGCACTCATCTACATCCTGACGATCGTCGCCTATCCGCTGCTGGATACGATCATCCTCAGCTTCACCAATGCGGCGCTGCGCCCGACCTATGATTTCGTCGGCTGGGCCAACTACCAGCGCATCTTCACCGCCGGCAATTTCACCGAAGTCATCATCCGCACCTTCATCTGGACCTTCTTCTCGGTCTCGATAAAGATGATCATCGGCACGCTCGGCGCCACACTGCTCAATTCCGCCATTCCCGGTCAGACCGTCTTCCGCATCCTCACCATGCCGCCCTGGATCGTCCCCATGGCCATCGGCATCTTCATGTGGGGCTGGATGTACAATGGCCAGTTCGGCATGATTTCCGGCCTGCTGCAGAATTTCGGCTTCATTTCCCGGCCGTGGCCGATCCTGGCGCAGGGCAACTCCGCCTTCTGGGCCACCATCGTCACCGACGTGTGGATCGGCGTGCCCATGGTCACCATCTACATGCTGGCCGCCATGCAATCGATCCCCAAGGATCTCTACGAGGCTGCCTGGACCGACGGGGCAGGGCGCATGTACCGCTTCCGCCGCATCACCCTGCCGCTGCTCGTGCCCGCCTTGTTGACCATGAGCCTGCTCTCGCTCATTGCCACCTTCAATTCCTTCGATATCATCTACATCCTGACCAATGGCGGCCCTTCCGGCTCCACCACCACGATGATCATCGACACCTACAAGACCGCCATGGGCTCCCGCAAATACGGCGAAGGCGCCGCCCGCGCCGTGGTCATCTGCATCTTCGTCTCGCTGTTCTGCATCGTCTACTTCCGCGCCGTGCGCAAACTCTCGCAGGGAGAAGCCAAATGAGCGATGTCGCCCGCACCACCGAGGTTGCCGCCGTCGACAGCCCGGCCGTCGTCACCCCCAAAAAGCGCGTCCGCTCCACCAAGCCCATGATCGACCGCTATCGCTGGTACGAGATCATCGGCATCTATGCTGGCATGGCGCTCTTCCTCTTCTTCGTGCTCGCCCCCTTCATCGAAGGCTTCCTCGTTTCGCTCAAGCCGCTGAGCCAGCTGTTCTCGACGCCCTATAGCTTCATCCCGAAGAACGGTTCCTTCGATGCCTATGTCACCATGTGGACCTCGGTCCCGGCGCTGGGCCTGCATATCTTCAACTCCTTCTTCATCTCCACCGTGGTGACGCTGATCGTCGTCGTCATCGTGGTTCCCGCCGCCTATGCCTTTGCGCGCTTCCAGTTCCCCGCCTCGGGTCTGCTGCTCGGCATGTTCCTGGCGGTCAACATGTTCTCGGGCGCCGTCCTGCTGATCCCACTGTTCCGCCTGATGCGCGGCTTTGGCCTGCTCAACACCTATTGGGCCATGATCGTCCCCGGCGCGGCCTTCCTCATCCCCAGCTCGATCTGGCTGCTGCGCACCTATATGATGCGCATCCCGCGCGAGCTCGACGAGGCCGCCTGGGTCGATGGCGCAAGCCGGCTCTATACCCTGCGCCGGGTCATCCTGCCGCTCGCCATGCCGGGCATCGTCGTGGTCGCCATCATGACCTTCATCGGCGCCTATGCGCAGCAGTTCATCTTCGCGCTGACCTTCAATTCCAAGACCGAATTCATGCCCCTGCCCATTGGCCTGTTCGCCTTCTTCGGCAAGCAGGAGGTGCAGTGGAACGAGCTGATGGCCGCAAGCTTTGTGGGCATCCTGCCGGTCATGGTCGTCATCATTCTCCTGCAGCGTTATCTGGTCGCGGGCCTCACCGCCGGCGCCGTCAAGCAGTAGGAATATTCAGTTCTAGCCCGGGCCCCCGGAGGGACCCGGACGAGAGGGAAGGCGCCCCAGGGCGTGCAACAAGGGAGACTACAAAGTGAACAAATCGATCGGACTTCTCGCGGTCTCGCTGGCGGCCATGGCTGCCGCGACCCCCGCGACGTTCGCCCAGGACGTGCAGGAAATTTCCTTCATCAACTGCGGTGACGAACTGACCGCTGGCTACGCCGACTACTTCGCCGAATGGGAAGCCGAAAATCCCGGCTTCAAGGTCGTTCCCGAAGTCGTGGGCTGGGGCCAGTGCCAGGACAAGGTGACCACGCTTGCCGCCGCCGGCACACCCGTGTCCCTCGCCTATGTTGGCTCACGTACCCTCAAGCAGTTCGCCCTCAACGACCTCATCGTTCCCATTCCGATGACCGACGAGGAAAAGGCCGGCTATTACAACTACGTTCCCGAAACCGTCACCTTCGACGGCACCCAGTGGGGCGTTCCGGTTGCCTTCTCCACCAAGGCCCTGTTCTGGAACAAGGACCTCTTCGAAGCCGCTGGCCTCGATCCTGAAGTCCCCCCCACCACCTGGGAAGAAAAGATCGCCTTTGCCAAGCAGATCACCGAAAACACCGATGCTGCCGGCTATGGCCTTGTCGCCAAGACCTTCGACAACACCATGCACCAGTTCCTCCACTGGGTTTACACCAATGACGGTCTGGTGATCGATGCCGATGGCAACATCGTCTTCGACAGCCCGCAGGTCCTCGCAGCCCTGACCGCTGTCAAGGATATCGTGCCCTTCTCCGAAGAAGGCCCGACCGCCTATGAGCAGAACGAAGTCCGCGCCATCTGGCTCGATGGTGGCGTTGCCATGATCGAAGCCTCGCCCAACGCTGCCAATCTGGCCACCGAAGCCGGCATGAACTGGGGCGTTGCTCCCCTGCCGCTCGGCCCCGATGCCAAGGGTCCCGGAACCCTCTTGATCACCGACTCGCTGGCCGTCTTCAAGGGCACCGGCGTCGAGGATGCCGCCATCAGCCTGGCAAAGTACATCACCGCCGGCGAACGCCAGTGGGATGCCGAAATGGCCCAGGGCCTGACCCCGCTGCGTCCACTTGAGCCACAGACTGCCGAACTGCTGACCGAGAAGCCCTATTGGGCGCCCTTCCTCGACGGCATCGAGTTCGGTGGTCCCGAGCCCCTACTGACCGACTATGTCGGCCTGCAGAACGTGATGATCGAAATGGTCCAGTCCGTCGTGACCGGCGCCGCCGAACCCGCCGATGCCCTCACCCTGGCTGCCGGCGAACTCGAGCAGTACAAATAAGCCACTCCCTGCCGTCGCCCTCCTGTGGGCGGCGGCAGACCTTAATCCATTGGAGCAGAACCCATGTCGCAGCTCAGCCTGAAGAGCCTCGAAAAATCCTTCAACGAAGCCCGCATCATCAAGGGTATCGACCTGGAGGTTTCCGAGGGTGAGTTCGTGGTCTTTGTCGGCCCCTCCGGCTGCGGCAAGTCCACCCTGCTGCGCATGATCGCTGGCCTCGAGGATGTCACCGAAGGCGAGATCACCATCGGCGGCAAGGTCGTCAACGACCTGCCTCCCGTCCAGCGCGGCATCGCCATGGTGTTCCAGTCCTATGCGCTCTATCCGCATATGACCGTCTTTGAGAACATCGCCTTCCCGCTGCGCGTTGAAAAGCTGTCCTCCGACGAGGTCAACACCCGCGTCCATGCTGCGGCAAAAGTGCTTCAGCTCGAGCCGCGCCTGCAGCATCGCCCCGGCCAGCTTTCGGGCGGCCAGCGCCAGCGCGTCGCCATCGGCCGCGCCATCGTGCGTCAGCCCAAGATTTTCCTCTTCGACGAGCCGCTTTCCAACCTCGACGCCGCGCTCCGCTCCGAGATGCGCATCGAGCTGATGGAGCTGCACAAGCGCCTCGGCTCCACCATGATCTACGTGACCCATGACCAGGTCGAAGCCATGACCATGGCCGACAAGATCGTCGTGCTCGACGCCGGCCTCATCGCCCAGGTCGGCTCGCCCCTCGAACTCTACCACAAGCCCGACAATCTCTTTGTCGCCGGCTTCATCGGCTCGCCCAAGATGAACTTCATCAATGGCACGGTCAAATCCGCCAATGGCACCACGATCACTGTCGACCTTGGCAAGCTGGGCACGCTCGCGCTGCCGCGTTCGGCAAAGATCGGCGCCGGCCAGTCCGTCACCGTCGGCATCCGCCCCGAACACCTCAAGCTCGGCAAGGGCGACTTCACCCTCTCCGTCACCCCGCGCATCGTCGAGCATCTGGGCATCCACACCGTGCTCTATTCCGATCTGCCCGCCGGCGAAAACTTCATCGGCCTTTTCGAAGGCGACCCCGACGTGGCCGAAGCCAAAGCCTCCGAAATCGGCTTCTCCCTCACCCAGGTCCATCTCTTCGACCAGGCCGGGCAGGCGGTGTACTGAACCGCGCATCCCGCGCAGAACCGACCACACACGCGATGTCACCCCGGCCCTTCGAGCCGGGGCCCATCCCGAGACTTCGAACCGTCCCGAAGGGAAAATCGCTCCGGTGGAGCGATTTTAAGTGAGAAGGCCATGAGGGCTAGGCCCGAATGGCCCAGACGAACCGCAACAACCACCCTGCCCAAACAAGGAGCCGATCATGTCCGACATCGTCGGCCTCTTGCAGTCCGAAACCAGCGCATTCACCCGCTCCGAGCGCGCCCTGACCGCGATCGTTCTTTCCGATGTCGACAGCGTGCTGAAAATGTCGATCGTCGACCTGGCCGCCCAGGCCGAGGTTTCGCCGCCCACCGTCACCCGCTTCTGCCGGCGCCTCGGTTGCGACAGCTACGCCGATTTCAAGGTCCGCCTCGCCCAGTCGCGCTTTGTCGGCCAGCGCTATTTCGCCGTTACAGCCGGCCCCGACAGCGTGCATGACATCGCCAATGGCGTCGTCAATGGCATCCAGACCATCATCTACGACGCCTTCGCCCATCTCGACTTCGAGGCCGTGGAGAAAGCCGCCACAGCCCTTGCCCAGGCCGACAATGTCCTGGCCTTCGGCTCGGGCGGCGCCTCGTCCATGATGGCCGGCGAGATCGAAACGCGCCTCTTCCGCCTCGGCGTCAAGGTCGCCTCCAGCGATGATCACCAGATCCAGATGATGCGCGCCGCCGCCGCCCCCGTCGGCACCATCTTTGTCGCCTTCTCGCTCTCGGGCAACAATTCCCAGCTCGCCAAGGCCCTGGCCGTGGCTGGCGAATACGGCCACACCCGCGTGGTCGTCACCCGCTCGGGCACCCAGGTCGCCGCCCAGGCCGACATTCTCCTGCCGGTCAACTGGCACGAAAACACCGACATCCTGCGCCCCACGCCGGGCCGCTACGCCGTCCTCGCCACGGTCGACATCCTGGCCCAGACCGTCGCCGCCCGCATCGGTCGCCCCGCCGTCACCGCCATGCGCCGCATCAAGCACCAGCTCGTCGTCAACCGCGACGGCGACGACACCCAGCCCCTGGGGGATTGATCGGCAAAACCACGCCACGCCCTCGTGGTTCGAGGGTCGCTGCGCTCCCGCCTCACCATGAGGGCTGCTGAAGCGCCGCATCATAAGTAGCCCTCATGGTGAGGTGCGAGTTCTTCACGAGCCTCGAACCACGAGGGCGTGGCACGAAACCTGCAGCGAGCTGACCATGACCAAAACCTTCTCCCTCGTCACCACCTGGACCCCCGCCGCCGACGGCGAGCCCCTCGGCTATGGCATCGAACTGACCAATACCGGCGACGAAGCCGTCTCCAATTTCCAGCTCGGTTTCTCCGGTCCCGCCCGCATCGATCCCCATGCCACCCTCGAAAACGGCCAGCTGCTAAAGCGCCTCTCCAACCACACGCTTATCGCCCCGCCTGACGGCTTCGTGCTCGCTCCCGGCGAAACCTGGACCTCCGTGGCCCGCGGCCTCTCCTATGGCCTGCGCCACTGGAGCGATGGCGCCAATACCGGCTATGTCGTCCTTGAAGACGGCACGCTCGTCTCCCTCGCGACGGCACCAACGAAGGGCAAGGGCCACAATTCGCCGCTCCTCAAGGGCACGGCCAAATTCCCCGTGCCCGCCAGGGCGCCGGTCCCCGTCTCGATCATTCCCTGGCCAAAATCCGTCGCCACCACCGGCGCCCGCATCGCCCCTCCCGGCCTTGACCTCAAGCCCCAGGGCGACCTCGCCGGCCGCGCCGCCGCCGCCTTCGCCGGTCTGGTCGATGATCTCTTCCCCGTCGAAGCAATCGTCCGTCCCGCTTCCGAAGCGGGCCTGCCCGTCACCATCCGCGAAAAAGCCGGCCTCGGCGCCGAAGCCTATGAGATCCACTTCGCCGACAATGCCGTCACCGTCGAAGCCACCACCCGCCAGGGGCTCTTCTACGGCCTCGTGACGCTCGGCCAGGTGCTGCGCGGCGCCAAACTCCACCCGCAGACCTTCGTCTTCCCCACCGGCGGCACCATTGCCGACGAACCGGGCTTTGCCTATCGCGGCTGCCATCTCGACGTCGCCCGCCAGTTCTATTCCGGCGCCGAAGTCTCGCGCCTCATCAAGCTTCTCGCCTGGAACAAGCTCAACAAGTTCCACTGGCACCTCAGCGAAGACGAAGCCTGGCGCGTCGAGATCGACGCCTATCCGGCCCTCACCGAAGTGGGTGCCTGGCGCGGCCACGGCAAGGCGCTGCCGCCGCTGCTCGGCTCCGGCCCGCAGCCCACGGGCGGCTACTATTCCAAAAATGTCATCCGCCAGATCGTCGCCCTGGCCGATAGCCTCGCCGTCTCGGTCATCCCCGAAATCGACATGCCCGGCCACTTCTACGCCGCACTCCAGGCCGTGCCCGAGCTTCGCGATCCCGACGAGACCGGCGAATACCAATCCGTCCAGGGCTTCCCCAACAATTCGCTGAACCCGGCGCATGAGCCGGTCTACAAATTCGTCGAGACCGTCATCGACGAAATGCTCGAACTCTTCCCCGCCGGCATCTTCCACCTCGGCGCCGACGAAGTCCCGCTCGCCGCCTGGTCCGGTTCGCCGCTCGCGCTCGACATGATCGAAAAGCTCTCTGGCCCCGAAATGCGCAAGAAGCACGAGGCCCAGTTCAACCAGCTCGGCAACCACCATGGTGCCGACGAAATCGAAGGCTCACCCACCGCCCTGATCCAGGCCGCCTTTATCCGTCGCGTCCACGACTACATCGCGTCCAAGGGCGCCATCACTGGCGGCTGGGAAGAGGCCGCCCATGGCGATGCCGTCGACAAGGACAAGGCCTTCGTCATCGGCTGGCGCAATGTCGAAATCAACGCGGCCCTCGCCGAGCGCGGCTATGACATCGTCGTCTCGCCCGGCCAGCGCTACTATCTCGACATGGCCAATGGCGCCCAATGGGCCGAACCCGGCGCCGGCTGGGCCGGCTGGTCCGGCCCCCAGGAAACCTACGAATTCGAAGCCCGCGCCGGCTTCTCCGACAAGGGCCTCGAACACTTGCTGGGCATCCAGGCCTGCATCTGGAGCGAAAGCATGACCGACCGCGCCATCTTCGACCGCCTCGTCTTCCCCCGCCTCTCCGCCATCGCCGAAGCCGGCTGGACCCTCCCCGACCGCAAGAGCTACGACCGCTTCAAGGCCTTGGTCGGCACCATGCCGATCATGTACGGAAATTGGGCCGTCGAGTAAGGAAGAATACCCCCACCTAACCTCCCCCTGAAAAGGGGGAAGGACCGCGCTGTGGGTGGGGCGAAATGGTGCCAAGAACTGGATCTGTCCCTCCCCCTATCAGGGGGAGGCTAGGTGGGGGTACCCAACAGGGACTCGCCTTCGCCTACCCCCAATCCACCTCCACCATCGGCCAGATATCCCGTCTCGCCTTGCGATAATCCGTCTCCGCCGGCCGGTTCGGGTACGGCTTCCCCGCCGAGCAATAGACAATCTCCGACGCAATCTTGGAAAAGCTGTCGTAGAAATGATTGGTCGATTTGATCAGCAGGATTTTCCGCGATGTCGGCTCGATCCCCATCACCGAAAACAGGCTCGGGTCAAAGCTCTGCGCCCGCGTCGAGTTGAGGATCACGTCGATCCCGTCAAACGAAATCCACGCCGCATCGCCAAACGGCGCTAAGCTCTCGCCGAACTTCATTTCCGCGTCACGCACCAATCGTTTCACGGTGACATACCGGTCGATGGGACTACCCGTATGCATCGCCGATTTGGCACCGAACCGCAGCTGGATCTGCGCGCCTTCGCCGGCCGCCATGCAGATCTGCACCGCGATCGGATCCCACACCGTTCCCACCGCCACATCCGTCACGCCCCGCGCGATCAGTTCGCTGAGGATCACCGTCGCATCCCCCGCCGTGCCGCCACCGGGATTGTCCCACACATCGGCAATCACCACCGGCCCGGACGTTGCAGCCATCGCCGTCTCCACGGCCACCTTTTCATCCACCTGCGCCACCATGAAGGTGCCACGCATCGCATAAAGCTCGCGCCCCAGCTGCTCCGCCAGCGCCGCACCCATCTCGGGGTGGCCATCGGTCACGGCCACGAGTTTGGTGCCCATCTCCGGCACATCGCCCGCCATGAAGCCATGCACCACCGACAGCGACAGCAGCCCCGGCGTGCTCTTCTCCAGATCGAACATCCGATCAACAAAGCCACGCATCGGCTGCTTGGAGGTCGGGAACACATCGATCATCCGGCAGTCGAACACCGACATCACCGGCCTGACCTCCTTGCGCAGCGCCCGGACGGCAATGCTCCACAGGTCGCGCGCCCGGTCAACGAAATCGGTATGCGGAAATTCCTTGAAATAGACGAAGTAGTCCGCCGCCGCCGCGCGCTTCGCCGTAAGATGACTATGCGGATCGAGCTCGGCGCAGACCAGCACATCCGGCCCGACGATATCGCGCACCTGACTGAGGATATCGCCCTCGGCATCGTCATAACCCTGCGCCACCATCGCCCCATGCAGCCCCAGCACCACGCCATCGACCGGCAGCGCCGCCCGCAGCTGGTCCAAAATCTCGTCGCGCATCTCCTCATAGGTCGCCCGCGCCACCAGACCCGCCGGATCGGCCCAGCTCGCGCTGCCCTCGATCAGCGTCCAGCCCTCCTTCGCACAGACCTCGCGGCCGACGGTGATCGGCGCGGTGCACAGAGTCGGGGTCACCGGATGCTCGCCCGGCTTTGCGTAAAGCGACGCCTCGAAAGCGCGCTTGTCGACGGCAATGGGTGAGAACGTATTGGTTTCGGTAGCAAAGGCAGCGGTGAAGACGCGCAAGGTGGAAAACTCGCCGTGGTTTGCAAGAAGTCGTCCAGCATGCTGGAATTGCTGGCCTGTGTGAGGCTAGCACAGGCCCAAGGGTGCAATCACGTAAGAAATTTACATTCAGCAGCCAAAAATACCTGCAAAATCCGCCAATTCACGCGCTAGACTGCCTTGCAACGAAATTGGCTTTCAGAAAGGACGAAGAATGCCCATCAAACGCTACGGTGCCGAAAAGTCGGGTGCTGGTGGTCAGAACCTCCCCTTCGCCCGCGCCGTCGAAGCCGGCGGGTTTCTCTTCGTCTCCGGCCAGGTCGCCATGAAGGATGGAGAAATTGTCGGCGCCGGCATCGTCGAACAGACCCATCTGACCATCAAGAACCTGATCGCCATCCTCGAAGAGGCCGGTTACGGCCTCGAACATGTCGTCCGCTGTGGCGTCTGGCTCGATGATCCGCGTGATTTCTGGAGCTTCAACGCCGTCTACAAGAGCTATTTCGGCGAAAATCCGCCCGCCCGCGCCGCCGTTCAGAGCCATATGATGGTTGACTGCAAGGTCGAGATCGAATGCGTGGCCTATAAGGATCCGGCATGACCTCGCCCTTCCGCCTCGATGGCAAGACGGTGCTGATCTCCGGCGCCGGCGGTGGCATCGGCCGCTCGTTGGTCGCAGCTTTTCTTGAGGCGGGTGCGCAGGTTATCGGTGCCGACCGCGACCCCAAACTGCTGGAGGGGCTCGCCCTCTCCGGCGCCATTTTGTTCGATCAGGCCGACCCCAAGGCCACTCGGCAAGCGGTCGAGGCCTGGCTTGCCGAGCATGGCACGCCCGACGCCGTGGTCTCCAATGCTGGCTTTACCCGGGCCGAACATCTCGGTCAGGTCGACGACCAAGTCTGGGCCAGCGAACTCGCCATCAATCTCAATGGCGCCTATGCCATGACCGACCCAATCGTGGCCGCCATGGCGGCGCGGGGCAGGGGGAGTCTGGTCTTCATCTCCTCAGTCAACGCCTTGTCGCACTTCGGAAATCCGGCCTACTCCGCCGCCAAGGCAGGCCTTGTCGCCTATGCCAAGGCCATTGCCGTCGAGCGCGGCGGCGAGGGCGTGCGCGCCAATGTCATTGCGCCCGGCTCGGTCCGCACCCCGGCCTGGGATCATCGTCTCGCGGCCGACCCGACGCTGCTCGACAATGTCTTGCCGCATTACCCGCTCGGCCGCATGGTTTCGCCCATGGAAGTGGCTCACGCCGCTGTGTTTTACTGCTCAGACGCCGCCTCGGGCATTACCGGCACCGTGCTGCCGGTCGATGCCGGCCTGACCGCCGGCAACCTGCGTTTCGTCGATGAAGTCCTGAGGGGCAAATGACCGATTTTTCCGACCTTGATACGCCAGCCGTCCTCATCGATCTTGATCGTGTCGATGCCAATCTCAGGCGCGCGCAGGACTATGCTACTTTACATAATCTAAAGCTGCGCCCCCATATCAAGACCCACAAGCTCCCTCGCTTCGCCCAGCGCGCCATCGAACTCGGCGCCGTGGGCATCACCGTTCAGAAACTCGGCGAAGCCGAAGTCTTTGCCGATGCCGGCATCGATGAAATCTTCTTGCCCTACAATATCTTAGGGTCAGCCAAACTGGCCCGCCTCAAGGCGCTGAACGAGCGGATCAACATCACCGTCACCGCCGACAGTGCCGAGACCGTCCAGGGCCTGTCCCGCACCTTTGTCGAGGGTAAACCCCTGACAGTGCTGGTGGAATGCGACACCGGCATGGGCCGCTGCGGCGTCCAGAGCCCCGCCGATGCCGTCGCCCTGGCCGAAAAGATCGCCAATTCACCGGGTCTGAATTTCGGTGGCCTGATGACCTATCCTGCTGCCGGACAAGTAGAAATCAACGCCGCCTGGCTCGCCGCCGCCAGGCTGGCCCTGACCGATGCCGGCCTGCCGCCCGCCATCATCTCCAACGGCGGCACACCGGATCTCTGGCAGGCCCACCAAGTCACTGTCGCGACTGAACATCGTCCCGGCACCTATATCTACATGGACCGCTTCCAGGTCGCCAAAGGCGTTGGCACTTTCGACGATTGCGCCCTGACCGTTCTCGCCACCGTCGTCAGCCGCCCCACCGAAAACCGCGCCATCATCGATGCCGGCTCGAAGGCTTTGACCAGCGATACCCTTGGTATGACAGGATTTGGTCTGATCGAGGCGTATCCCGAAGCCGTCATCACCGGCCTCAGTGAAGAGCATGGCACGATCGACCTCACCCATTGTACCGAGAAGCCGAACATCGGCGACAAGCTCCGCATCATCCCCAACCACGCCTGCGTCGTCAGCAATCTCTTCGACCGAGTGAGTTTGATCTCCAACGGCGCCGTGGTCGAAACCGTCGACGTCGCTGCCCGCGGCCGCGTCGACTGAACAAATCGCTTCCACGCGATTCAATACCACTTCAAGGCCACTTGGTCGCCAATGCACTCTTGATCCGAGCCCAGGCGGTCATTTCTGCCTGCAATGTCCGGTATTTGCACAGCGTTGGTGCAGCCTGTTTGACTGCCTATAATTTCCGCGAAAATCCACCAGTGGTCTTCTTGACTTAGCTCTGGGATCGATCTCACTCTATGGGAACGGTCCCATAGGGGCGGGAGCAACGATCACGATGGCAACCATCGACGATGTGTCGAAGCGCGCGGGCGTCTCCCGCTCGACGGTTTCCCGGGTCATAGCCGACAACGGCTATGTCTCCGACGCGAAGCGCCGCGCCATCCAGCAGGCCATTACTGAGCTCGGCTATCGGCCCAATACACTCGCCCAGGCCTTGCGCTCTAACCGCTCCAACATGATCGGTAGTGTTGTCGTCGATGTCGGCACGCCCTTCTATGCCGACATGGTTGGCGGCATTCAGGCCGCTTGCCGCAAGGCCGGAAAGTCGCTCGTGGTCTCGTCCGGCTTTGCCAGCCAGGAGGAAGAATCGCGCGCCATCATCGAGTTGGTCGATCGCTCCTGCGACGGCCTCGTGCTCTATCTTGAGCATCCCATTCGTGGCGACGTCGTCGCAATCCTGCGCCAGGCCTCTATTCCAGTTGTCGTGATCGGCAGCAACGAGAATGCCATAGCGAGCGGCGCGGTATTGATCGACAACGCGGGAGGCGCCGCGCTGGCCGTGCAGCACGTACTCGATCTGGGCCACCGCAACATTGCCTACCTGTCGGGCCAGCTCGAGTATCGCGACACGCGCAGCCGCCTCGCCGGCATCGAGGCGGCGCTCCCTGTCTATGGACTGTCCCTGTCCGATCTCCATATCGTCCATGGCCAATATTCGGAGAAGTTCGGCTTTGCCGCCATCGCCGACATGCTGGCCAGCCACCCCGGTATCACCGCAGTCCTGGCGGGCGACGACGATATCGCCGCCGGTGCCCTGCTGGCCCTCAAGCACCACGGCCGGCGCGTCCCTGAAGATGTCACGCTCGTCGGTTTCGACGACAATTTTCACGCCCGGCACCTGACGCCAGCCCTCACCACCATTCGCCAGCCGGTGTTCGACGCCGGCCGGTCTGCTGCAGAAATGCTCGTTGCCATCCTCGGCAGCCAGGCCGTGACGGAAAACGAGATCATCGTGCCGACCTATCTGGTCGAACGGGCAACCGCAGCGCCGCCAGCGCAGCGCGAACGCCGGACCGGATAGCCAAGGGCGGTTCTCCGCCAGTCCCGGCGCCCGCATCACGGCGCCGGTTGCCTCGCCTGAAATCAATTTCTGGGATCGATCTCATAGAGGGAATGCAATGATCAAGAGACTGACAATTCTGACGACTTTCGCCTTGCTGGGAACCGCTTCGACCGCCTTCGCGCAGGAAGAAGTCATCATGCGCATGGCCCCGGTCCACACCGACGCCCATGTCGAGAATTACAACCCTTACAACCTGTCGGGCCCGCAGGCCTACGTGCAGGATTTCGCCTATGAGCCGCTCTGGATCTACAATGTCTGGCATCCCGAGGCAGACTTTCCGGCCCTCGCCACCAGCTTCGATATCGCAGAAGATCTGAAGAGCGTGACCTATCACCTGCGCGAAGGTGTGGTCTGGTCCGACGGCGAGCCTTTCGATGCCGACGACGTGGTCTTCACCTATGACTACGCCAAGGCGCATCGCGATTATCCGGTCGGCTTCGACTTTTACGAAGAAGCATCCAAGAGCGGCATCATCACCAGTGTCGAAAAGCTCGACGCTCACACCGTCAGATTCAACCTGCAGCGTCCGGACTCCCTGGCGCACCTCAACATCGGTTCGATCTTTCCGCTGCCCGAACACATCTGGAAAGATGTCGACGACCCACGCAACTACGCCAATCCAACCGTGGTCGGCACCGGTCCCTTCACCGAAATACGCGACTTTTCGCGCAATTCCTTCAAACTGTGTCGCAACGAAAGCTATCGCGAAAACGACACCAACCTTGTCGATTGCGTGGAATATCCGCAGCTTTCGGACAATCTCCAGGTCATCGCTGCCATCACCAACGGCGAGCTCGATTGGGCCACGGACGGCATTGTCGATCCCGACCTGACCTATGCCAACCAGAGCGAGCACAACAAATACTGGCTTCCGCCCGATGCCGGCACCAATCTGCAGCTCAACACCACCAAGGCGCCGTTCAACAATCTCGAATTCCGCAAGGCCATGTCCATGGCCATCGACCGTGAGGGCCTCGTCGATATCGCCACTTTCGGCCTGACCACGCCCGCCAAATATCCTATCGGCGAGGGCATGTTCTATCAGTCCTGGTTCGATGAGGCGGCGCTCCAGCCCTATGAATATCTGATGGCCTATGACCCTGACGCGGCCATGGCCGTGCTCGATGCTGCCGGCTTCATTGATGCCGATGGCGATGGCTGGCGCGACAATCCCGATGGTACCCCGATCGCCTTCGACATTTCCGTGCCGGCCGGTTGGGACGACTGGGTCAACACGGTCCAGATGATCACCGAAAACCTGCAGGATATCGGCGTCAATGCCGAGATGGAGACGCCCGAGGAAGGGGCCTGGTTCGAAAACATGCCCACTGGCGATTTCGACGTCTACATCCTGTGGACCAACCTGTCCTCGACGCCCTGGTACACCTATTATTCCATGTTCAATCCCAATGCGATGACGCCAGGCACGCTCAACGAGCAGTCCATGCACCAGATGCGGATTCCCGCCATCGAGGAAGATCTCGCGGCCATCAGCGCCACCGCAGACGAGGCCGAACAGCACAAGGCCATCACCGAGATCATGGTCGAAGTTGCCGAAAACCTGCCGGTCATCACGCTCTATTCCAATCCGGCCTGGTACGAATACTCCACTCGCAACTTCACCGGCTGGCCTGATGCCGACAATCCCTGGGTCCGTCCCAACAATCCGGCCGGCGTGCATGAGCGCGTCAAGGTGCTGCTGAGCCTGACCCCGGTCACCCAGTAAGCTCCCCGACCATCGTGGCCGGGACGTTTCCCTGTCGTTCCGGCCACCCCTCCAACAGGGGAGTGCCATGATCTTCCTGCTGCGCCGGCTGGGCTTTTATTTCGCTGCCTTCATGGTCGCGATCACGCTCAACTTCCTCTTGCCCCGCTTGATGCCGGGTGATCCCACCACCCGCATCTTTGCCTCCCTGCGTGGCAAGTTGCGGCCAGAACAGCTCGACGTGCTGCGCGAAGCCTATGGGCTTGATGGCTCCCTGCTCGACCAGTACCTCAACTATCTCTGGGCCCTGTTGCATCTCGATTTCGGCATCTCGACCGTCCATTATCCCGAGCCGACGGCAGACCTGTTGTTCTACGCCGCTGGCTGGACGCTTTTCCTTGTCGGCGTGGCCATCGCCCTCTCCTTCGCCATCGGCATCCTGATGGGCATCTATTCGGCCTGGCACCGCGGCGGCTTTTTCGACAGCGTCTTCACACCCATCAACGTGATGATGAATGCTTTCACCCCCGCCGTGGTCGCGCTGCTGCTCTGGTATGCCTTCACCATGCAATGGACGATCTTTCCGCTCGGCCGCGCCCATGACATCAACCTGACGCCCGGCTGGAACCTGGCCAGCGCCGGCAATATCGCCTGGCACGCCGTGCTGCCCGTGCTCTCCATCGTGCTGGTGAATTTCGGCTCCTGGCATCTGGGCATGCGCAACACCATGATCAACCTGCTCAACGAGGATTTCGTCGTGCTGGCTAGGGCCAAGGGCCTGTCGGACCGGCGCATCCGCAACCGCTATGTGGCCCGCAACGCCATCCTGCCGCAGATCACCTCGCTGGCCCTCTCTGTTGGCTATGTCTTTGGCGGCGCCTTTATTGCCGAGGTCGTCTTCAACTATCCCGGCCTCGGCAAATTCACGCTCAATGCCATCGAGTCCCGCGACTACACCTTCATCCAGGCCCAGCTCACCCTGCTCACCTGCAGCGTGCTGGTGGCCAATCTGATTTCCGATGTCTGCAACGTGGTTCTGGACCCGCGCCTGCGCCGGGCCGGCGGACACTGAGGAGAAAGCCATGAGCGACATCACCCATACCGCTGCCTTCCCGCCGGGCCCCGCTAACAACAGCCCACCCGTCGGTCTGGCGCCGAGCCAGGACATGCTGATGGCCGAATTGGGCATCCGGCGCCGTCCGTCCTACCTGCGGGGCCTGCCGTCAGCGCTGCAGACCTTTCTCACCAATCGCAAGGCGGTGGCCGGTCTCGTCATTCTGGCCATCTTCATCGTCATGTCGGCGCTTGCGCCGATCCTGGCCCCGCACGATCCCTATCGCCGGGCGGGCAAGCCGCATGTCCAGCCCGGTTTCGAACATGTCCTGGGCACGACAAGACAGGGCAAGGACGTCTTCAGTCAATTGCTCGAAGGCGGGCGCACGAGCCTCACGGTCGGTTTCATCGCCGGCATATCGGCAACCCTGATCGGTCTCGGCGTCGGCATTTCCGCCGGCTATTTCGGCGGCAAGATTGACGAGGTGCTGACCTTCTTCGTCAACGTCGTGCTGGTGCTGCCGGCCATGCCGCTGATCATCGTGCTTGCGTCATTCGTCGAGGAAGCCAGTCCCACCATTATCGGCCTCGTGCTGGCAGTCACGGGCTGGGGCTGGACCGCGCGCACCATTCGCACCCAGACCATGGCCATCAAGTCGCGTGAATTCGTGCTCGCCGCCGAACTGATGGGCGAGCGCAAATGGCGCATCATCCTGCGCGAAATCCTGCCCAACATGAGTTCATTCGTCGTCGGCGGCTTCGTTCTGGCCACCATCTACGGCATCCTCGCCGAGGCAGCGCTCGAATTCATCGGCCTGGGCAGCCCCAGCTCTGTCACCTGGGGCACCATGCTCTACTGGGCCCAGCGCGCCCAGGCACTGCAGGTCGGTGCCTGGTGGGAAATCTGGCCGCCCGCCGTCGCCATCATGCTGACGGGCGCTGCCCTCGTGCTGATCAATTTCGGCGTCGACGAGATCACCAGTCCGCAATTGCGCGCGGCCCGCATTGGTGGCCGCATCAAGCGCTTCCTCAAGCGTCGCGGGAGGTCCGTCGATGTCTTCTAAACTGCTCGAGGTCCGCAACCTCACCGTCGACTATGTCGGCGAAAACGCCATTGCCCGAGCGGTGAATGGCATCAACTTCGACATCCACGAAGGCGAAGCCTTTGGCCTTGCCGGCGAAAGCGGCTGCGGCAAATCCACCGTCGCCTTCGCTCTGGCACGCCTCACCCGCCTGCCGGGTCTGGTCTCGGGCGGCTCCGTCCGCTTCAAGGGGGAGGAAGTGCTGCAATTCGACAAGGCCCGGCTCAAAGCCTATCGCTGGAACGAGGTCAGCTTCGTTTTTCAATCCGCCATGAACGCGCTCAATCCGGTCACCCCCGTTGCCGAGCAGATCATGGACGTCATCGAGACGCATAACCCCAAATTGGGTGACAGGGCTGCCCGGGCTCGCGCGGTGGAACTCTTCGATCTCGTCGGCATCCCCCCTCAGCGCCTTGATGACTTCCCTCACCAGTTCTCCGGCGGCATGCGCCAGCGCATCTGCATCGCCATCGCCCTGGCGCTCAATCCGCGCCTCATCATCATGGACGAGCCGACGACTGCGCTCGATGTCGTGGTGCAGCGCGACATCATCGAGCAGATCGTCGAGCTCAAGTCCCGGCTCGGCTTTTCGGTGCTCTTCATCACCCATGACCTGGGCCTGATGATCGAATTCTGCGACCGCATCGGCGTGATGTATTCCGGCGAGCTGGTGGAAGTGGCGCCTGCGTCTGCCATCCTCACCAATCCCCAGCACCCCTATACGCGCGCCTTGGGCAACAGTTTTCCGCCATTGACCGGGCCGCGCCGGCGCCTCGAGGGCATAGCCGGCTCGCCGCCCGATCTCAGGGCCCTTCCGCAGGGCTGCCGCTTCTTTCCGCGCTGCCCCCATGCCATGCCGGTCTGTGCCGAAACGGCGCCGGGCCTCCGCCTTTATCCCGAACAGCAAAGCGAGGCGGCATGTCACTTGCTGAACTAGCACCGCCGGATGCCCAGGCGGGCTCAACCCGCGCCATTGTCGAAATGAACAATGTCGACATGGACTTTGTCCTTGGCTCAACCTTTGGCCGCAAGACCGTGCTGCGCGCGCTCTCGGGCGTATCGCTCACTCTCGCCAGCGGCCGCGCTCTGGCTCTGGTCGGGGAATCCGGTTCAGGCAAATCCACCTGCGCCCGCATGCTGGCCCGTGTCTACAAGCCAACCGGTGGCACCATTATCTTTGAGGGCGAGGATGTCGCTGCCATGCAGGGCAAGCGTCTTGATCGCTATCGAGCCGATGTGCAGATGGTCTTCCAGGACCCTTTCGGCTCGCTCAATCCCACTCAGACCATAGGCTATCATCTCGAACGCCCCCTGCGCCTTCATCGTCCCGACCTGAGGGGCAAAGCGGTGCAGCAGGAGATGCTGGCTCTCCTCGATCGTGTCGGCCTGCGTCCCGCCGCCGACTATCTCAAGCGCCGTCCGCATGAACTCTCTGGCGGGCAGCGCCAGCGGGTCGCCATTGCCAGGGCCCTCTCGGTTCAGCCGATGGTTCTGCTGGCCGATGAGCCGACGTCCATGCTCGACGTTTCGGTGCGCCTGGGCATTCTCAACCTGCTCGAAGACATGAAGCTTCAGCGCCAGCTCGCCGCGCTCTACATCACCCACGACATCGCCACCGCCCGCTATTTCGCCGAGGACACCGCCGTGCTCTATGCCGGCCATCTGGTGGAGCAGGGGCCCAGCGAGGAGATCACCGGGCGTCCGAGCCATCCCTATACGCAATTGCTGATCGAGGCCGTACCCAACCCGGCGCGCAGGATCACCCCGGCGCAGAGCCGCCGCGCCATCGATATTCCGCTCTGGACCGCCCAGAGCCGCGGCTGTCCCTTCGTCTCGCGCTGCCCGCGGGTGACCCCGATCTGCCGGGAGGTGATGCCCGATCCGGTCGCTATTGGCTGCAACCACACCGTCCGCTGCCACCACATTTAAGCGAGGGCCACATGTCCGATCTTTTGGTCCGTCTCTACGACCTACCCATCTTCCATGCCGAAGCCAGGGTTGCCGCAGCCGGCATCACCGTGCGCCGCGCCATTGCGCCGGAGGGTCACATCATCCTCGGCTGGGTCGGGCGGCATTTCCACCCGGCATGGGTGAGCGAGGCGAGCAAGGGCCTCGCCCAGAACCCCGTCACCACCTGGATTGCCACGCGCGACCACAGGCTGCTCGGCTTTGCCTGCCATGACACAACGGCCAAGGGCTTTTTCGGTCCGACCGGTGTCGATGAAGCCGAGCGCGGGCAAGGCATTGGCGAGGCATTGCTCATCGCCACGCTGAAGGGCATGCGCGAGGCCGGCTATGGCTACGCCGTCATCGGCGATCCCGGCCCGGTGGCATTCTACACGAAGCGCCTCGATGCCATGGAAATCCCGAACAGCAAGCCCGGCATCTACGCAGGGATGCTGCGCGACTGATTATTGGCTATCAACAGGCATGCACCCCACCTTCTTCGCCCGCCCCGCCGCTGAAGTCGCCCATGATCTGATCGGCGTGACCCTCCTCGTTGACGGCATCGGCGGTCCGCTGGTCGAGGTGGAGGCCTATGACACTGCCGATCCGGCGTCGCACAGCTTCAATGGTCCGACCCCGCGCAATGCGGCCATGTTCGGCCCGTCCGGCCATGCCTATGTCTACAAGATCTACGGCATTCACTGGTGCCTCAACTTTGTCTGCGAACCCGGCAGCGCGGTGCTGATCCGCGCGCTCGAGCCGCTGCATGGCCTGCCTGAAATGCAGCATCGGCGCGGTGGTCTCGGCGATCGACAGCTCTGCTCCGGCCCCGGCAAACTGTGCCAGGCCCTTGGCGTCACCATCGCGCAGAATGGCCTGACCCTTGATGCGCCGCCTTTCGAACTGCTCCCGGCCGATCAAAGCCACGATGTGGCGACGGGCCCGCGTATCGGCATCACCAAGGGTGTCGATACCCCGTGGCGCTTTGTCCGTCGCGGCTCGCCGTTTCTGAGCAAACCACTGCGTGATCTGTGACGGAACCATCCTCTGCCGCAACGATTGGCTTTGAAGAGACTGGCGCGCGTCAACCGGACGTGGCGGCATAGGGAACGGATCGGTTTTTCCGGTTTCCCGACCCGGCCAACGAAATGGCAGCCGAGCCCTTATCCCGCCCGCGCCGGTCTCGTCCGACACGCGCGTTGCAGAAAAGTTTGGATACGGTTTTCCGTTCTGCAGCGCACCTTGATCCAAGGAGGAAAAGATGCCCCAGGGTGACAAATCCGCCTATACCGACAAGCAGAAGCGCAAGGCTGCAGCCATCGAAGAGGGCTACGAGAACAAAGGCGTTTCGCACAAGGAAGCCGAGGCGCGCGCTTGGGCCACTGTCAACAAGGATGACGGCGGCGGCAAGAAATCCGGCTCTGGTCGCGGCAAGGATACCGGCCATCCAGCCTCTCACAAGGGTGGCGAAAAAGGTGGCAAGGCCGCAGCCAGCCGAACCGCCGCAGAGCGCTCCGCTTCCGCCAAAAGGGCCGCCGCAACGCGCAAGCGCAATGCCGAGCACCACGCTCCGCACTAGGTCTTGACGGCTTTTCGAGACAGGGCTTTGTTCCTCTGATTGCTTTTAGCCATTTGAGGAACACGCATGTCCAATTCCTTGCGCTACCGGCTGGGTGGCCTGCTGGCGATCGTCATCGGCCTCGTCGTGGGCTGGTTCACGATCGCGATGCAGCTACGCGCCGCCTATTCGGGCGAACTCGACATCACTTACGATCTGCGCCCCTTCACATTAGTGCCGCTTTGCCTCGTCTTCGGCGCCGTTTTCCTCTTCGCCGGCGATCGCTGGGAGTATCGCACTCCGGACCACAAGAATTTGACCACTTCCGGCTGGGTGGCCTTCGGAGTGGTTGTGGTCCTGACTGCCGTCAGTTTCTGGTTCTTCCAGCAGCAGTTTGCGGCGCTTGGATATGTCTGACCGGTTCACAAGCTGTTTCGTTGCTTGCGGCTCGCCGCGGCTCATGATTCAAGCAGTGCCGTGAGCACGCTTGAATCAGCATGGGACCTCTTCACCAGCGGCGCGATGGCCCAGCCGCGCGACGCGCTGGCTCGACGCGATCCGCATGCCGTGCTGCGTGATGTCTTCGGTCACCAGGCCTTCCGCGGCCAGCAAGCTGACGTGGTGGAACATGTCGTCGGCGGCGGTGATGCCGTGGTGCTCTTTCCTACCGGCGCCGGCAAGTCCATGTGCTACCAGATCCCGGCAATCTGCCGCCCGGGTGTAGGCATTGTCATCTCGCCACTGATCGCCCTGATGCGCGACCAGGTCGAGGCGCTGAAACAGGCCGGCGTAGAGGCTGCCGCGCTCAATTCATCGCTGAGCGCCGAAGAAAGTTTTGAAGTCCGCCGCAAGCTGCGGGCAGGGGAGCTGGATCTGCTCTATGTGGCGCCCGAACGCGTGGCGACGCCCAACTTTGCCAACATGTTGTCGGGCATCGACATTGCGCTCTTCGCCATCGATGAAGCCCATTGCGTGAGCCAGTGGGGCCATGACTTCCGGCCCGAATATCGCGAGCTGATCCATCTCGTTGAACTCTTCCCCGGCGTGCCGCGCATCGCGCTGACCGCCACGGCCGATCCGACCACCCGCGAAGACATCATCGAACGTCTGGGCCTCGAACAGGCGAAGGTCTTCACCACCAGTTTTGACCGCCCCAATATTTCCTATTCCATCGTCGAGCGCGACAAGGCCCGCGATCAGCTTTTGAGCTTCCTCGCCGCGCACAAGGGCAGCTCGGGCATTGTCTATTGCCTGTCCCGCGCCAAGGTCGAGGACACCGCCGATTGGCTCTCCTCCAAGGGCATTCCCGCGCTGCCCTATCACGCGGGGCTTTCGCCCGAGCTGCGCAGCCGCAACCAGGATGCTTTCCTCAAGGAGGAAAACATCTGCATGGTGGCGACCGTCGCCTTCGGCATGGGCATCGACAAGCCCGACGTGCGCTATGTCGCCCACATGGACCTGCCGGCCTCGATCGAAGCCTACTACCAGGAGACCGGCCGCGCCGGTCGCGATGGCCAGCCGGCCGATGCCTGGATGAGCTATGGCATGGCCGATGTGGTGCAACGCCGCCGCATGATCGACGAGGGCCAGGCGCCCGACGAGATCAAGCGCGTCGAACACGGCAAGCTCAATGCCCTGCTCGGCGTCTGCGAAACCGCCGAATGCCGCCGCAAGGCCATCCTCAACCATTTCGGCGAAGCTCACGCCGGCAATTGCGGCAATTGCGATACCTGTCGTTCGCCCGTCGAAAGTTGGGATGGTACTGAAGCCGCCATCAAGGCGCTCGCCGCCATCTATCGTACCGGCATGCGCTTCGGCGCTGCCCATGTCATCGACGTACTGATGGGCAAGGAGACCGAAAAGGTCACCCGCTTCGGGCACCAGCGCCAGAAAGTCTTCGGCCAGGGCAATGACCTCGACGGCAAAGTCTGGCAATCGGTCATCCGACAGTTGACCGCCATGGGCCTGATCGTTGTCGATCATGCCAACCATGGCGCGCTGACCCTGAGCGAAGCCGCGCATGGCGTCTTCAAGCGCGAGCGTACGGTGACGCTGCGCAAGGATCGCCCGAAAAAGTCGGTGGAAGTGCGCCGCTCGCTCGAGCGCACTGCCAATATTCCCGAGCATGCCAAGCCGCTATTCGAAGCCCTGCGCGAGGAACGCACACGCCTCGCCAAGGCCCAGGGCGTGCCGCCCTATGTCATCTTCCACGACGCCACCCTGCGCGCCATGGCCATGGCGGTGCCAAAGCATCCGCATGACATGCTGAACCTTCCCGGCGTCGGCCAGGCCAAGCTCGATCGCTATGGTGAGGATTTCCTCGCCGTGGTGCGGAACGTGGCCGCATGACGGACGTGGTCAAGCGCCCCCGCTTTGCCGTGGTCGATATTGCCCGCGGTGTCGCCATCATCGCCATGGTGGCCTACCACTTCTGCTGGGACCTGAGCTATTTCCGCTTCATCGCCGCCGATGTCGGTTATGACCAGAACTGGGTTATCATCGCCCGCACCATCCTGGCGGCCTTCCTCTTCCTCGTCGGTGTCGGTCTGGTGCTCGGCCACGGCAATGGGATTCGCTGGCGCAGCTTCTGGCGCCGCTGGGCTTTTCTTGCCGCTGGCGCGCTGATCATCACCGTGGCGACGTATTTCGCTTTCCCGGTCAGCTTCGTCTATTTCGGCGTGCTGCACGCCATTGCGCTCTTCAGCCTCTTGGGCCTGGCCTTCGTCCGCGCCCCGCTCTGGCTGCTGATCATCGCGGCTCTGGCCTTCATCCTGCCGACCTTCTTTTTCTCCCACGCCCTGTTCAACGAAAAGCAATGGTCTTGGCTTGGCTTCTGGCAGATCCCGCCGCCGACCAATGATCTCGTTCCGGTCTTTCCCTGGTTCGGTGCCGTCCTCATCGGCATCATCGCCATGCGCCTGGTCCTCGCATCCAGCCTAGCCACAAAACTCGCCGCCATCGCCCCGACTGGCCGGCTGCCGCGTCTCTTGGCCTTTCTCGGCCGCTGGAGCCTGCTGATCTATCTGCTGCACCAGCCGATCCTGCTCGGCCTCGTCTATCCGGCCGCGCAAATTCTCCAGCCGCAACTTGCCATGCGCGACCCCGATTTCCTGCGCTCCTGCCAGTCGAGCTGCGAAGCCGGCGGCACCTCGGCGGATATGTGCGTGACCTATTGCCAATGCGGTCTCGAGGGCGTGAAGACCAATGATCTCTGGAGCGCCATCGAGACCGGCATGGTCTCTGCCGATGAACAGGCCCTGCTTGATGCCCAGAACCGGCAGTGTTCGGCGCTGATCTATCCCGAGCTCAACGTCACGCCATAGTTTCTTGCGCTTTTTGCGTTGATTCCGTCTTGAATGGCAGGGCGAATGGGCGTTGATTATCAACGCGAGTTGATTTGTCCGCGCTCCCGGCTGCCGCCTACCTGCTGCCCGCTCGGACCCACACACATATTGAAGTCTGGATTCCTTCCTTGACCAGGGACACGGGTAACCGCGACCGTTCACGCGGCGATGCACGAGCTCACGTAGCAGCCGCACATGCCGGCAAGGGCTTGGGGCCGCTGACGCGGATCACGCTCTATTCTTTCCGTCACCCCTGGCAGGCCAGTCTTGCCATCGGCGGCACAATCCTGGCCTCGGTCTTGCAGCTGATGATCCCGCGCGTGCTCGGCCAGGCGGTGGATCAAGCCTCTGGTCTGACCATGGGGTCGCAGGATGGCGCAGCGCAACACGCCCTGTTCTGGAGCGCCATGACCTTGCTCTGCCTGTCGGTGGCCCGCGGTCTCTTCACACTGGTGCAGAACTACTTTTCCGAAAGCGTCGGCCACCGCGTCGGCTATGAACTGCGCCTTGCCTTTTACGACAAGGTGCAACGCCTCTCCTATTCCTATCACGACCGCGTGCATTCGGGCGATCTGATCACCCTCGGCCTGCTCGACCTCGATGGCTTGCGCATGTTCTTTTCCACCGGCTTCGTCCGCACCATCCTCTTGGCGGTGCTGATCGGCGTCGGTGCCATCATGCTGCTGACCACCGATGTGCTGCTGGGTCTGCTGGCGCTGAGCTTTGTGCCCTTCGTCGCCTGGCGCTCTTCGGTCGCCCAGCTCACCCTGCGCAAGACCTGGCTGGTGCTGCAGGAACGGCTATCGGTGTTGACCCGCGTCATGGAAGAAAACCTCGGCGGCATTCGCGTTGTCCGTGCCTTTTCCGGGCAGAAGCACGAGCTGGAAAAGTTCGACGAATCCTCGGCCTCGGCGCTCGAATTGGCCCATGAGCGCGTCATGGTCCGCGTCCGCAATACGTCGATGATGACCTTTTCCTTCTTCGCCGCCATGGGCCTCGTGCTCTGGTTCGGCGGCAACAAGGTTATCGCTGGCGAGATGAGCGTCGGAACGCTCGCCAGCTTTTTGACATTCATGACCATATTGCAGATGCCGGTGCGCCAGCTCGGCCTGATGGTCAATTCCTTCGCCCGCGCCCAGACCTGCGGCGAGCGCTTCTATGCCTTCCTCGACCATGCCGTCGAGATCGAGGACAAGCCGGACGCCGTCCCGATGCAGGTCACCGAAGGCACGCTGCGCTTCGAGAATGTTTACTTCGCCTATCCCGGTGCCACCCATTCGACACTCAATGGCATCAGCTTCGAGGCTCACAAGGGCCAGACTATCGGCATCGTCGGCGCGCCGGGTTCGGGCAAGTCGACCCTCGCCCACCTCATCTCGCGCTTCTACGACGTGACCTCGGGCAAGGTCTCGATCGACGCCCAGGACGTTCGCGACGTGACGCTCGAAAGCCTCCGGCGCAATGTCGCCGTGGTGCAGCAGGACAGTTTCCTCTTCACCACGACGATCGAGAACAACATCGCCTATGGCGATCCCTGGGCCAAGGAAACCAAGATCGAAAACGCCGCCGAAAGCGCCCAGCTGCACAATTACATCATGGGCCTGCCGGCTGAATATGACACCGTCGTCGGCGAACGCGGCGTCTCCCTTTCCGGCGGCCAGCGCCAGCGTCTGTCGATCGCCCGCACCCTGGTCATGAAACCGGCCGTGATGGTCTTCGACGATTCAACCGCCGCCATCGACGCCGGCACCGAGCACCGCATCCGCTCGGCCATGCGCCGCTTCGCCAGGGACCGGGTGACCATCATCATCGCCCATCGCCTGTCTTCGCTCATGCATGCCGATACCATCCTCTTCCTTGAGGATGGCCGCGTCGTCGAACGCGGCAGCCACGACGAACTGCTCGCCCACAACGGCCGCTATCGCGCGCTGTTTGACCTGCAGACCCGCCCCGCGGATGACATCGAGATCGGGGAGGCCGCCCAATGAGCGTGATCGAGGACGACGAACGCGACACCGCCAGCTTCCCCGGCCAGCGCCCGCCGCGCGCCTCCGTGGGCAGCCACAAGATCGAGGAAGAGGTCTTCGGCAAGGCCTATGACCCCAAGACCGTGCGCCGCATCTGGGCCTTCGTGAAGCCCTATCGCCACAAGATCTATCTCTCGGTCGGCGCCGTGCTGCTCTTCACCTTCACCCAGCTCGCCATTCCACTGATCATTGGCTGGGCCATCGATGGCGCCTTGGTCCCCGGCGGCACCGCCAGCAACCTGCTCTGGGCCATGCTGGCCTTTGCCGTGGTCGTGCTGCTCAATTTTCTCGCCTCCTATATCCAGGAAAGCCAGGTCGGCGCCGTCGCCGAAAACGTGCTTTTCGACATGCGGCGCGCCATGTTCGCCCAACTCCAGCGCGTCTCGCTGAGCTTCATGGACAAGACTGAAGTCGGTCGCCTGATGAGCCGCCTGCAGGGCGACGTCAATTCCATGCAGGAATTCCTCGAAACCTCGGTGATCTCGGTCGGCGACATCGTCCTGCTCTTCGGCATCATCATCGTGCTGCTCAGCCTTGATCCCTGGCTGGGCCTTCTGACGCTCATCACCATGCCGGTGCTCTTTATCGTTCGCATCTTCTGGCTGCCGCCGGCCAAGCGCGCCTTCTGGGCCGCGCATGAAACCAATTCGCTGACCAATGGTGCCATGGCCGAAGGCATCAATGGCGTCCGCACCGTGCAGAACCTCGATCGCCAGAAGGTCAATTTCGATCTCTATGACGACAAGGCGCACCATAACCTGCGCACCCAGCTGACCGGCTCGAAATTTGCCCAGGTCATGGTACCCATCGTCGACAGCCTCACCGGCATCTCCATGGCCACGGTCGTGCTGGTCGGCGGCTCGCTGGTGCTCAATGGCAGCCTGCAGGTCGGCGTCATCGTCGCCTTCCTCTTCTACATCCAGCGCTTCTTCGATCCGATCCGCTCGCTCACCATGCAATATTCCATCATGCAGCGCGCTATGACCTCGGGCCGCCGCATCACCGAAGTGCTCGACCTGCCGGTGACCATTACCGACAAGCCCGACGCCCTGGTCCTGACCGGCGACATGGACGGTTCGGTCGCCTTCAACGACGTGGTCTTCGGCTACGACCCGGATCGCCCCGTGCTGAAACACGTCTCCTTCCGCGTCAATCCGGGCGAGACGGTCGCGCTCGTGGGTCCCACCGGCTCGGGCAAGACCAGCGCCATGGCGCTCGTGCATCGCTTCTACGAAGTCCAGCAGGGCGCGGTCCTCGTCGGCGGCTATGACGTGCGCAATGTCACCCAGGAGTCGCTGGGCGAACAGGTCGCCATGGTGCTGCAGGAACCCTTCCTCTTCACCGGCACGGTCTTTGACAACATCCGCTACAACAAGACCTCGGCCACCCGCGAGGACGTCATCGCCGCCTCCAAGGCCGTCGGCGCGCATGATTTCATCACCCGCCTGCCAGGCGGTTATGACAGCCGCCTCGAACAGCGCGGCTCCAACCTCTCCCTCGGCCAACGCCAACTGCTGAGCTTTGCCCGCGCCCTTGTTGCCGACGCGAAAATCCTCGTCCTCGACGAAGCCACCGCCAACATCGACAGCTATACCGAGCGCCAGATCCAGAAGGCGCTCGAAATCCTCCTCGAAGGCCGCACCGGCCTCGTCATCGCCCATCGCCTCGCCACCATCCGTGGCGCCGATCGCATCATCGTCCTGCAGAGCGGCGAAAAGATCGAAGAGGGCAATCACGACGAGCTCATGGGACTCGGCGGCCTCTACTCCCGCCTCTACAACATGAACTACGCCAGCTTCGACGACATCCCCGACGAACTGGTAGCCCAGGCCAATGCGAAGGCAGCGAGTACATAGGGCGAAGACGAGTCCTTGTTGGGTACCCCCACCTAACCTCCCCCTTTTCAGGGGGAGGTTAGGTGGGGGTATTCTTCCTTCTTGGCAAACCACTCAACTTCGCTAAGCTGCTGGCAAACTTAGGAACTTTTCATGCGCCTTATTGCCCTTGCCGCCGTCTTGCTGACCACCACACCCGTCATCGCCTTGGATGCCATCACCTACAAGGGCACAATTGGCAGCCACCAGGTCGTGGTCGAGCTCGCCTCCGAGATCGACGGCAAGATGGTCGGCCGCTACAGCTACCTAAGCAAGGGCGGCGACATTCCGCTGACCTTCATGGGCCGTATCGGAACGCCCGTGCTCATGATGGAAGAAGCGCCCTGCACCGAGGATACCTGCGAGGCCGATGCCGATGGCAATGTGCTGAACCCGCCCATGGGCGCAATCTGGACGGTCCGGCCCGGCGACGGCGGCTACTATCTCACCGGCACCTGGGAGCCGACAGGCAAGTCAGGCAAGGTGCTCGACATAGCGCTCGAGCGCATTGGCCAACGCACCCTTCCCGAAGACGAAGACGTCACCCCGGCCAGCATTCGTGAAAGTGCGATCAGCCTGATCGGCAACGGCGAACGCAGCTTCAATCCCGATACCGCGCCCTACGAATTCGCCAAGCAGGAAGTGCCCTTCGTAGCCAGCCCGGAGCAGGAGATCGAAGGTTCGACCTTCGTCTATGTCTCCGATCCGCGCACCAAATTCGCTTTTCCGCGCGTGCAGGAACTAGCCGACGGCTCGCCTTCGGACCCGGTCAACCAGGCGCTTGAAATCCGCCACACCATCATCAATACCGCGGCCTTCGATTGCCTGTCCCAGGTCTACGCCGCCTTTGGCGCCACCCAGAGCATGATCGGCTTCGGGCGCGGTACACTGGGCGATTACGATAGCGAAACCATCGAGGTCAACTATCTCTCGCCCGAGGTCATCAGCTGGACCGAAAGTGGCAGCACTTTCTGTGGTGGCGCCCATCCCTACAACCATTCCGACAGCTACAATCTCGACGTAAAGACCGGAGAAACCTTTCCGCTGGCCGGCGTCTTTATCGGCTGGGTCCCGACCAGTAGCCGTCTGGACTGGGATGCCGAGGTCGATCCCGCCGACGCTCAGGTTTGGCCCGGCAACTACTATTGGAAGGCCGATCAGGACCTCGTGGATTTCGTCAAGGCGCGCGCGCCCATCGATCCTGAGTTCGAAGAGGACTGCGGCCTCGACGAAACGACGTCAGACTATCTCGCCATTCGCTTTGCCCCCGGTGGCGCAGCGGTCTTCCGGCTGGAAGGTCTGCCTCATGTCATGGGTGCCTGCATCGGCGACCTGATGACCATCAAGCTGGGCGACGACCCCGAACTGCTGGCGCCAACAGCCCGCGACTATTTCCCAGATCTCGCGAAATAGCTTCGGCACCCCCTCTTGCCGCATCCGTCATGGCGCCCGGTTTTTTCCGGGCGCATGAAGGTCCTGTGACAAAAGGATGACCCGATGAGCCTGTCCATCGCCGCCGCACTGCTCGTGGCGGTTTTCTTCAACTCCATGCTCTCAGGCATTTTCGGCATGGCTGGCGGGCTGATCCTCCTGGGCATCCTGCTGCTGCTCTTGCCAGTGGGCACCGCCATCGCCGTGCAGGGGGCCATCCAGCTCATCGCCAATAGCTCGCGCGCCTTCATGTCGCGCGCCTATATCGACTGGAAAGTGCTCTCCATAATGACGGCGGGCCTGCTCACCGTTGGCGCCATTCTCTTCGTCGTGCGCTACACGCCTGATCTGGCGACGGTCTGTATCGTCATCGGGCTCCTGCCAATCCTGCTCTGGATTCCGCAATCCTGGCTGGCGCTCGATGCCAGCAAGCCGCATCACGCCTTCATCTGCGGCTTTCTCGGCGGCGGCGTGAACCTCGGCGTCGGTGTTGCTGGTCCCACCATCGACATGTTTTTCATCCGCACCCCGATGGATCGCCGCGCCATCATCGCCACAAAGGCGGCGGCGCAGGTGGTCAATCACACCGCCAAGATCATCTTCTACTGGCAGTCGACCGCCATCCTCACCGGTTTCGAATGGGCCTGGGTCGCCGTTGCCGCGCCCTTCGCCATCCTCGGCACCAGTGCCGGTCACTGGGTCCTGCAGCGTCTGACCGATGCCAATTTCAAGTCCTGGACCCGTCTTCTCGTCACGGCTGTGGGCATTTATTACTTGGCTCGCGGCATTTCCTTGCTGATCTGACGCGGATGAGTATGGTGCCGGCGGGAGACGACATGGCACCTTTCGACAGCGTTACGGCGCGACTTATTCTTCTTTTGGCAGAAACCGGCTCGATCGGCCGCGCAGCCGAGCGCGAGGGCATTGCCTCGTCCGCCGTCAGCCGGCGCGTCTCCGATCTCGAAAGCCGGCTCGGCGTGGTCCTGTTCGATCGCTCGGCGCAAGGCGTCAAGCTCACCAGCGCCGGCGAAGCCTATGCCGAGGGTTGCCGCACCGTACTGCGGGCCATCGCCGATCTCGACGTGGTCATGGCCGATTTCGGCGCCGGCCTGCGTGGCAGCCTGCGCCTCGCCTGCACCAGCTCGGCGCTCACCGGACGCTTGCCCGAACTGCTCGCAAAATATGCGGCGAAACACGAGGGCATCAGTCTCGATATTCAGGAGATGGGCGCCGCCAAGGCGCTGCTGGCGCTCGACGAGGGCAGGGCGGATATCGCCATTGTCTCGGACAATTACGATTTCACCCGTTTCGAGATCAAACCCTTCGAAGATGACCGCATCTGGGTGCTCGCTCCGCCTGATCACCCGCTCGCCGCCAGCATAGAGCCGCGCAAGAACATCGCCTTCACCCAGGTCATCGACCATTCCATGGTCGGCGTGCATCAGGTCGGCTCGCTCAATCGCCTGCTCGGCGAAGCTGCGGAGCAGGCCGGCAAGCCGCTGATCGAAAACCTGCGCGTCGAAAGCTTCCCAGCGCTCGTCCGCATGGTCGAAGCGGGCTTTGGCATCGGCTTCCTGCGCTCGACGAGCCTGCATCTCCTCGCCGGCACCGATCTTGTCTGCGCCCCGCTCGGCGAGCCATGGGCTCTGCGCCAGCTGCTTGTCGCCCGGCGCAAGACCAGCCCGCTGTCGGCCGCCATGAAGAGTTTTATCGCGCTGTGCAGCGAAACCTACGCGCCCAGCGTCTAGCGCGCTTTCAACAAAGTGGTTCCACCCGCGACAAACACGGCCATTGAGCGCTTGCTGAAAGCCTTCTAGAACACACGCCATGCTCACGACGCGCAACATCGGCAAAGAGATCGGGACGGCCCTGGCCGTGCTCGCCATCTATTTGCTGACCATGCTGATGCCGCTGCATCAGGCGCGTGCCAGCCAGCTCGCCTTCGAGGAACTGGGCTATTCGACCACTACCGTCGGCTGGGTCCTCTGTACCCCCGGCCTGTCCACGGGCGAGGACAGCGACATCACCGTCGCCAAATGCCCGGCTACCGGCATCGGCAAGCATGAACTGACACTGCCCGCGCTCGATCGCCTGCCGCTCGGTCTCGATCGCATCGCTTTGGCCGCAGCGCCTGTCCTCGTGGTGCCTGCCTTCCTGCCCGCGCCATCCGCGCCCCCATCCGGTTCACGCGCCCCTCCGGCTCTGGTCTGACGCCTGGCCTCTGGCCCCAGACCAATTCCCCAAAGAACCGGAAATCTCATCATGATCCGTCAGCTTCGCGCCGCCGTAGTGGCCGCTCTTCTCATTGCTACCCCCGCCTTCGCCCACAATGGCGTCATCCATCTTGGCGACATCGACATCTCGCTTCCCTTCACCCGCGCCACCCTGCCCAATGCCCCGGTCGGCGGCGGCTTCCTCACCATCAAGAACAACGGCACCGAAGACGACCGCCTCGTCTCGGCAACCTCTGATGTCGCAGGCGATACCCAGATCCATGAAATGGCCATGGAAGGCGACGTCATGAAAATGCGCGAGCTGCCCGATGGCCTCGTCATTCCTGCCGGCGAAAGCGTGACGCTCGAACCGGGTGGCTTCCACATCATGTTCATGGGCCTCAACCAGGCCTTCGTTGAAGGCGAGACCGTCACCGTCACGCTGACCTTTGAAAAGGCCGGCACCGTCGAAGTGCCGCTTCCAGTCCAGTCTCCATCGGCCGATAGCGCACCAGTTATGGATCATGGCGACCACGGCGCCGAAGGGTCGCATTGATGGCCAATCTTGCGCGCATCCGCATGATCCTGTGGGGTCTGGTGGGCGTTGCGGCGGTCGGCGCTATCGGGCTTTATGCCTATAGCGCCACCTCCCGCACCGCCGAAGCGGCCGGTCTCGGCCATGGCGATTACCAGTTGGCCACGGTTACCGGCGAACCTTTCAATCGCCAAAGCTTCGACGGCAATCCGTCGCTCCTTTTCTTCGGCTTCACCCATTGCCCCGAAGTCTGCCCGACTTCGCTGGCCGAAATCGCGTCCTGGTATGAGGCACTCGGCGACGAGGCCAGCGACCTCAAGGCCTATTTCGTGACCGTCGATCCCGAGCGAGACACCCCCGCGGTGCTGGAGGATTACGTGTCCTGGACCGGCCATGTTACGGGTCTTGTCGGTACGCCCGAAGAGACCGAAAAGGCGACCAGGGCCTGGGCCGTCTATGCTGCCAAGGTGTCGCTGGACGACGGCAGCTACACCATGGATCACACCGCCTCGGTCTTCCTGCTCGACAAGGAGGGCGAGTTCTCCGGCACGATTGCCTATCGCGAAGACAGCGCCACAGCTTTGGGTAAATTGCGCAACCTGCTCAGTAAATCCTAGGATGCATGCCCGGTCCGATTAAATCCGGATCGGGCACTTTTAATCTGATCGACTGCGTCAACTTATCTTTTGACTCACCCAGGTCACCCCGCTACCAAACCAGACAAGCGTCATCAGCTTTGATCACGCTCCCTTTCATCACTCTGGATTGGAAGCCTCATGAAGCACACCTCCACCATCCTCGCGGCCGCATTTGCCGGTGCCCTCAGCATGACGAGCCTCGCCATGGCGCAGGAAACCGTCATCACGCATGATCAGGGTGAAACCACGATCACCGGCGTTCCGTCCAAGGTTCTGGTGTCCGATTGGGCCGCTTTCGACAACCTGACCGCGCTCGGCGTTCCGGTTGCCGGCGTGCCCGGCTCCAATGCTCCCGCCTATCTCGCCGACGACGTCGCCGCCGACGCCCTCAAGATTGGCTCGCTTCAGGAGCCCGACTTCGAAGGTATCGCTGCCGCAGAAGCCGATCTCTATATCGTCGCCTCGCGCTCGCGCACCGCTTACCCCACCGCTTCGGAAATCCTGCCGACCCTCGACATGTCGGTCGACAATGCGGCCCTGATCGCCGGCGTTGAAGAAAAGCTGACCCAGTACGGCGAGATCTTCGGCAAGCAGGCTGAAGCCGCTGAGCTGATCGCCAACCTCGATGCCAAGGTCGCCGAAGTCAAAGCCGCGGCCGAAGGCAAGGGTTCGGCCCTGGTGCTCGTGACCAATGCCGGCAATGTCGGCGTCTATGGCCCGGAAAGCCGCGTCTCCTGGATCCACAATGAAATCGGCATCCCGTCCGCCATGGACAATGTCGAAGACGGCGATCACGGTGGTGACACCGTTTCCTTCGAATTCATCCTTGAAGCCAATCCAGAATGGCTCTTCGTCGTCGACCGCGATGCCGGCGTCGGCGCCGGTGGCAATGAAGCCGCTGCCGCGCTGCTGGACAACGAGCTGGTCAACCAGACCACCGCTGCCAAGGAAGGCCACATCGTCTATCTCGATGCCCAGCCTGCCTATATCACCATGCATGGCTACTCGGGCCTGATGCTGCTGCTCGACCAGGTTCTGGCCGGCCTCAACGCCTGATCTCTCCTGGAACAGAACTCCCGGCCCGGCGATCCATCATCGCCGGGCCTTTTGACTTTAATGCGGAGGTGAGCCCGTGCGGCTGCTTGCAGGAGCCATAGTGCTGACGATCATCCTGGCGATCGCCAGCCTGTTCGTTGGCGTCAGCGATGTGTCGCTCGGGGCGCTGCTCTCGACCAGCGCCGAAGACCGCCCCATGCAGGTGCTGCTGATCAGCCGCATCCCACGCACCCTCGCCATCATCCTCGCCGGCTCGTCCATGGCCATTGCCGGCCTCGTCATGCAGGTGGTGGTGCGCAATCGCTTCGTCGAACCTTCGACCGCCGGCACCACCGAATCCGCCAGCCTCGGCTTCCTCGTCGCCACCATTTTCGTGCCCGGCTGGCCGCTGATGGGCAAGATGCTCATCGCCGCCGGTTTTGCCCTGGCCGGCACCGCCCTGTTCCTCCGCATCCTGCGCGCCGTGCCGCTGCGCGATGTCATGCTGGTGCCCCTCGTCGGCATCATGCTCGGCGGCATCATCGGCGCCGTCACCACCTTCTTTGCCTATCGCATGGAGCTGCTCGCCACCCTGCTCGCCTGGAACATGGGCGACTTCTCCGGCATCCTGCGCGGCCGCTATGAACTGCTCTGGATTGGCCTCGGCTGCGGCGTGCTTGCCTATATTGCCGCCGACCGCTTCACCGTCGCTGGCATGGGCAAGGATTTCACCACCAACCTCGGCCTCAACTACCAACGCGTCATGGTCATGGGCCTCGTCATCGTCTCGCTGGTCAGCGCCGTGGTCCTGGTCACCGCTGGCTCCATCCCCTTCCTGGGCCTCATCGTGCCCAATCTCGTGAGCCTCATGGTCGGCGACAACATGCGCCGCACCGTGCCCTGGGTCGCCGTCATGGGGGCCGGCTTCGTGCTCGCCTGCGACATCCTCGGCCGCGTTGTGCGCGCACCCTATGAAATCCCGATTTCCGTCGTGGTCGGCGTCATCGGCAGCATGATCTTCCTCTATCTCCTGCTGAGGACGCGCCGCCATGCAGCCTGATCCCGCAGTCGCCTTGGTGCCGGCGCCATCCATCCGCAAGATCGCCGGCCTGTCGCGCCCGGTCCTCGCGTTGACCATCCTGGCCCTGCTCGCGCTGATCTCGGTGGTCTGCTTCATGACGCTGGGCGCCAAGGGCAGCTGGAGCTTCATTATCCCCTTCCGTGGCCGCAAGCTGCTGGCCCTCGCGCTGGTCGCCTATTCGGTCGCCGTCTCCACCGTGCTGTTCCAGACCGTCACCAACAACCGCATCCTCACCCCCTCCATCATGGGCTTCGATGCGCTCTATGTGCTGATCCAGACTTCCATCGTCTTCTTCCTCGGTGTCGGCGCCCTGGGCACGCTCGATGTCAACATGCAGTTCGGCGTCGAGGTCTTGGTCATGGTGGCCTTCTCGGGCCTGCTGTTCCGCTGGCTCTTCGTCGGCGAAGACCGCAGCCTTCACCTGCTTGTCCTCGTCGGCATCGTCTTCGGCATCCTGTTCCGCAGCCTCAGCCAGTTCATGCAGCGCATGCTCGATCCCAATGCCTTCAGCGTGCTGCAGGACACGTTCTTTGCCAGCTTCGCCACGGTCGACACTTCGCTGCTGCTGGTCTCCTCGATCATTGTCGGCGTCGTCAGCCTCGTCGCCTGGCGCCTCGGCCATACCTATGACGTGCTCTCGCTCGGGCGCGCCCAGGCCATAAACCTTGGCGTCGACTACAAGCGCACAGTGGTCATCATCCTGATGCTGGTCTCCGTCCTCGTCGCCGTCTCGACGGCGCTGGTCGGTCCCATCACCTTCTTCGGCCTGCTTGTCGCCAGCCTGGCCCATTCGCTAGTCGGCACCAGCCGTCACCGCTATGTCCTGCCCGCCGCCGTGCTCCTCGCCATCACCTGCCTCGTTGGTGGCCAGACCGTCCTCGAGCGTATCTTCGCCTTCGATACCGCCCTCTCGATCATCATCGAATTCCTCGGCGGCATCGTCTTCATCATTCTCGTTCTGCGGAGGGCCGCGCGATGATCATCGCCGATGGCGTCACCAAGAATTATGGCTCCTCCTGTGTGGTCGATGGCGTCTCCGTCACCCTCCCGGCGGGCGGCATCACCTCCATCATCGGCCCCAATGGCGCCGGCAAGTCGACCTTCCTCTCCATGGTCAGCCGCCTCATGTCCATGGATAGGGGCACAGTGACGATCGATGGCCTCGACGTCACCAGGGCACCCAGCGACGTGCTGGCCAAGCGCCTCTCCATCCTGCGCCAGGACAATCACATGACCGCGCGCCTCACCGTGCGCGACCTTGTCAGCTTCGGCCGCTATCCCTATTCCAAAGGCCGGCTGACCGTCGAAGACAAGACCCACATTGACCAGGCCATCGGCTACCTCAATCTCACTGAGCTGGCCGAGCGTTTCCTCGACGAGCTCTCCGGTGGCCAGCGCCAGCGCGCCTTCGTTGCCATGGTGCTCTGCCAGGACACCGACTATGTCCTGCTCGACGAGCCGCTCAACAATCTCGACATGAAACATGCCATGGGCATGATGAAGCTGTTGCGCCGCGCCGCCAACGAGCTGGGCAAGACCGTTGTGCTGGTCCTGCACGACATCAACTTTGCCTCCTGGTATTCCGACTACATCGTCGCCATGAAAGACGGCAAGGTCGCCGCCAAGGGCACGGTGCGCGAGCTGGTCGACCCCAAGGTGCTGGGCGAAATCTACGAAATGGACATCAAGGTCCACGAAATCGGCGGCCAGCTGATTTCGGTCTATTACGGGTGAAGGATTGCCGTTTGCTTGAAAGCGGATACCCCCTCCTAACCTCCCCCTCATAGGGGGAGGGACTGATCGAGTTCTTGACGAGGTATTGCCTCAACCACTGGCCGAATCCCTCCCCCTTTTCAGGGGGAGGTTAGGTGGGGGTACTCTTTCTTCATGGGGGTGACCTACGCCTGCGACCTGTCTAGGGTGCGCCCATTATAAGGAGCCCACCCATGAAGCCGTCCATTTCAATCATCACCATCGGCGTCGACGATCTGGAACGGGCCTTCACCTTCTATCGCAACCTGTTCGACATCGAGGACGAACAGATCGCGGCCGGAGAGGACCACGTCGCCTTCTTCTTCCCTAATGACTTTTCCTTCGTGCTCTTCCCGCGTGAACAGATCGCCCAGACTGCCAACAAGGAAGTCGTGATCGCCGGTACGCCTGGTTTCGTGCTGAGCCACCAAGCCACCAGTCCCGCCGATGTCGATGATATCCTGCACAAGGTCGTCGCGCTCGGCGGCGCCATCATTACCGACGGCACCCAGTCCGAATGGGGCTATTCGGCCTATTTCGAAGACAGCGAAGGCAATGTCTGGGAACTGATGGCCCAGCCTGCCGCAAACTAATTTTTCTTTGCCGCAAACGCCTTGCGGCTTGCCTCGATCTGGCTGTGGTATTTTTCCGCCCATAGCCAGACATCGCAAAAGGCCGCGCCCAGCGTTTTGCCAATCTCGGTCAGGCTATAGTCGACATGCGGCGGGATGACGGGATGCACCACGCGCTGCACCAGCCCGTCCTCTTCCATCTGTCGCAGTGTCTTGGTCAGCATCTTCTGGCTGATATCGCCGACCTTGCGTCCCACATCGCTGAACCGCAGCGTGCCGTGATCCGTCAGCGCCTCGAGGATCAGCATGGTCCACTTGTCCGCCACCTTGCCGATGATATCGCGCACCAGCACATCAAGCACCGGGTCCACTGGTCGCGGACCATGCTTGTCGTCCCATTCAAAAATCTTTGGCGCGGAAACGACCGAATTCACTGACACTCTCCGTTGGGTATGTATCGCTCCATGGAGCGCCTACTTTCATCTGGAGAGTGTAGGGCATATGTCTTGCCCATACAAGACGCAGGAGATTTTCATGCAGACGACAGGCAATACCATCCTCATCACTGGCGGCGGCTCCGGCATCGGCCGCGGCCTCGCCGAAGCCTTCCACGCCCAGGGCAATCAGGTCATCATCTCTGGCCGCCGCCAGTCCGCGCTCGACGAAGTGGTTGCTGCCAATCCTGGCATGGCCGCTTTCACCGTCGACATGACCGATCCGGCCAGCATTCTCGATCTCGCGGCCAAGGTCATCGCTGGCTATCCGGCGCTCGATGCCGTGATCCACAACGCCGGCATCATGGTCAATGAGGACGTCCTGGCCGGCACCTTCCTGCCAACCGCCGAGGACACCATCGCCACCAACCTGCTTGGGCCGATCCGTCTGACCGCAGCCCTCCTGCCGCACCTTCAGGCCCAGCCCAAGGCGACCGTCCTCACCGTCTCGTCGGGTCTCGCCTTCGTGCCCAAGGCGGAAACCCCGACCTATAGCGCCACTAAGGCCGCCATCCACTCCTGGACGCAGTCGCTGCGCCATCAGCTACGCAACATCGCGATTGAAGTGCTCGAAATTGCCCCGCCCTATGTGCAGACCTACCTGCAGGGCGAGCATCAGGCCAATGACCCCAATGCCATGCCGCTGGCCGAATACCTGACCGAGACCATGCAACTGCTGGCCGGCGAGCCCGAGAATGGTGAGGTGCTGGTGCAGCGCGTCCACCGCCAGCGCTTCGCCGAACAGACCGGCAATGCCAAGGCCGTCTTCGGCTTCATCAACCCGGCTTGAGGCTGGCTTGCGCCGAATGAGCCACACCCACGGTGTCACCCCGGCCTTGAGCCGGGGCCCATCCCGAGTTCATGCCGCGTCCGCGAGGTCGCTCATCCGAACCACCTTGCACCAGCTCACACATCTCAAGATGGATCCCGGCTCAAGGCCGGGATGACATCGAGTAGGGTGCAAAATCAGAAACCACCACCGGTCTTGAAGCCGCCACCGCCGCCGCCGGTGCCACCGCTGCGACGCGTGCCGGACGACCCCGTGCGCGGCCGCGAAAAGCCGCCGCTCGAGCCGCCGCCCCAGCCGCCACCAAAGCCGCCCGAACGCGGCTTGGATTTGCCGCCACTGCCGCCGCCGCCAAAGCTCGAATCCGGCCAGTTCATCGTGCTGCCGCCGCCTTCTGGCCAGGGTGAATTGCTGCGCCGCCGGCCATTGTTGGGCAGGCCTACGCCACCACCCCAGTCCGAGGTGCCGGCGCTCCAGTTCTGGCTGCGCCGCCACTGGTCCCAATAGCTCGCCGCCGAAATCCCCCCGCGCAGGAAGTCGTTGAGCACATCGCCCACCAGCTTGTCGTCGCGGAATGTCGAGCGCGGATCATCGAACCGCTGCTTCTTGAATTCCCACTGGATGTCTTCCAGCTCCCGCCGCCGCGCGGCGAGCGTCTTGAGCCGCTCGTTGAGCTCGCGCGTCTCGCTGGTTTCTTCCTTGGACCGGGCCCTCGCTTCGTCGATCTGGGCGACGATCGTATCGTCCTGCCCCGTCCGCGTCCGGCGAGCCTCGGCCAGCAGCGTCTGGATATCCTCGCGGCCAAGTGCCGTCGCCAACTCGCCCAGCGCATCCTGAAACGCCGGATTGCCGCCCTGCGACAATTGCCCCAGCGCCTTGGATGCCTCGTCGCGCCGGTCTTCGGTGGCGACAATCTCACTGTCCAGTGCATCGATGCGCTGCTGCGTCGTTTCCATTGCCTCGCGCATGGGCTTGCCGCCAGCCGTATCGATGGCCCGCGTTTCGAGCGCGTCGACCTCGTCCTCGGCCTTCCGCGCATTCTCGAACTGCCGCTCGGCATGCTCGCGCAGCCGCAGCGGAATCTCGTTGAGCATGGCAAAATTGGGCCGCGCCTTGGCAAAGCCGACAAGGTCCGCCACCTTGCTGTCGAAGAAGCGGATCAGGTTGTTGGCGCGATAGCTGGCGGTGCCATAGCCGGCCTCCCACAGGTACATGAACAGCACATCGTCGCGATAGGGCTTGCCCTTCTGCTCGCGGTCCGCTTCTGCCTGCTCGGTCTTGCGCATCGACTGCGCCGCCACTTCCGCCAATTCGCTCGCGGCCTGCCGCTTGCCGACAAATTCGGGATCACGCGCGATTGATGGCCCCAGCCTGGTCGCCAGCGCCTTGAGCTGGCTCTGATGCCCTTCGAATGCCTTGAGCGCTTCGGTGCGATCGCTGGTCAGTCCCACCAGCGCTGCGTCGATGTCACCGACATCCTTTTCCGCCTTGCTCAGGTCCTTGGTGTGGGCCTTGAGCATGTCGCGCGCCTTGGCCTCGGCCGTCGAAATGCGCCCGTCGAGCTCGCCCTGTACCGCAGGGTCGAGCCTCAACTGCGCCAACTGGCGGAACAACTCGGCTTCCGTCTCGCGAATCTTGCCCAGCTTTTCGGCCGAACGCGCCAGGCGCTTGGAAATGTCCTCTTCCTCGCGACGGATGTCACGCATCGCCTCGTCCAGGCTCGCCAGCGCTTCGGGTCCGCGAATGCTCATCTGCCTACCACTGCGTTACGGCGCCGCCGAGAACCGGCACGCCATATTCCACGACGAGGAAACCCTCGGACTTCCGGCCGATCTCATTGGCCTGGATGATGCCGTCGTCGGCCTTGTCGGCCGCGATACTGTCATAGACGCTCTCCGGAACACGCAGGCCCCACGTGCTGACGGTTTCCGTCGTATTGTTCTCTTCGTTGAGAATTGGCATTTCCAGCGCATTGCCATCGGCGTCGATCGCCTCGACGACGATATAGAAATTGGTCGCGTCGACATTGTTCGGCGGCGTGCGCCAGAAGCCCGATTGCTCGTCGGGTCGGCTGACCACGCGCAGCGAATAGTGCTGGCGCAAGGTGTCGCGCAGCGCCGTCAGATCGGTCACCGCGCGTTCGGCCGCCACGGCATTGCCTTCGGCCGCATAGGCCTTGCCGCGGGTGCGCAGTGCCTCGGCCTGCATCACGGCGCGCTGCACCTTGGTTTCGTCGAAGACTGTCTGGTAGAGCGCATCGAGCTGGGCCGGCACGCCCTCGCTGAGCTCGATCCGCGCCGCCTCTGCCTGGCCGCGCTGATAGGGCTGGTAGACGCCGAAATACCCCACCAACACCACGACCAGCGCCGCCGCAGCCGCGCCGACCGGCTTGCCCCAGCGTTTCCGTCCGACATAGAGCCGCGCCAGCGTGGTGCCGAAGCCCGGCTTGGGCGGATCATAGACGAAGCGGCTCTCCTGCAGCGCCGCCACGCCTTCCTTGAGGATATGGTCGGGAACCTCGATGCCCTGCTGGTGATAGATATCGCGCAGCTTGTCGATGAGCTGCCGCTCCTTGGCATCAGTGCCAAGTTCGCGCACGGCGAGGTCCTGCCGGTGGCGCAGCGTGTCGACCACGTCCATGGCCAGCATGACTTCATCCAGGGGTGCAGCGGCTTTCGCCGTCACGTCGCTCATCGAGGCACTCACCCGACCTTGCTGTCCTATTTCCCGGTTTCGAGCAGCAACGCATTGCCGTCGGCGGCAAGGGCTGCCAGACGTCGCTTGCCATCTTCCACGGCATCGCGGATTTCAGCCGAATTCTTGGTCGAGGCCACGCGCATCTCGTTAATGATCGTGCGGCTCTTCTCCTGGAAGTTGACCACCGAATCCACCAGCTTCTTGACCGCATCGGCGCGCACCGTGGGCCCGTAACCCGCGCGCACCGCCTCTTCCTGCACCTTGTCGCCAATTTCGGAGAGGGTCTCGAGCGACTTGCTCATCCCCTCCTTCATCGCATTCAGCGTCTCGGTCGATTCATGCAGACCAAACATGCCGGTGAACGAGGCCGACAGCGCCGTCAGCACGGTCTCATTGGTCGAAAAGAACGAGATCGACTGCTGGTAGACGCGTTCCTTGGCATTGGTCGTCTGCATCAGCCGCGCCATCACCACTTCGCTCGTATTGTAGGAAATGGTCAGGTTGTCCGAGAGGTCCTTGGCGATCTGGTAGCGCTTTTCCTCGTTCTGCATGTCACGCAGCTTCTCGTCGCGATCCATTTCGAGCCGCGCCCGGTCAGCCGGCACCGTGCCGGCATAGCCCGACACTGCAGCCGAAGCGGTTTCGAGAATGGTCTTCTTCTCGCCCAGGCGCTTTTCGGCGACCTCCAGCACTTCGAGCGCCATCACTTCGGCCTGTTTCAGCGCGCCGCGGAAATCGCGATAGGCTTCGAGGATCGTGTGCTCGCGATCGATCTGATCCTTGGTGTCCTTGGTCACGGCGAGGTAAGTGTCGCGGATCTTGTTGAAGCGCGTGGCGATATCGCCACGGGAAACCTTCATCCACACATTGCTGGCGCGTTCCAGCAGGTCCAGCTTGTTGTCACTGAGCTGGTCGACCATGCCCTTGGCATCGTCGCGGATGGAATCAAAACCCTTGGTGATTTCTTCGTAGCGCTCGCCGATCTTCATCGCGGCGATCTGCTCGCGCACCACCTCGTTGAACGCCGAGGCTTGGCTCAGCGTCCGGCCGATCAGCACCACGCGGGTTTCATCGAGTTCGGTGATCTGGCTGAGCAGCCCGGTGATCGGCTGCTCGCCTTGGCTCTCGGGCCACACACCTAGGTCGCGGATGGCGTTGACGGCCTTGTCCAGATACTGCAGCGGCTTTTCCGTGATGGCCACGGGCGCTACCTGCGTCTGCGTTGCGGTGGTGACACTGTCAGTCATTCTTCGCTCCCCGTAAGCCCGCCCCGGGCCGAATGCGCTATAGATTGCTGCTCATGCCCACGGTTACAATTGCAACCCTGTCGCACCGCAACTATTTAGACCATATTGGTGCGAAAAAGCCGCACGTAAAGAGCGGGGCAGCACGCAATGGTCGGCAATTCTTTCAAGCGTCATCAAGGCCTTATTACGGCGGCCGCGCCTCGTCTGTACGCGGGTGAATGCTGATGGATTTCGGTGGCCGCTATATCCTCGCCGCGCCCCGCACCCAGGTCTGGTCCGCACTCAATGACACCGCCATGCTCAAGGCCGCCATTCCCGGTTGCCATAAGATCGAATGGTCCGGCGAAACCGCGCTCGACCTCGAGATCAAGGTCAACCTCGGCGTCATCCATCCCACCTTCCATGGCGAACTGACACTATCCGACATTCACCCCGCCGAACGCTACACCCTCTCCGGTCGTGGCAAGGGTGGCCTGCTCGGCAGGGTGGAAGGCGCAGCCGATATTACCCTCGCGGACCACGGCGACGAAACACTTCTCGTCTTCTCCGCCCAGGGTGGCGGGTCAGGTCAGGTGATGAAGCTGGGCAAGGCCGTCATCGGCAATTCGGCCCAGAAGGTCATCGATGGTTTCTTCGAGCGTTTTGCCGCGGCCATGGGCGTCGCCGTCACGCCTTTGCCGCCGCTGGAACAGGGCGCTTAACCGCTTCGTAACCACGCCGATATCCGCCTTCAAAGCATCACAATCGGTCAAGCGATCCTGGGTTATCAGATGGGCAACCAAACCCGCTCAATTTGAAACAAACTGCCATGACCGCCAAGACTCGCGACACGCTTGCCCTCTTCGCCATTGCCTCGCTGGCCATTCTGGCCGTGCTCTATGGCGACGCCGACTTCGGGCAGATATTCACAGCCATCGTCGCGCGTCTCTGAGCGTTTTGCCCAGGTGCTGGGCACTTCTCCGTCCAAGCGTCATGCAGGCTGGCCAATTTTTGACCAAATGGAAAAATAGCCTACATTTCCACTTGCAGACGGGGCGTTTGCACGATTTTATCCCCTGTTAGCGCACGGAGATTGTCCGTTGGCCGCTTGGCCCTCGCTCATGTGCGATACAGGGAGACTACTCTATGAATTTCACCAAGCTCACCAAGGCCCTTGCTGGCGGTGTCGCATTTTCCGCGATCCTCACGGGCGTCGCCTTCGCTGATCCCGCTCTGATCTATGACCTCGGCGGCAAGTTCGACAAATCCTTCAACGAAGCGGCCTACAATGGCGGCCAGGCCTGGAAGGAAGAGACCGGCGGCAATTTCGTCGATCTCGAACTGCAGAACGACGCCCAGCGCGAGCAGGCCCTCCGCCGCTTTGCCGGTCAGGGTGCCAACCCGATCGTCATGGCTGGCTTCTCCTGGACCGCGGCGCTGACCGCTGTTGCTCCCGAATTCCCGGATACCAACTTCGTCGTGCTCGACACCGTTGTTGAGGCTCCCAATGTGCAGTCGATCCTGTTCGACGAACACACCGGTTCCTTCCTTGTCGGCGCTCTGGCTGCCCTCAAGTCCGAGACCGGCACCGTTGCCTTCGTCGGCGGCATGGACGTTCCGCTGATCCACAAGTTCTACTGCGGCTACGCCCAGGGCGCCAAGGCAGCGAACCCCGACGTCACCCTGATCGAAAACTACACCGGCACCACGCCCGCCGCCTGGAATGACCCGGTTACCGCAGGCGAGCTGACCAAGGCCGCTATCGACGCCGGCGCCGACGTGATCTTCGCCGCCGCTGGTGGCTCGGGCATCGGCGTGCTGCAGACCGCCAAGGATTCCGGCAAGTTCTCCATCGGCGTCGACAGCAACCAGAACTACATGCAGCCCGGTTCCGTGCTGACCTCGATGGTCAAGCGCGTTGACGTGGCCGTCAAGAACGCCCTGACCGAAGCCGCCGATGACGCGACCTTCAAGCCGGGCGTGACCATCCTCGGCCTCGCCGAAGACGGCGTCGGCTATTCCGTCGACGAGTTCAACGAAGCCCTCCTGACCCCGGAAATGACGGCGGCCGCCGAAGACTACAAGGCCAAGATCATCGCTGGCGAGATCGAGGTCCACGACTACACCACCGACTCTGCCTGCCCGCTTTAAGCGACGCGTATGAGCCAGGATGGCATGATGAACACGCAGCGGCCGGAAACGGCCGCTGCAATCGCCCCGGCCAATGGCTGGGCGATCGAGCTTGAAAAGATCAACAAGCGGTTTGGCGCGGTTCACGCCAACAAGGATATCGACCTCAAGGTCGCGCGCGGCACCATCCACGGCATCGTGGGCGAGAACGGCGCGGGCAAGTCCACGCTGATGTCGATCCTCTATGGATTCTACACCGCCGACAGCGGCACGATCCGTGTCAACGGTACCGAACAGTCGATCACCGACAGCCGCCACGCGCTGGCGCTGGGCATCGGCATGGTGCACCAGCATTTCATGCTGGTCGACAATTTCTCGGTTCTGGAAAACATCATTCTGGGCGCCGAAGACTCCGGCTTCATCAAGCCGAGCCTTGATCGCGCCCGCAAGGAACTCAACCGTCTCGAAACTGAATACGACCTCGAGGTCGATCCCGATGCCATTGTGGAAGATATCTCGGTCGGTCAGCAGCAGCGCGTCGAAATCCTCAAGGCCCTCTACCGCGGCGCCGAAACCCTCATTCTCGACGAGCCCACTGGCGTCTTGACGCCGAGGGAGGCCGACGACCTCTTCCGCGTCCTGCGCACCCTGCGCGAGCAGGGCAAGACGGTGATCCTGATCACCCACAAGCTGCGCGAGATCATGGCCATCACCGACAATGTTTCGGTCATGCGCCAGGGTGAAATGGTCACCACGGTCAAGACCTCCGAGACCAGCCCCGAACAGCTGGCTGAGCTCATGGTCGGCCGTCGTGTGCTGCTGCGCGTCGACAAGACCCCGGCCAATCCGGGCAAGACCCTGCTCGAAGTGCAGAACCTCGTTGTCAACGACGACATGGGCATCACCCGCGTCAAGGATGTGAGCTTTTCCATTCGCGCCGGCGAAATCGTCGGCATTGCCGGCGTCTCGGGTAACGGCCAGAGCGAATTGCTCGAATCCATTTCCGGCATGCGCGACCAGAAGGCGGGCAACGTCCTGCTCAAGGGCACCGCGCTCTCGCTCAAGGGCGATGACGGCGCCGCCCGCGCCCGCGAGGCTGGCCTCGCTCATGTGCCCGAAGACCGTCAGCGCATGGGCCTCGTCACCAGTTTCGCCGAATGGGAAAACGCCATTCTCGGTTATCAGGATCGCCCCGACTACGGCGCGGGCTTCTTCCTCGATATTGGTGCTGCCAGGAAAGCCGCCGCCGAACACATCAAGCTGTTCGACGTCCGCCCGGCCAATATCAATCTCAAGAGCTCGCTCTTCTCCGGCGGCAATCAGCAGAAGATCGTGCTGGCCCGCGAAATGGAACGCGATCCGGACGTGCTGGTCATCGGCCAGCCGACCCGCGGCGTCGATATCGGCGCCATCGAGTTCATCCATAACGAAATCATCAAGATGCGCGACGAGGGCAAGGCCATCCTGCTCGTCTCGGTCGAGCTCGACGAAATCCGCTCGCTTGCCGATCGTATCCTCGTCATGTTCGACGGCGTCATCGTCGGCGAGGCAGACCCCGCCACCGCCACCGAAGGCGAACTCGGCCTGATGATGGCCGGCATCGGCAAGAAAGAAGACGCCCAATGAGCGCCCGCAGACCCCTCCCGCGCTGGGCCGATATTGCCCTTCTTCCCGCCATCAATCTCCTTCTGGCCTTCCTCGTCTCGGGCCTTGTCGTCCTTCTTGTCGGCCAGAACCCGCTCCATGCCATCCAGGTCATCATCTACGGTGCCTTCGGCTATGGCGATGGCTTGGGTTACACGCTCTATTACGCCACCAACTTCATCTTCACCGGCCTTGCCGTGGCGGTCGCGGCCCATGCCGGCCTGTTCAACATCGGTGGTGACGGCCAGGCCTATGTGGCGGGCCTCGGCGCCATCATTGTCGCCCTGGCGCTCGATCAGACCCACTGGCTGCTGGTCCTGCCGCTCGCCGTCATGGCCTCGGCTGCCTTCGGCGGCTTCTGGGCCTTCGTGCCAGGCTGGCTGCAGGCCAAGCGCGGCAGTCATGTGGTGATCACCACCATCATGTTCAATTTCATCGCCTCGGCGCTGATGGTCTATCTGCTCAATCGCGTCCTCAAGACCCGCACCAACATGGCGCCGGAATCGGACACGATCGAAGTCGCTGGCCGCCTGCCGCAGCTGCGCCAGTTCATCTCCTTCTTTGGCTATTCGCCGGTAAACCTGTCCATCGTCATCGCCGTCCTGGCGCTGATCGGCGTCTATATCCTGATCTGGCACACCAAGTTCGGCTATGCCATGCGCGTGCTCGGCGCCAATCCGACCGCCTCGCGCTATGCCGGCATTTCCAACTCCAGGATGATCATGATCACCATGGCCATTTCCGGAGCGCTCGCCGGCATGATGGCGATCAACGAAGTGCTCGGCGTGCAGAACCGCCTGGTGCTCGATTTCGTCGCTGGCGCGGGCTTTGTCGGCATTGCCGTGGCGCTGATGGGCCGCAATCATCCCGTCGGCATTGCGCTGGCCGCCATTCTCTTCGGCGCCCTCTATCAGGGTGGGCAGGAACTGCAGTTCGTCATCCCCGGCATTACCCGCGAGATGATCGTGGTCATCCAGGCCCTCGTCATCCTCTTCACCGGCGCCATGGAAGGCCTGTTCCGTCCCTCGCTCGAACGCGCCTTCATGCTCTTCTCGCCCGAGCAGAAGGCGCAAGCCATCGCCGTCTCCACCGCAAAGCCGGAGGCGTGACCGTGGATATCGCAGCCATTCTCTCGATCCTCGACGCGACCATCCGCCTCTCGACGCCGCTGCTGCTGGCGTGTCTTGCCGGCATGTATTCCGAACGCGCCGGCATTTTTGACATCGGCCTTGAAGGCAAGATGCTGGCGGCAGCCTTCGCCGCTGGCGCCGTCGCCGCCATCACCGGTTCCGCCTGGCTTGGTCTGTTGGCCGGCATGGCGGTGTCGCTCTCGACGACGCTCCTGCAGGGCGCCGCCGCCATTACGCTCAAGGGCAACCAGCTCATCGCCGGCGTCGCCATCAACATGCTGGCCGCCGGTATGACGACCTTTCTTGGCCAGACCTGGTTCAGCCAGGGCGGCCGCACCCCGCCACTGCAGCCCGGCGGGCGCTTCGAGCCCATCACGCTGCCCTTTGCCAATGAGCTGGCGGGCATTCCCATCCTCGGGCAGATCTATGCCGACCTGATCTCGGGCCACTATATCCTCGTCTACATCGCCTTCATCATGGTGCCGGTCACTGCCTTCGTGCTGTACCGCACCCGCTTCGGCCTGCGCCTGCGTGCCGTCGGCGAAAATCCCAAGGCGGTGGATACAGCCGGCATTTCGGTGGTCAAGCAGCGCTACCAGGCCATCATCATCACCGGCCTGCTCTGTGGCGTCGCCGGCGCCTATTTCTCCATCGCCCAAGGCTCCGGCTTCGGCAACAACATGACGGCGGGCAAGGGCTATATCGCGCTTGCCGCACTGATCTTTGCCAAGTGGAAGCCTGTCCCGGCCATGTTCACCTGCCTGCTCTTCGGCTTCCTCGATGCGCTGCAGATCCGCCTGCAGGGCGCCCAGCTCGGCGGCGTCGAAATCCCCGTTCAGGCCATCCAGGCGCTGCCCTATGTGCTGACTGTCATCCTGCTGGCGGGCTTCATCGGCAAGGCCGTCGGCCCCAAGGCGGGCGGCGTCGCCTATACCAAGGAGCGCTGAGCCGGTTTACAACAGCTCAGCGCAAAGGAACTGACATGACCGATACCGGAAACGACAAGGCCTTGTTTGAGGCCGCCGAAGCCATTCGCGCCAAGGCCTATGCGCCCTATTCGCGCTTCCATGTGGGAGCTGCCATCCTCGCCGATGACGGCAAGATTTACGCCGGCGCCAACATCGAAAACGCTGCCTATCCGCAGGGCAACTGCGCCGAGGCTTCGGCCATCTCGGCGATGATTGCCGGCGGCGCCCGGCGCATCAAGCGCATTTATGTCACCGGTCCAGGCTCCGCCCCGGTCACGCCCTGCGGCGGCTGCCGCCAGCGCATCCGCGAATTCGCTGATCTCGACGTCACCGTGATTTCCCATGGCGTCGAGGGAACCCCGTTGGTACAGACGCTCGAGCAATTGCTGCCACACAGTTTCGGGCCAGAATACCTGCCCAAATAGCAGCAGAAAACCGCCAGAAGACCGCCAGAAGACCGGAAATGTCTTCGCCAGCTATCACCCGCCTGAGCGGGGCAAGTTTGGACATTGATATGACTAAAGCTGCAAAGACCATTCAGAAGATCGCCGGCAAGGAACCCATCGCTGCCGCCATCGTGCTCGGCTCCGGCCTGTCGGCTATTGGCGAACTGATCACCGATAAGGTCACCATTCCCTATTCCGAACTCAAGGGCTTTCCCGGCGGCGGCGTCTCCGGCCATGGCCGTGATCTGCTGATCGGCACCATGGGCGGCAAGCGCATCGCCGTTCTCACCGGCCGCGAACACTATTACGAACACGGCAACGCCGCCGCCATGCGTCCGGCGCTCGAAGCCATGGCCGATCTGGGCGCTCAGACACTTCTCCTGACCAATTCCGCCGGTTCGCTCGACGAGCGCTTCCGTCCGGGCGATCTGATGATGCTCTCCGATCATATCAATTACGCTGGCGCCAATCCCCTGATTGGCGAGCCCACCGACCGCCGCTTTGTGAACATGGTCGATTGCTATGCTCCCGACCTGCGTGCCAAGGCATCGGCGCTGGCCGAGCGTCTCGACATCCGCATCGGCGAAGGCATCTACCTCTGGTATTCCGGCCCGAGCTTTGAAACCGTTGCCGAAATCCAGATGGCCATTCGCCTCGGCGCCAATGCCGTGGGCATGTCCACGGCACCAGAAGTCATCCTCGGGCGTTTCCTCGGGATGAAGGTCTGGGCCTGCTCGTCCATCACCAATATGGGCGCCGGCCTGTCGACCGAAAAGATCAGCCATGAGCACACCAAGACCATGGCAGTGCAGGGCGCGGAGAAGCTGAAAAAGCTCATACCCGCGCTGGTGGAGGAACTATGAGCCTGAGAGTCGTCGACAACAACGAGACCCAGACGCCGCACAAGCGCAATCCCGGCTTTCAGCTCGATCTCGACTGGGTCGAACGTGTCCGCATGAACCGCTCGGCGCTGGAGCGCCGCGCCGGCTCGATCGGCGCGCGCCGCACCGTCAAAAAGGACTATCAGCTCGCCTGGCTACTCAAGGCCATCACGCTGATCGACCTGACGTCGCTCAATGCCGATGACACCGATGGCCGCGTCACCCGCCTTTGCGCCAAGGCGCGCAATCCGCTGCGCAGCGACATTCTCGAAAAACTCGATATCGGCACCCTGCGCATCCTGCCCGGCGCTGTCTGTGTCTATCACGGTTTCGTCCATACCGCCGTCGAAGCCCTCAAGGGCACCGGAATCCCCGTCGCCGCTGTCTCGACCGCCTTCCCGCATGGTCTCGCCCCGGTTGAAACCAAGCTCAAGGAAATCGAATATTCCGTCGCCGATGGCGCCGAGGAGATCGATATCGTCATCGAGCGCGGCATGGTCCTGCGTGGCGATTGGCAAGCGCTTTACGACCAAGTCAAAGCCTTCCGCAAGGCCTGTGGCAATGCCCATATCAAGACTATCCTGGGCACGGGTGAACTCGCGACCCAGACCAATATCGCCAAGGCCTCGCTGGTCTGCATGATGGCTGGCGCCGATTTCATCAAGACCTCCACCGGCAAGGAAAAGGTCAACGCCAACCTCGTCACCAGCCTGACCATGATCCGCATGATCCGCTGGTTCGCCGAGGAAACCGGCATTGAGATTGGTTACAAACCTGCTGGCGGTATCGCTACCGCCGGTGATGCAGTTAAGTATATGGCGCTGATGAAGGAAGAGCTGGGCACCCACTGGTTGCAACCGCATCTCTTCCGCTTCGGTGCTAGCAGTCTGTTAACCGATATCGAGCGTCAGCTGGAGCATGGCCTGACTGGCCACTATGCCGCTGACTACCGCCAGCCCCTGGTGTGACATGAACAAGATTACGCAGATTTTCCAGTCACTTGACTACGGTCCGGCCCCCGAAGGCCCCGAGCAGGCCTACGCCTGGCTCGACAGCCACGAGCGCAAGTTCGGCCACTTCATCGACGGCAAATTTTCCAAGCCCGGCAAGACTTTCGCCAGCGAAAATCCCGCCACCGGCGACAAGCTTGCCGACATCACCGACGGCACAGCCGAGGACGTGAACGCCGCGGTCAAGGCCGCCCGCGCTGCCTTCGGTCCATGGTCGGCCCTAAGTGGCTATGAGCGCGGCAAATATCTCTATGCCATCGCCCGCGCCGTGCAGAAACACGCCCGCCTCTTCGCCGTGCTCGAAACCCTCGACAACGGCAAGCCGATCCGCGAAAGCCGCGACATCGATATCCCCTTGGTAGCACGCCATTTTTACCACCACGCCGGCTGGGCCCAGCACCTCGCCCGCGAGTTTCCCGAGCATGTGCCCTACGGCGTCTGCGGCCAGATCATTCCGTGGAATTTCCCGCTGCTGATGCTGGCCTGGAAGATCGCCCCGGCCCTTGCCGCCGGCAATACGGTCATCCTCAAGCCCGCCGAATTCACCTCGCTGACCGCGCTGCTCTTTGCCGAGATCTGCGAACGTGTGGGTCTGCCCAAGGGCGTCGTCAATATCGTCACCGGCGCCGGCGAAACCGGCCAGGCCATTGTGGCGCATGAAGATATCGACAAGATCGCCTTCACCGGCTCGACCGAAGTCGGCAAGGCTATCCGCGCTGCCACCGCTGGCACCGGCAAGGGCCTCTCACTCGAACTGGGCGGGAAATCGCCCTATATCGTCTTCGAAGACGCCGACATCGACAGTGCCATCGAAGGCCTTGTCGATGCCATCTGGTTTAACCAGGGCCAGGTCTGCTGCGCCGGCTCCCGCCTCCTCGTGCAGGAGAGCATCGAAGAGCGCTTTATCAAAAAGCTCAAGACGCGCATGGCAAGCCTGCGCACCGGCGATCCGCTCGACAAGTCCATCGATATCGGCGCCCTGGTCGCCCCGGTCCAGGTCGAGCGCATCCAGGACCTGATGAAGCGCGGCATCGCCGAAGGTGCCGTGGTTTATGAGGCCGAAGGCCCTGTGCCCGCCAAGGGCTGCTTCCTCAAGCCGGCCCTCGTCACCAATGTCTCGCCTGCCAACACACTGGCAGCAGAAGAAATCTTCGGACCCGTATTGGTCGCCATGAGCTTCCGCACCCCCGAAGAGGCGGTCGCCTTGGCCAACAATACCAAGTATGGCCTCGCCGCCACCATCTGGAGCGAGAACATCAACCTCGCCCTCGATATCGCGCCAAAGATCAAGGCCGGCGTGGTCTGGATCAATGGCACCAACAATTTCGACGCGGCCGTCGGCTTCGGCGGCTACAAGGAATCCGGCTTCGGCCGCGAAGGCGGCCGCGAAGGCATGGGCGCTTACCTCAAGCCCGCCTGGGAAAAGGCTCTCGAGCCCGCCCCCGCCGCCAGGCCCGCCGTGGCAAAGGCCGGCAATCCACTCGATGCCAGCCACGTCGATCAGACTGCAAAGATGTATGTCGGTGGCAAGCAGGCTCGTCCCGACAGCGCTTATACCCGCCCCGTCCTCGACCCGTCCGGCAAACTGATCGGCGAAGTCGGCGAGGGCAACCGCAAGGATATCCGCAACGCCGTCGAAGCCGCCCGCGCTGCGCTCGGTTGGTCGACCACGGCTGCCCATTCTCGCGCGCAAATCCTCTACTTCCTTGCCGAAAACCTCGACTACCGCCGCGACGAATTCGCCGCCCGTATCAAGGCGCAGACCGGAATGGACGGCACCGAGGAAGTCGCACTCTCCGTCGAACGCCTCTTCGCCTTTGCCGGCTGGGCTGATAAATACGATGGCGCCGTGCACAATCCGCCGCTCCGCGCCGTTGCCGCCGCCATGGTCGAGCCGCTTGGCATCCTGGGCATTGTCGCCCCGCCATCCCGTCCATTGCTCGGCTCGATCGCCCTGATCGGTCCGGCGCTGGCCATGGGCAACACGATTGTGCTGGTCCCCTCTGCCACGTCCCCGCTTTCGCTGACCGATCTCTATCAGGTCATCGAAACCTCCGACGTGCCCAATGGCGTCATCAATATCGTCACCGGCGAAAGCGCTACGCTGGCAAAGACCCTTGCCGAACACGACGGCGTCGATGGCCTCTGGTTCGCCGGCGATGCCGAGACCTCGACCATGGTGGAAAAGGCCTCCATCACCAATCTCAAGCAGACCTGGACGAGCCGCGGCCTCTACTACGACCTGTCCGACCGGCGTTTCGAAGGCGACTATTTCCTGTCCAGGGCCACCCAGATCAAGAACGTCTGGATTCCCTACGGGGCGTGACCTATCTTGATGGCGAAGGAGCAAGGCCATGGGTTTTGACCGGATTTCGCATGATCCCGCCGTCATGGGCGGCAAGCCGATCATTCGCGGCATGCGGGTGACCGTCGGCATGGTTCTGAGTGAGCTTGGTGCAGGCAGCACCATCGAGCAGGTTCTGGAAGAATTCCCCTATCTTGAGCGGGAGGACATCCTTCAAGCCATTCGTTACGGGGCGTGGTTGGCCCAGGAAACTGTCATTGATCTTACCGACGCATGAGATTCATCGTCGACATGAACATGTCGGCGAAGTGGGTGCTGGCCCTTCAACAAGCAGGCTATGATGCTCGGCACTGGTCGAGCATAGGCTCAAGCAAGGCACCTGATAGCGATATTGCTGCGATGGCGAGAGCCGAGGATGCGATCGTGCTGACCCGTGATCTGGATTTCAGCGCGATTGTGGCCACGACTCATCTGGAGAAACCGAGCGTCATACATCTGCGCGATAAGGATCGTTTCGACGAAGCAACGGTCGCTCGTCTTTTGATGACGATCAAAGCCTTTGAAACATTGTTGCGGTCAGGTGCCATTCTAACTATCGCCGGCAATCGCGCCCGGATCAGGCCTTTGCCCGTATCTGAAAGACCCCAAAAGTGACCTTCCTCCCCCAAGAAGTCATCCTCAAGAAGCGCAATGGCGAGGTCCTGCCATCTGAGGACATTGCCCGCTTCATTGCCGGCTTTGCCGAAGGCACGGTGTCCCATGCCCAGGCCGCCAGCTTTGCCATGGCGGTCTATTTCCAGGACATGACCATGCCCGAGCGCGTGGCGCTGACGGTCGCCATGCGCGATAGCGGCACCGTGCTCGACTGGTCCGATCTCGACGGTCCCGTTGCCGATAAGCATTCCACCGGTGGCGTCGGCGACAATGTCAGCCTCATGCTGGCGCCGATCCTCGCCGCCATCGGCATCTATGTGCCGATGATTTCCGGCCGCGGTCTTGGCCATACCGGCGGCACGCTCGACAAGTTCGACGCCATTCCCGGATACCAGACCAGTCCCGACAACGCGCTGTTCCGCAAGGTAGTGAAGGACATCGGCTGCGCCATCATCGGCCAGACCGCCGATCTCGCCCCCGCCGACAAGACGCTCTACGCCATCCGCGACGTCACCGGCACAGTTGAATCCATCTCGCTGATCACCGCCTCCATCCTCGCCAAGAAGCTCGCAGCCGGCCTCGGTGCGCTGATCCTGGACGTCAAGACGGGCTCCGGCGCCTTCATGCCCACGCTGGACAAGTCCCGCGACCTGGCGAAAAGCCTTGTCGAAGTCGCCAATGGCGCCGGTCTCAGGACCGGTGCGCTGATCACCGACATGAACGAGCCCTTGGCCAGCGCCGCCGGCAATGGCCTTGAAGTCCGCAATGCCGTGGACTTCCTGACGGGTAAGCATCAGGACGCTCGCCTGCGCGAAGTCACCCTCGCTCTCTGCTCCGAAGTCGCCGCCATGACCGGCATAGCGCCGGAGGCCAAGGCCGCCCGCAAGCTCGTAGACGACGCCCTCGACAGCGGCCAGGCCACCGAACGTTTTGCGCAAATGGTCAGCGCCCTCGGCGGCCCCGCCGATTTCGTCGAGCAGATGGACCGCCATCTCGCGCCCGCCCCCATCATCCGCGACGTCTTTGCCACGGGGCAGGGGACCATCACCGAGATCGACACCCGCGGCGTCGGCATGGCCGTCGTTGCCCTCGGCGGCGGCCGTACCACGCCAACCGACAGCATCGACTACACCGTCGGTTTCGACCGCCTCGTCGGTCTCGGCATCAGGGTCGACGCAGGCACTCCGATTGCCCGCATCCATGCCCGCGACGACGCCAGCGCCGCCGATGCCGAGGCACGCCTCAAGGCTGCCTACGGGCTGGGCGATAGTGCCCCGCACTTCCCGCTGATCGCCGACACGATCGCCCCCACCGTCTGAAGGTTCTCGCCATGCCCCGCGCCATACTCTGCATTCTCGACAGCGTCGGCATCGGCGGCGCGCCCGATGCCAATCTCTATGGCGATACCGGCTCAAACACCGTCGGTCACATTGCGGAGTGGGCCGCTGCAGGAAAGGCTGATCGCCCGGGCCTCCGCTCTGGCCCACTGACCCTCCCCAACCTCGATGCGATGGGTCTGGGCGCCGCTATTGGCCTCTCGACCAGCACTGTCCCGCCCAATATGTCGCTCACGGCCAAGGGCGGTCGTTTTGGTGTCGGCCGCGAAGTCTCCAAGGGCAAGGATACGCCCTCCGGCCATTGGGAGATCGCCGGTGTGCCCGTCCCCTTCGACTGGGGCTATTTCCCCCAGTCCGAGCCGACCTTTCCGCCAGACCTGATTGCCGAATTCGTCAAGCGTGCAAAGCTCCCCGGCATTCTCGGCGACAAGCATGCGTCGGGCACCGATATCATCGCCGCACTGGGCGAGGAGAGCATCCGCACCGACAAGCCTATCTGCTATACCTCCATTGATAGCGTTTTCCAGATCGCCGCCCACGAAACCGCCTTCGGCCTCGATCGCCTCTATGAAATCTGTCAGATCGCCTTTGAACTCACCGCGCCGTTGATGATCGGCCGGGTCATCGCCCGACCCTTTATCGGCGATAGTGCATCGAGCTTCAAGCGCACCGGCAATCGCCGCGATTTCGCCATTTCCCCGCCCGAGCCGACCCTGCTCGATCGCAACCAGGCCGCCGGCAATCAGGTCTACGCCATCGGCAAGATCTCGGACATCTACGCCGCCCACGGCGTCACCCACAAGATCAAGGGGACCGGCCTGCCTCAGCTTTTCGACAAGACGCTGGACGCCATGGAAATGGCCGCGGACAATGCCTTCATCATGACCAATTTCGTCGATTTCGACAGCGAATACGGCCATCGCCGCGACGTGCCCGGCTATGCCGCGGCGCTCGAATATTTTGACACCCGCATTCCCGAACTGATCAGCAAGCTGCGCCACGATGACCTGCTCGTCTTCACCGCCGATCATGGCAATGATCCGACCTGGCCGGGCAGCGATCACACGCGCGAGCAGGTGCCGATCCTGGTCTTTTCCCCAAGCCTGGCGCAAGGCGAGATTGGCATTCGCCCCACCTTCGCTGATATAGGGGAGAGCATAGCCCATTGGCTGGGCCTCGCGCCCGGCCGCCACGGCAAGTCCTTTTTGTGAAAGATGATCCCATGAGCAACGTAACCGTCATCGATCACCCGCTGATCCAGCACAAGCTGACCATCATGCGCAACAAGGAGACCTCCATCGCCGGCTTCCGCCGTCTCCTGCGCGAGATCGCGCATCTGATGTGCTACGAGGTCACCCGCGATCTCGAGCTGGAAATGATCCCCATCGAGACGCCCATGGCGCTGATGGATAGCCCCGCCATCAAGGGCAAGAAGCTGGTCTTCGCCTCGATCCTGCGCGCCGGCAATGGCCTGCTCGATGGCATGCTCGATCTCGTCCCGGCCGCCCGCGTCGCCCATATCGGCATCTATCGCGATCACGAAACCCTTGAGCCGGTTGAATATTATTTCAAGGCTCCGTCCAACCTCGAAGATCGCCTGATCATCGTGGTTGATCCCATGCTGGCCACCGGCAATTCGGCCACGGCAGCCATCGAAAAGCTCAAGGAACGCGGCGCCAACAACATCCGCTTCCTGTGCCTGCTTGCTGCCCCCGAAGGCATCAAGAACTTTGCCGATGCTCATCCCGATGTGCCGGTCTTCACCGCCTCGATCGACAGCCATCTCAACGAGAAGGGCTACATCATCCCCGGCCTCGGCGACGCCGGCGACCGCATGTACGGCACCAAGTAGGACCTCACGCGCGAGACGCGCTCCGGACGGGGCGCGCCACGCGCGGGGTCCTCGCTGCGCTCGTCCATTCCAAACAATGAGATTTTGACCATGGCCACCAAGCTTGCGCATTCGATGATCCGCGTTCTCGAGGAGGAGCGCTCCGTCGACTTCTATCGCCGCGCCTTTGGGCTTGAGATCGTCAATCGCCTGGAATTTGCTGATTTCACGCTGGTTTACATGGCCAAGGAGCTCGACGGTTTCGAGCTGGAACTGACCATCAATCACGGCCGCACCGAGCCCTACGATCTCGGCGATGGCTATGGCCACCTCGCCGTTGTCGTCGACAATCTCCACGCCGAGTACGAGCGCTTCGCGGCCGAGGGTTTTACCGTCGGCAAGCTGGTCGATTTCAAGAATGGCAATGTGCCGGTCGCGCGCTTCTTTTTCGCCACCGATCCGGATGGCTACAAGATCGAAGTCATCCAGAAGGGCGGACGCTTCCAGTAGGAAACCACTGTCGCGAAAGAAAAAACCCCGGATCGCTCCGGGGTTTTTGTTACTTGGCCTTGAGTGGCAGGCCCAGGGCGATCAATTCCTTGCGGGTCTGCGCCGGGTCCTTGAAGTGAATGCCCTTCATGCCAAATTTGCGCGCCGAGACGATATTGGGCTCATTATCATCGATAAAGACACAGCTCTCCGGCGACAGTGAATACCGTTCGCAGAACAGGCGATAGAGCCGCGGATCCGGCTTTACCAGGCCCTCAAGGCCCGAGACGATGACGCCGTCGAACTTTTCGAGGAACGGCCATTCACCCAGGCAGCTCATCCACTTTTCCCAAGAGAAATTGGTGATGGCGAAGGTTGGAATATCCTGTTCGATCAACTCGTTATGGATGTCGATCGTGCCTTGGATGAAGGGCCCGAAGGTCTCCTTCCAGCGCAGGTCAAAGGCCTGGATTTCGCGCCAGTATTTGGGGAAGCGGGTGACCAGCTTGGCCACGCCCTCAGCGTAGATTTCGCCGGCGTCGAACTCGAGATTCCACGCTGCCGTGCAGATGGTGTCGTGAAACCACTGCGCATCTTCCTCGGTTTCGAAGAGTTTGCGGAACAGATACATCGGGTTCCAGTCGACGAAGACGCCGCCAAGATCGAAAACGGGGATCAGCGTATCGTCACTCATTGGAATTACCGCGTCTTTGGAATGGGATAAGCGGCTTGTGGCATGGGGCGGTGACCCACGCAAGCATGCTGGACGACTTCTTGCCTTGCGCCGGACAAATGCCTCGCTGACGCCTCTAGGGCGTGCTGATACTGCCGCCGAACCGCGGCATGAAGAAGTTTTCGCGATAGAGCGTCACGGGCTTGTTGATGACGATGCCATAGAAGGGCAGGTAGGAGGTGGTGGCCTCGGCGACGATCACATAATTGCCCTTGGCGATTTCTGCCATGGCCGAAGTGGTCGAGGAAGCCGACTTGAGCGCGTAGACGCTGTTGACGGGACGAGCTGTATTGGTGCTGTACACGCCGTTGATATATTGTTTGGCCCAGACCACGCGAGCGGTCTTGCCGTCGGCGTCCACCTTGACCTGCGTGACATACTGCTTGAGGTCGGTGGTCGGGAAAGGCGTCATCACCCCCCCAGCGGCGGCCAGATATTCCTTCATCGTATCCGAGCTGATGGTGGTGTCCGAGCGCGCCACCAGGTCGCCCAGCGTACCAGACACCGACTGCACGCGCCGATCGACGGTGATCAGCGCGCTGGCCTCGTTGGCACCTATGTAGAGGATCAGCATCGCCGGCAAAATCAATGCAAATTCCACCGCGGCCGCGCCGGCGTTGCCGCTCAAAAACTGTCTCAGCTTGGGTATAAGCCTGCGCAACGTCACCCTCCTGCAAAGGGTTCGTTGCGGAACACGGCGGCAGCGCCCATGATCCGAATATTATTGGGCATGTTCGCCAGGCTCAGTCCGCCGAAGTTCAACATGATCGGCCAGCGGTAATAGACCTGCACTGCGATGACACTGGAGCCCTGGCCCGGTTGCCAGGATTCGGTGCGGCTCCAGTCCGGGCACACTTCCTTGTCCGTGCTAGTGCAGCTAGGATTGACCGGCGCCTTTATATTCACCGCATTGAAACTGTTGAGGACCTGTACTTCGATATGCAGGTCGGCGCATTTGAACAGGCCATAGAGCCTGCCACACATGTTGGTTCGAAACTGCTCGATGTCGTATTTTGCCGCCTGCATCTGGCCGGTGCGGATGAAGCGACTGGTATCCTGTACGGCGCTGTCGAGGATCTGTCCGGACAGGAAGATCAGCGCCGTTTCGAGGATCGCTCCGATGATGGTGAAAAAGGGCAGGGCCAGGAGGCCAACCTCGACCGCGGTGGCACCGCGCTCGTCGCGCACGAAAGCCCGCCCCAGCTTTCGCCTGGCGCTGCGTCTGATCAGCGAGATAAGGTTGACCGACATAAGGCTCACCTGTTGCAACCCGGTCAGGCTAGGCCGCCATCGCCTAATCATCGGTTAGGAAAACCGCCTCAAACCCTGGCTGCTGCATGAAGGGTTAAGCAGGTCTTAAGCTCAATTGCCCAGCGACTGGACCAGTTGCGACGAGGCCAGCGCTTCCGACGAGAAGGCCGCGTCATCGCCCATCATGATGACCGACTGACAGATCGGCGCACAGGCCAGGCTCGTGCGGGCCGAGCCCTGGTAGACAGTGACCGTCCCGGCCTGCATCTGCACCACTTCGATCATCGTGTCGGCGATCGGTTCGCCCCGTGCATCGAGCACAATCAGATTGGTCTGCCCGAAGCTCTTGCCGGTCAGGATCAGCGTTTGCGGGTCCTGTATGGTGACATCGGCAATGCCCGGGTTGCCAACGATCACCGTCGCCGCCGCCGCATTGATGCGCAGGATGCGCGCCATGTTCACATTGACATTGATCGGTGCGCCGGCAGCGTCCTGCGCCAGGGTGGGAGCCACGCCGAAGCTGGGCGCCAGGGTCAGGCTGGCTGCAAGGACAAGGGCGAGCATGGAACGCATGGCGGGGTCCGGCGATACTGATACGCGATAAGCCATTTTCCGATGGAATGGTTTACAATTGGCAAACGGTTTTGCTTTGTGGTTTATGAATAGTTGAAGTTTATATACCCGGAACTATCTGCGTGTATCGAAGTTAATCTTCAGTGTGAATGAAGAGAAAGTAGATGTCTCTATATATACTCCATGCGCGGCGTCAACGAGTTTGTCTAAAATGCGACACACCTTGTTAACCGTCTGATTATGATGATAAAAATGGCGATGACGAACAGCTGAACTCTGTTGTCAATTAACGCATTTGCAATGACTCTCATCTAGCTTCCGAACCGTTCGATGTATGACGTGTCGAACGATGAACGTCACAAGCTGACGTAACAGGAGCTGACCCATGAACATCTTCGCACGTTTCGCCAAGGACGAGTCCGGCGCGACCGCAATCGAATACGGCCTGATCGCCGCTCTGATCTCTGTTGGTATCATTCTTGCTGCGACCGCTCTCGGCGGCAGCCTTGGCAACCTGTTCAACGGCATTGCCACCAAGCTGACCAACTCGACCACCGGCAAGCTCTAAGCTTTACGGGGTTTCTGGAATTCCAAAGGGGGCGCTGGCGCCCCCTTTTCGTTTTGCGGATTGTTAAGTCCGTTCGGGCCATTCTCCTATCGCCTCGGCCCATCGGCGCGGGCACCAGACCCGAGAGCCAGATGCCCGCCAACCTCCTCTTCCCACTCGCCTTGTTGTTTCCTGTTGCCATGGCCTGGGCCGCCTCGTCGGACCTGCTCACCATGCGCATCTCCAACAGGCTCGTGCTCTTTCTGGTCGCCAGCTTCCTCGTCGTCGCTCTGGTCCTGCAACTGCCGCTCGCACAATGGGGCTCTCATCTGGGAGCCGGCGCTCTGGCGCTGGCCATCGGCTTCACCCTCTTTGCCTTCGGCTGGATCGGTGGGGGCGACGCCAAGCTGGCCGCCGCCACCGCGCTCTGGCTTGGCTTTGGAGAGGGCGGGCTGCACTATCTGGTCTATTCGGGCCTGCTGGGTGGTCTGCTGACCCTGCTTATTCTCGCCTTCCGCAACCTCCCCCTGATGCCGATCCTGGCGCGCCACGCCTGGCTCGAACGCCTGCATGATCCCAAGACCGGCGTGCCCTACGGCATCGCGCTCGCGATCGCCGGCATGATCGTCTATGCAAATTCAACTATCTTTGAGCGTCTGGTGGCTTGAGCGTGGTTGTGCTCAAGTAATGAGCGCCTCAATCCATCGCGCAGCGGGCCATTTCCTGGCTACTTGCTGTCATGCCGGCAAAAATCCTTAAAATTTACTTCTTGTTAACCTCGCCTGCAAAGCTCCGGTTAACCAAACTTTGACCCTTTACGGGCACAGTCCACGTCGGTGGAACTGGGCAAAGTGTGCCCGCGTACTTTCCGGAGTGAGTCATGAAGCCGGCGCGTATCATCCTGTTGCTAGTGGCGCTCGTCGCCGGGGGCCTTGCGGCTTTCCTGGTTACGCGGGGCGGCCCCGCGCCCGAACAGGTGGTCACCACCGAAGTGGTGCAGGAGGCCAAGGAGCAGGTGCTGATCGCCCGCACGCCGATCGGTGTCGGACAGCGCCTGAGCGCTGAAAGTGTCGAATGGCAGGATTGGCCGGCAGGCGCCCTTCGCCCCGAATACGTAACCATTTCGGCCATGCCCGATGCACCGGCAACCCTGACCGGCTCCGTGGCACGTTTCGAATTCTTTCCCGGTGAGCCGATCCGCGAGGCCAAGCTGGTCCGCTCCGATCAGGGCTACCTCTCGGCTGTGCTCTCGGAAGGCATGCGCGGCGTCTCCGTCGGCGTTTCGGCGGCATCGAGCTCGGGTGGCTTTGTCGTCCCCAATGATCATGTCGATGTCCTGCTGACTTCCAACACGGCAGCGGGGCAGCAGTCAGAAGTCATCTTGTCCAATGTGCGCGTGCTCGCCATCGGGCAGCGCCTGGGCGAACTGGGCACCACGGGTGGCCAGGAAGACCCCAATACACCCACGACGACACCAACCACCTTCACCGATTCCACCATTGCCACGCTCGAACTGACGCCCGGCCAGGCCGAAACGCTGGTCAATGCGTCGACCGTCGGCACGCTCAGCCTGACGCTGCGCTCCGTCGTCGACTTCAACAAGCCGCAGGTGGCAGACGGTCCAGGCTCCAGCCAGACGGTGCGCATCGTCCGTGCCGGTCGCACCGAAGCCGTGCAGGCTGGCAATACCGCGCTTGCCGAGCAGCAGCCGGCGGCAGTCAATGCGCCCGTCACCGTCATGCCCAGCATTGCGCCAACCTATACGCCTCAAACGGCGCCGGCCACCCAGCCGTCCGCAGTGCCGATGTAAGCGGAGATGATCATGACCAATCCAGCCAACACACTCCGCTTCCGCAAAACCGGTCCGCTTTCGGCCCTGCTGCTTGCCGGCTTCCTCGCCACTTCGTCGCTCTCGGGCGCCGTGGCGCAGGAAAGCCATGTGGCCATTTCCCCAGGTGCCTATGGCGCGACGCGCGCCCTCACGGTCGAGCTCAACAAGACGGTTCTCGTCGATCTGCCAGCCGGCGCCGCCGAAGTCATCGTCTCTCAGCCCTCGGTCGCGGCCGCCATCATGCGCACCCGCACCCGCGCGCTGGTTCAGGGCATCACCAGCGGCACGACCAATATCTTCTTCCTCGATGACAGCGGCCAGACCATCCAGATGCTGGACGTCAAGGTCAACGAGCAGCCATCCCAGATCGGCAGCACGCTCGAACAGGCGCTGGCCCGCATCATTCCTGGCTCCAATATCCGTGTTGAATCGGTTGCCCTCGGCGGCGGCTCGCTCAATCGCGTGGTGCTGACCGGCAGTGTCCGCACCGCCGAAGATCTCGATCGTGCCCAGCAGGTCGCCGTGCAGTTTGCCGGTGGCCCGGACAATGTCGCCAGCATTCTCGACGTGACGGGCGCCCAGCAGGTCATGCTGCAGGTCACCGTTTCCGAAGTCCGCCGTTCGGTGGCCAAGCAGTTCGGCATCAACCTCAGCGCCGTCTTCAACGTTGGCACGACCAACCTGCTCAGCTTCACCAACAGCCTTCTGACCACGAATTTCCCGGTCGATGGCGTCGACGCCAGCTTCAGCGACAATGGCAATACCATTGCCACGGCCATCCGCGCCCTCGAGGAGCGCGGTGCGCTCCGTGTCCTGGCCCAGCCGACGCTGACCGCCATTTCCGGTCAGGAAGCCAAGTTCCTCGCTGGTGGCGAGCTGCCCTACTATACGTTCGACGAGGAAGAGAACACGCGCACCGTGCTGTTCAAGCCCTATGGCGTCGAGCTTTCCTTTACCCCGACCGTCAAGTCGAACGGGTCCATTGCCCTCAAGGTCGACACCTCGGTGTCCGAGCCGCAGGCCGATCAGTCGATCTCCAAGCGTTCGGCCAGCACCTCGGTCGAACTGCCCGGCGGCACGACGCTCTCCATCGGCGGTCTGCTTGAAGAGCGCTCCAGCACCGACATCCAGCAATTCCCCTTCCTCGGCGACATCCCGATCCTGGGTGCCCTGTTCCGCTCGCGCGACTACCAGACGCAGGAAACCGAACTGGTGATCCTGGTCACGCCCTATCTGGTGGCACCCAGCGCGGCCAATACCATCGCCGTGCCGACCGACACCATGCAGCCCGCCAGCGACGGCGAGGGCATCTTCCTGGGCAGGGTGGAAAGCCTTTATGGCGTCGGCCAGACCGGTTCCATGCGCGGCAGCATCAGCGGTTCCGTGGGTTTCGTGCTCGACTGAGGTCAGGCACAAGGAGAGTAGAGTTTCATGAGTTTCCTGTCATCCGAGCCCAGGCGCGCCGAAGAACCCGCCGCCGAAATTGCTCAGGGCGCACGCCTCATTCCGCGCATCACCATCCAGGCCTTCTGCGAGCATTCCCAGACGGCCCAGCTGGTTGAAAGCGCCATCCATGACCGCCGCATGTCCAAGGTGGCGCTGACCACGCACAATGGTGGCATCGACGGGGCCGTGGAGACCTACAAGTCCAACCCGACGCCCAATCTGATCATCGTCGAGACCGCGCTTTCCCCCGAAGAAATCCCCCAGGCGCTGGAAAAGCTGGCCGAGGTCTGCGACGCCTCGACCCGCGTCGTCGTGCTTGGCCATGTCAACGACGTGCTGCTCTATCGCGACCTGATCCGCTCGGGCATTTCCGAATATATCGTCCTGCCGGCCACCGCCCAGCAGATCGTCTCCGCCATCACCGATCTCTTCGCCTCGGAAAATGCCGCCCCGATCGGCCGCACCGTCGGCTTTGTCTCGGCCAAGGGCGGCGCCGGCGGTTCGACCGTTGCCCACAATGTCACCTGGGCCATCGCCACGGCGCTGCGCCAGGATAGCCTGATCGTCGACATGGACCTCGCCTTCGGCACGGCGGGGCTAAACTTCAATCAGGATCCCCCGCATGGCCTCGCCGATGCGGTGCTTGCCAACCAGAAGGTCGACCAGACCATGCTGGACCGCCTGATGAGCAAGGCGGCCAACCACATCAACCTGCTGACCGCCCCGGTTTCCCTCGATCGCACCTATGACTTCGAGGAGCGTGAATTCGAGCAGGTGCTTGAACTCTGCCAGGGCACCATGCCCGTCGTCGTGCTCGACATTCCCCACGCCTGGAATGCCTGGGTCCGCCAGACCCTCGCCACCGTCGATGAAGTGGTGATCGTCGCCGAGCCGGACCTGGCCAACCTGCGCAATGCCAAGAGCATTGCCGATACGGTACGGGCGCTGCGTCCCACCGAGAGCGCGCCATGCCTCGTGCTCAACAAGGTCGGCATGCCGCGCCGTCCCGAGATCAGTTCCTCCGAATTCGCCAGCTCCGTCGAATGCCAGCTGCTCGGCCAGATCCCCTTCGACGCCCAGCTCTTCGGCACCGCGGCCAACAATGGCCAGATGATCGCCGAGGTCGCGGCCAACAACAAGATCAACGACATCTACCGCAATATCGCCATGCACGTGACCGGGCGGCAGATCACCCACGCAGGCGGCCGCTCATCGAGCCTGATGAAGCTGCCATCCCTGTTCAAGAAACGAGCCTGAGGGCGCTCGGTTACGAGCCCTCACCGGGCAGGCTTGCAAACCCTTCATGGGTCTCGCGCCAGCTTGCGACCAGAAAGTAGGATGACATGTTTGGCAAGCGGCAGACCTTTGGCGGCAATACTCCGGGCGTCGGCGAAATCGCGCGTCCGGTTCCCTCCATGCCGCCCGCCGCGCCGCCGGCATCGCGTCGCGCCAGCGATGGCGACGCCATGGCCAGCCGCATGCGCGCCAACGAGGACGTCGTCGACGTCCGTGCCCCGGCCGATGCCGCGCGCGACAAGGAATATTTCCAGACCAAGTCCGCCATCTTCAATGCGCTGATCGACTCCATCGATCTCAGCCAGCTCGCGACCATGGACCAGGACGCGGCGCGCGAGGAAATCCGCGACATCGTCGCTGAAATCATCGCGCTCAAGTCCATCATCATGTCGATCTCCGAGCAGGAAGACCTGCTTGAGGATATCTGCAACGACGTGCTCGGCTATGGCCCGCTCGAGCCCCTGCTGGCCCGCGACGACATCGCCGACATCATGGTCAACGGCTCCCAGCGCTGCTACATCGAAGTTGCCGGCAAGGTCCGCCTCACCAATGTGCGCTTCCGTGACGACGCGCATCTGATGAACGTCTGCCAGCGCATTGTGTCGCAGGTCGGCCGCCGCGTCGATGAAAGCTCCCCCATCTGCGACGCCCGTCTTCCGGACGGCTCGCGCGTCAACGTCATCGCCCCGCCGCTGGCGATCGATGGCGCAGCACTCACCATCCGTAAGTTCAAAAAGGACAAGCTGACCCTCCAGCAGCTGGTCAAATACAATTCCATTTCGCCCGAAGGGGCAGAAGTGCTGCGCATCCTCGGCCGCGTGCGCGCCAATGTGCTGATCTCGGGCGGTACCGGTTCGGGCAAGACCACGCTGCTCAACTGCCTCACCGCCTTCATCGAAAAGGATGAGCGCGTCATCACCTGCGAGGACTCGGCCGAACTCCAGCTCCAGCAACCTCACGTCGTGCGCCTCGAAACCCGCCCGCCCAACCTCGAGGGCGAAGGCGAGATCACCATGCGCGATCTCATCAAGAACTGCCTGCGCATGCGGCCCGAACGCATCATCGTCGGCGAAGTCCGTGGCCCCGAAAGCTTCGACCTGCTGCAGGCGATGAACACGGGCCACGACGGCTCCATGGGCACGCTGCACGCCAACTCGCCGCGCGAAGCCCTCTCCCGTCTTGAATCCATGATCACCATGGGCGGCTACAGCCTCCCCAGCCGCACCATCCGCGAGATGATCACCTCGTCCATCGACGTCGTGGTCCAGGCCGCCCGCCTGCGCGACGGTTCGCGCCGCATCACCCACATCACCGAGATCCTGGGCATGGAAGGCGATGTCATCGTCACCCAGGATATCTTCCTCTATGACATCATGGGTGAAGACGCCAACGGCATGCTGCTCGGCAAGCACCGCTCGACCGGCATCACCAAGCCGCAGTTCGCCGAGCGCGCCCGCTATTTCAACGAGGAAGCCAACCTCGTCGAGGCGCTCGAAAAGTCCAATATCGAACAGCACCAGTTGCTGGATTCGTAAATGCAAACCATCCTGCTCATCATCCTGGCCATGGTTACCGTCGGCGCCGCCGGCTTTGCCCTCGTTCCCAATGCCATGGGCGGCGGTCGCGCCGAAAAGCGCCGCAAGGCGCTGCAGGGCGACGTTCGCGTCAACCGCCTCGAAGTCGACGCCGCGCGCAACCGCGACGAGCGCCGCAAGAGCGTCCAGACCGCGCTCAAACAGCAGACCGACGCGCTCAATGCCAAGAAGCGCGTGACCCTGCCGCAGATGCTGTTCCAGGCCGGCATGACCATCAAGCCGGCCGTCTTCATCCGCAACAGCGTCATCTTCGGCGTCGTGGCCTTTGTCATTCTCGCCCTGGTGCAGGTCCCCATCTACCTAGCGCCGATCTTTGCCGTGGCCGCTGCCTATCTGCTGCCGCGCTGGTGGGTCGGTCGCAAGCGCAAGAAGTATCAGGACAAGTTCCTCGACGAACTGCCCAATGCGGTGGAAGCCATCGTGCGCGGCGTCAAGACCGGCCTGCCGCTCAATGACTCCATCCGCGTCGTCGCCAAGGATGCCAAGGAGCCGGTGAAGTCCGAATTCGCCCGCGTGCTCGACCAGCAAGCCTTCGGCATGGGCATGAGCGAGGCCGTCGGCGTCCTGCTCGACCGTGTCCCGCTGCCCGAAGTCAACTTCTTCGTCGTCGTCATCACCGTGCAGCAGCAGTCGGGCGGCAACCTCTCCGAAGCGCTCAGCAACCTCGCCAAGGTGCTGCGCAACCGCAAGAAGATGAAGCAGAAGATCAAGGCCATGTCCTCCGAGGCCAAGGCTTCGGCCGGCATCATCGGCTCGCTGCCCTTCGTCGTGGGCACGCTGGTCTCGGTGGTTTCACCGGCCTATCTGACCCCGCTCTTTTTCACCACCCTCGGCCAGATCTGGCTCGGCATCGGTGTGGCCATGCTCTCGGCCGGCGTCTTCGTCATGAGCCGCATGGTCAAGTTCGACTATTGATCGGGGATCGCACATGAGCCTGACAGCACTGTTCACCCGCGAATTCCTGATCTCCGTCCTCGCCGCCATTGCCGCGGCGGCGGTGGTCTTCACCTTCGGCTCCAGCTTCATCGTCAAGTCCGAGATGAAGGACCGCATCAAGCGCGTTGCGCTGGAGCGCGAGAAAATGCGCGCCGAGGAAATGGCCCGCCTGCGCGGCACCATGACCAGCGAAACCCGTGGCATTCGCCGCCAGGGCGAAACCAAGACCTATATGAAAAATGCGGTCGAGCGCTTCGACCTCAAGAAGGCCTTTCAGGACGAGACCACGGTCGACAAGCTCGCCATGGCGGGCTTCCGCGGGCAGGGGCACCTGACCACCTTCCTGTTCATGCGCCTCGCTACGCCGATCGGCATCTTCCTCATCGCCGCGCTCTATCTCGTCATCATGGTGCCGGCCGACAGGCCGCTCTACCTCAACCTGACATATGCGATCGGTGCAGGCCTGGTTGGCGCCTATCTGCCCATCGTCCTGCTCAAGAATTCCACCACCAAGCGCCAGCAGTCGATCAAGCGTTCCTGGCCAGATTGTCTCGATCTGATGCTGCTTTGCGTCGAGGCCGGCATGTCCATCGAACACGCCTTCAAGCGCGTGGCGCGCGAAATCGGCCAACAGAGCGCCGAACTGGCCGAGGAACTGACCCTCACCACCGCCGAACTGGCCTTCCTCGAAGACCGCGGCCGCGCCTATGACAATCTCGGCCGCCGCACTGGTCTCGATGGGGTGAAATCGGTGATGACCGCGCTGATCCAGGCCGACCGCTACGGCACCTCCGTTGGCCAGGCCCTGCGCGTCATGGCCGAGGAAGGCCGCGAGCAGCGCATGATGGAGGCCGAAAAGAAGGCCGCCGCCCTGCCGCCCAAGCTCACCGTGCCGCTGATCCTCTTCTTCCTGCCGGTGCTCTTCATCGTCATCATTTCGCCCGCCCTGATCCGCGTCTTCGGCGGCCCCGTCGCCGGCGCCATGGGCGCCGCAGGCTGATCCAGACCAACGACCCGCAAACGAAAAGGCCCCGCACTGCGGGGCCTTTTTCATGATGGCTACGACAATTAGCTGTTCTTGATCATGTCCCAGCGGTTTTGCTGCGTCAGCAGCGCGCGTACATAGGCCATGTTGCTCTCGACCTGCTCGGGTGGCAGTTCGGCGGCATAGAGCGAGCGGCTCTCGTCGAAGCGGCCCTGCAGGCCCACGACCAGCGCCAGGTTCTGCCGGATCTGGCTGGTTGCGCCCTGCATCTGCACGGCGCGGCGCAGGTGCTGTTCGGCGGCCGGCAATTCATTGGTCATCGCATAGGAGAGGCCAAGATTGGCTTCAATCGAAGCTTCGCCTGGCGCATAGACCTGGGCCTGCGCATAGAGCCCGCGCGCTTCGGCATTGCGGCCGAGCTGATCGAGCGTCGCGCCCTTGACCAGCAGCGCATTCCAGTCCGGCGCCTCGGGACGGATCACATTGTCCAGCACCTGCAATGACTGCTCCAGCCGCCCATCGGCCGTCAGCGCCTTGGCAAAGGCCACGGCAATGTCGACGTCCTTGGGATAATAGCCCATGCTGATTTCCAGCACCGACACGGCCTGCTGGCTCTGACCAACGGCGCGCAGCGCGGCGGCATAGTGGATGGCCGTCACCTTATCCTTTGGATTGGACTTGTAGCGCGCCGTCAGCTCGCCCAGCGTCTGCTGGCTCTGGCCTGCCGTCATGCCGGTATAGTCTGGCGAGGGCATGCTGCCGCGATTGGACGCACAGGCCGAAATTGCCAGCGCCGCGACCCCGGCCAGCAGCATACCGCGCATGGGCTTGGTGATCCGGTTAAGGACGATCATGGGCAACTCCTTGGGCCAAAGGCTCCTCCCCATGCAATAAATCATTAACCCTAACAGCCAGTTAAAGGGGCTGTTTTGCGCCGTTGCGACGGCCCCCCTGCCTCGCTAGAACAGAGGCAACAAAGGAGCCAACTGATGTCCGATACTGCCGTCCTCCACGTCATCTGCGTCCCGGAAAACGGTCTGGAAGGGGCGGGGCTGACCCCGTCACAGCGCGCCTGGGCGACGGCCAATGGCTTTTCCGGCAAGCGCGGCAAGCTGTTGGCCTTGCCCGCGACGGATGGCACAGTCTCTGGCTATCTCTTCGGCCTCGGCACTGCTGAAGCCAACCCGACACTGGTCACCGGCCTCGCCAGCGCCGCGCTGCCCAAAGGCACCTATCGTCTTGAGGGCAGCATTGCCGACCCGACGCTGGCGGCCATCGGCTTCCGTCTCGGCGCCTATCGCTTCGACCGCTACCGGCAAGCCGTGGAGGCGCCCATCCTTGAATTGCCTTCCGGTGCCGATGCGGCAGAAGTCGATCGCCTTGTCGAGGCAGCAGGCATTGCCCGCGACCTGATCAACACCCCGCCCAATGATCTGGGCCCCGATGCCTTCGAGGCCGAAATCCAGGCCTTTGCCGAAGCCCGCGACATGGATATCCGCGTCATCACGGGTGATGACCTGCTGGCCGAAAACTTCCCCATGATCCACGCCGTCGGCCGCGCCAGCGCCGAAGCGCCGCGCTTGGTGGACCTGCGCTGGGGCAGGGAAGGCGATCCTAAAGTGACCCTCGTCGGCAAGGGCGTGACCTTCGATACTGGCGGTCTCGACATCAAGACAGCAGCGGGCATGCTGATCATGAAAAAGGACATGGGTGGCGCCGCCAATGTGCTGGGTCTCGCCCATGCCATCGTCTCGGCCGGCCTCAACGTGCGCCTGCGCGTACTCATTCCGATCGTCGAAAATGCCATTGCCGGCCAGAGCTTCCGCCCCGGCGATATCCTCAAGTCTCGCAAGGGCCTGACTGTTGAAATCGGCAATACCGATGCTGAAGGCCGGCTGATCCTCGCCGATGCCCTGGCGCTGGCTGACGAGGAAAAGCCCGATCTCCTGCTCGACATGGCCACGCTCACCGGCGCCGCCCGCGTTGCCCTTGGCCCCGAATTGCCGCCGCTCTATTCCAGTGACGAAACCCTGGCCCGCGATCTCGTGGCCAGCGGCATGGCCAGTGACGACCCGCTCTGGCACATGCCGCTCTGGTCACCCTATGACGCGATGATGAGCTCCAGGACCGCCGATGTGAACAATGCCGGTTCGGGCGGTTTTGCCGGTTCGGTCACCGCGGCGCTATTTCTGCGGCGTTTCGTCAATCCCGCCACGACCTGGGTCCATCTCGACATCTATGGTTGGGCGCCCGAGGGCCGCGCTGGCCGCAGCTTTGGCGGCACCGACCAGGGCATTCGCGCCGTCTACAACCTGCTCAAGTCCCGTTACGCAAAGTAGTTGACTATGGCAATCAAGTGGATGACTGTATCAACAGTCATCCACGAGACGCGTCATGTCCATTCGCCCCGCCGACATTGCCCAGATCCGGGCTTTCAACCGCTTCTACACCAAGGTTATCGGCCTGCTCGAAGAGGGCATGCACAAGAGCCCGCACACCTTGGCCGAGGCGCGGGTCATTTATGAACTGGGCATGCGGGGACACGCGTCTGCCTCGCTGATTGCCGACAGTCTCGACATGGATCGCGGCCAGATGAGCCGATTGGGTCTGCGGCTTGTCGAGCAGGGGCTGGTGGCCGTGCTGCCACGCACTGCGGACCGGCGCTCGGCGCCACTGGCTCTGACGCCCGAGGGCGATGCCGTCTTTCACAAGTTCAACGCCATGAGCGACGAGGTCGCGGCCATTAGCCTGCTTGAACCGCTGGACGAAACCGGCCGCCGCGACCTGATCGGTGCCATGCGCCGCATCGAGGCCCTGCTGGGTGAGCCCGACGACGCAACGCTGGTGCTGCGTCCGCATCGCGTCGGCGAACTGGGTTGGCTGATCCACCGCCAGGGCGTGCTCTATAATGTGGAACAGGGCTGGAATGGCGAATTCGAAACGCTGATCGCCAGCCTCTACGCCGATTTCGAAGCCATGCCGCAAAGCCCGCCCAAATCGCTCTGGATCGCCGAGATCGGCGGCGAGGTCGCCGGCTCCATCTATATCGTGCCCGCTGGCGAAGATCGTCCCGGCGTGGCGCAACTGCGCATGCTCTATGTCGATCCAACCTTCCGCGGTCGCGGTGTCGGCCGGCGCCTGGTCGACGAGGCGGTGAGCTTCTCCCGGGCTTCAGGCTACCGTCAGGTCCGGCTCTGGACCCAGGATTGCCTCGCCTCAGCCCGACGCATCTATCAGGGTGCCGGTTTCACGCTGGAAAGCGAAGCTCGGCATCACTCCTTCGGCGTCGACCTCAACGGCCAATACTGGGTGCTGGACCTCTAACCAGCGTCGCCCAGGTCGGTGATCACATCTTCCGCCTCAAGCACGGCCGGGATCGTGGCGTCGGCCTTGGGGAACAGCAGCGGCGCCATGGCAAAGCCCAGCACGATCGCTGCCACCATGCCCCAGCCGGCCAGGGCCTTGTGCTTCTCGATGAATTCATTGGCTGCCTTGCCGAAGAAGAAGAACAGGCCGCAGGGCACGAAATAGCGCAGTCCGCGCCCGATCAGCCCATAGAAGACGAAGGTGAAGAGATCGAGCCCGGCCACGCCGCTGGTGATGGTGATCACCTTGTAGGGAATGGGCGAGATGGCGCCGATGATGATCATCAGCGGTCCATTGTCATTGAAGCTCTGCTTCAGCGAATTGAACCCGTCGCCGGCGCCATAGAAATCGATGATCGCCTTGCCCACGGTATCGAACAGGAAAAACCCGATCGCATAGCCGGCCAGACCACCCACCACCGACGCCACCGTGCAGATCGCGGCCAGCCGCCAGGCGCGCGTGCGGTCGGCCACGATCATCGGCGCCAGCATGATTTCGGGGAAGATCGGCAGGATCATCGCCTCGAGGAAGCAGAGCAGCGCCAGGATCGGTTCGGCCAGCCTATGCTTGGTGGCCAGCTTGAGACGGTCATAGAGCTTGAGCTTCTGCGGGGCGGTGGTCTCGGTCATCCGGTCCTGAATGGGTTCAGCAATGGTCAATGCAAACTAGGCGGCGAACATGACAGTCATCACCTTGTTCGCCAACAAAATATTCCGTCAGTAGCCGCGCGCCCGGTCCACGACATTGATCAGCGGTCTGCCCGCTTCATGGCCCTTGATGATCTGGCTGAAATAGCTGACGCCATGGCTTTCATTGGAAATCGCCGCGATATGCGGGGTGATATAGCAGTTCTCGATGGCCCAGAGCGGGCTGTCCTGGGGCAGGGGTTCGACCTCGAACACGTCAAGGCTCGCCGCACCCAGGGTGCCGTCTGCCAGCGCCGCCACGATATCGGCTTCCCGCTGATGCCCGCCGCGCGCCGCATTGATCACCACCGGACCGCCATCCAGCCGGTCACGCCGCAGCTTGCCAAAGGTCTGCGTATTGAGGATCCCGGTCGTTTCCGGCGTCAGCGGCAGAAGATTGACCAGAATATCGGTGCCGGCGAGGAAAGCGTCGAACTGCTCGGCGCCGGCAAAGCCATCCACGCCCTCAATCGTCTTGGGTGTCCGGCTCCAGCTGCGCAAATCAAAGCCCAGCGGCCTGAGGCGCGTGACGGCATCCTGCCCCAGCACGCCCATGCCCATGATCCCCACCGTCGTCTCCGAGGCTGCAGGCGGATAGAGCTGGCTCCAGCGCCGCGCCTTCTGGTCAGCCCGGAAACGCGTATAGAGCCGGTGATGCATGGTGACATGGGCCACCACATAGTCGCTCATGCGCTGGCTGAGGTCCTCGTCGACAAAGCGCACGATCGGCGCATCGGGCAGCTTGGGATGCTTCATCAGTGCATCGACGCCCGCGCCCAGCGACAGCACCGCCTTGAGATGGCTCAGCCCGTCGAAAGCATCGGCCTTGGGCTTCCACACGAAGATATAGCGGACATCGGCCGGGTCGAAATCATCGCCCCTCCGCACCACCGGATAGGGCGAAAGCGCCGCGGTGAGCTTGTCGGCCCAGCTGGCTTCATCGACATCGGACAGGTGCAGCAGCAGCATGGTATTTCCTCGCAGAAAAAAGCCGCGCCCGATGGAGGCGCGGCTCAAAATCTCAAGACAGCATCTGGCTCTTACTGAGCGGCGGGTGCAGCAGGCGTTGCCGCAGGTGCAGCGCCCTCGGTCGTGCTGGCTGGCGTGCCGCTGGTGGTCGGCGTGCCTTGCACCGGCGTTTCGCTCTGGGTCGTCGTCGGCGTGTCGGTCACCACTGCCGGGGCTGCCGGTTCGGCTTCGTTCTCGGGCTGGGTGGCAGCCGGATCGGTCGGCGTCGTCGCATCGGGCTGTGCCGTGCCGGCAGCTTCCGCAGCAGGCGTTTCGCCCGGATCGACAGGCTCTTCGGCCGGGGCAGCTTCCTCGGCGGCCGGGAAGGGCACCGGGCTACCCGACAGGGTCTGCAGATAGGCCAGGATATCGGCACGCTCTTCGGCAGTGCGGATACCGGCAAAGTTCATCTTGGTGCCGGGCGTATAATCGCTCGGCTTGGTCAGGAAGTGGTTGAGGTTTTCATAAGTCCACACATCACCCGCGGCGTTGTGGGCCAGCATGCCTTCCGAATAGGCGAAGTCGGAAATCGACCCTTCGGCACGGCCAACCACGCCATAAAGATGCGGACCCTGCTTGTTGGGCTCGCCCTCGCCGAAATTGTGGCACGACTGGCACTTGCGCGCCGATGCCTGACCGCGCTCCGCACTGGCGCTGGCCAGCAGCACGCCGAGCGGCACTTCGGGAGCCGCCTCTGCCACGGCGCCGCCTTCGGCAACTTCCGGTTCCGGCAGGTTGTAACCCGGACCGCGGTCTTCGATCGGATGGTAGATGGCTTCGGCGACAAAGCCGGCGCCCATGACGAACAGCAGCGTGCCCAGCACGGCGCCCATGATCTTGTTAAGCTCGAACGAATCCATTTGGTCTCTCTGCCAGTCCATCCCCTGTGGACGATATCCGAACCCAGCCCAACTTTTGATTCTCCCTGGGGAAAATCGGCTCAACGGAAGGGTCCGACGCGCGCGGAAGATAGTCGCAAAGCCTATGGCGGCGCAACCGTTCAAAGCCGCTCTGTGACACTTCGAGCCGCCCCTTGGGGAAAATCGCTACCGTGGAGCGATTTTAGGCGAGAAGGCCACGAGACCTATGGTTGAGAGGCAGCGGCCCAATGGGGGCTAGATTGACTCCCTTTCGCACCCGGTTCAAAAGCCTTTCGCCGACCAGATATGGACCTGTCCCGATGACCAAGAAGATTGCATTCCAGGGCGAACCTGGCGCCTTCAGCCATGCCGCCGCGAACAATGTCTTCCCCGGCGAGGAGGCCATGGGCTGCGTTACCTTCGAGGAAACCATTAATGCGGTGCAGACCGGCAAGGCCGACTATGCCGTGGTTCCGGTCGAGAACTCGCTCTATGGCCGCATCACCGATATCCATCACCTGCTGCCCGAAAGCGGCCTGCACATCATCGGCGAGACCTTCCTGCGCGTCGAGATGAACCTGCTCGCCGTCCCCGGCGCAACACTCGATGACATCAAGGCGGTCCAGTCTCTTTCGGTCGCGCTGGGCCAATGCCGCAAGTTCATCGCCGAGCACGGTTTCCGCACCATCAATGCCGTCGACACTGCCGGCTCGGCCCGTGAGATTGCGCAAAAGGCCGACAAATCCGTTGCCGCCATCGCCTCGCGCTTCGCCGCCGAAATCTATGGCCTCAATGTGCTGGCCTCCAATATCGAGGACGCCGCGCACAACACCACCCGCTTCCTCGTTCTCTCGCCCACGCCAAAGGAAGCTGCCGCCGGCAATGGCAGGGTCAAGACCACCTTCGTCTTCCGCGTCCGCAACGTTCCGGCCGCGCTCTACAAGGCCATGGGCGGCTTTGCCACCAATGGCGTCAACATGACCAAGCTCGAGAGCTACATGGTGGGCGGCAATTTCACCGCCACCCAGTTCTATGCCGATATCGAGGGTCACCCCTCCGACGTCGGCGTCCAGCACGCCTTCGAAGAACTCGGCTTCTTCACCGACCACTTCCACGTGCTCGGCGTCTATCCGGCCGCTGAGAACAAGTAGGGCAGGGGGCTTAGTCCCCCTTGAATACCTCATCCACTTTGGGCAGGTCGTAAAACGCCCGCACGATTTCCCAGCCCTCTTCGGCCGTGTCCACCAGGTTGAACAGATGCGTATCGTCCGGCGCAATCGTGCCGGCTTCTGCCAGCGCTTCGAAATTGATCACCTTGCTCCAGAATTCCGCGCCAAACAGCAACAGTGGAATCTTGTCCATGCGCTTGGTCTGGATCAGCGTCAGCGCTTCGAAGAACTCGTCCAGCGTGCCGAACCCGCCCGGGAACACCGCCACGCATTTCGCCCGCAGCAGGAAGTGGATCTTGCGCGTCGCAAAATAGTGGAAGTTGAAGCTCAGCTCCGGCGTCACATAATGGTTGGGCGCCTGTTCGTGCGGCAGGACGATATTGAGCCCGATGGTCGGCGCGCCCACATCGGCTGCTCCACGATTGCCCGCCTCCATCACGCCCGGCCCCCCACCCGTCGTCACCACGAATTCCTTGTAGTCCAATGCTTTGGACGTCGCCGAAGCCAGCTGCGCAAAGCGCCGCGCCTCGTCATAATAGACCGACGCCGCCTCGAGGTTCTTCTTCTGGGTCTCGTTCTTGGCCGCCCAGGCGGGCTTGCCCGGCGCCGGAATACGCGCGCCGCCAAACAGCACCACCGTCGAATTGATCCCCTGCTCGCGCAGGCGCACCTCCGGCTTGAGATACTCAAGCTGGAAGCGAACCCCGCGCACCTCTTCCGAGGTCAGGAAGTCATCATCGGCAAAAGCCAGCCGAAATGCCGGCGACTCCGTCTGCGGCGTCGAAGGCGCCCGCTTGGACGCCGCGACGTCCTGTTCGGACGTGCGCAAGGATGTAGGACGGCGTTTGGCCATGAAGGGCTCCAGAGATTTGGCGCCCTTGTATCTCGCGCGACTGGTTTGCAAAAGCTGCAGTTTAGCCCGTCATCACGGTGTTGTGTACGGCGCGCAAGCATTCCGGACATCGCAGGGAGATGACGATGACCAGATTGACCAGCCTGCTAGTAGCCGCATTGCTCGCCGGCACTGCGCTGCCTACCCATGCCCAGACCGTCGCCGATGTGGCACCCACGCTGCAGACACCCATCCTCACCGAGGAGGACGCCGACGCCGACGCTGATGACCCGACCATCTATGTCAACGCCGACGATGCTGCCAAAAGCCTCGTCGTCACCGCCGTCAAGAATGGCGGTATCCGCGTCTATGGTCTCGACGGTGCCCTGATCCAGACCATTCTGCCGGCCGAAGACGGCCGCATCAACAATGTCGATATCGTCTATGGCTTTGTCCTCGACGACGGCAGCAAGGCCGATCTCATCATCGGCGCTGATCGCGGTCTTGATATCATCCGCGCCTGGAGGATCGATCCCGCCGTAGCTGAACCGCTGAGCGAAATCACCGACCCTTCGGCAAGCCGTGCTTTCCCGCAGCGCTATTCCAATGACGGCGCCACGACCGAAGACAATCCCGTCGATGACCAGAACACCGTCTATGGCCTCGCCGCCTGGAACGACAAGGCTTCGGGCACCACCTGGATCGTCGGTACGCAACGCCACCAGCCCACCGTCGGTATCTTCAAGCTGGCCGCCACGGCCAACGGTCATGTCGCTGCAACGCTCGACCACGACTTCCGCGTCCCCACCACCCACGACGGCCAGGACCTCTGGATCGAAAACGAGGACGATCCGCTGCTCGATTTCAGCCCGCAGTTCGAAGGCACGGTGATCGACCGTACCACCGGCACGATCTACGCCGGCCAGGAAGACGTCGGCATCTGGACAGTGTCCGTCACCGGCGGCGAACCCGTCCTCGCCTATGCCACGCGCGGCTCGTCGGCCAGCCCGTTCAACAATCCTGACAGCGTCATCTCGCGCGACGTCGAAGGTCTCAGCATCTACTATGCGGCCAGCGGCACAAAATACCTCATTGCCTCCAGCCAGGGCGGCGCCCATGGCGATGCCCCGTCTCCCGACGCCCCCTATGACGACAGCTTCGCCGCTTTCGACATCACCGATGGCATGACCCTGCTCGGCGCCTTCCGCGTTTCTGCCTCCGGCGATATGGATGCTGTCCAGGAAAGCGATGGTGCGGACGTCATCTCGCTCGGCCTGCCCGGTTTTGAAAACGGCCTCTTCATCACCCAGGACGGCTATGCAGGCGATCTCAACGGGCTCGACGGCGAAGTGGCATCGACCAATTTCAAATTCGTCGACTGGAAAGCCATCGCCGACAGCTTTGAGCCAAAGCTCGAAGTCACCCCGGAAGGCTTCGATCCGCGGCAGTAGGAAGTTGTGGCGCTGTTATAACAAAGTTGTAACGGCGCCACTGCCATGCTATATCCGTTACATGCAAAGTGCGGTCAAGAAATTCGGCAATTCTGCTGGTGTGGTCATTCCAAAGCCTCTGCTGACAGAGATTGGTGCCAAAGTCGGCGACGATATCGATATCGGCGTGCAGGATGGTCGTATCGTCATTGAACTGGTGGCGAAGATTGATCCACGGGAAGGTTGGGCGGAAGACGCTGCGGCTCTGATGGCGGCTGGCGACTACGAGATTGTGCTTGGCGACTTTCCCAACGACTTCGATGATGAAGAGTGGGTCTGGTGAAGCGAGGCGAGGTCTGGCTAACTCAACTTGATCCGACCATCGGTTCTGAAATCCAGAAGACCAGGCCGACTTTGATCGTCTCGCCGGATCAATTGAATGGGATACTTCCTCTCGTAACGATCGTTCCGCTCACTTCCGGCAGTCGCCGAGCACGATTTCACGTGCCGGTCCATTTTGCAGGGAAGGACGGTTACATAGTGGTCGAGCAGATGAGGTCCCTCGACAAGCGTCGGTTGGTCAGGCGTCTCGGTGTGATTGACAGCGATGAGTTGAGCCACACATTCGATGCGCTGAAGCTCTACTTCGCCCCCTGACCCCTTGCACTCCGCGCCATTTATCCGCATATAGCCCTCGGGAGGTTGGCGCGGACGTGTTCCTCGCCAACCGGGTCAGGTCCGGAAGGAAGCAGCCCCAACGAGACCTTCACGGGTCGATGCCAGCCTCCTACTTCAGCCTTTTGCCCGCCAAAACCTTGATGGAGGCAGAGGCTTTCCCACCCGATGTGGTAAGAAAGCGGCATGGCTGGTTCTGATTCCCAAACATCTCCCTATCTCGTTCTCGCCCGCAAATACCGCCCGCGCGACTTCACGACGCTCGTCGGCCAGGATGCCATGGTGCAGACGCTGGGCAATGCCTTTGCGCAGAACCGCATCCATCACGCCTTCATCTTCACCGGCGTGCGCGGCGTCGGCAAGACCACCACAGCCCGCATCCTGGCGCGCGCCTTCAATTATGAAGATGCCACCGGCCCTCATCCCACGCTTGATCTCAGGGTCGAAGGCGAGCATTGCCGCGCCATCATCGAGGGCCGCCATGTCGATGTCATCGAAATGGACGCCGCCAGCAATACCGGCATCAACGATATCCGCGAGATCATCGACTCGGTAAAATACGCGCCCAGCTCGGCGCCCTACAAAGTCTATGTCATCGACGAAGTGCACATGCTCTCGACGGCTGCCTTCAATGGTCTGCTGAAAACCCTCGAAGAGCCGCCGCCCTATGTGAAGTTCATCTTCGCCACCACCGAAATCCGCAAGGTGCCGGTGACGATCCTCAGCCGTTGCATGCGCTTTGACCTGCGCCGCATCACGCCCGAGATCATGTCGGCCTATCTCGAATCCATCCTCGCCCAGGAAGGCATCAGTTTCGAGCCCGAAGCGCTGGCCATGATTGTTCGCGCCGGCGAAGGTTCCGCCCGCGACAATCTTTCCCTGCTCGATCAGGCCATCGCCCATGGCAATGGCACGGTGACGGCCGCAACGGTCAAGGCCATGCTGGGCCTCGGCGATCGCGCCCGCATCATCGATCTTTTCGAAGAGCTGATGGGCGGCCAGATCGGCCCGGCAATCGAGACCATGCGCTCGCTCTATGACATGGGCGCCGATCCGCAGACGCTGATCGCCGACCTTGCCGATTTCACCCATCTGGTGACCCGCATCAAGGTTGTGCCCGCTGCGGCCGACGACGTCTCGCTGACGCCCGACGAGCGCAATCGCGGCGCTGAACTGGCCGCCAAGCTCCCCATGCGCGCATTGACCCGCGCCTGGCAGATCCTCTTCAAGGGCCACGACGAAGTCTCGCGCGCCAGCAATGGCCTGCAGGCCGCCGAAATGGCGCTGATCCGCCTCGCCTATGCCGCCGATCTGCCCAGCCCCGATGACCTCATCGCCAAGCTGGCCAATATGCCGGCCCCGGCGCCGAGCCTGCCGCCCAGCGCGCCCATCTCGCGAGGGCCCTCGGGCGGTGGCAATGGCGGCGGTGGTGCTTCTGCCATGCGTATCGAGGCACCGCGTCCCATCGAGACCGAAGACGTCGCTCCCCAGCCCAATGTGCCCTGGGCCAGTGCCCAGCCTCAGGCCAATGTCCAGCCGGTCGTGGCGCCGCAGCCCGAAGTGCAGCCCGCCTTTTCCAAGGTCGGCTCCTACAAGGAGCTGATTGCTCTCGCGGGGGCCAAGCGCGACGTGCTGGTCAAGCTGGCGCTCGAATCCTCCATGCGACCCATCTCCTTCGAGCAGGGCCGTATCGAAGTGGCGCTGAGCGATGGTGCCGATCCGGGCATGATCGCCACGCTTTCCGCCCGCCTCCAGCTCTGGACCGGCGAACGCTGGCTGGTCATGGTCTCGACCAAGCCACCCGAAGGCCTGACCATCCGTCAGGAGAACGAAAAGCGTGTTGTCGCGGCCCATGCCGCTGCCGGTGAAGACCCCCTGGTCAAAGCCATCCTGGAAACATTTCCCGGCGCCAAGCTTGTCAATGTGAAGGTGCGCGATGACGCGGCCGTGGTTGACGATGCCGAGGCGCTTCCGCCCCCACCCGAAGAGGACGACGAATGAAAGACATCATGGGCATGATGAAGGCCGCCAGCGAGATGAAAGGCAAGATGGAGGCCATGCAGGCCGAGCTTGCCGAACTCGTGGTCGAAGGCCGCTCGGGCGGCGGCATGGTCGTGGTTTCGCTCTCCGGCAAGGGCGAAATGAAGGGCCTCAAGATCGACCCGTCGCTCTTCAAGGAAGACGATGTCGAAGTGCTCGAGGACCTGATCCTGGCTGCGCATAACGATGCCAAGGCCAAGTCCGAAGCCGAAATGCAGAGCCGCATGGCCGAAGTGACCTCGGGCCTGCCGATCCCGCCCGGCATGAAGTTTCCCTTTTGACGATTCACGCATGCGGCGCGTCAGTGTGAACAGTCTGCTAACCAATTCGACCTTGGGTTAACGCGAAAATGGCCACTGGCGGTCCTGAAATCGAACAGCTGATCCAGCTCCTGGCGCGCCTGCCAGGGCTTGGTCCGCGCTCGGCGCGTCGCGCCGTGCTGCATCTGGTCAAGAAGAAGGAGCAGCTCATGCTGCCCCTTTCCGCCGCGCTCGACCGCGCCGTAACTGCCGTTCGCACCTGCGAAATCTGCGGCAATATCGATACGCAAAGCCCCTGTTCCATCTGCGCCGACCCGCGCCGCAATTCCGGCATGCTGATCGTCGTCGAAGACGTCTCCGACCTCTGGGCCCTGGAGCGGGCAGGGGTGGGGCAGGTCAAATACCACGTCCTCGGCGGCGTCCTCTCCCCCCTCGACGGCGTCGGCCCCGACGACCTTTCCGTCGACGCCCTTATCGCCCGCTCCTCCGATTTTTCTGAGGTGGTGCTGGCGGTTAACGCCACGGTCGAAGGCCAGACGACGGCGCATTACATCACCGATCGCCTGGCTGGTTCAGACACCAAGGTCACCCGCCTCGCCCACGGCGTCCCCGTGGGCGGCGAGCTCGATTATCTCGACGAAGGCACACTCAGCCAGGCACTCAAGGCCCGCACCGAGATCTAGAGCGCTTTCAGCAAAAGTGGTCGCCGGTGTTGCGCTTCGAAAGCGCGACCACCCAATCAGTGCAGGTCGGTCTTGCCGAATTCGGCGCCACCATCCCACTTCTCTTCTTCGAGACCGTCGTCAGATTCCTCGTCTTCATCGCCCTCGATGGCGAAGCGCGCATCGTCGTCGTCCGGTGAGAGGGCATCGAGCCGGTCTGCCGGGTCATTGTCGAAATTGGTGGCAAGCCCGGCGAAATCCTCATTGTCCTCGCCATTGGCAATCACGGCGCTGAGCTCGTCTATGGCGCGATCCAGCTCGTCGAGCATGGATGCCGGGTCCTGGTCGCCCCAGTCACCGCTTTCGCGGATCGTGCTCTCGTCGCGCAATTCGCGCAGGCGGGCCAGGCGTTCCGTGGCCGGGCGGTCCTCGCCATAGAGCAGTTCTTCCACTTCGCTCTGGGTATAGGGCTGGGCAATGCCCGGCTGGTCCGCATTATCGAAATTGGTGTTCTGCGGCACCATGGTGCCGTGATGATCGTGATGCTGAGCCATTTCGAATCTCCCTCTGGGTTGATCGTCATGACCAACGTGCCTGGGCAGAACTGGTTCGACCGCAGGGAACGGTTGTGATCGCCGGCAATTGATCCATCAGCAGATGGAGATCAAGCATGGCCATGCGCAAGGGCAGCAAAGTTACCTGGAGCTGGGGCGCCCACACCGCTCACGGCAAGATCGTCGAGCGCTTCACCACCAAAGTCACCCGCACCATCAAGGGCAGCGAAGTGACACGCGATGCCAACCGCAAGGAGCCGGCCTATCTCATCGAGCAGGAGGACGGCGACAAAGTCCTCAAGAGTCGCAGCGAGCTGACGGCGCGTTAGGACAGGTCCCCAGGCTCCTCGCCGACGAGCCGCAGTTTCGGCGCATCATCCTCGCCACCATCCCATCCGGCGGGCAGGCTCTTGTTGGTCTTCGCCCCCAGATCGCGCAGCATTTCTACCTGCCGCACCACATTGCCGCGCCCGCTTGAGAGCTGTCCCTTGGCATCCTCGAAGCTCGAACGGGCTTTCTCCAGATGTCCGTCCAGCTTGTCCATGCTGGCGAGGAACCCGGCGACCTTGTCGTAAAGCGCCCCAGCGCGTTCGGCGATTTCGTCGGCATTGCGATGGCGCTTCTCGATGTCCCAGACATTGCGCACGGTCCGCAGCACCGTCATCAACGTCGTCGGCGTGGTCAGCATCACGCCCTGGCTCATGCCATATTCGACCAGCTTCGGATCGGCCTGGATCGCCGTCGCCAGCGCGCTCTCGATCGGCACAAACATCATTACATAGTCGAGACTCGACTTTGCATGCTTCTGATAGGTCTTCTCGCCCAGCGTGCGGATATGTCCGCGCACCGAAACGACGTGCGCCGCCAGATAGCTCTCGCGCCCATCGTCCTCGCTATTGGTATAGGCCTCGAAAGCGGTCAGCGAGACCTTGCTGTCGATCACCAGCCTATCGTCATTGGGCATCAGCACTTCGACATCGGTGCGCAAGCGCGAGCCGTCGGCGCCGGTATGGCTCTGCTGCGTCACATATTGCTCGCCCTCGCGCAGCCCGCTCCGTTCGAGAATGGTCGAGAGGATCATCTCGCCCCAGGCGCCCTGCGTCTGCGAATTGCCTTTCAGTGCCCGCGTCAGGTTGTTGGCTTCGGTGGTGATCTGCACATTGCTCTCGAGCAGTAACCGGATCCGCTCGCCCATCGCCGAGCGATCCTCGATCAGCCCCTTGTGGAACTCGCCGATCTTTTCCTGCAGGGGTTTCAGCAGCGTATCCACCTGCTCGCGGTTCTGCTTGGTGAAGGTCTCGCTCTGTTTTTTGAGCACATCCCCGGCCAGCGCCTTGAACTGGTCGGTCATCTCCTGCCGCACCGCCAGCAGCCGCGCTTCGCTGGCCTGTGCATTGACCGCCTGCTCCGCCATTCTCGCGCGAGCCGCCGAGACATCCGCCATCAACTCGCTATTCTTTTCCTGCAGCCGCTCCACCTGGTCGGCGCCGCGCTCGCGTTCCACCCGCACCTGATGGTCGAGCTCGGCAATCCGCCGGTCGCGTTCACCAAGCTGGCTGGCAAAGCCCTCCCGCGCCTCGGCCAGCAGCGACCGTCCCGCTGCCTCCGCACGGTCCGTCCCAGCCCGCGATTGCACCAGCGTCACAACCGCCACCAGCATGGCCGCAAGCGCCACCACGCCGACGATGGCGACGAGAACAGAAACGGGATAACCCGCGATTTCGAACAGCATAGTATCCATGGAGAAGCCCTAGCACGATTCTTCTGTTCGCAGAATGTTCTCATCGCGCCCGGCCACAAGAGTTGACCACAGCGGCGGAAATGCCATATCGAGGGGAAAATCCCTTTTCGCCGGACCAATGCCCATGGCTGTTCGCCCCATTCTCGTCATTCCCGATGCCCGCCTGCGCGCCGTCGCCGATCCGATCATCGACGTCGATGACGAGATCAAGACGCTCGCCAAGGACATGCTCGATACCATGTATGATGCGCCCGGCATTGGCCTCGCCGCGCCCCAAATCGGCGTGATGAAGCGCATCGTCGTCATGGACCTGGCCCCCGAAGGTGAGACGCCCGAGCCGCTGGTCATGATCAATCCCGAGATCACCCATTTCGGCGAGCAGATGCAGGTCACCGAAGAAGGGTGCCTCTCCATCCCCGAGCTCTATTACGAGGTCGAGCGCCCCAATGACGTCACGGTGAAATACACCGATCTCGACGGTCAGGAAGTCGAAAAGGTCGCCGAGGGCAAGCTCGCTGTTTGCATCCAGCATGAACTCGATCACCTCGATGGCGTGCTCTATATCGACTATCTGAGCCGTCTCAAGCGCGACCGCGTCATCAAGAAATTCGACAAGCAGGCCAGGCTGTCTGCCCGCTAAAGCACGGATCGGTGGAGTTCCCATGCGTATCATCTTCATGGGCACGCCCGATTTTTCCGTCCCGACGCTGACCGAGATCGTCTCGTCCGGCCATGAGGTCGTGGCGGTCTATACTCGCGCGCCCAAGCCCGCGGGTCGCGGTCAGGAAGAGCGCAAGTCGCCCGTCCACCTGGCCGCTGAAGCCTTCGGCATTCCGGTCTTCACGCCAAAATCCCTCAAGGGCGAGGCCGAGCAGATCGTTTTTGCCAGCCACGGCGCCGAGTTGGCCGTGGTCGTTGCTTATGGCCTCCTCCTGCCCAAGCCGATCCTCGACGCGCCCGAACTGGGCTGTTTGAACCTCCACGGTTCGCTCCTGCCACGCTGGCGCGGCGCGGCCCCCATCCAGCGCTCGGTCATGGCCGGCGATGCCCAGACCGGCGTCATGGTTATGCAGATGGACGAGGGTCTCGATACCGGTCCCGTCGCCGTCGGCGAAGTGATCCCCATCACCCCCGACATGACATCAGGCGAATTGCACGACACCATGATGCGCACCGGTGCCGATCTGATGGGCCGCGCCCTTGCCGCCCTCGAACGGGGCAGCCTCGACTTCAAGCCGCAGCCCGACCAAGGCGCGATCTACGCCAAAAAGATCGAGAAGGCCGAAGCCCGCATCGATTGGTCCAACTCGGCCGCAGAGGTGCACAACCACATCCGCGGCCTCTCCCCCTTCCCAGGCGCCTGGTTCGAAATGGACCTCGGTGGCAAGCCCACCCGTATCAAGGTCCTGCGCTCCACCATCGGCACGGGCAGCGGCGCCCCCGGCACGCTGCTCGACGACCTGACCATTGCGTGTGGAACGGGCGCTGTCCGCCTCATCCAGGTGCAGCGCGAAGGCAAGGGCGCCATGGATGCCGCAACCTTCCTGCGCGGGGCAGGGGCTTTGCCCGCAACCGTCACCTGATGCCCCGCTACAAGCTGACCATCGAATACGACGGCACGCCCTTTTCCGGCTGGCAGCGCCAGTCCGATCGCCCTTCAGTGCAGCAGGCGCTCGAAGAAGCCATCGCTCGCATGTCCGGCGAGACGGTCACCACCCAGGCCGCCGGCCGCACCGATGCCGGCGTTCACGCCCTCGGCCAGGTCGCCCATTTCGATCTCGGCAAGGACTGGGATCCCTTCCGCATCCGCGAGGCGCTGAATTTCCACCTGCGCCCCGATCCGGTTGCCATCATCGCCGCAGAAGCCGTCCCCGAAAGTTTCGAGGCCCGCTTTTCGGCCACAGCGCGTCATTACGAATATCGCATCCTGACCCGCCGCGCCCCGCCGGTCATCGAGCGCAACCATGTCTGGCACATTCCCAAGTCGCTTGATGCCCAAGCCATGGACCACGCCGCCAGCCTGATCCTGGGCAGCCATGATTTCACGACCTTCCGCTCGGCCGAATGCCAGGCCAACTCGCCCATTCGCACACTGGACCGTTTCACTGTCCGCGCCGAGCCCGATCATGTCGTGGTCAATGCCAGCGCCCGCAGCTTCCTGCACCATCAGGTGCGCTCCATGGTCGGCTCGCTGCGCATGGTGGGGGAGGGCAAATGGAGCCCGCGTGATTTCCGCGCCGCGCTCGACGCCCGCGACCGCACGCGCTGCGGCGCCATGGCACCTTCTGCCGGTCTCTACCTGACGGACGTCACCTACTAGCTGACGACGGCCGGCCCCATCAGCACGGCAATCACGCCGAAGGCCACAAACACACCCACCACCTGAGACAGGAACAGCAGGCCGATCTGCATCGGCTTCAGCGTGACGATAAAGCGGCCGATATTGACAAAGGTCAGGATGGCAAAGACCGCCAGCACCAGGATGACCACCATCCCCGCCGGCCCCAGCAGGGCCGCCAGCACGCTCATCAGCGCCGAGGCCAGCGTCACCCAGTTTGATGCCACGAGGTAAGGCGTAAATCCGTCCTGCCGACCCATCTGGCGCAGGGCGAAAAACGCCGTCACCGCCTGGGCGGCAAACAGCACGGCATTGATGATGATCGACTGTGTAGCCGCGCCCTGCGGCAGCGGAAGGCCGGCCAGCATCGGGCCAAACCCGGCCAGTGCCACGGCTACCAAGGCGGCAATGAAGCTGCCTACCAGCCCGCGCTGGGAAAAGTCGAAGAAGGACGCGGCCTCGCGCCGGCCCATCACCAGGGCAACACATCCGCGGGCAGCGCCAGACAATTCATCGAGGAAGGTCGTGGTCGGCTTGGCCAAAGGGCTTTCCTCAAACTGGAGCGTTTTCGGCAAAACGGGATACCGGTTTTGCGGTTCGACAACGCAACTAAAGACTACACAGGAACACTGCTGAGCATGTAGAGCGCTTGCGGCACCGCGACAAGCAGCAAGACTGTCGCGGCGGCAAACGCTGCCGTGATCCCCTTGTTCCATTCCGTTGCCATGCGCCCCAACCGATAGATCGGCCAGGCCAGCAGCAGCGTCAGCAATTGCACCAGCGGCGCCAGGATCAGGTTCAGCACCGATCCGACGACGAGATACCCCACCAGCAAGTAGATGCCGGGAACCAGCAGGTCGAGCGTTGCCACCTCGTCCTTGAGCGCCATTTTCGTCGCCTTGATCGTGGCCCAGAAGGCCAGCACCCAGATGGCATGCACCAGCAGCAGGTCCAGCACCCCGAACACATCGGGCATGGCCAGCACGATCGAGCCCAGCGCAATGGCGAGGAATGCGGCGAAAAAGAAAATAACCAACCCCGACAGCAGTCCCGCCGCATTGAGCGAAAACCGCTCCCGCCAGCCCGCCTCGCCCCGCAGGATCATCAGCCAGCCGGCATAGGCTTCGCTCGCCAGTCGCCAGATCCTCATGCGCCGGCTCCAAAAAAGCGGGTCATGAAATCACGATAGATGGCGGTCAGGCCCGTCAGGTCCGACACGGCAATATGCTCGTCCGCCTTGTGCATGCTGGGGCCCACGAGCCCACATTCCACCACCGGCCCATATTGCGCGATGAAGCGCGCATCCGAGGTCCCGCCGCCCGTCGAGAAGTCCGGCCGCGCCCCGGTGACCGCCGCGATTGATGCACTCAGCGTTTCCACATCCTCGCTCAGCGGCGACAGGAAGGAGCGCGACGGCACGCCGGCCACCTTGAAATCGATCACCGCACCCTTGGCATCCACCGTGCCAATCCGCCCGCGCACCCAGTCCGCCAGCGTCTGCGGCGTCCACAGGTCATTGTAACGGATATTGAAGCGGATCGTGCCTAACGCTGGGATCACATTGGAAATCGGATTGCCCACGTCAATTGAGGTGACTTCCAGGTTGCTCGCCGGAAAATGCGCCGTGCCCTGGTCGATTCCCGTGTCGAGCGCCGTCACCACCCGCGCCAGCGCCGGCATCGGATTGTTGGCCCGATCCGGATAGGCCACATGGCCCTGCGTCCCGCTGACCGTGATCACCCCCGACAGCGACCCGCGCCGCCCGATCTTGATACTGTCGCCAAGGCTGGCCGCCGAACTCGGCTCGCCCACAATGGCAAAGTCGAAATGCTGCTGCTGCGCTTCCGCCCAGGCCATCAGCTTGGCCGTGCCATTGACCGCGTCGGCTTCCTCGTCATTGGTAATGGCCAGCATCACCGTCCCGACCTCGGCCGGAATGGCCGACGCCGCGGCCACGAATGCTGCAATGCCTGACTTCATGTCGGCCGCGCCGCGCCCATAGAGCCTGCCGTCGGCCTCGCGCGCCACGAAGGGATCACTGGTCCAGGTGCCCAGACCCCCCGGCGGCACCACATCCGTATGCCCGGCAAACAGCAGCCGCCGCCCGCCCGTACCGCGAATGGCAAAAAGATTGTCCACCGGATAGGACCCGTCGCCCTCAAAGCGCAGCCGCGTGACGGTAAAGCCGTTGTCGCGCAGCACCCGCTCCAGCAGGTCCAGCGCGCCCGCCTCCTCGGGCGTAACCGAGGGGCAGGCGATCAGCGCCTTGAGCAGGTCGACGGGGTCCACACTCATGCTAGTCCCGCAGCAACTCGTTGATGCCGGTCTTGCTGCGCGTCTGCGCATCGACCGTCTTGACGATCACGGCGCAGTAAAGGTTCGGGCCGGGCTGGCCATTGGGCAGCGCCTTGCCGGGCAGCGAGCCCGAAACCACCACAGAATAGGGCGGCACCTTGCCGATATGGATCTCGCCCGTCGCGCGATCGACGATCTTGGTCGAGGCGCCGATGAAGACGCCCATGGAAATCACCGAGCCTTCGCCCACCACCACGCCTTCGACCACTTCCGAGCGCGCGCCGACAAAGCAATTGTCCTCGATGATCGTCGGACCGGCCTGCAGCGGCTCCAGCACGCCACCGATGCCGACGCCGCCCGACAGATGCACATTCTTGCCGATCTGCGCGCAGGAGCCGACCGTGGCCCAGGTGTCGACCATCGTATTCTCGTCGACATAGGCGCCGACATTGACGAAGCTGGGCATCAACACGACATTGCGCCCGATATGGGCCGGGCTGCGCACCACGGCGCCTGGCACGGCACGGAAACCGGCCTCGCGGAACTGGTTCTCGCTCCAGCCTTCGAACTTGGTGCCCACCTTGTCCCAATAGTGCGAACCACCCGGCGCGCCCTCGATCAGCCGATTGTCATTGAGGCGGAAGTTCAGCAGCACGGCCTTCTTGAGCCACTGGTTGACCTGCCATTGCCCATCGACCTTCTCGGCCACACGCGCAGCGCCGGTATCGAGCAGCCGCAGCGCCTCTTCCACGGCGTCGCGAACCTCGCCCTTGGTAGTGATGCTGATCTCGGCACGCGCCTCGAAGGCGTCATCGATGGTCTTGGCGAGATCGGCATAGGGCATGGCTGTTTTCCTGTAAGTCAAATTGCGAGCGGGACCATAGCGGCGGGGTGTTCCATGTCAATTACAAGACGCAGCCTTTCCGTTTGCGCGATTGCAACATTTGCAGCGCTATTGTCACACTCAGCCACTAGAGCGTTCTCGGCCAAAGTGGGCATCGGTTTTGCGGTTCGAGAACGCGACAGATATCTGGGCACGCAAAGCGGTAACGCGAGGACGTTTTCTTGGAACATTTCAACATCATCGTCATCGGTAGCGGCCCCGCCGGACGCCGTGCGGCCGTGCAGGCGGCCAAGCTGGGCAAATCGGTGCTGGTCGTAGAAAACCGCCTGCGCCTTGGCGGAGTCTCGGTCCATACCGGTACCATTCCAAGCAAGACCTTGCGCGAAACGGTGCTCAACCTCTCCGGCTGGCGTGAACGTGGCTTTTATGGCCTCGCCTATCGCGTCAAAAAGGACATCGAAGGCAAGGATTTGGGCGCCCGCCTCCGGATGACGCTCGACCACGAGATCGAAGTGCTCGAGCATCAGTTCAACCGCAATGGCGTGCGTACCTTCGGCGGCATGGCCAGATTCGTCGATGCCAACCACATCGCCGTCACCGCCCCTGATGGCGACGACACCACATTCAGCTTCGATCATGCCGTCATTGCCGTCGGCACCGCGCCCTATCGTCCGGCCAATATCCCGTTCAACGACCATTCCGTGGTCGACAGCGACAGTCTCGTCGCCGAGCCGCGGGTGCCGCGCAGCCTGACCGTGGTCGGCGCCGGCGTCATCGGCATCGAATATGCCACAATCTTTTCCGCGCTCGACGTGCCCGTCACCATTGTCGAGCCCAAGGATACCATCCTCGATTTCATCGATCGCGAGATCATCGAGGAATTCACCCACGACCTGCGCAAGCGCGGCATGACCATCCGCCTCGGCGCCAAGGTGGAAAAGGTCGAGCTCGACGAGCAGGGCTGGCCCGTCTCGATCCTCGCCGACGGCCGCCGCCTCCGCTCCGACATGCTGCTTTATGCCGCCGGTCGCTCCGGCGCCACGGCCGATCTCGGGCTCGAAAATGCCGGCATCACGCCGGTCGATCGCGGCCGCCTCAAGGTCGATCCCGTGACCTTCCAGACCTCCGTGCGCCACATCTATGCTGCCGGCGACGTCATCGGCTGGCCCTCGCTCGCCTCCACGTCGATGGAGCAGGGCCGCATCGCCGCGCTGCATGCCTGTGGCGCGCCCATGCCGCCAGCGCCCGAATTTTTCCCCTATGGCATCTATGCCGTGCCGGAAATCTCCACCGTCGGTCTCACCGAGCAGCAGGTCCGCGCCCAGGGCATCGCCTATGAAGCCGGCATCGCCCGTTTCCGCGAAACCTCGCGCGGCCATATCATGGGCCTGCAGTCGGGCATGATGAAAATGATCTTTGCCCTCGATACGCGCAAGCTCCTTGGCGTTCATATCGTCGGCGAGGGCGCCACCGAGCTCATCCATATCGGTCAGGCCGTGCTCAACCTGGGCGGCACGCTCGACTATTTTGTCGAAAACGCCTTCAATTATCCAACGCTGGCAGAAGCTTACAAAATCGCCGCCCTCGACGCCTGGAACCGCATGCCGCGCAACACGGTGAAATTGGCCGGAGAATAAGCTCGGACGCTGGCGTTAAGTCCTTTAAGCACATAGGCTTGGGGTCCTTGGAGGCCCCCATGTCAGATCAGTATGATGCCATCATTATCGGTGCCGGTCAGTCCGGTCCCTTTCTCGCGGCACGTCTTGCCGATGCCGGCCGCAAGGTCGCGCTGATCGAGCGCCGCCAATTGGGCGGCACTTGCGTCAACGATGGCTGCACGCCCACCAAGACGCTGGTGGCCAGCGCCCGCGCCGCCTGGGCTGCCCGCAAGGCCGGCGATTTCGGCGTCGTGGTCAAGGGCCCGGTCACCGTCGACATGAAGGCGGTGAAAGCCCGCAAGGACAAGGTGGTCAACGCCTCGGTCAAGAGCCTCACCGACTGGCTCGGCAGTCTCAAGACGCTGGACTATATCAAGGGCTCGGCGAGCTTCGTTTCGCCCGCAGAGGTCAAGGTGGGCCGTCGCCGCCTCACCGCCAGCCAGATCTTCATCAATGCCGGCGCCGCCGCTTCAGTGCCCGACTGGCCGGGCATTAAAAGCGTGCCCTACCTCACCAATAGCTCGATCATGGATCTCGACACCCTGCCGAGCCACCTGATCATCGCCGGCGGCAGCTATATCGGGCTTGAATTTGCCCATATGTATGCTCGCTTCGGCTCCAAGGTCACAGTGGTCGATCGCGGCGACCGCCCCGCGACCCGCGAGGACGCCGATATTTCCGCTGCCATCCGCGAGATCCTCGAAGCCGAAGGCGTCACCTTCCTCTTCAATTCCACCATCGAGGCGGTAGCCAGGGCCGGGTCCGGCGTCCTGCTGTCACTGCAGCGCGGCCAGAAACGATCTTCGGTCGAGGGCAGCCATTTCCTTGTCGCCCTCGGTCGCAAGCCCAACACCGCCGATCTCAACCTCGCCGCCGCCGGCGTCGAGACTGATGAGCGCGGCTATATTCCTGTCGACGACCACCTGCGCACCAATGTCGAGGGCATCTGGGCCATGGGCGATATCAACGGTCGCGGCGCCTTCACCCACACCTCCTACAATGATTTCGAAATCGTCGCCGACAATGTCATCGACAAGGGCAAGCGCTCCATCGCCAAGCGCATTCCCGTACACGGCCTCTTCATCGACCCGCCCCTTGGCCGCATCGGCATGAGCGAGGATGAGGTGCGCAAATCCGGCAAGAAGGCGCTGATCGCCACCATGCCCATGTCCAAGGTCGCCCGCGCCCGCGAACGCGGCGAAACGCAGGGACTGATGAAGGTCCTGGTCGATGCCAAGAGCAAGCAGATCCTGGGAGCGGCCATCCTGGGCATCGGCGGCGACGAGGTCATCCACTCCCTGCTCCAGCTCATGGTCGCGGGCACGCCCTATACAATGATGATGGAAACCGTGCACATCCACCCCACGGTCACGGAATTGATCCCGACCCTGCTGGCCGGTCTCAAGCCGTTGGAATAGCGCCTAGAGGTCGGAAAAATGCACGGCCATGCCGCGGCCGCGCGCCTTGGCAGCATAGCAGGCGGCATCGGCCTCGCCCATGAAGCCGAGCGGGGTCGGCTGCGCCTCGGTAATCATCGTCACGCCAACTGAGGCGCTGATCGGATAGTCCCGGCCCGCCCATTGGAATGCCAGCGCCGCGATCGCTCGCACAATCTTGTCGGCCACAGCGCGCCCGCCGTCTCCCGGGCAATCGTTCAGCACCACGGCAAATTCGTCGCCCCCGATGCGCGCCGGTACATCATGGCTGCGGCAGCAGCCGCGGATGGTCTGGGCGATCTGCTTGAGCAGCGCATCTCCAGCCGCATGCCCTGCTGTATCATTGACCGGCTTGAACCGGTCGAGATCGATATAGAGCAGGCAATGCGTACGCCCGTCCCGCGTCGTGCCGACGGCGGCATTGAGCGCCCGGTCGAAGGCCGCCCGGTTGGGCAGTCCGGTCAGGTTGTCATGGCTGGCTGAATGCGCCAGTTCGCGCTGCATCGCCCGGCTCTGGGACACGTCCTGAAATACCAGCACTGCCCCGCTCAACCGGCCCTGTGGCGTCTTGACCGGCGCTGCCGTGCAGCGGATGTCGCGCTCCGCCCCTGTCCGCGCCACGAGGATCATGTCGTCGTCGAGCTGGACCGGCATGTCACTCCCGAGGCAGATCGCCACCGGGCAGGGCTGAACTGCCCCTGTCGCCCCGTCGCGCACGATAAAGATCGAGCGCACCTCCCGCCCCATGGCCTCGGCTGAACGATAGCCCGTCAGCGTTTCAGCCGCCGGGTTCATGAACACCACATGCCCACTTTCATCGGTCGAAATCATGCCGTCCGCGATCGAATCCAGCGTCACCCGCAGTCGTTCCTTCTGGGCTGCCAGCTCCTGCTCCACCAGTTTGAGCCGCGTGATATCGGTATCGGTTCCCAGCGTCCGCGTCGGGTTGCCCGCACCATCCCATTCCACCGGTCGTCCGCGGCTTAGAATCCACACATAGGATCCGTCCCGCCGCAGCTCGCGATATTCCAGCGCATCGAGATCGGCATCGCCCCTGTCCTGCTTGTCGACATTATCCAGCACATGCTGCAAGTCATCGGGATGAATCCGCTCGAGCCACTTCTCCTGGCTGCCATCCACCTCTTCGTCCGGCGGAATGCCCCGCATCACCCGCCACTGCCGCGAGTAGAACATCGTGTCATTGACGATATCGTGGTCCCACACACCCTGCCGCGCGCTCTCCAGCGCAAAATTCAGCCGGCTCTCTGAATGCGCGAGTGCCGCCTCGGCCTTTTTCTGCAATTCGATATTGGTCACCTGCGTGATGAGATAGGCGGGCGAGCCATCCGCATCGTCGCGCAACAGCGACGCCGCCACGCTCACCCAGCGCGGCTCGCCATCGACATGCAGAAACCTGTGCTCGCCGCGATAATCCTCGATTTCCCCCGCCATCAGCCGCAACAGCTGCAGCCGCGCAATGGCCCGGTCATCCGCGTGGATCACATCGAGAATATTGTGCGTCCCGCCTTCGACAATCTCCTGTCCGAGCAGGGCGGTGAAAGCGCGGTTGCCATAGACCATGCGGCCGCTCATGCGCGACACCACCATGCCCACGGCCGCCGTATCGACGATCCGTGCCAGCATGGCGTCGACCCGCTCGAAGCGGGGCAGGGCCGGCGCGACAGGCTTGAGCGAGGTCACGGACATGGTGCCACTCTGCGCCAGGCCCGTTAACAATGGGCTTATTGTGCCCTAAGCATTATTCCCTAAGCGAGGTGATGAAGTCCCGCTCTGCCGCCAAGCCGTTCCATTCGCCGGGAATTTCGCTGTCAAAGATCAGCGTGTAAGGCCCCGTATAGCCCGCCGCCTCGGCCAGCTTGACGCAGGCGCCATAATCGACCGCGTCGAGATCCCCGTCGATGAAACTGGCCTTGGCGTGGCACAGTTCCGCCCGGCTGAAGATCGAGGCCAGGTCGGAATATTTGTTCGCCCCGCCCCAATTGCCGAAGTCGCCGAGCAGCCCGATGCGACCGTCCAGCTTGTCGAGCAGATAGTGCACATGCGCCGGCTCCGACAGCAGGTCGAACCAGTTCTCGGTGACCAGTCGCACGGGCGATCCGGAATTGCCGTCAGCCAGCGCCGTCAGCGCCTTGATCGATCGATCCAGCGCATCGCGGGTCGGCTTTTGCTTGCCGGCAATGATGCGCGCATTCTCTGCGCCCAGCTCATTGGCAACTTCGATCCAGCCGGCAATCCACTTCTGGTCGCGCGCGCCATGTTCGGGATCGCTGATATCGCCGGCATCGATGAGAAGCGTCTGCAGCTTGACCTCGGCAATCCGCAGCTGGTCCTTGAGTTCGGCCAGATAGATCGGGTCGCGGCTGCGCAGGTGGAAGGAGACGATCTCCAGCCGGTGATAGCCGTGATTGGCCAGCACCGACGGCAGGCCGAGCAGGGATTCTTCGCCCTCGCCATAGGTTTCATGCATCGGCCCGACTTCGTTTGTGGTCAGGTCGTGCGGATAGGTCATGCCCAGGAGGCGGTGCAGTGACCAGGTGGAAACGGCAATACGATCGGCGCTGACGCTCATAGTCTCATCCCATATTCTTGTTCTTGGATAAGACTGTGCGCCGGGTCGAGGTTCCTTACAAGGTCACACCTTGTAGATGCGCTCGGCGTTGCGGTGGAGCAGCCTGGCCTGTTCGTCATCGCTGGCCCCGCTGATGATCGCGCGCGTCGCCTCGACCCAGCGGGTCAGCGAGCCGGTGCGCGTCACCACGGGATGGTCCGAGCCCCAGACCACGCGATCCCAGCCGAAACATTCGATGATATGCTCGACATAAGGGCGAACCGTCTCGACGCTCCAGTCCGGACCGGCATAGGCGACGACTCCGGAAACCTTGGCGTTGAGATTGGGCAACTTGCTGATGCGTCTGATATTGTCGCGCCAAGGATCGAGCCCGGCGCCGAGCACATCCGGAACGCCGCAATGGTCGAGGATGAAGCTGACATCGGGCGCCCGCTCGACCAGCATCTGCCCGACCGGCAACTGGTCGGCCCGCACGCAGAGGTCAAAGCTCAGGTCATAATCGGGCAGGTGGCGGATGTTTTCGACAAACAGGTCCGACTGGCTGAGATCGTCCGGGGATTCATGCAGGATGCGGCGCACGCCCTTGATATGGGCGTGCTCGGAAAGGCGCTCGATCTGGTCGACGAAGCCCATGCCCTCCGGCCGGCAGGCGGCAATGGCGCCGGTGATGCGCGGCAGGGTGAGGACGAATTCGCTCTCGGCCAGCATGTCCTTTTCGGCGACATCCACTTCCATGTGCAGCGCCGCCTCAATGCCCAGCGGCACGGCTTCGGCGAAATAGTCTTCCACGCTCCAAGACCTGTTGATGGCCGGTGCGCCCGAGAGCCAGGGATAGCTGAAGCGGTCGGGATAAATGAGGTGGAGATGGGTGTCGAGAATGCGCATCACTTTGAAATTCCTCCGCTTATTCCTTCGGTGTCGCCCGGTTTGAAATATCCTGGCCTGCCTGCTGCAACAGGCCGAGCACCGCGTCCATGTTCGGCGCATCGGATTTGTCCAGCCGCTGGGTATAGGGGCAGGTGAGGACCGCGATGACCGAACCGAGCGGTCCGAAGATCGGGACCGTCAGGTTGGAAACGCTCGAAACCTGGGCGCTGGGCATGTTTTCATAGCCGCGCTCGCGGACCTTTTCGAGGCGGGCTTCGAGGTCTTTCGGCATCTTTTCGGGCGAGCCGAGGTCCTGTTCCTCGAGCATCAGCAGCCTCTCCTCGGGCGTGGCAAAGGCGAGGAAAACATGGCCTGAGCCGGTGTTGACCAGGCTCAGGCGCGAGCCGACGCGGATCGAGACATTCCAATAGCCCGGGCCGTCGACCTGGGCGATGACGACGAGGATATTGCGGTCCTGGACGACCAGGTGCACGGCCTGTTCAGCCTTGAGTGCAAAGCTGCGGAGCACCGGCATGGCCTGGCTGACCATGCGATGCATGGGCGGTCTTTTATGGGCCAGCTCGAACAGTTTAAGGGTGATCTCGTAGCGGTCTTCCAAGGTGCGGCGCACATAGTTGCGCCGCACCAGGCGGTCGAGCATGCGGTAGATTTCATTGGGCGTGCGCTCGAGCGCCTTGGCGATTTCCGCTTGGCTCAAGCCATCGGCCGTCGCTGCCAGAAGCTCGAGAATATCAAGCCCCTTGTCCAGCGCCGGGGCGCGATAGCGGTCGCCGTCTTCATCCATCGCCACGTCAAACTCCCGGTCTCATACGCTCCGCTGGGGAGCAGCGTTTGCCCGAATTGGCTAGCAGACTGTTAGCATCGAGCGTCACCAATGGCTGTGATTGGTGACTCTTTGGCGGAACGACAACGTCTTGCGCCATTCCTTCATTTATGAATAGATTGTTCGTATGTGCATCGCAAGAATGCACGGGAGGATAGTTTTGGCATGGTCCTGAGCGGCACGACAGCTTCGTCGCCGGTCATTGACGTCAGCGCTGCGCCGCTGGTGGAAATGATCGATATCGACAAGTCCTTTCCCGGTGTGCGCGCCTTGTCTCGCGCCCGCTTCGAACTGCGCTCAGGCGAGGTCCATGCGCTCATGGGCGAGAATGGCGCCGGCAAGTCCACGCTGATGAAAATCCTTTCCGGGGTCTACACCCGCGACGCCGGCGAGGTCCGCCTCAACGGGCAGCCCGTCGAGATTGCCAGTCCGCGACAGGCCCAGGACATGGGCATCGGCATCATCCATCAGGAACTGGCACTGATGCGCGACCTGACGGTGGCGCAGAACATCTTTATCGGCCGCGAGCCGCGCCGCGGCTTCCTGCTCGACGAGCGGGCGCTCAATCGCAACGCCCAAGCCATTTTCGACTCAATGAACCTGCAGCTCGATCCAACGGTGCGGGTCGAGACATTGACCATCGCCAAGCAGCAGATGGTCGAGATCGCCAAGGCGCTGAGCTACCAGTCGCGTGTGCTGGTGATGGATGAGCCGACCGCCGCGCTCAACGACGCCGAGATCGCCGAGCTTTTCACCATCATCAACCGGCTCAAGGCCGAGGGGGTGGGGGTGGTCTACATTTCCCACAAGATGGACGAGATCAAGCGCATCTCCGACCGGGTCACCGTCATGCGCGACGGCGAATATGTCGGTACGGTGCCGGCCGGCTTCACGCCCATCGAAACCATCATTTCCATGATGGTCGGCCGCACGCTGACCGAAGAGGCGCTGGTCATTCCCAATACATCGGCCCAACCCGTGGCACTTGAAGTGCGAAATCTCAACCGCGGCCGCGAAATCCGCAATGTCAGCTTTTCAGTGCGCAAGGGTGAAATCCTCGGCATGGCCGGCTTGATGGGTGCCGGACGCACCGAAGTCGCCCGCGCCATCTTCGGTGCCGATCCGCGCGACAGCGGCGAAATCTGGGTCAATGGCAAGCGCGTCGGCATTTCCTCGCCCGGCGACGCCGTCCATGCCGGCATCGGCTACCTGTCGGAAGACCGCAAGCATTTCGGCCTCGCGACCGGGCTCGACGTACGCAACAATATCGCCCTCGCCAGCCTGTCACGTTTCACCCGCACCGCTGGCGTGATCGACGATCGCGCCATGCAGGAAACGGCCAAGACCTATATCAACCAGCTGGCCATCAAGACGCCCAGCGATCTGCAGGAAGCGCGGCTCCTGTCCGGCGGCAACCAGCAGAAGGTCGTTATCGCCAAATGGCTGCTGCGCGATTGCGACATCCTGATCTTCGATGAGCCGACGCGCGGCATCGACGTCGGCGCCAAGGCGGAAATCTACAAGCTGCTCAACGCGCTGGCCCAGCAGGGCAGGGCGATCATCGTCATTTCCTCGGAACTGCCCGAAGTGCTGCGTCTCAGTCATCGCATCGCGGTGATGTGCGAGGGTCGGCTGACCGGCATGCTGCCCGGCGGTTCGAGCCAGGAAGAGATCATGCGGCTGGCGACGCAGCGGCAAAGCAGCGTGGCCGAAACCCATTCCGAACGGAGGTCGGCATGACCGATATCGCAGCGCCCCAAGCCAAGTCCGGTGTCCGCATTTCCGGTACGCTCCATCGCCTGCTGGCCTTTTCAGGCCTGATCGCGCTGGTCGTGGTCTTTTCGCTGGCCTCGCCCAATTTCATGCAGACCCAGAATGTACTGGCGATCCTGCAGGCCACCTCGGTCAATGGCGTACTGGCTATTGCCGCAACGCTGGTGATTATCACAGGCGGCATCGACCTGTCGGTGGGAACGCTGATGACCTTCTGTGCCGTCATCACCGGCGTGGTCCTGACCTATCTCGGCCTGCCCCTGCCGCTGGGCATTGCCGCCTCAATCCTCGCCGGCACCGGTTGCGGGCTGATCTCGGGCGTCATCATTGCCAAGCTCAAGGTGCCGCCCTTCATCGCCACTCTGGGCATGATGCTGATCCTAAAAGGCCTGTCGCTGGTGATCTCGGGCACCCGGCCGATCTATTTCAACGACACGCCCGGCTTCAACCAGATCGCTCTGGGATCGGCCATCGGCTCGGTTTTCCCGGCCGTGCCCGTGCCCAATGGCGTGCTGATCCTTTTCCTCGTCGCGGGGCTCGCCGCTTTCGTGCTGAGCAAAACAGCGCTTGGCCGATACACCTTTGCGCTGGGCAGCAATGAAGAGGCCGTGCGCCTTTCGGGCGTCAATGTCGATCGTTGGAAGATCGCGGTCTATGCCGTGGCCGGCTCGATCTGCGGCGTGGCGGGCCTGCTGATCGCCAGCCGGCTCAACTCCGCCCAGCCCGCGCTGGGGCAGGGCTATGAACTCGACGCCATCGCGGCCGTGGTCATCGGCGGCACCTCGCTGTCGGGCGGCCGCGGCACCGTGCTCGGCACGTTGATTGGCGCGCTCATCATTTCCGTGCTGGCCAATGGCCTGCGCATCCTTTCCGTGCCCCAGGAATGGCAGACGGTCGTCACCGGCTCGATCATCATCCTGGCGGTCTATGCCGATATTCTGCGGCGTCGCTCGCTCTGAGCCGTCCAGCAAACCAGCGCCCGAGGGCGCCAACAAGAAGGCCGAAATGGCTCATCGACTGCGCATTCAAAACCCCATGGGAGGAACCATGTTGAACCGACGTAACCTGCTCGGCGCCATCAGCGCGCTGTCCCTGCTCCTGGCCAGCGGCGCCGCCTCGGCCCAGGAGAACTACGATATCGCCCTGATTTCGAAGGGCTTCCAGCACCAGTTCTGGCAGGCCGTGAAGGCCGGTGCCGATCAGGCTGCGGCCGAACTGGGTGTGACCGTGACCTTCGAAGGTCCGGAAAGCGAAACCCAGGTCGACCGCCAGATGGATATGCTGGCCGCCGCCCTGTCGCGTAACCCGGATGCCATCGGCTTTGCCGCGCTCGACAGTCAGGCCGCAACGCCGCTGCTCGAACAGGCCAAGGCCGCCAATATCCCGGTCATTGCCTTTGACTCCGGCGTCGACAGCGACATCCCGCTGACCACGGCGACTACCGACAACGTCGCTGCTGCCGCCCTCGCGGCCGACAAGATGGCCGAACTGATCGGCGGCGAAGGCAAGGTGGCTGTGGTGGCCCACGACCAGACCAGCCGCACCGGCATCGATCGCGTCGACGGCTTCGTCAACCGCATCAAGGAAGAATATCCCAATATCGAAGTGGTGAGCGTCCAATACGGCGGCGGCGACCAGCTGGCGTCGACCGAGATCACCAAGTCGATCCTGCTCGCCAACCCCGACCTCAAGGGCATTTTCGGCGCCAATGAAGGCTCGGCGATCGGCGTTGCCAATGGCAAGACCGAACTGGGCAGCGACATTGTCGTCATTGGCTTCGATTCCGGCGCCGCCCAGAAGGGCATGATCACCTCTGGCGTCATGAATGGTGCCATCACCCAGAACCCGGTCGGCATCGGCTATGAAACCGTCGCCGCCGCCGTCAAGGCGCTCAAGGGCGAAACGCTCGAGCCCGTCATCGACACCGGCTTCTACTATTACGACGCCGCGACCATGGAAGACCCCGAAATCGCGGCTGTTCTCTACGACTAAGACCACCCGGGCCGGGTGGCGACACCCGGCCCCTTTACCACAGGACCGTTCATGGCCGACATTACTGGAAAAACCATCCTCATCACCGCCGCCGCGCAGGGCATTGGCCGGGCTTCAGTAGAAGCCTTTGTAGCGGCGGGCGCCAAAGTCATTGCCACCGACATCAATGCCGAGAAGCTGAAAGAGCTCGATGGCATGCCGGGTGTCATCACGCGCGTGCTGGACGTTCTGTCGGCGGATGCGGTGAAAGCGGCCGTGTCCGAGATTGGCCGCATCGACATCCTCTTCAACTGCGCCGGCGTCGTTCATTCCGGCACCGTGCTCGAGATGACCGACGCGGATATGGACTTTGCCTTCGACCTCAACATCAAGGCGCAGATCCGCACGATCAAGGCCGTGCTGCCGCAGATGCTCGAGCGCAAGGATGGCGCCATCATCAACATGGCGACGGTCGCCAGCTCGGTGAAGGGCGTGCCCAATCGCGCCGCCTATTCGATCTCCAAGGCTGCCGTCATCGGCCTGACCAAGTCGGTCGCTTCCGACTATACGACCAGCAATATCCGCGTGAATGCCATCTGCCCCGGCACGGTGGATTCGCCGAGCCTGCATGAACGCTGGCATGCCACGGGCGATTTCGAGGGCGCGAAAAAGGCCTTCATCTCCCGCCAGCCGATCGGCCGCATCGCGCGGCCCGAAGAGGTGGCAGACCTGGCGGTTTATCTTGCCGGCGCAATTTATACGACCGGCCAGATCCACGTCATCGACGGCGGCTGGACCGCTTAATCCGGACGAGTGCAATGACCAAGATTACTGCCCTCCAAACGCATGATCTGCGCTTTCCGACCTCTGCCTCGCTGGACGGTTCGGACGCGATGAACCCCGATCCGGACTATTCGGCCGCCTATGTGATCCTGGGGACCGATGGCGAGCATGAAGGCCATGGTCTCACCTTTACGATCGGGCGCGGCAATGAAGTCGTCGTCGCAGCGATCAAGGCGCTGGAAAGCCGCGTGCTGGGGCTGGAGCTGAGCTGGATCGCGGAAAATCCCGGCCGCTTCTGGCGGCATGTGACCGGCGACAGCCAGCTGCGCTGGATCGGCCCCGACAAGGGCGCCATGCATCTGGCGACCGGTGCCGTGGTCAATGCCGTCTGGGATCTTCTTGGAAAAGAGGCCAAAAAACCGGTGTGGCAGCTGGTGGCCGACATGACGCCCGAGCAGCTCGTCTCCATTATCGACTTCCGCTACCTCACCGATGCCATCACGCCCGAGGAGGCGTTGGCGATTTTCAGGAAGGCCGAGGCCGGCAAGGCCGAGCGTATCACCACGCTCAAGGCTGAAGGTTATCAGTGCTACACGACTTCTGCCGGCTGGCTGGGTTACAGCAACGAGAAGCTGACACGGTTGGCCACAGAAGCGGTAGAACAGGGTTTTCAGCACATCAAGATGAAGGTCGGTCGCGATCTCGACGACGATATTCGGCGCCTCGAAATCGTGCGCGAGATCATGGGGCCTGATCGCTATCTGATGATCGACGCCAATCAGGTCTGGGAAGTCGACCAGGCAGTGGATTGGGTGAAACAGCTATCCCGCTTCAATCCCTATTTCATCGAGGAGCCGACCAGCCCAGATGACGTCTCGGGGCACAGGACGATCCGAGAGGCGATTGCCCCGGTGAAAGTGGCGACCGGCGAAATGTGCCAGAACCGGATCCTCTTCAAGCAGTTCATCAAGGATGGCGCGATCGATATCGTCCAGATCGATGCCTGTCGCATCGGTGGGCTCAACGAGGTGCTGTCGGTGCTGCTCATGGCGGCCAAATTCGGCCTGCCGGTCTGGCCGCATGCCGGTGGCGTGGGCTTGTGCGAATATGTGCAGCACCTGTCGATGATCGACTATCTGGTGGTCTCTGGGACCAAGGATGGAAGGGTGATCGAATATGTCGACCACCTGCACGAGCATTTCGTGGAGCCGTGCGAGATCAGGAACGCGGCCTATATGCCGCCGAAACTGCCTGGGTTTTCGATTGAGATGAAGCCGGAGTCGATCAGGGAGAATACGTTCAGGGGTTGAGGAGTCCTTGCTCGGATACCCCACCTAACCGCCCCCTGACAGGGGGAGGAATCCGTCCGGTGGATAGGGCGAGATGCCGTCTTAAACGCGATCTGTCCCTCCCCCTATCAGGGGGAGGCTAGGCGGGGGTATCCCCTAAAGCTCATCCACCGTGAAATCGAAGCGGTGCAGCAGCGTGTCACCGGCGAGGATTTCAATGCTGTGCGCGCCCTTGGGGTCACCCTTGGCGAGGCACCAGCCGTGGCCGATCCAGCCATCCTCCGGCGTCAGGGACAGGGGAGAGGTCGCAGCAGCCTTGTCGTCGAAGACGGCGATCGTTGCATCCTCACCCACGCCCCAGCTGGCGGGCTCGGCCGGCACGGTGAAAATTTCGCTGACCGAAATTGGCCCCTTGGTCTTGGCGAGGCGGAGATGCCAGTAATAGCAGACGCCCCGCACATAGGGCACGGCGGTCGAGCTTTCGCCGATTTCCTCGCCATCGGGCAAGGTGACGACATAGCTGAAATCACTGTCCACCACCGTCTGCGCCAAGGCAGGCGAGGCGAGGGTGAGCAGGCCGCAAATCGCAACAAGACGCTTCATGCCTGCTCTCCCCCTTGGGTTCAATTGGCCCATTCGCCGCCACGCATCACCGGCTCGGTCGAGCCATCGGCATTGACGCCGTCGATGTCGATCTTGTCGCTGCCGATCATCCAGTCGATGTGGATATTGGAGCTATTGCCGCCCTGGGCCGCGATCTGGTCCTGGGTCATGTCCTTGCCATTGACGAAACAGTCCGAATAGCACTGGCCCTGCGCGATATGGCAGGAGGCGTTTTCGTCGTAGAGCGTGTTGAAGAACAGGATCCCCGAAGCCGAGATCGGCGAGCTATGCGGCACCAGCGCTACCTCGCCGAGGCGACGGCCGCCCTCGTCGGTATCGAGCACCTTGTCGAACAGGGCCTGGTTCTTTGAAGCCTTGAACTCGACCAGCTTGCCGCCCTCGAAACGGGCCTGCATGTCCTCGATCAATGCGCCGTTGTGGCTCAGCGGCTTGGTGCCGGCAACATAGCCATCGACGCGCAGCTTGTGCGGCGTGGTGAAGACTTCCTCGGTCGGGATATTGGGATTGCAGGTGATGCCGTTCTTGGCTTCCGACGCGCCACCCTTCCAGCGGTGGCCATCGGCGAGGCCGACGGTCAGGTCGGTGCCGGGACCGGTGTATTTGAGCGAGGCAAAGGCCTTTTCGTTAAGCCAGGTCCAGCGCTTCTTGAGGTTGGCATTATGCTCCTTCCAGGCCGCGATCGGGTCTTCCTGATCGACGCGCGACGCCTTGAAGATCGCATCGGCGAGCTTGGAAACCGCTTCTTCCTCGCTGTCATGGGGGAAGACCAGCTTGGCCCAGGCGGCGGTCGGGTAGGAAACGATGTTCCAGTTGATGTCAAAGCCGGTGATCAGCTGCATGGCTGGCTTGGCAGCAGCGGAGCTGGCGCGCATGGCACGGCTGACCTTTTCGGGGTCCTGGCCAGACAACATCATCGGATTGTCGCCCGAGATGGCGAGGCGCGCGGCGTTGTTCTTGTAGGCTTCGGCCATGCCCGAGAACAGCCAGCCGGCGGCTTTGTCGAAGCTCGCGTCATTGGCATGCTGATAGCGGGCAAGCGTTGCTTCCTCGTCCGAATAGATCGTCGTGACCACGCCAGCGCCGGCCTTGTAGGCATGCTCGGTGATGCGGCGGACCAGCGGCGCCGAGGTCATCGGTGCGGTGATGACGAGGTCCTGGCCCTCTTCCAACTGCAGGCCGACCTTGATGGCAACCTGGGCGAGCTTGTCGAGCTTGACGGGATCGATGGTCATTGGGGGCGAAGCCTCTCGTTTGAGTCTGGTTGGCGCAAACCCTAGCGGGCAAGGCGGCGGAGCGCTACCGACAAAAATCGAGAAGAAAATTGACCTCAATCAAGGGTGAAGGCGGGGTAAGGCGCAATTTGGGCTCATCACCAAGGAGCCCCAGATGATCACCAATCTTCCCACCCTCGCCGCCGTCATTGGCGCCTATTTCGGCGTCTTCATCCTCGCCGTCGGCTATGCCCAATGGACGACAAGGGGCATGGATGTCTATCGGGCCGAACGGCCCTGATATGACCAAATGGTAATGCGGCGCGCCCTTGCGCCGCGCGGCCGGACAGGTCATGTGCAGGGCCCGTTCCCAGCACGCAGTCGTTCATGTCAGCTCTTCCCGTCCGCCGCCGCGCCCTCATGCTGGTCAATCCCAACGCCCGCCGCGGCACGGCAGCGCTCGAGCCGGTGATCGACCGTCTGCGCGATGGCGGTGTCGATGCGGTCATCGAGCGCTTCAATTCGCCCGACGAAGTCTCCGCCGATATCGCCCGCCGCCGGCACGAGGCTGATCTCGTGATCGTCTGCGGTGGTGACGGCACGATCAATTCGGCTGCCAGGGGCGTGCTGGAAACCGAACTGCCCATGGGCATCATGCCGATGGGCACGGCCAATGACCTGGCGCGGACCCTCTCCATTCCCGACGACCTGCTGAAGGCCGCCGATATCATCATTGCCGGCCATACGTCCCGCGTCGATCTCGGCGAGGTCAATGGCCACCCCTTCTTCAATGTCGCCAGCATGGGCCTGTCGGTCGACCTGGCGCGCGGGCTGACCCCCGAGGCCAAGCGCCGGTGGGGCAAGTTGGGCTATGCGCTGGCGGCGATCAAGGTGGCGATGAAGGCAAAACCCTTCCGCGCCGAAATCATCAGCGACAGCGGCACGGAAAAGGTCAAGACACTGCAGATCGCGGTGGGCAATGGCGTGCATTATGGCGGTGGCACGGTGATCCATGCCGATGCGACGATCGAGGATGGCCATCTCGACCTCTATTCGCTCGAACTCAAGAATGTCTGGAAATTCGGCCTGATGCTGGGCGCGTTTCGGCGCGGCGAGCACGGCGCCTGGGACGAGGTGCGCACCGCCAAGAGCACGGAGTTCGATATCCGCACCAAAGAGCCGATGGCGATCAATACCGATGGCGACTTGGTGACCCAGACCCCGGCGCACTTTGTCATCCGGCCAAGTGCGGTGACGGTGTTCAGTCCGGCGTAGCGGCAAGGCCGGGGTGACACCGTGGTTGGGGAGAGTTGCGCGCAGCGGCCCCTGTGTCCAGTTTGCATCACCTTTCTGCAACGTCACAAAACCCGGTTGGCAAGTGCGAACCACTTCGCTACAAAACGTCCACCGCTTCAGATTTCAAACCAAGGGAGGCGTTGTATGGCAGCATTCATCACACCCCTCCCCAATGGCATGACCCGACGTTAGGTCCTTGCCATTCGCGGCCCGCCTCGGGTTCGCGACAAGCGGTTTCCCCTTCGCAGCCCGATTGATGATCTGACGGGATCAGTTTGCCTCCCGTTCCGGCTGTGCCTTTCATTCCCTGTCTTTGAGGGCCGGTTGCCGGAAAACGGGACCGGACTGGATTTATGAGTCGCAAGAAGCTCGATTTCCGCGCCGATGCCTATCGCAACGTGCTCGGCTTTACTTTCCGTCGCTGGGCCAGCCGGCCGGCGATCATTGCCCTTATCTGTATCCTGGTTGTCGTGTCGACGCTGGCCGAAGTCATGGTGCCGGTGTTTTCCGGCCAGATCGTTGATGCCATTGCCGGGGCTGAGACCTCGGCGGCGTCCGAGGCCATCCGCGCCTTTGTCATCGTGGTGGGCCTGGGCCTCGCCAGCGTCGTGCTGCGCTGGTTCATCTTCCAGGGCGTCATTCGCCTGACCATCCGCATGATGGCCGAAGTGGTGAACGACGGCTTCCATCGCGTGCAGCGCTTCTCGACGGACTGGCATGCCAACAGCTTTGCCGGCTCGACCGTGCGCAAGATCACCCGCGGCATGTGGGCGCTGGATTCGCTCAATGACCTGCTGCTGGTAGCGCTGCTGCCATCGGTGGTCATGCTGATCGGCGCCAGCATCATCCTGGGCACCTATTGGCCGATCATCGGCCTCATCGTGGCCCTCGGCTCGATCATCTATATCGGCGTCACCGTGCTGCTTTCGATGGGCTATGTCTCGCCGGCGGCAAGCCTTGCCAATGCCTGGGATACGAGGCTGGGCGGCGCGTTGGCTGATGCGGTCAGCTGCAATTCCGTGGTCAAGGCTTTCGGGGCGGAGGGCCGCGAGGAGGATCGGCTCAAGCATGTCCTCTCCAAGTGGGACCATCGGACCCGCCGCACCTGGAAGCGCGGCACGCTGAGCGGCACCATCCAGGGCTTCATGATGGTGGCCATGCAGGCCGGCATCCTGGGCACGGGGCTGATCATGTGGCAGCGCGGGCTGGCGACACCGGGCGACATCACCTTTGTGCTCGCCATGTTCTTCGTGCTGCAGGGCTATCTGCGCGATGTCGGCATGCATATCCGCAACCTGCAGCGTGCGGTCAACGACATGGAAGAGCTGGTCCTGCTCGACAAGACGCCGCTCGGCATCGACGACAGGCAGGGTGCCGGCAAGATCGCCATCACGGCGGGCGAGATCCGCTTCGATCATGTCACCTTCCGCTATGGTGCCCATCCGACGCCGCTCTACAATGACTTCTCGGTCGAGATCAAACCGGGCGAGCGTGTGGGTCTGGTTGGTCATTCGGGCTCGGGCAAGACGACCTTCGTCAAGCTCATCCAGCGCCTCTATGACGTCAACCAGGGCGCGATCACCATCGACGGGCAGAATATCGCCGATGTGAAACAGTCGAGCCTGCGCGGCCAGATCGCCATCGTGCAGCAGGAGCCGATCCTGTTTCACCGGACCCTGGCCGAGAACATCGCCTATGGTCGGCCCGAAGCCAGCCGGCAGCAGATCGAGCTGGCGGCGCAGCAGGCCAATGCGCATGACTTCATCATCGGCCTGCCCAAGGGCTATGAGACCATGGTGGGTGAGCGCGGCGTCAAGTTGTCGGGTGGCGAGCGCCAGCGTGTCGCCATCGCCCGGGCTTTCCTCGCCGACGCGCGGGTGCTGATCCTCGATGAGGCGACCTCGAGCCTCGACAGCGAGAGCGAAGTGCAGATCCAGCAGGCCATGGAGCGCCTGATGGAAGGCCGGACCACGTTAGTCATTGCCCATCGCCTGTCGACGGTGCGGGCACTCGATCGCCTGCTGGTCTTCGACAAGGGCCGGATTGTCGAAGAGGGAGACCACCAGGCGTTGATCCGGCTCAACGGCGGCATCTACCGCCGGCTGTTCGAACGCCAGGCGCTGGAGCTGACCAAGGGGTTGGTAGCGTAAATGAAAAGGCCGGGGTGAAAGCCCCGGCCTTTTGGTTTTTGGTGGGGTACCCCCTCCTATCCTCCCCCTGTTGGTGGGGTACCCCCTCCTATCCTCCCCCTGATAGGGGGAGGGACAGATCGAGCTTGAAGCACGACGGTGCCCAACTCACCGGCCGGATCCCTCCCCCTTTTCAGGGGGAGGTTAGGCGGGGGTATCCATGCTTCTCTAGGCCGCCCGGGCGTAGCCGCGGCGGGCATTGCCGCCGTCGTTGACCTTGAAGATGTCCACGATCGCATCGAGCTGGGTCGCCTGGTTTTCGGTCTGCTCGATGGCCGCGTTCATTTCTTCGACCAGGGCAGCATTATGCTGGGTCATTTCGTCCATCTGGCGCACGGCGATCGACACTTCGGTGATGCCGGTCGACTGTTCCTGGCTGTCGCGCGAAATGCCTTCCATCAGACCCGAGCTGGCGCGGACGCCGTCCAGCATCAGGTTGAGGCGATCAGCGGCTTCACCGACGAGACGGCTGCCGTCCTGCACTTCCTTGGCCGACTGCTCGATCAGTACCTTCACATCGGCCGAGGCCGAGGCGGCAGACTGCGCCAGACGGCGAACTTCGACGGCCACCACCGCAAAGCCCTTGCCGGCGTCGCCCGCGCGGGCGGCTTCCACCGATGCGTTGAGGGCAAGCAGATTGGTCTGGAAGGCGATGTCGTCGATGAGGCCGATGATGTTGGAGATCTTGGCCGAGGAAGTGGTGATGCGCTCCATGGCCTCGTTGGCCTGGGCCATCACGGCGCCGCCCTGTTCGGCCGAGACGGTCACCTTGCCGGCATTGCCATTGGCATCCTGGGCACGCTTGGCGTTTTCCATGACGGTGGTCGCCAGCTGTTCCATGGCGGCCGAGGTTTCCTCGATCGTCGCTGCCTGGCGCGTGGTGCGTTCGGAAAGGTCATTGGCACCGGCCAGAATTTCGCCAGTCGCCGTCTTGAGCGTGCGCGAAGTATCCTTGAGCTGGTTGACGATGTCGGCCAGCTTTTCGGCCACCGCATTGGTATTGTTCTTGAGCGCGCCGAAGGCGCCCTGGTAGTCGCCGGTGACGCGCTGCGTCAGGTCGGTATTGGCAATGGCCGAGAGCACTGTGCCGGTTTCCGACAGGCCACGGTCGACGGTGGCGACGAGGCCGTTGACGCTGTCGGCCAGCTGGTTGAGTTCGTCATCGGAAAAGTCGGTCGGCACGCGCTGGGTGAAAATGCCGGCGCTGGCCGCCTTCATCACCGAGCCCAGTTCGGACTGCAGCAGGGCCATCATATCGGCGCGTTCGACGACGGAAAGATTGCGCGCAGCTTCCTCGGCGCTGAGGGCAGCGACGCGCTTGGCATTCTGGCGGAAGACTTCGACGGCACGGGCCATGGCGCCGATTTCGTCGCGGGCCTCGGCATTGTCGATGCCGACATCGAGCTTGCCGTCGGCCAGCTCGCTCATGGTCTGCGTCAGCTGGCGCACCGGGCGAACGATGGTGCGGCCACCAATGAAGAGGCTGAGCGCAAGGCCGGCAATGATACCGACGGCCGCAGTGATGGCCAGGGTCAGCATGGCGTTGAAAGCCGAGGCTTCCGCATCGGCCCGCATGGAGGCCATCAGCTCGCCCGAATAGGTGGAGTAGATCTTGATCGTGTCGGTGACGGTAAGCTGGGCGGCCAGCGCTTCACTCAGCGACGCATTGAGCGCGACCTGGTTGAGCGGCTGCACGGCTGCAACGGCCAGCATGTCGTTGATCTTGGCGAAATAGGCATCCATCACCGGCTTGACGGCGGCGAGCTGCTCCAGCTCGGTTGCATCGGCGGCTGCTTCGATGATCGGGAAGCGCCCCTTCATCTCGGTCATGCGGCGGTCAGCCTGAGCGACGAAGTCGGTGCTCGCCGGGTCGAGGACCAGCTGATAGGTCATGCGGGAAATGGCGATGACATCCATGCGCAGGTCCATGGCCTCGCGGGCGGCCACTTCCTTGGCGCCGACGCGGTTCATGGTTGCGCTCATGGCGCTGAGTTCGCGCCAGCCCACGGCCGCGATGGCAGCGGCCACCACGCCCATGAGCAGAACCGTAAGAACCAGCTTCTGCAGGATCGGAATATTGCGGAAATTCATGGACGGGAATACCTGATGCCAGAGTAAGTGTCGGATCGGCTTCTGCCGTCCGGGTCTGGCAAGTACCAATCCCTGAATCTGCTTAAATTAGCGTGAAAATGCCCGGTCTTCCGGGCATGCGCGGCCTGCATGGCTTGCCGACATTGCGCTCGCTTTTGCGAACGATGCCTTCGCCGCGCCGGTCATGGCCCAGGTAATCGCCTGGCCCTATATTGGCTTCAACAGTTGAACGCCTTTGGAGTGCCCGTCATGATTGACGCTTCCGTCCAGACCAATGTGAAGTCCAAGCCCATCCTGCCGCTGACCACGACGCTGGGCCCCGTGCATATCGCCGTCACCGAAAAGGCCAAGGCCCTTGCCATCTGGCAGGACGTCGTCGGCCTCGAGCTGATCGCCGAAAATGGCAATGAGCTGTCGCTGGGTGCCGGTGGCAAGGTGCTGATCGTCCTCGAAACCGGCGCCACGCGCCCATCGGTACCGCGCACCATCGGCCTCTATCACGTCGCCGTGCATGTGCCGACCCGCGTGGCCCTGGCCGAAATGGCCGTCCGCGCGCTGCAGCGCAATGTACGGATATCGCCCACCGATCATCTCGTGTCGGAAGCCATCTATCTCTGGGACCTCGACGGAAATGGTATCGAGATCACCTTCGAGACGCCCTGGCGCGGTACGCTGGGGGACCCCGACAAGGGCGAGACCTATGCCGTCACCACGGAAGGCAAGGCCCATTCCGGCCGCGATCCGATCGATCTCGATGGCCTGCTGGGCGAACTGGGCGAGAGCCCGGTCATCCCGGCGCGCATGCCCGAAGGCACGCGTATTGGCCATGTGCATGTGCATGTAAATGACCTCGGCATTGCGATGAACTTCTATCGTGACGTGCTGGGCTTTGCCGGGTTCCTGCTGATCCACTCCTTCGGCATGGGCGACGTCGGGCTCGACTACATGCCCCATACCTTGGCCTTCAACATCTGGTCCGGCCCCAATGCCGCTCTGCCGCCCGCGGGTGCCGCGGGCCTGCGCTGGTTCACCGTGGTCCTGCCCGACGCCGCAACACTCGAAAGCCTCGGTGGTCGGCTAGCCTCGGCCGGTGCACCGATCAGCGGCGTCGAAGGCGGTATCGAAACCCAGGACCCGTTCGGCAATCGCATCAGGATCGTTCTGGCGTAAGCCATAGTCTCGACCCGGCACGCGTGTTAGTCCTCCCGGTGAAGATCGGGAGGATTTTTCATGCGCGCCATTTCCTGCGCTGCGCCGGGTGAACTGGCGCTGATCGATATCGACCGTCCGGTGCTCAAACCCGGCTGGGTCCGCGTCGGCATCAGCCATATCGGCATCTGCGGCACCGACTATCATATCTTCGAGGGCAAGCACCCCTTCCTGCAATATCCGCGCATCATGGGCCATGAGTTGAGCGGGGTGGTGCGCGACGCCAATGGCGCGACGACGCTCGCCGATGGCGATGCCGTGGTCATCAATCCCTATCTGCCCTGCTACAATTGTCCCGCCTGCCGCGAGGGCAAGACCAATTGCTGTGAGACGCTGACCGTCATCGGCGTGCATGGCGACGGCGGCATGGCCGAGGAGATTGTCATGCCCGAAGCCAATCTCTATAGGGCCGAGGGGCTCAGCCTGCGCGACGCCGCCATGGTGGAATTCCTTGCCATCGGCGCCCATGCCGTGCGCCGCACCGAACTGCGGCCCAGCGCGCGCGTACTGGTCGTCGGTGGCGGCCCGATCGGGCTGGGCGTGGCCTTCTTCACCCGCATTGCCGGGGCTGATGTCACCATTCTCGATGCGGCCGAGGACAAGCTCGATGCGGCCCATCGCTTCGGCTTTGCCATCGCGGCTCTGCATCAGCTTGAGGGCGCCGAATTCAAGGCGGGCATGGGCAGCGGCTTCGACGCGGTGTTTGATGCCACTGGCTCGATCGCCGCCATGAACCAGGCCATCGCCTATTGCCGCAATGGCGGCGCGCTGACCCTGGTTGGCGTGGTCAAGGGCATGCTCAACTGGGAGGATCCCGAAATCCACCGCCGCGAGCTGACCATCCGCGCCTCGCGCAATGCCACGCGCGCGGATTTCGACCATGTCATGGAGTCGATCCGCAATGGCGCGGTGCCAACGGATCAGCTCGCCACCCATTCCACCAGCTTTGACGACGTCCCCGCCAATCTGCCCCGATGGGCGAAGGAGCGGAACGGGCTGATCAAGGCGATCATCACCATCTAGTCTCGAAGGAGCATTCCATGCGCAGCCCCGAAGATGTCTTGAACTTCTGGTTCGTCGAACACACCAAGGACGACTGGTTCGGCGGCAAAGCAGAATTTGACGATGCGTTGCGTGCGCAGTTTGCCGAAACGCTGGAACGGGTTGCGCGCTGCGAGGCCTGGGAATGGCGCCAGACGCCGGACGGGCGCCTCGCCGAGATCATCGTGCTCGACCAGTTCAGCCGCCAATTGCACCGCGGCTCGCCCGAGGCTTTCGCGCAGGACAAGATGGCCACGGCTCTGGCGCAGGAGGCGGTGTTCGTCGGCGTCGACCAGGACATTCCCATGGACCGCCGCATGTTCCTCTTCATGCCCTATATGCATGCGGAATCCCTGGTGATCCAGGAAGAGGGCGTGAAGCATTTCGAGCAGTTCGGGCCTGATATGCTGAAATTCATGGTTGGCCACCGTGACTGCATCGCGCGCTTCGGCCGCTTTCCGTTCAGGAACAAGGCGCTCGGGCGGGAAAGCACGGACGACGAGATCGCTTACATGAAGGCGCAGGGCGACAGTATGTTTTGAGGGTGCTGCCGGGAGAGTCTTTGTTGGGTACCCCCACCTAACCTCCCCCTGATAGGGGGAGGGACAGATTGTGCTTGTGGCACTCTCCAACCAAAAACGCTGCGCGGTCCCTCCCCTATCAGGGGGAGGATAGGAGGGGGTATCCTCTTACTTCGAGAGCAACTCCGGCTCGACCAGCGCGCCCTTTTGACCGATGACCACGCCGGCCACGCGATGTGCGGCTTCGGCGGCTTGCTGCAATGACTTGCCCGCCAGCCGCGCCGAGAGATAGCCGCCATTGAAGCTGTCGCCGGCGCCGGTGGCATCGACCACAGTGGCGCCGGGCTGTGGTGCGACCTTGACGCGTTCCGAGGCGGTGGCGATCAGCGCTTCACCGGCACCATCCTTGACCACGACTTCCTCGACGCCCAGCTCGAGATAGCGATCGGCCGTGTCGTCGATGGTCTTGTCGCCGAACAATGGAGCTTCGTCGCCATGGGTCGGCAGGACCACGTCGCAGAGCGAGGCGGCTGCCGTGAGCACTGAGGTCATGACACGCGGACTGGTCCACAGTGCTGGGCGGATATTGGTGTCAAAGACGACGCGAGCGCCATTGTCGCGTGCCTTGACCACCGCTCCCAGCAGACGCCCTCGGGCGCGCGGCGCGAGGATGGCCAGGGTTATGCCCGAGAAATAGACCATGCTGGCGCCCTCGACCGCCTCGGCCAGCGCCTTCTTGTCATCGGCAAGCAGCTTGGCCGCCGACGTGTCACGCCAATAGGTGAAGTGGCGATCGCCCTTGTCCTGGTGGATCATGTAGAGGCCGGGCCGGCGATTGGCGATGGTCTTGATATGGCTGGTGCCGATATCGGCAGACTTGAGAAAGGCCAGGATATCGTCGCTATAACGGTCTTCGCCCAGCGCCGTGACATAGTCGACCGACCAATCGGCTCCCAGCAGGGCCCGCATATACCAGGCGGTATTGAGCGTATCGCCGGCATAGCCCAGGCGATATTGGCGGTCTTCGCCGCCGCTCATCTCGATCATGCATTCCCCGATGCTGACGAAACGCTGCTGTGCCAAAATGCTGCCCTCCCTTGCCTAGGTGAAGCTTATGCCGGTAAAGCCGATTTGGTCGCAAGTCACTATCTTCCATACAAGTTCGGAAGGCACTATGGTGGCGCAAATTTTCCGGAGACTGCCATGACGCGCCTCAGCGCCGCCACCCTCGCCAACGCACCACAGGGCGTTCGCATGCCTGACTATGACCGGGACCAGATCACCCCGGGCATTGTGCATCTGGGCATCGGCGCCTTCCATCGGGCACATATGGCCGTCTATGTCGACGATTTGCTGAAGTCCCATCCGGACTGGGCCATTGTGGGCGCAAGCTTGCGCCGGCCCGATACCAAGGAGGCGCTGGAGCCCCAGGACGGTCTCTACACCGTGGCGGTGCGCGACGCCGAAGGCACACATCCCCGCGTTATCGGCTCGATCCTCAAAGTGCTGGACGCCAACACCCAGCGCGAGGAGCTCCTGGCGCTGATGGCCAGTCCACAAATCCGCATCGTCTCGCTGACGGTTACGGAAAAAGGCTATTGCCACGATCCGGCGACCGGCGAACTGGACCAGCGCCATCCTGACATTGTGCATGATCTTGCCAACCCCGCTGCGCCGAAGTCGGCGCCGGGCATGCTGGTGGAAGCGCTGGCGCGGCGCAAAGCAGCGGGCATTGCCCCCTTTGCGGTGATGAGCTGCGATAACCTGCCCAGCAATGGCGCGACGGTGAAGCGCATTGTGACGAAGTTCGCCGGGCTGCGCGACGAGGCGCTGGGCGATTATGTGGCCGAGGTGGCGTTCCCCGGCACCATGGTCGACCGCATCGTGCCCTCGACGACCGATGTCGATCGCGAGACGGTGGCCGGGTTGATTGGGGCGGATGACGCCTGGCCGATCATGACCGAGCCTTTCACCCAATGGGTTATCGAGGATCATTTCCCCAATGGCCGCCCGCCCTTCGAAACGGCCGGGGCACAGCTGGTCGAGGATGTAGAGCCTTTCGAGCGCATGAAGCTGCGCATGCTCAACGGTTCGCACTCGACCATGGCCTATCTCGGCTATCTGGCAGGCTATGAGTATATTTCCGATGTGATGGGCGACGAGGATTTCGTCGCGCTGATCCACGGGCTGATGACCGAGGAGGCCATGCCGACGCTGGACATGCCGGGCGTCGATCTCGGCGCCTATCGCGACCAGTTGCTCGATCGCTTCCGCAATCCGGCGCTGAAGCATCGTACCTGGCAGATCGCCATGGACGGGTCACAGAAACTGCCGCAGCGCTTGCTAGGCACGATAAGGGACCGGCTCGCGGCCGGTCAGCCCTTCGAGCGCCTCGGACTCGGGGTGGCAGCCTGGATGCGTTATGTGGTTGGCATCGACGAGAAGGGCGAGACCATCGACGTGCGCGATCCCCTCGCCATGCGCACGATGGCGATTGCCGCCGACACTATCGACGACGCCGAGGAACTCTATATCGGTCTCGCCGCCCTGACCGAAGTGTTCGGCACGGACCTGGCTGACAACCAGGCCTTTGGCGAGACCGTTGCAACCCATCTCGACAGCCTGTTCGAGATCGGCGTGAAGGAGACGGTGGCGGAAGTGGTGGATACCCACTGAGCCCAACCCTCTCCCCTTGAGGGAGAGGGACAGCTTTTCTGCGTTCAGCAGAAAAGCAGGGTGAGGGGTTGCCTCCGCCGACGCAGAGTTGCCGGGAGATCGCTAACCCCTCATCCGTCTCGGCTGCGCCGAGCCACCTTCTCCCTCAAGGGGAGAAGGTTGACGACCGAGCGTTTGGCGAACTGCCTACACCCGCCCCTCCATCGCCCGGTCAAAAATCTCCATCGCGCGGTCCCTGGTCAGTTCCAGCGGATTGCCCCCGGCCGTGGGATCGACGATCGCCATGTCGCCGATCAGCTCGCGCTTTGATCCGTCGACCTTGAAGTCGGCCAGGGTGTGCGGCACCTCGAGACGCAGGCGCAGGCCGATGACGGCGTGCTGGAAAGCCTCGAAGCTGGGCGCCAGCCCGAGATAGGCCGAGAGGCGGGCGAGCTTGGCCTCGATCGCTGTGCGATTGACCGCCAGCACATAGGGCATGAACACCGCATTGGTCATGCCGTGATGCGTGTCGTAGAGCGCGCCGACCGGATGGCTGAGCGCATGGATGGCGCCGAGCCCCTTCTGGAAGGCGGTGGCGCCCATGGCGGCGGCGCTCATCATGTGACCACGCGCTTCCACGTCGAGCGGATCGGCAAAAACCTTGGGCAGGTTTTCGAACACCAGGCGAATGCCTTCGACGGCAATGCCATCGGCCAGCGGGTGATAGCCCGGCGCGCAATAGGCTTCGAGGCAATGCGCCAATGCATCCATGCCCGTGCCGACGGTGATGAAGCGCGGCATGCCGACGGTGAGTTCGGGATCGGCGATGACCACCTTGGGCATCATCAGCGGGTGGAAAATCACCTTTTTGGTGTGGGTGGTCTCGTCGGTGATGACCCCGGCGCGGCCGACTTCCGAGCCGGTTCCGGCGGTGGTGGGTACAGCGATGATGGGGAAAATCCCCTTGGGATCGGCGCGGGTCCACCAGTCTCCGATATCCTCGAAATCCCACATCGGCCGCGTCTGGCCGGCCATGAAGGCAATGACCTTGCCGACATCCAATCCGGACCCCCCGCCAAAGGCGATGACGCCATCATGCCCGCCCTCGCGCAACACCTTGATGCCGGCCTCGACATTGGCCGAGATCGGATTGGGTTTTACATCGGCAAAGAGGCCGACGGGAATGCCGGCATTCTTCAGCATGGCCAGCACATTCTGCGTCACCGGCAGCGCGGCGAGGCCAGCGTCGGTGACCAGGAGCGGCTTGGCAATGCCCGCGCTCTTCAGCGCCTCGGGCAATTCGGCGACGCGGCCGGGACCGAACTTGATGGCTGTGGGATAATTCCAGTTGGCTTTGGTCATCACGACGCTCCTTGCCACGCCCTCGTGGTTCGAGGGTCGCTGCGCTCCCGCCTCACCATGAGGTCTACTGGGAACTCGATCATAAAGTAGCCCTCATGGTGAGGTGCGCGCCCTTGCGCGCCTCGAACCACGAGGGCGTGACATTACACCCGCTTCAGATGGAAGGACTTGGGCTGGGTCAAATTGGCATAGCCGATCTCGCTGAGAGCGCCGCCCTTGCCGGTACCCTTGACGCCGGTCCAGACCAGACCTGGGTCGAGATAATCGCAGCGATTGGCAAACACCGTACCGGTTTCGACCTGTCCGCCCAGCCTGGCCGCCGCGTTGAGGTCCTCGGTCCAGATCGAGGCCGTGAGGCCATAGGGGCTGTCGTTCATCAGGGTAATGGCCTCGGCATCATCGGCCACCTTCATGATGCCGACGACCGGCCCAAAGCTTTCCTCACGCATCACCGACATCTGGTGGTTGACGTTGGTCAGCACCTCCGGCGCGAGATAGGGCGAGCCGGGCTGGTCGAGGTCATGGCGTGAATTGAGATGCCGCGTCGCGCCGCCACGCAGGGCCTCCTCGGTCTGTTGGCGGACATGATCGGCAAAACTGCCGCGCGCCATTGGCCCGACGATGGTTTCTGCATCGAGCGGATTGCCCAGCGTCCAGCCGCGGGCATTGTCGATGAAGCGCTCGACGAATGCGCCATAGACGCTCTCATGCACATAGATGCGCTCGACGCCGCAGCAGGACTGGCCGGAGTTGAAGAACGAGCCATCGACGAGGTTTTCGACCGCATTGTCGAGATCGGCATCCTCGCGGACATAGGCCGGATCCTTGCCGCCCAGTTCGAGGCCGAGCGTCGCAAAGGTCCCCGCAGCGGCTTTCTCGATGCGGCGGCCACCCTCGACCGAGCCGGTGAAATTGACATGGTCGATCTGGCCCGAAGCGATGAGCTTTTCGGTGTCCGCGTGGCCAAGCACGAGATTCTGGAACAGGCCTGCGGGAAGCCCCGACACCTCGGCCGCATGGGCGAAGCGCTCGCCGGCCAGCAGTGTCTGGCTGGCGTGCTTGAGGATGATTGCATTACCAGCCACTAGCCCTGGAATGATGGAATTGACCGCGGTGAGGAAGGGATAATTCCACGGCGCGATGACCATCACCGTCCCCAGCGCCTCGCGGGTGATATAGCGGGTAAAGCCGTCCTTCTCGGGTCGCATGGATGGCGCCAGGGCTTCGGTGGCCAGTTCGATCATATAACGCGACCGCTCCTCGACACCGCGCTTTTCGCCGCCGAAGCGGATCGGACGGCCCATCTGCCAGGCGAGTTCGGGCACGATATCGTCATTCATCAACAGCAGTGCATCGACGAAATGCGTCAGGATCTTCTGCCGTTCGGGCACCGTCGTCTCATGCCAGGCGTGACGCGCAGCCTTGGCGCGGATGACCGCGGCTTCGATCTCGACGTCGGTGGCGAGAGGCCGTTCGGCATAGACGCTGCCGTCCACGGGCGAGATGATCTTGACCGTTTCGGTCATGGGAAACTCCTAGCAGGCAAGGGCGCGGACATGGCCCAAGGTGGCGTAGCTGAGAATACGACGGTCGCTGGTGACGATCGTCATGTCCAGCGCCCGGGCCGTGGCGACAATGATCCGGTCGGCCGGATCGCGATGGATAGGCTGGGGCAAAAAGGACGACTCCAGCAGGATTTCGGGCGTGGCAGCTTCGACGGCGATTCCGGGCAAAGCCGCGAACGCCTTGAAATATCGCAAGGGTGGTGCCGTCGTCGGCAATCGTCCGCGAGATGCCAGCATGCCGATCTCCCACGCAGATATGGCCGACAGACTGACGGTCTCCTCAGCCTCGAAGGCCAGGTTGAGGGCCTCCAGCGCGCGCCCCTCCAATGTGCCCTCGCTGGTGTAGAACATGGCACAGGTATCCAGCAGGAGCCTAGTCCTCATAGACCTTGCCCCATTCCGGATCGGCCGGCTCGGTATAGTCCACATCGGGCAGCAGCGTGATCATGCCCTTGAGAGCGCCAAAAGCCGGGTGCTGTACCTTAGCGCCGGAAGGCGACGGCTTTGAGCCTGCGTCGACAGGCATGGGAGTGCCAAGCTTGGTTTGTGGCATTTCTCCAAATCCCTTGTTGGCCGCGATATCGACATGTTCCAGAATGCTGGCTGGGGACGCCCCGAGTATTGCCGCCAGGCGGGTGATTTCCCCTGGCTTCAGTTTTCGCTTGGCGTTGAGCGAACGCGACAGCGCGCTCGGGTCAACGTCCAACTGGTGTGCTACCATTCGGAGCGATAGACCCTTTTCCAGCATACGCGTTTCAAACCAAGCCTTGTCGACCATGATGGGTTTATCGCAACATTGACAATAATGTTGCGAAAATAGCATCACCACAGGTGTCGCGCAAGGTTCAGCTCCGCTCAAACCCCCGCTTCAACTCCCAGTCGGTAACCCGTCGGTCGTACTCAAACTGCTCCCATTCCGCCGTGTGGACATAGTGGTCCACGACAGTTTGCCCGAAGGCATCCTTGAGCATCTTCGACTTGCGCAAAGTGTCCGTCGCCTCGCGCAAGGTCTTGGGGATTTCGCGGAGCTTTTTGGTGACATAGGCGTCGCCGACGAAGGCGGGTTCGAGATCGAGCTTGTTCTCGATGCCCTTGATGCCTGCAGCGATCAGGGCGGCGAGGGCGAGATAGGGATTGAGATCGGCGCCGCCCATGCGGCATTCGACGCGGATGGATTTGGAATGCTCGCCGCAAAGGCGGAAGCCGGCGGTGCGATTGTCGGGCGACCAGATTGCCTTGGTGGGCGCGAAGGTGCCGGCCTGGAAGCGCTTGTAGCTGTTTATGTAGGGCGCGAGGAAATAGGTGATGTCGCGGGCATAAGCGAGCTGCCCGGCCATGAACTGCTTCATCAGCGGGCTCATGCCGCGCTCGTCCTTGGCATCGACAAACATCGGCTTGCCGGACCTGTCGGCCAGCGACATGTGGATATGGCTCGATGAGCCGGCGAGCGTGTAGTCCCACTTGGCCATGAAGGTCACCGCCTTGCCCTGGGCATGGGCGATTTCCTTGGTGGCGTTCTTCAGCACGACATGGCGGTCGGCCATGGTCAAAGCGTCGGCATATTTGACGTTGATTTCTTCCTGACCCGGGCCCCATTCGCCCTTGGACGACTCCACCGGAATGCCCGAAGCCTGCAGATGCTTGCGCAGCGCGCGCATCACGCCTTCTTCCTTGGTTGTCTGGAAGATGTGGTAATCCTGGATGTAATCGCCAGCCGTCTGGGCACGCGCATGGCCCTTCTGGGCGATGGTCCGGTAATCCTCGTCGAAGAGGTAGAATTCGAGCTCTGTCGCGGCATTGGCCGTATAGCCCATCGCCGCGAGCCGCTCGATCTGATGGCGCAGGATGGCGCGGGGCGAATGCGGGATCGGCTCGTGATGATGGTGATCGCTGAGATCGCACAGCACGATGGCGGTGCCGTCGAGCCAGGTGGCCTTCATCAGCGTCGAGAGATCGGGCTTCATGACGAAGTCGCCATAGCCCTTGCCCCAATTGGCGGCGACATAGCCGGGCACCGGCTCCATGTCGATATCGTCGGCGAGGAGATAGTCGCAGCCATGCGTTTCGTCATTGGCGACTTCGAGAAAATATTCGGCCTGGAAGCGCTTGCCGATTATGCGGCCCTGCATGTCGGGAAAAGCGACCAGCACGGTATCCATCGTGCCGGCGGCAATGTCGTTTTTGAGCTCGGCAAGGCTGTAGCCCATGGGAATTCTCCTCTCGTTCCCTTGAAACAACAGGGCCGCGGCGATGACGCCGCGGCCCCTTGATTCACGCCTTTGGCGCTACGGCTGCGGCGACGGCGGCATCGCCGCGATGCTCGAGCGCGAACTCTTCCTCGGGCGAGAGGATGAGCTTGTGGCGGCCGATCAGCGCGAAATAGACCACGCCCACGGCGCACCACAGCACGACCCAGATCACGCCCTTGTAAAAGTTCGGATCCTGCAACTGGTAGAACAGCGTCACCGTGGCGATGATGATGGTCAGCACCGCGCCGGGGATGCCCACAGGAGAGCGGAACGGCCGCTCGATATTGGGCTGGGTGCGGCGCAGGATGATGAAGCTCAGGGCCTGCATGATATAGCTCAGCATGGCGCCGAACACGGCCATGTTGAGCAGCACCGAGCCGATGATGTCATCGCCCAGTTGGGTTTCCCCCGGTCCGCCGCCGCCATTGACGAACCAGATCGCCAGCATGACCACGAGGCCCAGCGTGGCGCCGGCAAACATCGCGAGATGCGGTGTGCGATATTTCGGATGCGTTTCCGACAGGGCCGAGGGGAAATAGCCCGCGCGGCTCAGCGAATAGACCTGTCGACCCTGGGCATAAAGGATGGTGTGGAACGAGGCGATCAGCCCGATCAAAGCCACGACGCCAAAGATCGGCGCGGCCGCATCACCATAGATGGCACGGATACCGTCGAGCGCCGGCTCAAGCGAACCGCCCAGGGCAAAGCTGCCAACGCCCGGAATGGACGGATTGAGCAGCACGATCATGAAGGCTGAAAGCACGAGGGTGCAGAAGCCCAGGAGGATGCCGCGTGGCATGTCGCGTTTCGGATCGACCGACTCTTCGGCGGCCAGCGGCACTTGCTCGATGGCAAGGAACAGCCAGACCGCGAAGGGCAGGGTCGCCAGCACGCCTTGCCAGCCGAAGGGGAACCATTCGCCATTGCCCTCCGGCAGTTCCACAGCGGCGCCATCCGGTCCAACACCGATATTGAGCGCCCAGCGGCCGAAGTCGATATTGGGGAAGGCGCTGACCCAGAAGAAGGCGAGGCCCGCCAGCGAGATCAGCGTCACCACCAGCGTGACCTTGTAGCTCAGCGCCACGCCGAAGATGTTGAGCGCGAGGAAAATGGCGAAGAACACCACCCACAGCAGTGGATACCAGGCGGTATCGAGCCCGGTGATCGAGCCGAAATAGCCCGAGATGAAGGTGCAGATCACCGCCGGGGTGAGCACATATTCGACGTTTTCAAACAGGCCCGTGACGAATCCGCCCCATGGCCCCATCGAGGTGCGGGCAAAGCTATAGGCCGCGCCGGTATGGGGCAGGGCCGGGCTCATCTCTGCAATGGAGGAGACCAGACCCAGATACATGATGGCGATGATACCACCGGCCACCAGCATGCCGCCCCAGCCGCCGGTCATGAAGCCGAAGTTCCAGCCGGAGAAATGGCCGGAGATCACTGCGCCGACGCCCAGCGCCCATAGGCTCCAGATGCCTGCATAGCGCTCAAGTCCACGCTTTTCGAAGTAGGATTTGTCGCGCGTCGCGTAAGCGACACTGCCGACCTTTCTCGTCTCAGCCATAGTCACGTCCCCCTGAATTTTAAGCCCAAGATCTGGCTTCGCCCCGCCGCGGGGTAAGGCCAGTAGACGAACGCCCTCGGAACCTGTGGGTGGGAGGACGTCTAGACTGCCACTGCTCCCTTGCGCGCGACCCGCGCGGTTTCGAGACAATGGGCCAGCCGAGATGCCCATGACAGGACCCCGGCAGGTTCGAGAATTTCATCATGGCGGATTTCCACCATCGTGGCGTCGAGCCCGCGACCGTCGCCATGCTTTTCGAGGGTCAGCGTCACGCCATTGAGCGCTGCATAGGGCTCGTTCCAGCCGACGTTGAGCGACGGGTCATCGGCCTTGAGCGCGTCGTAGAGCGCGCTGGTATAGCCGGTGTCGACACCATGGATCAGCCCGATCGGCCAGGGACGGGCGACGCCGTGATAGACCGGGGTGAAGGAATGCATGCAGACCAGGATTGTCTCCCTGCCGGCATGGCGGCGCGCTTCGAGCAGCGTCTCAATGGAAGCGTGGTAGGGGCGGTGGAAATGGTCGATCCGGTATTGCCGCTCGTCGGTACCCAGATTTTCGTTGGCGGCGATGCGCGTCTTTTCCGACAGCGTCCAGATCAGATCCGGCGCATCGAGGTCGCGATTGCAGTCAATCACGATGCGCGACACTGTCGATTGTACCAGCGGTGCATCCAGCATTTCGCACAGCGCCCGGCTGACCGACAGCGCACCGGGATCCCAGGCGATATGGCTCAGCCGTTCGACGGGCGTCAGGCCGAGGCCGTCATACTGGCTCGGAATGCGATTGCTCGCATGGTCGCAGACCATGACGAAGGGCGAGGACCCGCGTGCATTGGAAACCAGAACTGCATTTTGATTGCTGATGTTCACGCTGATTGTCACTCGGCCCCTGCGCGAAATCGTCGCAATTGTAACAGTAGCTTGACACCAAGGGGTGGTGTCAATGGGGCCTCAGGCCGTCTTGTGCAGCCTGAGGAAGTCCTCTGCGGACAGCGTGATCTTGCGGTCGATCTCGCCGATGGCGGCCTTGTCCTTGCCGGCATAGTCGAGGCGATCGAGCACGGTCTGGATGACGTTGATGCGGCCGCGCCGCTTGTCATTGGCGCGGATCACCGTCCAGGGCGCATGAGGCACATCGGTGCGCTTCAGCATGACGTCGCGCGCCTCGGTATAGGCGTCCCACTTGTGCAGCGCCTCGATGTCGATGGGCGACAGCTTCCAGACCTTGAGCGGATCATGCCGACGGTCATGGAAGCGCTTGAGCTGCATTTCCCGGCCGATCGACAGGTAGAATTTGAAAAAGTGGATGCCGTCCCTGGTGATGCGCTTTTCGAAGTCGGGCGCCTCGTCGAGGAAATGCTCGGTCTGCTCGGGCGTGCAGAAACCCATGACCTTTTCGACGCCGGCACGATTGTACCAGGAGCGGTCGAACAGCACGGTTTCCCCGCCGGCCGGCAGCCAGTCGACATAGCGCTGGAAATACCATTGCGTGCTTTCGCGGTCGCTCGGCTTGGGCAGGGCGACATTGAGGTTGTAGCGCGGGTTGAGATTTTCGAGATAGGTCTTGATGGTGCCGCCCTTGCCGGCCGCATCGCGCCCCTCGAACAGGATCAGCACCCGTTCTCCGCTCGCCTGCAGATGTGCCTGCAATTGCACTAATTGCTTCTGCAAGCCCAGCAAATGCGCTTCATAGATTTCCCCATCCAGCTTATCCTCGTAAGGATAGCCGCCCGAGGTCATGGCATTTTTCTTGATCGCCTTGGGAAGCTGCGGATTGTCGAGGTCGAAGCCGTCGAGAGGGTCGGTCACTGGTGTCGCTCCATTGTCATCTTCACCGTGCTATGAAGGCGCCCTTGCGCGCAAGGGGCGTCGCAACTGGCTGATTCACAGAAACAAAACATGGACGAGCCGCATTTCAGCCAATCTGCGTCGCCGCTTGCGGTGGCCTTGGCGCGTCTCGTCGCGCAGGCTGGTTTGCTGGCCGGCATTTTCGGTGTTTTCGTGGCGCTGGTGCTGATCGGCGAAATCGGCATCACTGCCGCCCTGGTCAGCTTCCTTGTTCTCTCTGTCGGGGTCGCCGTCCTGCCGCTGCCGCAATTGACGGTCACGCGGACCGTTGAAGTGGTCAAGACGCAGCCTGTCAGCGATGACGACGCCGTCTTTGCCGTGGCTGATGCCCTGGCCGACCCCTGCCTCGTGCTCGATCGGCGCGGCGTGGTGCTGCATGCCAATGCCGCGGCCGGGCGGCAGTTCCCCTCGTTGCGGCGCGGCAATCCCCTGACCTTCTCGTTGCGCAATCCGCAACTGGTGGAAGCCTTTGATCACACCATGCGCAATGGCCTGGTGCGCAGCATCGAGCTGCACGAGACCGTACCTTCCGAGACCTGGGACAAGGTCGTGCTCTCGCCCCTGCGGCTCGAGGGCCAGGATTGGCTCGAAGACGAGGACCGCCAATTGCTGGTGACCTTCCAGAGCCTGACCGAACTCAAGCGCGTCGATGCGCTGCGCAGCGATTTCATCGCCAATGCCAGCCACGAGATGCGTACGCCCTTGGCTTCGCTGATGGGCTTTATCGATACGCTGCTCGGCCCTGCGGCCAAGGACGTGGCGGCACGCGAAAAATTCCTGCTGATCATGCGCGGCCAGGCCGAGCGGATGAGCAAGCTGATCGACGACATGCTCAGCCTCTCGCGCATCGAAATGCACCAGCATGTGCGCCCAACCGGCACGATCGAGCTGGCGGGTCTCTTGCGTGAAGTGCGCGAGGGCCTGATGGTCCAGGCCAAGGCGGCCGAGCTCGACGTGCAGATGACGCTTTTTGACGGGTCCAGCACCGTCATCGGTGATCGCGGCCAGCTCTATGAAGTTTTCGAAAATCTCGTCGAGAATGCCATCAAATATGGCGCCGGCGGCAAGACCGTCGAGATCAGTCTCGCTCCATCCAGCCGGCCGGGCTATGCCCAGCAGGTGACGGTCATCGACCACGGTCCCGGCGTCGAGCCCGAGCACGTGCCGCGCCTGACCGAACGCTTTTATCGCATCGACGCCGACGCCAGCCGCAAGAAGAAGGGCACGGGGCTCGGGCTGGCCATCGTCAAGCACATTGTTAACCGCCATCGCGGCCAGTTGGCGATCAGGAGCAAGCCGGGCGAAGGCATGCGCGTGGATGTTTTTCTGCCGTAAGCGGCGGCTCTTGCTCTGAACTCCCAATCGTAGTCGCCTCACACACCAGCACCCTCATGGTGAGGTGCGAGCCATAGGCGAGCCTCGAACCACGAGGGAGGGTGAGCTTGGATGTATTCGTCTACATGCTGCGCTGTTCGGATGGGTCCAACTATGTCGGGTTGACGAAGCAGGACCCCGAGGCGCGACTATGGGAGCACAGCAACAAGAGTTATCCGGGCTATACATCGACGCGGACGCCGGTCGAGATGGTGTTCATGGAACACTACGAACGTATCATTGATGCGATCGAGCGCGAGCAGCAGATCAAGAAATGGTCGCGCCGCAAGAAAGAGGCGCTAATTCGGGGTGATTACGAGGCGCTTCCGGAGCTAGCGAGCCGAGCCAGGAAATAGTGCCACGCCCTCGTGGTTCGAGGCTCGCAAGGGCTCGCACCTCACCATGAGGTCTACTTCTAACGCGATGATCTCACGGTAGCGAAAAAAAAGGCGCCTTGCGGCGCCCTTTTCAAATCCGTCATCACACCGCTTAGCGGCGCTTCTTGTCGACCTGGTGATAGGCCCGGCGCGAGTGGAAGTCGCAGTAGGGGCCGGATTCGAGGCTGTGCTGACCGCAGAAGTAGAAGTCCTTGCTAAGCGGGTCGCCGATCGGCCACTTGCAGGTGTGCTCGTTGAGCTGCAGCAGGTTGAGGCGCTTGTCTTCCGGAATGAAGAGCTCGGCAGCCATCGGCGCCACATAGAGCTGTGCATCCATCTGTGGGTCCATCGCCAGAGCCGTCGCGCCGATCGACTGCGGGCGCGATGCCTGCATGGTGGGGCGCGGCTTGGCCGCTGCGCTGGACATGGTCGAAATGCCGGCCGATGGGCTGGCGACACGGCGCGGCGCAGGCCGTGCTGCCGGACGGGCGCGCGGTGCCGAATTGGTGGGCTTGGCGCGGGCCGAAAGCTTCAGCCGGTGCACTTTGCCAATAACGGCATTGCGGGTGACCCCTTCGCCAAGTTCGCCCGCGATCTGGCTGGCGCTGAGGCCCTCCATCCAGAGCTTCTTGAGGGTCTCGACGCGCTCATCAGTCCAGCCCGCCGGTTGTGCTCCTGAAACCATCGTCAAAACAGAATCCTTCATTGCGCTGCCAAATGGCCATGGCAGCCACCAAACTCTAGGCGTCGTATGCTAAGTGGGTCCGCCACACGAGATATCGTGTTCCCAATGACCCGGAGATTACGCCATCGGTGGAATCAGGATCAAGAGTCGGGGTGGATTTTCCCCGAATATTCACTGGTTAAAATTGCCTTAACGAAGTCATGAGTCATATCAGCCACTTGCCCGCCTGATCATTGACTTATCTGCGAAAACCGGCCTTACTCTCACGCTTAAACGCGCTGCGCAAAGAGCGCGTTTTTGATTTTTGTGGCGCTATTGTCACGCTCCGTCGCCCAGTGAATTGATCCCCATTATAAGGAAATGACCATGTCTGCGCTCTACGGCACCTATGCCCGGTCCGAACTCGCTTTCGAGCGGGGCGAGGGTACGCGCCTGTACGACCAGCATGGCCGCGAATTCCTTGATTTCCACGCCGGCGTGGCCGTCAACGCGCTTGGTCATGGCGACGCCCATATCGTGACGGCGCTCAAGAGTGCTGCCGAAAAGGTCTGGCACACGGCCAATACCTTCACCATTCCCGAACAGGAGCGGCTGGGTCAGCGGCTGGTCGACGCGACCTTTGCCGATAGCGTCTTCTTTACCAATTCCGGTGCCGAAGCCATCGAATGCGCCATCAAGACGGCGCGGCATTATTTCTGGGCCAAGGGCCAGACCGATCGCTACGAGATCATCGCCTTCACCGGCTCCTTCCATGGCCGCACCCTGGGCACGATCGCCGCCGGCGGCAATCCGGATTACCTCGAGGGCTTCGGCCCGGCAGCGCCTGGCTTCAAGCACACCAAGCCGGGTGACCTCGAAGCGGTCAAATCGCTGATCACGCCACAGACCTGCGCCATCCTCATCGAACCAGTGCAGGGCGAGGGCGGGGTCACCGCCATGTCTGCCGAGTTCATGCAGGGCCTGCGCAAGCTCTGCGACGACAATGACATGCTGCTGATCCTGGACGAAGTGCAGTGCGGCTATGGCCGGACCGGCCGCTTCTTTGCCTATGAATGGAGTGGCATCACCCCTGACATCGTCGCTGTGGCCAAGGCGATCGGTGGCGGCTTCCCGCTCGGCGCCTGCCTTGCCAAGGGCGATGTGGCTTCGTCCATGGTGCCCGGCACGCATGGCTCGACCTATGGCGGCAACCCCCTGGCGACCGCCGTCGGCAATGCCGTGCTCGACCGCATCCTGGCGCCCGGTTTCATCGATCAGGTCAACCAGATGGGCCAGAAACTGGCCTGGCACATGCAGCAGCTGGCGCAGAAATATCCGGACTATGTGCTGGAAATGCGCGGCAAGGGCCTGCTGGCCGGCATCAAGATTACCCCGCCCGTGCGCGATTTCGTCGCCAGGCTGCGTGACGAGCACGAGCTGTTGACCATCGGTGCCGGCGAAAACGTGCTGCGGCTCATTCCGCCCCTGATCGTCAGCGAGGCCGATATCGAACTGGCCATGGCAAAGATCGCTGCAGCCTTCGACGCCATCGAGGCGGAGAATGCCTCGGTTCCTGCGGCGGGCTAGATGGATCTGACGGTGTGCTATTTCGGGCGTCGACGACGCGGCCTGTTTCCTCCGCCCTGAGCGGCGGCCGATCAATCACGCACACATCATCCATAGCGTCACAAAGGAACCCGGCCCATGACCTCGACCGGCACCCCCAGACATTTTCTCTCGATCGACGACTTCAACTATTCCGAACTGCGCGGCATGCTCGATACGGCAGCGTCGCTCAAGGCGCGCCTCAAGGAAGGCGATCGCCCGCAGCCGCTCAAGGACAAGGTCCTGGCCATGATCTTCGAGCGCCAGTCGACCCGTACCCGCGTCAGCTTCGATGTCGGCATGCGCCAGCTCGGCGGCGAAACCATCATGCTGTCCGGCCAGGAAATGCAGCTCAGCCGCGAGGAAACGCTGGAAGATACGGCCAAGGTCATGAGCCGCTATGTCGACGCCATCATGATCCGCATCCTCAGCCATCAGGACCTGCTGGAACTGGCCGAGGGCGCTACCGTGCCGGTGATCAACGGCCTGACGCGTCGCGCCCATCCCTGCCAGATCATGGCGGACCTGCAGACCTTTGAAGAGCATCGCGGCAATATCAAGGGCGCCAAGGTCGCCTGGGTTGGCGACAGCAACAATGTGTTGCACTCCTGGGTCAATGCGGCCGAGGTATTCGACTGCGAGCTGACCATCGCCGTGCCGGACGAGTATAGCCCCGAAAAGGACCTGATGCAGGACATCAAGCGCGCCGGTTCGCGGGTGAAGCTCATCGAGGATCCCCGCGAGGCCGTAGAAGGCGCCGATCTCGTCATCACCGACACCTGGGTGTCGATGGGCGACGTCGATGCGGCCGAGCGCCGCCGGGTCTTGAAACCCTATCAGGTGAACACCAATTTGATGGCACTGGCGGATAAAAACGCCCTTTTCATGCACTGCCTGCCCGCCCATCGCGGCGACGAGGTGACCGACGAGGTGATCGACGGTCCCCAGTCGGTGGTGTTTGACGAGGCCGAAAACCGCCTCCATGCCCAAAAAGCCATCCTGTGCTGGGCCTTCGGTGTCGACGTGAATTGAGCGATCGACACAGTTGCCTGTGATACCATTGCTGCGTCGCTTCCTCTGACCGGAAGTGACGCAGTGGTCTTTCCGGCGCCCGAAGGATCGGCCCACCGAAAGCCACGTGACCATAATGACCACGGATAGTACGACCATGACCGAGAACCTGATCAATGCCCTGGGGCTCGACCGGCCGGAAAGCGGCGACGACACCGTAGTGCCCTTTACCCTCGACAAGCTCGACACCCGTGGCCGCAGCGTGCGGCTGGGCGAGGCGCTGGACACCATCCTCAGCCGCCACAATTATCCTGCGCCGGTGGCGCGCCTGCTCGGCGAAGCCGTGGTGCTGGCCGCGCTGATCGGCTCCTCGCTCAAGTTCGAGGGCAAGTTCATCATGCAGACCCAGACCGATGGTCCGGTGAACCTGATCGTCGTCGATTTCGACGCGCCCGATGGCATGCGCGGCTATGCCCGCTTCGACCATGATGCGCTGCTCAAGGCTGCCGAAGAGGGCAATACCAAGCCGCACCAGCTGCTCGGCAAGGGCCATCTGGCCATGACCATCGACCAGGGCGCCCATACCGAACGCTATCAGGGCATTGTCGCGCTGGACGGTCACTCGCTCGAAGAGGTGGCGCATACCTATTTCATGCAGTCCGAGCAGATCCCGACCCAGGTCCGCATCGCCGTGGCCGAGTTCACCCAGAAGGGCGACCATCGTCCCCATTGGCGGGCTGGCGGCGTGCTGATCCAGCATCTGCCCGAACATGGTATTTCGCATATGGCCGATCTGCCGGGTGACGGCAATTTCGACAATCCCGCCAGTGCCGACCCCGATTTCGTCGAGGCCGATGGCTGGAACGAAGCCAAGGTGCATCTGGCAACGCTCGATGACCTCGAGCTGGCCGATCCCGACCTGAGCTCGGAACGCCTGCTGTTCCGCCTCTATCACGAGACCGGCGTGCGGGTGTTCTCGCCCATCGCCCTGGTGGAGCGCTGCTCCTGCTCGGCCGACCGGATCGAGGATATGCTGGCCACAAACTTCACCGCCGAAGACCGTGAAGAGATGGCCGTGGATGGCGAAATCGAAGTCGTCTGTGAATTCTGCTCGACCGCCTACCACTTTAATCCGCATCAATTTGAAGCAAAACACTGACAGCAACTGATTTATTACAAGCGGTCGCCCAAGGGCGGCCGTTTTGCCTGTTATAGGGCGCGCCCAGTGACTTGCGCGATGTTGCAAACACCGACAGTAATGGCGGCAAAACTTGGCGGGGGCTTGGGTTGAACGCCGATCTTACGACGACAATCAAGGCTATCCAGCAGCAGCAAGACCTGCGTGGTATGCTCGGCGTTTTCCGGGCAGCCATTGCAGATTATGGCTTTCACAGCTTCTTCATCGCCGGCGTGCCAACGGGCGACCTGGACATAACGGACACGGTCCTGCTCTCCGGGGGCAAGGAAGAGTGGTTCGCCGAATATGTCGCCAATGGCTATGTGCGCCATGATCCCGTCGCCCGCCAGTGTCTGCATACGAGCATGCCCTTCGACTGGGATGACGCGCCCTATGATCCGGTCACCGAGCCGGAAATGCACCAGATGATCCAGCTGGCAGCGACCCACGGCCTCGTGTCTGGGCTCTGCGTGCCGATCCACATCGACGGGGCCCTGGCGGGAGCGGTCTCCCTGATGGGCGATCCCAAGGGCCTCAAGGAGCAGCAGGTCCTCGAACTGCATATGCTCTCGCTCTATACCTACGGCCAGTTGCGCTACCTGCACAGCCAGCCCGAACCAGGGCGGGTGATCAGCGAGCGCGAAGCAGAAGTGCTGACCTGGGTCGCCGCCGGCAAGACGGCATCGGACATTGCCGAGATCACCGGCCTCAGCCCACGCACCATCAACCAGCATTGCGAGAATGCCCAGCGACGCCTGGGCACCAGCAACCGCGTCCACACCGTAGTCGAGGCGCTGCGTCTGGGCATGATCACCGTCTGATCCTTGACTGACGAATTCATCTTGAATCAGAACTTAATCTGTATCACTATGATTTCGTTGCACTTGCAAGGCGCATCATCGGTAGCTCGGGAGCGAAACGGTGGATGTGTGTAATAACGGCGTCCCACGACGCCAATGGATACTTTATCGATTTGAGTACCACCTGCGGACAGTGAGCGAATATACGGCGTCAAGCTCGAAGCGCTCCCTGATTTTACCGCCCCGATGGGGACCCGCCGCCTGATCAGGAGACGGGTCCCATGTCGGATGCACTCGATCTCGTCAAAGCCATATTGAATGATCCCGGCCCGGATGCCGACAGCCATGCCCTGGTTGTGCTGGAAGCGGCGCTGATCCGCGAGGTCGACGTTCTGCTTTATTGCTCGACCACTTTGGGCTTGAGGGCAAGCGTGATCATGGAGCGGGCCGCTGGCTGGGCGGGCTATGCCTTTTACGACAAGGTACCGCGGGGCCTGCGGGGCGCGCTGGAGCCAACGCGGCTGGAGGCGCTGGCCGAGGTTCGCCTGTTCCGCATGCAGCTGTTCGACCGCGAGGTGGCGGTCGCCGCGCCGGATTTCCTCGGCGTGATGCGGCTGCGCAATGCCATAAGGGTCAAGCCGCATCTGGCCGGCCTGGTGTGGTTCGTGCCGGAGCGGGCGCTGAGGGACTATCTAACCGAAGCCGCCGCGCCCGCCCTGATCGATGCCGCGCGGCAAAACCTGGCGCGTCACTGGCCCTATGCGACCGCCCAGCTGGAGCTCACTGCCATCGCGCGCTGGAGTTTCGCTGCCGCTGTCGCCCTGCTGGTCAGCCTAACCCTGGCGGCGCCGTTCCACGCCCAGTTCCTGCTCCTGCCCATGGTTGTGGTCCTGCTGCTGGCCCCGGCCGCGATCCGGTTGGCGGCAGTGCTCGAGCCCATCCCGTCGAGCAGAAGGCTGCAGCGTCCGCCGGACGAGGAACTGCCGGTCTATTCCATACTCATTCCCCTCCATGACGAAGCCGAAATGGTGCCGCAGCTGTTTGCCGCCATGCAGGCGCTCGACTATCCGCCCGAGCAGCTCGACATCAAATTCGTGGTGGAGTCGCGGTCCGAAGCTACGCTGGCGGCCGTGCGGCAGCGCCTGGGGGAGCCGCAATTTTCGCTGGTTCCTGTGCCCGATGCCTTGCCCCACACCAAGCCCAAGGCCCTCGATTTCGCCCTGCCGCTCTGCCGCGGCGAGCATGTCGTGGTTTTCGATGCCGAAGACATCCCCGATCCGGACCAGCTCTGGAAAGCGGCCGCGCGCTTTCGCGACGATCCGGAACTGGTTTGCCTGCAGGCCCGCCTCATCATCGACAATGCTGGGGACAATTGGCTGACCCGGCAGTTTGCTGGCGAATATGCGGGGCTCTTCGCCGTGCTGTTGCCGGCCCTGGCGCGCTGGCGCCTGCCCATGCCGCTGGGTGGTACGTCCAATCATTTCCGCCTGTCGAGCCTGCGCGACATCGGCGGCTGGGATGCGTTCAATGTCACCGAGGATGCCGACCTTGGCATGCGGCTGGCGCGGCGGCGGCTCAAGGTCGATGTGCTGCAGTCATCGACGCGCGAGACGGCGCCGACCCGGCTGTGGCCATGGCTGGGACAGCGGACGCGCTGGATGAAGGGCTGGATGCAGACCTTCATCGTGCACAATCGCGATCCCGGCGGCTTGCTGAGGGAAATGGGACTGCCTGCCTTCATCGGCTTCCAGACGCTGGTGCTGGGCATGATCGTCGCGCCAGTCCTGCATTGCGCCTTCCTCGTCACGGTCCTGCTGCGTCTTGCCACGGGTGGCGCCACGCTGGATGGCTCGATCTGGACCGTCTTCTACCTGGCCCTGCTGGGCATGGGCTATGGCAGTGCCTTTGCCACCACGGCGCTCGGACTGCAGCGGCTGGGACGCACGCAGCTCCTGCGCGCCCAGCTCTGGCTGCCCGTCTACTGGCTGCTGATCGGCATTGCCACCTGTCGCGCTGTGTGTCAGCTCGTGCTCAAGCCATTCTACTGGTTCAAGTCGCCGCATCGCCCTCTCGGACCAGTCCGCATGACTCGCGAACGTGCTGGCACCGTCCGGCTGATCGCGCAATGGCTGCGGTTCATAACTTGACTAATCAATTCATGATATATAGCACGCTGCCGGTGGGGCGGGACTGGACGGCGTCCGGTCATCGCGCCGCGACTGGTCTGGCCGGCGAAGAGAGAATGCCCCCGATGTTCCACGAAGCAACCGTGTTGTCGCGTCAGCAGCTGACCCCCGGCATGCTCCGCCTGACCTTTGGCGGCGAGGGGCTTGGCGAATTCCGCACCACGGGCATCGGCGATGAATATCTGCGCCTGTTCTTCCCCAATGAGAAAACCGGCAAGCTGCATCTGCCGGTGATCACCGAGGAGGGGCGCTGGACCTATCCTGACGGACAGGATGCGATCCGCTGCTCGACCTATACGGTGCGTCGCTTTCGCGCCGATCCAGTCGAGATCGACATCGACTTCGTCATTCACGAGGGTGGGCTGGCCTGCACCTGGGCCGTCGGCTGCAAGGTGGGCGACAAGGTAACTCTCAACCGGCCGCGCGGCCTCTACAAGCCGCCAGCCGATACCAGCTGGCAACTGCTGATCTGCGATGCGACCGGCCTGCCGGCGCTGGCGCGGATTCTCGAGCAGACGCCGAGACATATCGAGTCCCGCGTCTTTGTCGAAGTGGGGCGGGCCGAAGATGAGCAGCAATTGCCCCATCATCCCGGCGCCAAGGTGACCTGGCTGCACAAGAGCGGCAATGGCGTGGCGCCCAGCCGCATGGGTGAAGTGGTGCGCGCCGTGCCGCTTCCAGCCGCGCCGGGCTATATCTGGGTCGCCGGGGAGCAGAAGGTGGTGCGCTCCATCAGAAAGTTTGTCCGCCAGGATCTGCGCCTGCCGGCCGAGCGCTATGAGCTGGTCGGCTACTGGACCCACAATGGCGAAGACTGGGAAGCCAAATGGGCCGCGCTCGACCCCGCCATCAAGGCGACGATCGAAGCCGGATGGGAATCCGGGCGCGACCGCGAAGAGCTGATCGACGAATATCACGCCACGCTGGAACAGCACGGACTATAGACAGGCTCGCGCAGGTCTATTCGTGGGCGTATTTGGCCTGCTTGGCCCGGACGCGCGTGCCATAGACACGGTCGCGGCCGGCCGCCTTGGCGCTGTAGAGCGCTTCGTCGGCGACCTGGATCAGCTCCACCGTGCTGCGATGCAGATTGTCCGGCATATAGGTAGCAACGCCCACGCTGGCGGTCAGGATGCCGCGATCGGTGCCACGATGGGGTACGCGCGCCATGGCCAGCGACTTGCGGAAGCTCTCGGCCACCAGATAGGCGCCATCCTCGTCCGTTTCGGGCAGGATGGCGGCAAACTCCTCGCCGCCATAGCGCACCGCAAGATCGGCCGAACGCTTGAGCGATTTCTGCAGGTTATCGGCCACGAGCTTGAGGCTGGCATCGCCCGATGGGTGGCCATATTCGTCGTTATAGGCCTTGAAGTGATCGACATCGATCAACAGCAGGCTCATCGCCGTGCCGGCGCGCGCCGAACGGGCGATTTCGGCATCCATGGCGGCGTCGAAGGCCCGGCGATTGAGCAGGCCAGTCAGCCCGTCGGTGCGCACCAGATGCTTCAGCTGGTCGGTGGCGGTATGCAGCGCCATTTCGGCCTGCTTGATGCGGGTGACATCGGTCACCACGACCAGGGTCTTGCCCTCGCTGGTTGGTCGCGTCCGCACCTGCAGCCAGCGCCCGTCGAACAGATTGACCTCTTCCTCGCTCTCGCGATGCAGATTGGCGACCACGCGCTCGATCCACTTTTCGGCAGATTTCTTGGGCGCGCTGATCTGCTCGCCACTGGCGACGACGGCCTTGAGGATATCGCGCATATGCGTGCCTGCCCGGCGCAGCTCGCCGGTATAGGGGAAGGCCGCGCGATACTGCTCGTTGCAGAATTCAATCCGGCCCTCGCTGTCGAACATGGCAAGGCCATCCGACATTTCGGACATGGCAAAGGACAGCATGTTTCGGCTGTCGATCAGGTCCTGCCGCAGCTGGCGCTCATCGGTGATGTCGCGGGTGACCCCGGCCAGCCCGATCATTTCGCCGCTCTCGTTCTTGAGCGGAATCTTGGAGGTGGTGAACCAGCGCATCCGCCCCAGATTGTCCTCGAGGTTCTCGACGAAATCGAGCTTTGGCACACCCTTGGCCATGATGCGCTGCTCGGTATCGAACAGGGATTTGGCGCGCTCGGGCTCGGTCAGGTCGAAATCGGTCTTGCCGATCATCTCCTTCTCGCTGCCAAAGCCGTTGAAGCCCGCGACCGCGCGATTGACCACGGCAAAGCGACCATGCCGGTCCTTGACGTAGGAATAATCCGGCGACTGCGCCATCGCCGCAGCCATCAGGTCGCGCTCGGCCGCCAGCCGTCGGGCCTGTAACACGACGAGCCCGGCCAGCGTCGTTGCCACTTGGTTCAGCACGGCCATGGGCGCGAAATAATTGATGAAGGCATGGGCCATGTGCTCATGCGACACGAGGAAGATCGGCGCGGCGACCAGCATGGTCACGGCGCCGCTGAGGCACAACACCGCGAACACAGACGGACCATTGCGCCGGAACAGGGCGCGTGCGCCCAGACCCAAAAGGGTGGCCAGAGCAATCAGGACGAGACCGACCATCTGTCCGGTGCCGCCCATTTCCATGCGCCAGGCCATGGCGATGGTCGTGGTGATGAAGGCAGAGAGAGGACCGCCGAAAAAGGCGGACACAGCGACCAGCGAATAGCGCAGGTCGATATAATAGCCCGCTCCGATTTCGGCGCCCATCAGCATGGAAGCGACGGCGCCCAGACCCATGGTGGTACCGAACAGGGCGCTGCGCGCCACGCCGTGCACGCCGCGGAGCCAGAAGCGGGCATGCCCCCAGCAGAGCACCACAAGCGCAACGACGGCAAGGTTGCCGGCGAGCATCTGCCAGGGTGAAGTCACGACGCCTCCAGGGATACGGAGTCAGCAATAGCCTCTAGGTGATAACACCGAAGAGTTTGCCAATCCTGAATCCCATGGAATGCTTGCGACGGATCGCAGTAACGCTTGCCTCACAGAGGTTTAGCGGGCCACGTTTCGCTCTTATACGTAGTCGTGCTTATAGGCTTCAGCTTCTGAGGCCCGGCGCTTCCTGGCCCGTTGACTCCACATATTCTGTGTAGCCGCCGCCATAGACATGCACGCCATCCGGCGTCAGCTCCAGCACGCGATTGCTGAGCGCCGCAAGGAAATGACGGTCGTGGCTGACGAAGAGCATGGTGCCTTCATAGGCGCTAAGCGCGGTGATCAGCATTTCCTTGGTGGCGATATCGAGATGGTTGGTCGGCTCGTCAAGCACCAAGAAATTCGGGGGATCGAACAGCATCATCGCCATGACAAGACGCGCCTTTTCGCCGCCCGACAGCACGCGGCACTTCTTCTCGATCTCGTCGCCTGAAAAGCCGAAGGCCCCGGCGAGGGCGCGCAATGGCGCCTGGCCAGCCTGCGGGAACGAGCTTTCGAGCTGCTGGAACACGGTCAGGTCGCCATCGAGCACATCCATGGCATGCTGGGCGAAATAGGCCATCTTGACCGAGGGGCCGCGCGACACCGTGCCCTGGTCAGGATCGGCCGTGCCGGTCACGAGCTTCAGCAGGGTCGACTTGCCCGCGCCATTGACGCCCATGATGCACCAGCGCTCCTTGCGGCGGACATGGAAGTCCAGATCCGAATAGATGGTCCTGGCGCCATAGGCCTTGGAGACACCCTTGAGCAGGGCGACGTCTTCGCCCGAACGTGGGGCAGGGCGGAATTCGAAATCGACGGTCTGACGACGCTTGGGCGGCTCGACGCGGTCGATCTTGTCGAGCTTTTTCACCCGGCTCTGCACCTGCGCGGCATGCGATGCACGCGCCTTGAAGCGGGCGATGAAATCGAGCTCCTTGGCCAGCATGGCCTGCTGGCGCTCGAACTGCGCCTGCTGGTTCTTTTCGGCAACGGCGCGCTGCTGCTGGTAGAATTCGTAATTGCCCGAATAGGTGGTGAGCGAGCCCGCATCGATCTCGACGATCTTGTTGCAGATGCGGTTCATGAATTCGCGGTCATGCGATGTCATGAAGAGCGCGCCGGAATAATTCTGCAGGAAATCTTCCAGCCAGATCAGGCTTTCGAGGTCGAGATGGTTGCTCGGTTCGTCGAGCAGAAGGGCATCGGGACGCAGCAGCAGGATGCGGGCCAGCGCCACGCGCATCTTCCAGCCGCCGGAGAGCTTGCCGACATCGCCGTCCATCATCTCCTGCGAAAAGCCCAGGCCGTCGAGCACTTCGCGGGCGCGGCCATCGAGAGAATAGCCGTCCAGCTCCTCGAACTGATGCTGCACCTCGCCATAGCGCTCGATGATAGCGTCCATGTCATCGGCCTTGTCGGGGTCGCCCATGTCGGTTTCGAGCGCCCGCATTTCGGCGATCAGCGCCGAGACGGGGCCGGCGCCATCCATGACTTCCGCCACGACAGAGCGGCCGCTCATCTCGCCGACATCCTGGCTGAAATAGCCGATGGACACGCCGCGCTCCATGGTGACCTGGCCTTCGTCGGGCTGTTCCTGGCCGGTGATCATGCGGAAGAGAGTCGTCTTGCCTGCGCCGTTGGGACCCACGAGGCCGATCTTCTCGCCCTTCTGCAGCACGGCCGACGCGTCGATGAAGACGATCTGCTTACCGTTCTGCTTACCGATGCTCTCGAGACGTATCATGCCGTAAAACCCTTGGACGCAAAGCGTATTGAGGCGCCCGTAAAGCATCCATGAGCCGCCTGTGCAAGGCCTGATCCGGCACATCGGCTATGCTCCAAGCCCGGACTATGCACAGCGCGTTTTCGCTATTTACATATAATAGTACTTTATAATAGCGTCCTCCCATCGCTGCAGGTGAACACGCCGCGGCGACCACATGGGAGGACATCGTGAACATCATTTCCAAGCTTGCCATCGCGGCAAGCCTCGCTACCGCTTTGACGTCTGTCGCCATTGCACAGGACAATCTGAGCGGTCTCACCGTCGGCTTCAGCCAGATCGGCTCGGAGTCCGGCTGGCGCGCTGCTGAAACCTCGGTGACCAAGCAGCAGGCCGAGGAACGCGGCATCGACCTCAAATTTGCCGATGCCCAGCAGAAGCAGGAAAACCAGATCAAGGCGATCCGTGGCTTCATCGCCCAGGGCGTTGACGCCATCCTGGTGGCCCCCGTCGTCGCCACCGGCTGGGAAGACGTGCTGACCGAGGCCAAGGAAGCCGAAATCCCCGTGATGCTGCTCGACCGCGGCGTCGACGCACCAGAAGATCTCTACCTGACCTCGGTGGCTTCCGATCAGGTGCTCGAAGGCCGTACGGCCGGCGAATGGCTGGTTGCCGAAGTGGGCGATGCCGACTGCAAGATCGTCGAACTGCAGGGCACCGTGGGTTCGACCCCGGCCATCAATCGCAAGCAGGGCTTCGAGGAGGCCATTGCCGGCCATGCCAACCTGACCATTGCCCGCAGCCAGACCGGCGACTTCACCCGTGCCAAGGGCAAGGAAGTCATGGAAGGCTTTATCAAGGCCGAAAACGGCGGCGCCGACATCTGCGCGGTCTATGCCCACAATGACGACATGGCCGTCGGCGCCATCCAGGCGATCAAGGATGCGGGCCTCAAGCCTGGCACCGACATCAAGGTCGTCTCGATCGACGGCGTGCCGGACATCTTCTCGGCCATGGTCGCCGGCGAAGCCAATGCTACGGTGGAACTGACACCCAACATGGCCGGCCCCGCCTTCGACGCGCTCTCGGCCTATCTTGCCGATGGCACGGAACCGGAAAAGTTCATCATCACCGAGTCCAAGCTCTATACGCCCGCCGACGACCCG